>DASVUK010000122.1:0-60940 GCA_036387095.1 Pseudomonas sp.
CAGTCGCGGCAGGCAATGACCTGGCCACTCTGGGTGGTTTCACGCTGTTCAGCGTCTGATTCGCACAAATAACAGTTCATGCCCGTTCTCCTTGTGTTGATAACAAGCAGAGCCCGGGCAGTCGGCGCAGTTCAACCTTTAAGACGTCAGGGTGACTCAGATGCTGAGACGCATCGACAAATCTACGGCCTTTACGTCCTTGGTCAGGGTGCCGATGGAGATGTAATCGACGCCGGTTTCAGCGATGGTGCGCAGGGTTGCGTCGGTCACGCCGCCGCTCGCTTCGAGCTTGGCGCGGCCCGCGGTGAGGCGCACGGCTTCGCGCATGTCGTCCAGGCTCAGTTCGTCAAGCATGATGATGTCGGCGCCGCCGTCGAGTGCCTGCTTGAGCTCGTCGAGGCTTTCCACTTCGACTTCAACCGGTTTGCCCGGCGCGATTTTGCGCGCGGCCGTGATGGCTTCGGCGATACCGCCGCAGGCGGCAATGTGGTTTTCCTTGATCAGGAAGGCGTCGAACAACCCGATGCGGTGGTTGTGGCATCCGCCGCAGGTCACTGCGTATTTCTGCGCCATTCTCAGGCCTGGCAGAGTTTTACGGGTGTCGAGCAGTTTCACCTGGGTGTCCGCCACCATGTCGGCATAGCGCTGCGCGCGGGTGGCGACGCCCGAAAGCAGTTGCAGGAAGTTGAGCGCGCTGCGTTCGCCCGTCAGCAGCGAGCGCGCGGGGCCTTCCAGGTGGAAAAGCGCTTGATTGGGCTGCACTCGATCGCCGTCAACGACCTGCCAGTGCACGGCGACGCGTGGGTCCAGCTGCCGGAAGACCGCGTCCACCCACGCCGTACCGGCAATCATGGCGGCGTCGCGGGAGATCACCGTGGCTTTGGCCAGCCGTTCAGCCGGAATCAGCTGCGCAGTGAGGTCGCCACTGCCCACGTCCTCGAGCAACGCACGGCGTACGTTGGCTTCGATTTCAGCAGTGAGGGCGTCAAGACGTAGGTTTGGCATATCAGGCTCCACGGACTAAGTGGCCCGAGTATATGACAGACACCTGTACCAACCTACGCAGGGCAAGTGTCCGATCGGGTGCATAACTTGCACTTTGTCGGTTTTTTCCTCGTCCAGGGGACAGATTGCGATTTTCGTGGTCTATCGCTGCACAAGTCGCTTCGCCGCCTCCTATTATTCCAATCAAGGCGAAGTGTCCGCTGGCGAGCGGCTCTGATTTCCTCGATACTTCGCCTTGTATTTGACGTCATAGTGTTGACGTCGGCCTGTAACATCCCCCAGGGATAAATCTAAGATCCGTTCGAATGGAGTCGAGTCTCCATTCCTTGCGGGGTGTGGCTGTTGTGAAAGCAGTTGTGTCGACGGTGTGAAGGAGTCCTTGATGCAAAACGACGGTAATAAAGTGGTGACGTTGAAGCCGGGGCCGGATCATCCGGGGTCCTCGCCTGTCGCTCGGCTGCCCGTCGTTCTGCTCCAGGTCCGTGACCGGGCCGCGCAGCAGATGAAAGAAAGCCTGCAGACACTGTTCGATAACGCCGACGACACCCTGTTCGAAATGGCGGACCGTGCTCACAACAACGCTGAGCAGAACATTTTCTTCGAAGCCATGCGCGACCTGCGCCTGAAGCGAAAAAGTATCGAGCGTAATTTCCTCGACAAATTCTTTGAGGCCTTCCTGCGCCTCGGCCAGTATGAAGTGGCCGAGCCCGCGCTCCCCGAGCCCGTTTCCTACGACAAGCTCGCGCTGGTCCACAACGATGATCTCGAACGCACCGTGGCGGTAGACGCCATGGTGGTCAAGGTCATGAGCCGCGACGGCATCGCCCTCGGCCAACTGACCACTCGTTTGAATGTGCTGATTCCCCAGCCGCTGACCGACGAATCCAATCCGCTGGGCCCGACGCTGCTGTGCGAATATTTTTTGCAGGCCGGTCGCAGTCTCGGTGTCGAGATCAAGGTCAAGCTGATCATTCTCAAGCTGTTTGAGAAGTACGCCTTGAGCAATGCCGATCAGCTCTACGAGGAGGCGAATCAGCTGCTCATTTCTGCAGGTGTATTGCCGGAACTCAAAGTGCTGCCTTCACGTCGTTCGACAGACCGTACCGCCAGCGCGCCGGTTTCAAGCGAAGTGTTGCGGGCTGATAACGCTGCCATCCTGCAAGCAACCGAAAGCCTCGATAAGAGCGTGCAGGATGTGTTCACTGCACTGCAGGAGTTGCTCGTGCATGTGCGTGGCCATCTGACGCCGCGTCCGGAGTCGGTGACCGATGCGCGCCCGATCTCGAGCCAGGACCTGCTGCGTCTGTTGTCCCATTTGCAACAGTACGTCCCCAAGGCTGAAGAGAGCGACGACTTCGATCTGCGTGCGCAGCTTGAGCAGTTGATCAGCCGGGTGAGTGCCAGGAGCGGCAAGTTTCGTGTCGTCGGGACGATGGATGAGGACGTCATCAATCTTGTCTCGATGCTTTTTGAATTCATCCTCGACGACCGCAATCTGCCGAGTTCTCTGCGGGCCTTGATCGGCCGTTTGCAGATTCCGATGCTCAAGATCGCGGTCATCGACAAGAGCTTCTTCAGCCGTGGCAGCCATCCCGCGCGCCGGCTGCTGAACGAGATCGCCTCTGCAGCCCTGGGCTGGGGCGGCCGTGATGACACCCAGCGCGATTCCCTTTACGCCCGCATCGAGCAGATCGTCCAGCGCCTGCTGCATGATTTTGTGGATGATCCGGCGATCTTCACCGAATTGCTGGTGGATTTTCTGGCGTTCACCAGCGACGAGCGCCGTCGCAGCGAACTGCTTGAGCAGCGCACGCGTGATGCCGAACAAGGCCGCGCGTTGGCCGAGCTGGCCCGTCAGCGGGTGCAGCAAGCCCTCAATGATCGCCTGCTCGGCAAGACCCTGCCTGAGGTGGTAGTGCGCCTGTTGCAGGAGGCCTGGAGCAAGGTTCTCCTGCTGACGTGTCTGAAGCATGGCGATCAGTCGATCGAGTGGACGTCTGGCCTTCAAGCCATGGACGATTTGATCTGGAGCGTCGAGCCTCACGACGAGCCGGAAGCTCGACAGCGTTTGCTCGAACTTGTGCCGGGCCTGCTGAAATCCCTGCGCGACGGTTTGAGCAGCGCAGCCTTCGATCCGTTTGCCACCAGCGAGTTCTTCAGCCAGCTTGAAGTACTTCACGTCCAGGCGTTCAGCCATGTGGCGAGGCCATCCGCCGCGGGTGCCGACAGCTATCAGGTCGGGTCCGAGAACGGGCCGGCAATGATGGCCGTGGTGGAAGAAATCGTGTTGGTCGGGCCGGGCGAGCAGATTCAGAACGAGCCGTCGATGCAGCTGCCTGCCGACGACGAAGGTCTGATGCAGGTCGAGAAGCTGCGTCTGGGCAGCTGGGTCGAGATCCATGAGGACGAATCCCACAAGCTGCGCTGCAAGCTGGCCGCGATCGTTGAGCCGAGCGGGCGCTATGTGTTCGTCAATCGCACCGGCATGAAGGTGCTTGAGAAAACCCGCATGGGCCTGGCGGTGGAATTCCGTCGCGGCACCATTCGCGTCCTCGACGATGCGCTGCTGTTTGACCGCGCGCTGGAGTCGGTACTGGGCAATCTGCGCAAGCTCAAAGGTTAAGCCAGATCAGTCCTACGGCGTCTGCCTGTGAATCTGCGCGACTTCAGCGCAGATTCGCCATCCACATCCTTTCCCGTCGCGGGCATACTGCGCGCTGTCGTTTCATGCCTTAAGGACTTCCCATGCATCTGGACCCTGCCACTGGCTGGTGCCACGGCGCGCAGCATTGCCCTTCACCTAACTTCAATGTCCGGCCGGAAAACGAAATCTCGTTGCTGGTGATCCACAACATCAGCCTGCCGCCCGCGCAGTTCAAAACCGGCAAGGTTCAGGCGTTTTTCCAGAACCGGCTGGACGTCGCAGAACACCCTTACTTTGAAGGCATCGCCGAGCTGCGAGTGTCTGCGCATTTTTTGATCGAGCGCGACGGTGAGGTGACGCAATTCGTGTCGTGCCTTGATCGTGCCTGGCATGCCGGTGTGTCCGTATTCGACGGTCGCGAGACGTGCAATGACTTTTCCATTGGCATCGAGCTCGAAGGCACCGATGATCAACCCTTCACCGACGCGCAATATGAGACGTTGGTCGAGCTGACCCGCCAGCTGCGTGCAGCGTGGCCGGCGATCACGGCTGAACGCATCTGCGGTCACAGCGATATCGCGCCCGGGCGCAAGACCGATCCGGGTCCGTGTTTTGACTGGGCGCGGTTTCGTGCCGCCCTGGACGTTTGAAGTGAGGAATAGCTGATGAGTTTTCTGGTTCTGCTGCTGGCGGTCTGGGTCGAGAAGTTTTCGGCGCTGCGCCACCGTATTCAGCGCGACGCGCCATGGCTCAGTCAATTGAGCCGGCTTGAGTCCAACCCGCGTTCTGCCGAACGGCCGTGGTGGATCTTGATGGTCACGGTGGTGTTTCCGTTAGTGGTGCTGGCGCTGCTACTGGTGATTGTCGGTTCTGTGGCCTACGGCTGGCTCGCGCTGCCGATCCATTTGCTGGTGCTGATTTACAGCCTCGGCCGCGGCGACGTAAAAGCCAAGCTCGGGTCGTTCCGAGACGCTTGCCGGCGGGGCGATCAGGAAGCGGCGGTGTTGGTGGCCGAGCGCGATCTGGGGGTCCAGGCCGACAATGAAGAGCAGCTATTGGGCGGCGCTCAGACGTATTTGCTGTGGCAGATTTATCAGGGCTTTTTTGCGGTGATTTTCTGGTATTTCGTGCTCGGTCCGGTGGCTGCGCTGGCGTACCGCTTGCTGGCGCTCGCCTCGGAGCATGGCAAGACGCCGGCGCTGGTCGAGCGCGCCACTCAGGCGAGGCATGCATTTGACTGGGTGCCCGTACGCTTGCTGGCAGCCAGCTTTGCACTGGTCGGCAACTTCGTCGCGGTCAGCCGCGTGATGCTCAGCGAATTGCTTAACTGGAACATCAGCGCCTCGCGCCTGATCAGCAAGGTCGGCTGCGTCGCGGGTGAAGTTCCTGCGCCAGTCGTGGGCGTCGAAGGGGTCAACAGCCTGGATGTACTGTGGGAATTGCTCATCCGCTCGGCCATCGTCTGGTATGTCGGGTTTGCGCTGATCACGTTGTTTGTTTGAATCGGTAGCCGCCGGCTTGCGGGCGAACGCTTAGGGTGAGTGCATCTTCATGTCTGACCCAGTGGTTCGCCAGTAAGCCGATTACGTGCTAGTAGCGGGTGAGCCAAGCCCGCCTCATCCGCAATCCCCGTTCATATAACCCCCCACTCATGAATGCTGCTCGTCATTTTATTGATGCAGATCAATGCTCATTTATTTCCTGACGCTATCCTCATTTGCCTTCGGCCTGACGTCGCCATCTCTTTGAACTGACCGTTCTTTTCAACATTATCTGCGTCTTTCAAAGTCTAACTAGCTTGGCAAAGGTGGCTTGTCGCCAGTAACTAGTGTCTCGCTAACTTCGGATAAACGAGGCTCTGGTTTCTTGATTAACAAGAATCCTTTGCTATAGCTAAACCTTCTCACTTCTTTTAAATAGGGCAACGGAATGTCAGTCGCTAAGAAAATGAGCGTGGGTCAGCTCACCATGTTGACGGCGGTCAACATGCTGGGGTCCGGCATTGTGTTGTTGCCTACCAAACTCGCCGAAGTCGGCGGTATTTCCATCCTATCCTGGCTGATCACGGCGACCGGCTCGCTGGCGCTGGCATACGCCTTTGCGCGGTGCGGCATGCTCAGTCGAAAGACCGGCGGCATGGGCGGCTATGCCGAATACACCTTCGGCAAGTCTGGCAACTACATCACCAACTACACCTATGGCCTGTCCTTGTTGATTGCCAATGTGGCCATCAGTATTACCGCAGTGGGATATATCCAGACGCTGTTCGATATCAAGTTAGGCTCGCTAGAAGTCGGCCTGGCCACCATTGCGCTGTTATGGATTACGACGTTTGCCAACTTCGGTGGTGCAAACATTACCGGTAAGATCGGTGCCGTCACCGTATGGGGCGTTATTGCCCCTGTTGTCCTGGTTTCGACAATTGGCTGGTTCTGGTTTGACAGCAGCACGTATGCCGCTGGCTGGAATCCCCACGACAAGCCCTGGTACGAGGCGGCAGGCGCGTCGGTGGCGATCACCCTGTGGGCGTTTCTCGGGCTGGAATCGGCATGCGCTAACGGCGACGCAGTGGAAAACCCCGAGAAGAATGTGCCAATCGCCGTGCTTGGCGGCACCTTGGGCGCAGCGGTGATTTACATCGTGTCGACCAACGTCATCGCAGGCATCGTCGAAAACGCAGAGCTGGTTTCCTCAACGGCGCCGTTCGGGCTGGTGTTCGCCAAGATGTTCAACCCCATGATCGGCGACATCATCATGGGCCTCATGGTGCTGGCGTGCATCGGCTCGCTGCTGGGCTGGCAGTTCACCGTGGCGCAAGTGTTCAAGAGTTCGGCGGACACCGGTTACTTTCTGCCCATCTTCGCCAAGGCCAACAAGCACGGCGTGCCGATCATCAGCATGTTGATCCTTCTGGCGATCCAGACCGCGCTGGCGCTGCTGACCATCAGTCCTGACCTGGCCAAGCAGTTCGACACACTCGTCAACCTTGCGGTGGTCACCAATCTGGTGCCGTACATCCTCTCCATGGCCACGCTCATGACCCTGCAGAAGGTCTCCAACGTTCCGGCGCGAAAAGCGCTCATCACCAATATCGTGGCCGGCATTGCAACGGCGTACAGCTATCTGGCGCTCTACAGTTCCGGCGCTGAGGCATTGATGCTTGGCGGTGTGGCGACCATCGTCGGCTACACGCTGTTCGGCTACGTCAACACCCGCCTGATCAAACTCGAAGCGATGAACAACAGCGTGCCGACCCAGACGGTGGCGGCGCAGCACATCGTTGGCGAGCCTATCCCCGTCAATAATCTGAAGCTGGCCACCCTGGAGACTCGACCATGACGGACAACAGACACTTGCTCGGCATGCTGGCGCTGCTGGTCAGTAGCCAGCCCGACAAACGCAGCGTGTTCGGGCGGGCCCTGATCCAGCTGATCAGCGACGTGGAGGATCGCGCCATCAGCGTGCTGACCTCCGAAAGCCTCAGCGACGCCAAGTCCATCCTCAGCACCGATCCGGCGATTCAGTGTGTGTTGCTCAGTTGGGAAATGGACAGCAGCGAAGACCACAAGGAATGCATTGATCTGCTGACCACCTTGCGTGAGCGCAACACGCGCGTGCCGGTGTTTCTGATCAGCGATCGCAGCACCGCCTCGAACGTGCCGTTAATCGTCATGCAGCACGCCGATGACTTCATCTGGCTGCCGGAAGACACCAGTCGGTTCCTCAGCGGACGCATCATGGCGGCCATCGAACGCTATCGTCAGGCCGTGCTGCCACCCATGTTCGGCGCGCTGCTGAAGTTCGCCCGCAGCTACGAATACTCCTGGCACACCCCGGGCCACGCCGGCGGTACGGCATTTTTGAAAAGCACGGCAGGCCGGGCGTTCTATGAGTTTTTCGGCGAAAACCTGTTGCGCTCCGACCTGTCGATTTCCGTGGGCGAACTGGGCTCATTGCTCGACCACAGCGGCCCGATCGGTCAGGGCGAGCGTTATGCGGCGAAGGTGTTCGGCGCCCATCGCACCTACTACGTGACCAACGGCTCCTCGATGTCCAATCGCGTCATCCTGATGGCCAGCGTGACCCGTGATCAGATTGCCCTGTGCGACCGCAACTGTCACAAGTCCGCCGAGCATGCCATGACGCTGTCCGGCGCGATTCCGACGTATCTTGTGCCCACGCGCAACCGCTTCGGCATCATCGGTCCGATCCTGCCGCAGACGTTAAGCGCCGAGAGCGTCAAGGCCGCGATCGCCAGTAACCCGCTGGTCAAGAGCCACATCGACCCGACGCCGGTGCACGCCATCATCACCAACTCCACGTACGACGGCCTGACCTACAACGTCACCCGCGTCGAGGAACTGCTGGGGCAGAGTGTTGACCGGCTGCATTTTGACGAAGCCTGGTATGGCTATGCGCGGTTCAACCCGCTGTACAAGGACCGTTTCGCCATGCACGGCAGCCCGGACGATCACGATCCGTCCAAGCCCACCGTGTTCGCGACGCAGTCGACTCACAAGCTGCTCGCGGCGCTGTCCCAGGCGTCGATGATCCATGTCCGTAACGGCCGGAACCCGATTCCCCACGGGCGGTTCAACGAGTCCTACATGATGCATGCGTCGACCTCGCCGAACTACGCGATCATGGCGTCGTGCGATGTCAGCTCGGCGATGATGGAAGCACCGAGTGGCCAGATCCTGACCAACGAATCCATCGAAGAAGCGGTGGCGTTCCGTCAGGTCATTTCGCGGATGCAGATCGACATGCAGAGCCGCGACGACTGGTTTTTCTCTTGCTGGCAGCCGCCTTTGGTGAAGGTCGGCGCGACGTCGATTGCGTTCCATGAAGTCGACCCCGTCCGGCTCAAGACCGATCCGAACTGCTGGGTCCTGCACCCGAATGAGGTATGGCACGGCTTCGGCGACATCGAAGACGGCTACTGCATGCTCGACCCGATCAAGGTGTCTATCCTGAGTCCGGGCATGGGCGACGATGGCAACCTGCTCGACTTCGGGATCCCTGCCTGCGTGCTCAGCGCCTACCTGGGGCATCAGGGCATCGTGGTCGAGAAAACCACAGACTTCACCATCCTGTTCCTGTTTTCCATCGGCATCACCAAGGGCAAGTGGGGCACGCTGGTCAACGCCTTGCTGGACTTCAAGCGCGACTACGACACCAACCTGGAGCTCGAGCTGTGCCTGCCCGATTTGCTGACCGCGAATCAGCAGCGCTATGCCGGCATGGGCTTGAAGGAGCTGGCGGAAGACATCTTCGCTGCGATGAAACAGACCAAGACCACGGCGGCCATGTCGAAGGCGTTCGGCACATTGCCCAAAGCCGAGTTCAGCCCGGTGGAGGCTTACGAGAAGCTGGTCAAAAACGAGGTGGAGCAGGTCACGCTGGAGGAGGCCGCCGGGCGCATCGCCGCGACGGGTATCGTGCCTTATCCGCCTGGCATCCCGCTGTTGATGCCCGGGGAAAACGCAGGTCCCGCAGACGGACCATTGTTGGCGTACCTTCGGGCGCTGGAAAGCTTCGACCGGTCATTCCCGGGCTTCACCCACGACACCCACGGCATCGAAAGCGAGGCAGGGGTTTATCGGATGCTGGTGTTGAAATAGCTCTGCGCTAACCGACCCAGCGCCCGAAGAGAGAGAACGTGAGGCGCTGCAGGCTCAGTTGCTCTGGGCCTTTTGCAGGGCTTGCTGCGTCAGCGCAACACACTCACGTCCACCGTCATCGTTGTGCCGCGCCAAGGCTGCTTCGGCGCGGTGTACGGTGGTGTCGATGTCACTTTTGACCGCGTCGCTGAGGTTAGGATTAGCGACTTTCGCGTCACGAATCTTGCTCAGGTTCATCTGACACTGATTGTTGTCGTCGTTGGCATTTGCGGCAGGGGGCAGGGCAAATGCAGTCAGGAGCAGGCCGGCGAGCAAGGCATGTTTCATGGGGACTTCCGCAGAGGTGGTGGTGTGGCCCGCTATCGGTGCAGGCCTGTCGCATCAGACCTCAGATTCAGGATTTCCGCCAGTAGGTGCTTAAGCCGGTGTCATTTGACCAGCGTGATAATGCCTACCACCTTCTTGTCGCCATCCAGCACCGGCAGGTATTTGCTGTCGTTTTTGGCGAGCATTGTCATCGCGTCGGCCATCGAGTGTTCCAGAGACACGCCTTGCGTGCTGCGCGAGACGACCCGTGCGGCGTCGATGTCGGACCGGTTGCGTCGCAGGGCGTGCTCTTCGGTCTTGTGCAAAATCTCCTCGAGGTCTTCCCGAGAGACGTCGACGAACTCGCCCATCTCTTCCAGCGCGTTTTCAAGATCTTGCGCGTTGAAGCCATCGTTGATGATGGCGGTCTGATGCGGCACTGGCAGTTCCCTGGCCTGTGCCTTCGGGTAGCGCACCCGGGTCAGGTTGTTGTAAACCAGCGCGCCCGCCAGCAGACACACCGCGTTGAGCATCACCGGCCCGAGCACGTGCAGGCCCATGGGCGACAGTTCGTTTTTCGAGGTGACGATGCAGATCGCCACCGCCGCTGCGGGCGGGTGCAGGCAGCGGAAGATGCACATCAGCAAGATGGACGAACAGACCGCCACGCTGGCGGCAATGATGGTGTTGCCAAACAGGCTGACAGACAACAGCGCGACCAGCGCAGCAATCAGGTAGCTGCCGAGGATCGACCATGGCTGAGCGAGCGCGCCGGTCGACACGGCGAACAGCAGCACCGCCGATGCGCCCACCGGGCCCAGCAGGTGCAGCGTGATGTCGATGCCGAACAGCTCGCGGCAGAACACCGCGCTGACGAAGATGCCCAGGCATGCGCCGATGGCCGCCCGCGACCATTCGGCGGGGTGGGTATTGAGCGAATGAGGCATGAAGCTGCGAAGAAGGTTTTTCACGATCAAGACTTTGAGAGAGGGCAGTGCGCGGGGATTTTCAACCCATTGGTCCGCTTAGGCAAACCCGATGTCGTTGAATGTATGCAGGGCAAGCCGTTGAGCGGGATGCAGAGGGCTCACGCCCGCTGAAAAACAAAACCACCCATGCAGCCAGGTCGGGGTTACCCGCCGCATGAATGGCGTTATTCAGACGCTGAATTTACACACTGCGCAACTGAGCTGACGGTCGAGCTCGCCGCGCAGGTCGGGCCTCTTCAACTTCCAGCAAGTGCATGGCCAATACGTCAGTCAAAAACCGGAACTGATCGTTGAAGCCGACCACTTCATTACTGAAGTGGTTCTCCGCCGAAGGCATCATGAAAGCGCCGAAGCGATTGTCTTCGACCAGGCCGTGGCGGTTCTTGCGGGGGACGACATGTTGTGAGTAATAGTTTTTACCAAAAAGGGGAAAACTAACGTGCAGGGTGACGTCTCGGGTCATGTCGGTGCTCCGCATCAAGCAGGAAGTGGAAAGCGTAAAAGGTGCTGATAAGTGTCAGCTACTTGGCCTTAGTTGGCCGGTGCCACAACACGACAATCCTCTTCGTCCGCGGTCATTACGACCGACGCCAGATCGAAGAATTTGAGGGCGACGACGTAGCTGGTGAAAGCTGTCAGCGTCAAGCAAGTAAGGAGATGAACTACCATTTTTCCTGCCCTCGGTTCGTGTTTGGGTGTGAGGGCGATGGTACGCCCATCAGTTTTGAGCGGAAGGCATTCGCGGGAATGTTGGTTATCGACGGGAATGATGGATCGTTCGCCGTGGCGCGGCGAACGCAGTTCATGTGGGAGTGAGCTTGCTCACGAATACGGCGTTCAGACGCTGTCTGTCTAGCGGATACCAACTGTTTGGGAGGAAGCTTGAGCGACATCACGGTCGCTCCCGCCTTCCAAACTGTGTTCGACTTTTCGTCTTTATGCCCGAATCGTTTCGCCATACCGATGGGTCGCCAGACACGCCAGCAGCAAGCCACTGATCGCCACCATGCCGCCCACCAGACCGATGTTGGCAACGCCAAGCTGGCTGATCACTACGCTGCCCAACAGCGCGCCGCCGCCAATGCCGATGTTGTAGATGCCCGAATGCAACGCCATCGCGACGTCCGTGGCGTCCGGCGCCATCGCCAGCACCTTGGATTGCATGACCAGGCCAAAACACATGATCGCCATGCCCCAGACCACGCTCAGCGTGCCCATGGACGATGGACTGCCGGACAGCGGCAGCAACAGAATCAGACACGCTGCCAGCGCGCCCACCGCGGTAATCAGCAGGCCACGTGGATAGCGGTTGTTGTAGCGGCTGAAAACCACCGAGCCGATGATGCCGGCGCCACCGAACAGCAAGAGGATAACGGTGGTCATGTCGCTGGTCATCTTCGCCACGAGCTGTGCGAACGGTTCGATGTAGCTGTAAGCCGTGAACTGCGCGGTGACCACCAACGCCGTCAGGACATACAGCGACATCAGCGCCGGACGCTTGAACAGAACCGGCAGGCTGCGCAACGAACCCGAGTTCTGGCTTGGCAGCAGCGGCAGCGACTTCATCAGCACCAGCACGGTGAGGCCGGACGCCATGGCAATCGCCAGGAACGTCGCCCGCCACCCCAGCGCTTCGCCCAATACACGGCCGAGCGGAATGCCGAGCACCATGGCCAGCGCAGTGCCGGTCGCTAAGAGGCCGAGGGCTTGAACCTGCTTGCCCTCCGGCGCCACTCGCACGGCAAGCGATGCCGTGATCGACCAGAACACCGCATGCGCCACCGCGATACCGACACGACTGACCAGCAGCATGCCGAAGCTCGACGCCATGCTCGACATCACGTGAGCGGCGATGAACATGAGAAACACAAACAACAGCAACTTGCGCCGCTCGATGTTGCGGGTCAGCAACATCATTGGCAGGGAGGTAAGCGACACGATCCACGCGTAGACCGTCAACATCAGGCCCACCTGAGCCGTGGTCATGTCGAAGCTGTGACCGATAGCGCTCAACAAACCCACCGGCACGAACTCGGTGGTGTTGAAAATGAAGGCGGCCAGGGCCAGCGCAACAACGCTCAGCCAGCTTCCGGTGTGTGCATTAGTGGTATTCATTAAAACGAATGCCCTCCTGAAAAATTCGGTTTGCCGCATCCCCGGTAAACGCCGACAAGCAAAAAGACCGCGCAAGGCGTTTGCCTGAGCGGTGCGTGCGGTCAGCTGAATATTATGAGTATGGGGAAATGCGACTTGATGTTGCGGATTCTACGCCCTTGTAAACGTTGTCACAACGCAGGTCCGGGTGGAAAAGGGGCGTTCATTTGTCGCAGGTAGCCCTCGGCCTGCTTCCCGCAATGGCAGCTGAGCAGGGTGGTGGAGAGTCGCGTTCGAGGTAAGACGCCCTCAGCGAAACCGCCCGTCTAATCCGGGGCACTCGGCGCGATCAGAGGGTTCGTATCGTTATGGTGCGGACAAACCGCGCGTAAACGAGGAGACCACATTTCATGGCTAACGACACTTCGCTTACAGGGACCACCGCACAGACGGACTCGGATAAAGATCTCGGCTTTGATGAGCAATCGCCTGATGTCTCCGACCCGCAGGTAGACCCGACAAAACCTGCGCGGACCGAGAATGACCCGGTGACCGAAGAGCCGACGACTCGCCGTGGTAATGACGAGCCGTTGCCGGGGAAGGGCGGGGTGTAATCGCCTCGCGCTGAACCCGAAAGCCCCGCTGAATCGAGCGGGGCTTTCTTATGGCTGGATTTTGGCGGGGTCTGCGGTCATCTCCTCCCGTCTCGCTATTCGCCGTTGACGGGCGCTGACCTTGCGCGCCAAGATCGCGCACACCGCATCGCGCCAATTTTAGACGTCGATATTACAAGGAGTATTTGTGGGTAAGACGCTTTGTGTCCTCGTTGCACTGCTGTTGGGAGGCTGCGTTTCAAAAGTGGTGGAGTATGCCGCAGCGCCAATTACGGACGAGCAAGCAAGATCGGTGATTGAACAGGTGCTTATGGAGCAGCCTCAAAAGACCCGGCCTGAACAAGTCATCATTACTTCGAAATACATTGCGTACGGCAGCGGCGTTATTTCCGTGACCGATGGATTTGCCAGTTCAGCACCGTTGGGTGACGGCGCTTTCGCGGCAGGAACGTCGAGAACAACCTCGAAATCGCTTAACACGCGAATTTGCTTCGACTCTATCGGCGAGGTGAGGCTCTACTCCAAGCGTGGGCGCTGGGTGGTTATCACGCGGAGTCAGGCGGGTGCTGTTTTGAATAGCGCTCTGGTAGACACCAAAGCAAAAGCTCAGCGTTTCGTGGATTCGATGGTGCACTTCAAAGACCGATCGTGATCTTCAGGTTTGGGCCGGCCTGTAGAAAGCCATCGTCGTTGGGGAATCCCGCCCACAAAAAAAGACGTCCGAGGACGTCTTCTTTTTTGGATTTGGTGGGCCGGGGTAATTTGAACTGGACGGTTAACTATCTGATATATATGTACATTTTCTGTTTAGTTATTCTAGTGGAATACCTTTTGGAATACCGGGGCTTAGAGCTGTCGCGAAGGAGCGGCAGCTGTCTGCCTGGTCCTTCCTTTTCGCGTATCAGCCTTTTACAGGGAGAGCGGCACTCAGATAGCTGCCCACACGGGCTTCACCATCAATGAGTGCTTCGATGACTGAGGATTTGGTCATTTTATGTTTTCTGGCCAGCGCAGCTAGGCTTTCTCCGGATTGTGCCGCCAGGATGAAATTGTGCTGTTTTTGAGTAGATGTTTGTTCACGGTATTTTTTCTGGGTCCAGCGTTTTTTTACGGTATTAACGTAGAGCTTTTTTTCATCAAGGGTTGTATTTGATGACTCAAAGAAAAGCACGAGGTCGGCATGGTTTCGGAAGGGGCGCTGGCCATCAGTCAGAAATGGTTTGTTTTTTATCATCCACTCCCAGGCTAATGCACATTTTTCCTTCTCGGATTTATCTTCAAACCATTGGAATATCGAATCCTCCTGTAGCTGGTTATGCCAAGTCCTTTCAAGGTGTGAAAGCCATTCGGATTTCTCTACGCCTTTGTTCAAATAATCTATTTGAGCTATCAAAGAATCTCTTGCTGCTACCTGTGGCGGTAGAGGAACAGGTGGAGCGGGCTCCATGCGCAGTTTTTTCTCAATCCACAGTATTTGCCGAGTGGAATTTTTTATCCAGTCGAATCTCTTGGGTGGCAGTAAGTCAATTTTCATTTCATCTCTGAGTCCTTGTGCATTTCTAGCAGACTCGAGCTTTTCAGATATCAACTTCAGCTGTGCTGATGATGCGTATTCACCGTCTTTCAGATCAAGCCGGCTTTTTAGTCGTTGCCAGATCCACAGGAACTGGCGTCGCGTCAATCCAAAGTCAGACTCAAATTGATCTATAGGGTCCTTAAAGGTAAGGCCATCACTTTTCATACGTCCGTCGTCGCTTCCGATTTCCTACCGTGTGCCGAAAGATCGCACAACGGAAATAGAACGTCAAATCATCGTCCAGTATAGAGGCGCTATAGATGACAAATAGATTAGACCTAGATGAAATCTAGAAAATATCTAGTGATTAATAGATTGCTTCTAGATGGCTTCTAGATGCTGTATTTGTTTGGTGGCTCCCCTAAATACGTTGCTTTAAAGAGGTTAGGGCTGTTTTTAATCGCCTCAGTCATCTCCGAAGGTTTCGACGCTGGCACACACGCGCATCAGCTGAAGTTGACGGAGGGTTGCTAGGTTTCATGACCATGCTGGCAGGCTTCGCTCCACGCATGGATACATGTGTCCGGGGGGGGGCTTTTTTTGCATTAGGATGTCCATGACGTGGCGCAAATTTAAGCGCGCAGATGCTAGGCTTGCTTTTGGAGGAGGACGGCGAATGATAGCCACATAAGAATTTCTTTTGTGCGAAACGGCTTCTACTTAGCTGGCAGCGAATAAGCGTAATTTCCTACAAGGCACCCCAATCCTCTGAACGCAGAAGAGGAGCCAGTTCATGAGATTAGTTCGCCTGAAAGAAGTCATCGACTGCACCGGTTTGGGCCGGTCAACCATTTATAAGTACGTAGCTGAAGGAACGTTCCCAAAACCGGTCTCTCTGGGGGATCGGTGCGTTGGGTGGGTGGAAAGTGAAGTTCACGATTGGATCATGACCAGGATTCAAGAACGCGACTTGGCCGAGCGCATAGCTGCTTGATTTACGGGCATCAGGGGGGACTTTGGTTGCCTGTTCAGGTAGCCTCAATACGCCATGGCTGGGGCTTCCCTGGTCATGGCGCTTTATGTCGCATCGCCTGCTTCCGTGGCGGCACCTCAGACAACTCCCTCAATGGACTCATAGCAAAAAGTATCGATACATAGGGCAATATCGTTTCCATTGCCCTGCTTCTCCGGGCAGGACCTTGCCTGGCTAAGCTGGTTTTATTGATATAGCCATATAGCCATATCCAATTAACTACCGCCCTTCAATAGTCTCAAGCAGGGAGAGCGTCTCAGCAGTTAAAAGATACTCAGTGAGTACCTGGTGTGTATCCAACCAGCCAGGCCGCAACCATGTACTCATTCCGCAATACCGCCTACTCCAGCTTCTCCCAGTCTCAAGCCTCGATCAGGATCGAACGATTCGTTCAGTCCATTGAGCGTACTGACAAGCCAGCTTTCGAGATAACCCAAACTCAATCCGGATACGAACGTGCACAAAGGACCAGGATTTCCAAACACGTCGACTCCATTCAGCAGATGTTCGATCTCTTCGATGATCGTCACCCCTACGTCTACAGTGAGCACCTTCAAGCCTTCTGGGAAGCTTGTCAGGACATTGGCCTGGAACGTAGTCCGGGAGGCATGATCTGTCTGAATCGGCAAAGGACAGCCTATCTGGGCTTTCACCACTCCATGAATGTACTGGTAGCTCGGATTCGCCAGTTAATCCGAGGTAAGGGATTCATGCGCAAGGCGAATGACCGTCGCTACGAAGCCAATCGCAAGCAAGTCGCGCTCAGTGAGTACGTCAGCCAGGTGCTTAGTCGTTACTCCCGTACGGTGGTCGTTCGTGTTGATCTGCACTATCGAGCGATGGCGCGCCCACGCTTGCGCATAGAGCATGTGTTCAATGACCTGGATAAGCTCATCCGTGCGCGGGACCGTAATCTCATCTTCGAGCATGAGACAGGCTATATCTGCTCAGTCGAGCACGGAGAGGATAAAGGTTTTCATATCCATGCAGCCTTCTTCTTCAACGGTGCTGAGGTACGCAGCGATTTCGCTAAGGCGAGAAAGGTCGGCGAGTTGTGGGAGCAGATCACTCGGGGCCAGGGATATTTTTTCAGCTGCAACGATGACAAGAAAAGCTATGGTGATGAGCTCGGCATCGGGGTGATCAAGCGAATCGACATCCAGGCATGCCGAAAGGTCGTCAAGGTCATGCAGTATCTAGCCAAGCACAGCCAGTATCTGCGAATGAAGCCTGCGGGGGCGAGAACCTACCGCACGGGTCGTATCCGCAGAGCGACAGACTGAAAGGTCTAGATGCCAGACGAGCGTCCTGTTCCGGCTCTAACTTGGCCAAGCGTTTCCGTTACTTGAATAACGTGCAGTAATCAGAAATCTAAAATCTTATTGAATGAAAATACTTCGTTCACCTGGGAGCGCCTACACTCGCACGGCGCGAACAAGATTGGCTGCCGTGCTGGCGCCCGCCTCAGGGCATGGTGAGTGCAGATTGGGCAATATGTCAGCCGTGGCGACGGTGATGAGCGCCGGCGGTTTTCTGAGGCGACATTCTGTCTCCGCAAGGTGACTGTAGATTCCCGGGGATCTTCAGTGTGGATTCCGTGTCAGCAGAGGGCAGAGAGGGCAGTAGGAGTGAGTGGTGGGCATTCGTCCATCAGGTTTGCCTCGCAGGGATGTCGGGGAAGGCGCTAGGATTCCCCTCCCCCCTTACTTTTGAAAAAATATTAGCTAATCAAAATGATTACCACCATCTTTGTAAAATACAATTATGGACATGCGCCTAAGGCGTACAATAATATCCGTTAAATAGTCAGATCACGTGGCGCTAATTCATATGACGCCCATAAACGCTCTTGCAGAAGTCGCTCAGCCACAGCGTGACCGCCTAGCCTTTATCGAGCTGCGCGTGCGTTTCGTAGGGGAGATTCGGAGACAGGATCTGGTGAAGCGCTTTGCCATCCAGTCCGCTGCGGCGACCCGGGATCTTGCGCTGTATAGGGAGCTAGCCTCCGGTAATATCGACTATGACTCCAAGGCCAAGACCTATGTCCTTGGTGCTACCTTCCGTTCGCTGTTCGATTACCCGGCCGAAAGAGTTATGTCGTGGCTGACTCAGGCCTTCGGCGATGGCGAGCCGCTTAAGTTAAAAGCTTGGGTGCCTAGTGAAACTCCTTCTAGGCTGACGAACCCTGATTTGGATGTACTGGCAAGTGTGACGCGAGCCATCCATCAGTGCTGCCCCTTGGTCGTTGAGTACCACTCGATTTCCAGTGGCAAGTCGAAACGCGAGATCGTGCCTTTTGCTTTGATCGATACGGGTATTCGCTGGCACGTTCGCGCGTTCGATCGGAAGTCAAAGGAATTCCGTGACTTCGTCATTACTCGGATAAGGCGTCCAGTGGTGCTCAATGGCCAGCCCGTGGCTCCTCACGAGATGAGCGATCAAGACATTCAGTGGACCCGAATCGTCGAGTTAGAGCTGGTGCCGCATCCGAGCCAGCCGCGTCCAGAAATAACCGAAATGGATTATGGGATGGATGGAGGGGCACTGCGCATGAAGCTGCGAGCCGCAACTGCCGGATACATCCTAAGGCAATGGAGCGTGGACTGCTCGCCGGACCATAGTCTGCGTGGCCATGAGTACCGACTTTGGCTGAAGGACCAGTTGGCGCTGTACGGTGTGAAAAATGCTGTTTTGGCTCCAGGCTACAAAAAAACCCGCCTGGACGAGGCGAAGACAAATCATTAACTGTGCTGCCCAATTGCTCGGCTGCTCAGCTGGAAAAAACGATTTAGGACTTTTGATGAATACCATCGCAAAAACAATCGCAGAGCTTCGGATACTGGTTGGTTACCTGGGGGAAAAGGGCCAGGCTAATTGGTGGGGCAGCGAGTTCTTTGGCGCTACAGCGGCTGCTTTTTTGGCTCCAATATTCAACCGATCTCTGTTTCTTGCCCAATACCAGGGGGCAACTGCGGCGGCAGCTAAAGTTCACGACGAGGTCATTGGTGTTGGCCGTATCTATCACCTATTTCGTATGCCGATCGGGCTCGAGCAATCATCTGCTGATGCGCTCAACGACACCGCTTTCGTGCAAATCTTGCAAGGCAGATTGGCAAGTCGTGAGCTGGCAATGGTGCGCCTGGCTGAGTTGGCGGATAAACCAGAGTCCGCATCGCCAGGCCCTGTTTCGCTGGGCCAGATGAGTCAAGATATACAAGCCGAGCTACAACGTGCTGCGGGCTTTTATTGTGCAGCCCTAACCTCCGGAATTCAGACGTTCCCCTACGTTCGGGAGGTTGAGTGAGTCAGCAGCGCTACTACACCACTCAGCTACAAGCCGGGCTGGGGCTCCTAGAAGAAACAAGGCAATTGCTCCAGGTTTATCAACCCGGCATGAGTGCGTCGCAGCTGTATGAGGCCGCGCTGGCATCGGGTCGTTTCCCTTTGGTAACGGCAAGGCGGCTACGCAATATTGTTGCCGAGTGCTTTGCACCACGCTACATGCGCGACCCATACGTTGCCGCGCACTTAAAGTCCCTGGCTGATCGTTTCACGACCGCCGAGCTCAATCAACTGCTCTTTATCCATACAGCGCGAGCCAATCTTGTACTGGCAGACTTCGTTCGAGAAGTTTACTGGGCGCGCTATTCAGCAGGGCGAAATGACCTCCAGCTGGAAGACGCACGCACCTTTGTTGCCAACAGCGTACGCGAGGGGAAAACGCAAAAGCCATGGTCTGAGACCACGATCAAGCGCATCTCATCGTATTTGATGGGCTGCTGCGCCGACTATGGACTGCTGACAACCACAGGCCGCAACCAGCGCTCGATTGCTGCTTATCGCATCTTGCCAAAGGTTGCTGCCTACTTGGCCTACGACTTGAAGTTCAGTGGTCTTGGTGACAACCAAATTGTTTCAAGCTCCGACTGGGATCTCTTTGGACTGGAACGTACTGACGTCCGAGACCAACTGAAACGTTTGTCATTGCAAGGCGTGCTCATATTTCAGGCCGCTTCCGATGTCGTGCATATCGGGTGGACCTATAAAAGCATGGAGGAACTGATCGATGTCGTCGCTCAAAGCTGATTTCAATGAGTTGATGGAGCGAATTAAGCAGGGGCGCGAGTTTGGCCATGCCAGCTTCGAGCCCATTTTCTATTTGGTTTTTCCGCCAAATCAGATCCTCAATGTGAAGCGCGAAACACCCGCGTGGATGCACCGACTGCGTAACGAAGGCTGGGAAGTCGAAACCTTTTCGATCACCGAGCATGTGGCAGACATTATCGAAAAGGCACCGCTTCGCAAGATCTGGCTCGCTGCCGATCAGAAAGCACCCCTGGCATGGGACAAGACCAATGCGTCGCTCGCTAATGCCATCAGTAATGGCGCGTTGCAGGCACGCATCGAAGCCAAGCTGGCCGAACTTGAAGGCAAGTCTAAGGCCATTTTACTGGTCACCGATCTTGAGGCGTTGCATCCCTACACACGCATCGGTGTAATCGAAGGCAAGTTGCAAGGCAAATTCCATGTGCCCACGGTGTTCTTCTACCCTGGTGTGCGCACCGGCAAGACACGACTCAAATTCCTGGGGTTCTACCCCGACGATGGCAACTACCGCTCTGTCCACGTCGGCGGCTAATCATTAAGGTAAAACATGACAATCAAAAAACTGTTCGACCCCAGTAAGAGCATCAATCGCAGCATTGAAAAGGTCATCACCTATGGCGTGTCACAAGAGGCGCGCCTGAAGTCGGAAATCTCGGAATACGTGGTTACCGACAGCATCGACCAGCAGTTCGAGAATCTGCTTCTCAAGATGGAAGCCGCCATGGACATTGGTGGCGAAAACGAAGTCGGCGTCTGGGTGTCGGGCTTCTATGGCTCGGGTAAGAGCTCGTTCACCAAGTATCTGGGTTTGGCGTTTGACGATCGCATCATCATTGATGGCGTTCCATTCATCCAGCACCTCCAAGACCGTCTCAAACGTCAGCAAACCAAGTCCTTGCTGTCGAATGTAGCCAAGCGCTTTCCTGCCGCAGTGCTGATGTTGGACTTGGCCAGCGAACAGGTCGCAGGTGCGACCATGGAAGAGGTATCGACGGTCCTATTCTACAAAGTCCTGCAGTGGGCGGGTTATTCGCGCAATCTCAAGGTTGCAGCGCTGGAACGCAGGCTCAAGAAGGAAGGTCGTTACAACGAATTCCTGGATGCTTTCAAAGAAGCTGCGGGCGGTGAAGACTGGAACAACTATCGTAACGACGAGTTGGTGGTCGACAGCCTCATTCCTGAAATTGCGCACAAGCTTTACCCCACACTTTTCAAGACGCCCAGTTCGTTCACGACCGAATCAAGTGAAATCGTCGTTTTCGAAAACGACCGTGTGCGTGAAATGCTGGAGATTGCCCGCGAGGCATCTGGCAAGGAATACATCATCTTCATCATCGATGAAGTCGGTCAGTACGTTGGCCCACGGCCCAATCTGATCCTGAACCTCGATGGATTGGCGAAGAACCTGAAAAACATCGGCGACGGCAAGGTTTGGATCGTCGGAACGGCGCAACAAACGCTCACGGCGGACGACGCGAAGGCCGCCCTCAACTCGCCAGAACTGTTCAAGCTTAATGACCGCTTCCCGATTCAGATCGCCCTTGAATCCAACGACATCAAGGAAATTTGCTACACACGTCTGCTGGGCAAGTCGTCACCAGCGGAAGCCGAATTGGGCGGATTGTTTGATCAATATGGTCAGCAGCTGCGCCAGAACACCAAGCTTGTTGATGCGCGCGTCTATGGTGTCGATTTTGACCGCAAGACCTTTGTCGACCTCTACCCCTTCCTTCCCGCGCATTTCGACATCCTGCTGCACTTGCTAGGCGCACTGGCCAAGTCCACGGGTGGCATCGGCCTGCGCTCGGCGATCAAGGTGGTGCAAGACATTCTGATTGATGGCTCTGAAGGCAAGCCTGCCGTTGCAGAGCAAGCCGTTGGCTGGCTCGCCACCACGGTCACGCTGTTTGATGCTTTGGATAAAGACATCAAGCGCGCCTTCGCCTCTTTGCACGCATCGGTCGAGAAAGTCACAAAAATTCGCTTCTCGCATTCCGAGTTGCATCAAAACATCGCCAAGACGGTCGCCGTTCTGCAAATCCTTGGCAACCTGCCGATCACCCGTCAAAACGTCACCAGCCTGATGCACGCCAGCATCGCTGGGGCGTCTCAAGGAGACGCTGTGGCCAAGGCGGTCGAAGACCTGATCAACGACCCCATCGTTCCATTTGGCGAACAAGACGGCAACCTTTGCTTCTTCAGTGAAAAGCTTAACGACATTGAACAGGAACGCAGCCAAGTTGCACTGCGCGGCGTTGAGCTGCGTCGCATCGTCAACGAAGCGTTGACCAGTGTCTATGCTCCGTTGCCCTCCACCCAATTGCACGGCTCCTATGCCGTATCCACCGGACTTAAGGCGCAATCGGCAGGCAATGTGCCCGCATCGTTGGCGGGTGAGCGTAACCAGATCCAAACCATTGTTGAACTGGTCGACCCCAAAGATATCGACAGCGCACGCACTCGAGTCACTGACGAGTCGCGGCAAACCTCATCCAAGTTCAACATCTACCTGGTGGGCCGCACGACGCCGGAAATGGACGAACTGACGGCTGACATCCACCGCTGCCGTGAGATCGCCAACCGCTACCGCAGCGATCCAGATCAGGAAATTCGCGAATATTGCAACGGCCAGGCCGACCGGGCTGAACACCTCAGCACCAAACTGCGGGCACAGATCCAGCGCAGCCTGTTGCAAGGCTCGTTCATCTTCCGTGGCCAGGTTGTCGCAGTAGATACGCTGGCGGCTGAGCTGCTGGATGCCGCTCGCAAACACCTGAGCGAAGTGGCCGAGCAAGTGTTCGATCGCTATGTAGAGGCCCCGGTGCGAGCCGGAACCGAACTCGCAGAGAGATTCCTCCGGGTCGGTAATTTGTCGGGCATCACCAGCGCTCTCGATCCTCTGAACCTTGTGCAAACCCAAAGCGGGCGGCACAGCATCCGCACCGACCACTTGGCCATGGTGAGCATCCGTGACTACATTGATCGCAACGGCACTGTGGATGGCAAGCGCCTGACGGATGTCTTTGCCGATGCGCCCTTTGGTTGGTCGGCAGACACCCTGCGCTATCTGGTGGCGGCCATGCTGCTGGCCGGTGAGATCAAACTCAAGGTGGCGGGACGCGAAGTTACCGTCAACGGCCAGCAAGCCATCGACGCCATCAAAACCAACAACACCTTCAAGAGCATCGGTATTTCGCTTCGCGGCGGCGATCGTCCGTCCAACGACGTACTGGCACGCGCTGCAACTCGGCTTACCGAACTCACTGGCGACACGGTCGTGCCGCTGGAAGACGACATCAGCAAAGTCACCACCAAGCTCTTTCCGCAACTGCAGCACCAATACGGCCCTCTCACTGAGAAGCTGCGCGGCCTGAACTTGCCGGGCGTAGACCGCCTGCAAAGCCTCACCCACGAGATCAATGACGTGCTGCTCACCGATGCTTCGGATGCGCCGCGTCGCTTGGGCAACGAGCAATCAGAGCTCTTCGAAAGTCTCAAATGGGCCGCCGAAGTCAAACTCAAGCTGGAGCAAGGCCTAGAGCAAACGCTGCGCGATCTGCGCCAGCACTGCACGGCCATTGCCAACCTGCCGAACGTGGCCTTGCTGGCCACGCTGAAAGAAGAGTTAGCTGAGGCTCTCAGCCTAATCGAGGAGCGCCTGCAGCAGGCCGACTTCTATCGCTTTGCGGCCGATTTCAGTACCAGCCTCACCACTATTCGCGCCCGCATTCGCGATACGGTGATTGCGATGCAAGATCTGCTCAAAACACGCATCAAAGAGGCCGAGATCGACCTCAAGCGGGTGCCGGAGTGGATCAAGCTCACCCAGCAAGAGCAGACTGAACTGTTGGGTAGCCTAGAGCGTTTGATTGTGGAAGTGACGCCTGATTTGTTGGGGCTCAATTCCATTACAAACAAGCTCTCTGAACTGCAGGATGAAGTGCAAGGTTTGAAACACAGCATTGAGCGTCTTGGCACTAAGCGGATTAAGGAGGAGCTTGAAGCTGAGATTCCTGTGCCAAGTGCTGTAAATGAACCAAAACCAGCCATCGCGCGCAGCATCAAATCGCGTACTAAGATCACCACGATGGATGACCTGGATGCGCTGATCACGCAACTGCAACAATTGCGTGGCGAGCTGAAGTATGCCCACGCTTTTGCCGTCAACCTCGAACTGCAGGACTAATAAATGGCTTTTGATCAATCCACACGAGGGCGCCTGCAAAAGTTGGTTAACACTTGTCGCAGCCTGCTGTCCGACGAATTTAGCATCCAGCTTCAGCAAACCTATGGTCTAGACCCCAAGACCGGCGAAGTCACGTCCATGGCACGACTCACCCATCTGGACGACCGGCAGCGCCACACGGCTGAGGTCCTACGCCAGACTCTCGCGCACTATCTGGGCGCTGATACCGACGACACCGATCACCGTATCGCAGTGCTCGACCGCATGGTGCGCGAGCAGGCATTTACAGTGCTCAACCGTCTGGCAGCACTGCTAATGATGGAAGCGCGTGGGCAACTAATTGAATCGGTCAGCAAAGGCTATCAATCCCGTGGCTACCAGCTCTACAGCAAGATTGCCGGTACCGCCCTGGGTGAAACAGGCCAGACGTACCGGGTATATCTCTTTAGTTTGTTCGATGAACTGGCACAAGAGTTGCCAGCTCTGTTTGATCGCTATGTCGCCAATGGCTTGCTGTTCCCGCGCGAAACCGCCCTGCGCGCGTTGCTGGATGAAGTCAATCATTTCGAGATCGAGCAGCTCTGGGCTGAAGACGAAACTATTGGTTGGATCTATCAGTATTTCAACTCTAAAGAAGAACGTAGAGGGATGCGCGATGCTTCGGAGATGCCGCGTGATAGTCGCGAACTTGCAGTCCGCAACCAGTTCTTCACGCCGCGCTATGTGGTGGAGTTCTTGGTCGATAACACGCTAGGGCGTCTCTGGTTTAACGCTACTGGCGGGCAAACCGATCTGCGTGACCTCTGCCAATACCTGCTTGCCAAACCCGATGAGCAACCACCGGCAGCCATCAAACTGCGCGACCCCCGCACCCTGAAGTTGCTTGACCCGGCCTGTGGCTCCATGCACTTTGGCCTGTATGCCTTCGATCTGTTCCTTGAGATCTACCGTGAAGCCTGGGCCTGGGAACAACAGCACGGCCCTGGTTCTCTGGATGTATCGACTAACCCTCAGGCAGCACTCAAGCCACTGAGCCAGACCTATGAGGACGAAGCGGCTTTTGCGCGCGATGTGCCGCGTCTGATTATCGAAAACAATATCTATGGTGTAGACATCGACCCGCGCGCTGCGCAGATTGCCACCTTGGCGCTGTGGTTGCGTGCGCAACGTGCCTGGCATAACAAAAAAGTAATAGCCAAAGACCGTCCGCGTATTAGTCATGGGCACGTCGTGGCCGCTGTAGCACCGCCAGCCGAGCGCGAGTTGCGCCAGCAGTTTGCAGTCAACCTGGATCAGCATGATGCAGAACTGTTTGAGAAAACACTTCAATTACTCAAAGGGCTGCCCGAAATGGGGGTGCTGCTCCAGGTCGAACGCGAGTTGCCGAATCTGATTCGCCAAGTCTATGTCGGTAAAGGCACAGGATTGTTTGCCGAGCAGGAACAGGAGAGCTGGGAAAGAGCAGAAGCACGTTTGCGTGTGGCGCTCACGGCGTTTGCCGAAGCAGCAAATTCCACTTTTCAAGACCGCTTGTTTTCGCAGGATGCTCTCCAAGGATTGCTTCTGGTTGATCTCTCCCGAGAGAGGTTTGATGTGATAGTGATGAATCCACCCTTTGGAGAGGCAGCGCAGTCAACCTTCACCTATATCAAAGACACTTATCAAGATTGGGCAAACAACATTCTTTGTTGCTTCATAGCTAGAGCATTTCAGATGCTAATGGCTGGCGGCTTTATTGGCGCCATTTTCGACAGAACGGTAACTGTTAAAAGTAGTTACGAAAACTTCCGGCGGAAAAATCTTATTCCATACCTTTCTTCATTCCTAGATACCGGTTGGGGGGTTTTGGATGCAAACGTTGAGACAGCTTGTGCATGTTTAGCGTTCGAGGAGCAGAGCAATGCAGTATTCCTGGATGTCCGTCAATCTGATGATAAGCAATCATCAGCTCTTCATGCCGTAAATGCATGGGCAGGAAAAGAATTGGAGCATGCGGGAGACGGAGCAAGTACCAGCTTAGATCCTGAAACGCTGTGTCACTTGCCAAATGCCGTTGTTGGTTACGATTTTGATCGATTTGCCATTGATTTATTTGATCGGATGCAATCGTTTGAGCAAGCAGGTATGCAAGCCAGGCAAGGTCATGCACTAGTTTCAGATATTCACTTCCGGACTTTTTGGGAAGTGGATGCAGAAAAAAGTGGAAAACCAAGTGGACATGCTTTGCTGTACAACGGGTCAGAGTATTCGTTGTACGTATCGCCAGATAGAGACGTCGTGATTAAAGGCTACGATACGGACTTTTTGAAGTCCCATCCCTCGTGTGTCTTAAGGAATCCAAGCTTTCAGTTTTTACCCGGAATAGGCTACGGCAAAAGAGGTGAAGTTTTAGACGCCCACTTGCTTGAATCCGAGCGTATCTTTACGACGGAAGGACAAGCTATACATCTGGAAGACACGGAAGATGTATACGTGGGGCTCGCTTATCTGAATTCTCCTATATACCAATATCTTATTAATCTGTACTGCGGTCAGCACAAATATTCGGGCTATCTTAATCTGTTGCCTCAACTTGTGCTAACAGCAGAACATCGCAAGATCGTTGTTGAATATGTTTCAAAGATTATCGATATAAAGAATAGATGGCTTTCTTGTGACGAGACAACGATCGGATACAAGGGCTTTATCGTATCAAGATTTTCTCAAAGTTGTTCGATCGGTTCAATATTTGATCTCATTAAGTCTGAGTATTTATCTGATCGAAAGCTTCTTCAGGGTTTCGAGGACTCTATTGGAGATATTCTTACCGATTCTGCGGGCCTGAACGCCCTCGAGAAGAAGAAGCTGATAGATTGGACTGAACGGACTCGACCCATTGACCCTCTATGGCCAGGGTTAGACAGGGATAATCTGCTTGAGCTTAAAGATTCGTTTCTCGCATCAAGCCTTATCTCTGAGGTTGTTGGTGTCCTCTTTGGGCGTTGGAAGACCTCGACATCCACGTCCGCATCCGATGCGGGCGAGTCTTTTATTGCCTTTCAAGCTCCTGTGACTTTCAGTGGGCAATTTGGATCTTTTGTGCAATGGAAGCCACGGAAAATATTTGTCGATGATTCATCTGCGACATCCGATTTGGAAGCTTGTTTCAGAACGGTGCTTGTCAGTTTGTTTGGGAATGCAGCCGGAGATATTGAGTCAACGTTAATAAGTAGGATGCAGATTCAGTCCTTAAGAAGCTATTTTTCTGAGAGTGGCGGCTTCTTTTCCGATCATTTTCGGAGATATACAAAAAGTCGGAGGGAAGCGCCCATCTACTGGCCGTTGTCCACCGCCTCTGGTAGCTACACCCTCTGGGTCTACTACCCATCCTTGAATAATCAATCGCTGTTCACAGCGGTGAATGATTTCCTCGATGGTCCCAACGGCAAGCTCACCCAAGTCAGACGTGAGTGCGCAGAGTTGCGCATGAAGGGAAGCAGCCGCTCTCGTGATGAGGAAAAGCAGTACGAAACACTGCAAACGTTCGAGCAAGAGCTCACCGAACTGCGCGATACCTTGCTCAAGATCGCACCCACCTACCAACCCCACCACGACGACGGCGTGAAAATCACCGCCGCGCCGCTGTGGCAGCTATTCCGCCATAAGCCCTGGCAAAAGGTATTGAAAGACACCTGGACCAAGTTGGAAAAAGGCGACTCCGACTGGGCAAACTTGGCCATGGCCTACTGGCCAGAACGCGTACGTGTGAAGTGCAAGACCGACAAATCCCTCGCCATCGCGCATGGGCTTGAATATCTGTACGTAGAGCGAGAGGCCGCCCCCAAGAAAACGCGCGGAAAAAAGAAAGCGGGAGCTGACGAATGAGCGTTGCTGATTTCATTCAGAACAAGATCCTCCGTCTCCGCTTGCAAAAGACGGGCAGTCTCGTGGTGTATGACCCTGCCGGGCATTACCAAGATGTCTGCAAAGGGTTGGCCGACGAAAAGCTGCTGGTTGTGGATGCTTCAAAGAGCAGCATTGAGAGTCGGGTAGCTGCGATGCAGGGCTTGCGTGATGTGATCGATCGGCAGCTCGCTGGAATGCTAGTCTATGTGCCTGCAAAAGCGCCCGAGAGCGATGAAGAAAGGCAGGCTGATCCCTTTGCGCCCATTGCCGCAGCAGGGGCGATTTTCCCGGAAGGGGATGGTGACAGCTTTGAAAGCCTATGCCTGAAGGCGAAGCCAGATCACACCACGGCCATTCGGGCCATCTTTGAGCAGGATGCTTCGCCTAGTTTTGCGGTGGTGGATGCTGTTGGCGGCGGCTTGGGCTGGCCCAACTTGCGTGCGCTACTGGCAGTCGAGTCCGCCCGAGACATTCTGTTCGCGCTGCTTGTGCCAAACGATTCGCAGCAAGCGGCATTGAAAGGCAGCGATAGCTGGGTGACAGAGGCGCGTGATTTGCTCCGCAACAGCATGGGCCTGTCATTGAAGACCAGGGGCAAGACATGGGACTCGGTTGCCAACGAACTGTGGCGTTTTGTTTTGTTCAGCGAGTTTGTGTTTGATCTGCCTGGTGCATTGCCTGCCAGTTTAAGCGATGTACCGCGAGCCGAAACGCAGGCTAAGCCGTTGATTGAATACTTGTGCGATCTGCTGCGCAATGATCGCCGCACGCAGAGTGTCTATATCGACCGCGCAGAAGAAATTGAGAGGGAGCTCAACCTGGTCAGCCAATTTGGTAGCTGGTCTGATTTGGGCGACCGCGACACCTTCTCGTTTGAGGAGCGCACGTTTTTGAATCGGGCGATCGAAGGCATCCTGCGTGATGACATCGACCGGGTGAGGAGCATCTCGGAGCGCCATCAGCAATCGGTGTGGACGGGCAAAGGTGAGAGCCGTGCCCAGTGGGATTTGATTCGATCGGCTACTGAGTTGCTTCAAACCTGCGACGACATGGAGCGGCAGCTTTCGGACAACGCACGCAATCTTGATGTGCTGCTGACCTTTTACGTGAGCAGCCTGCGTGAAGCTGATCGCTTGCATCGCGAGTTCGAACAGGCAGTTAGCGATTACGACTGGCAAGACGCGCAAGGTGTCATGACGCCAGTCAAGCAGCAGGTTCGTAAGCAGTACGGCAAACTGGTCGAGAAGGTGCAGTTGATCTTCACTCGCCATGTGGAGCAGAGTGGCTGGCCGTTGGCTGGGCAGCTATCGAATACTGATGTGTTTGACCGCATTGTTGCGCCTAAGCTGCAAAAGAACGGCCACAAGGTGGCGTACTTCATGATTGATGCGCTTCGCTACGAATTGGGCGTGGCGCTGGAACGGCAGTTGACGGAAGACGGACAAGTTGAAGTGCAAGCTGCCATGGCGCAGCTACCAAGCATCACGCCAGTAGGCATGGCCAGCTTGTTGCCCGGGGCTGGCCAGCAGCTTCGCATCAAGAATGACGAACAGAGCCTGGTGCCAATGCTGGGTGACCAGGTGGTGGGTACCGTTGCGCAGCGCATGGATGTGTTTCGGAAGAAATACGGCCAGCGCTTTGAAGAGGGGCGTCTGGAAGACTTTGTTCGCGGACGTTTCGATTTCTCGCCTGAAACCGATTTGTTGGTGTTGCGCGCTGTAGAGATAGATAGCCACTTTGAGAACCATCCTGACACCGCCCCTGCAGAGATTACCAATGCACTCAAACGCATTCGGGTCGCAATTCATAAGCTGAAAGAGCGTGGCTTTCATGAGGTGGTGATCGCGACAGATCACGGCTTCTTCATGAACACCCATGCTGGTGCGGGCGATGTCTGCAGCAAGCCCGCTGGCAACTGGATTGGCATTCATGACCGGTGCGCGCTGGGTGATGGTGCTGGCGACAGCAATCACCTGGTGGTCTCAGCCGAGAAAATGGGTATTCGCGGTGACTTTGCCAAATTCGCTGCGCCACATTCGCTGGCGGCCTATCGCAGTGGCTTGCTCTATTACCACGGTGGCATTTCTTTGCAGGAATGCGTGGTGCCGGTGATAACGATGCAGCTGAAAACATCCAATCAACCGACACTGCATAAAGCATCTGTGACAATGAGCTACAAGAACGGTGCCAAGACCATCACCACACGTATGCCAGTGATTGACCTTGCAGTTGAAACGGCCGACATGTTCTCGACTGAAAACGAGTTCGAGATTTTGCTGGAGGCACACGACAGCAAGGGCGAAGTGGTGGGCGAAGCGAAGGCCGGAGGTGCAGTGAATCCGGCAACAGGAACATTGTCATTGAAGCCAGGTGACAAGGTTCAAGTCACAATCAAGATGCAAATGGATTTCGAGGGGAAATTCAAGATCAAGGCTTTGCATCCAACGACTTATACGGTGTACTGCCAACTTGACCTGGCAACCGACTATGCGGTGTAAAAACGATGAATGAACTCGACCAAAAGCTGACCGCCACCTTTGATGGCAAGGTACTGCGCAAGGATTTACTCCATCGGATTAAGAAGGGAACCAACGTCCCTACCTTCGTGCTGGAGTTTTTGCTTGCGCGCTTTTGTGCGAGTGATGATCAGGCCGAGATGGATGCGGGCATGGAGGCGGTGCTCGCCAGCCTACAAGACAACTATGTAAAGCCTGACGAGGCCAATGCCGCGCAGTCAAAGGTGGCAACCAAAGGCAAGCATCGCTTTATCGACAAGGTCCATGTTCGTTATGTCGAGAAGGAAAAGCGCCACTGGGCCTCATTGGAGAACTTCAATTCACAGCGTATCGCTATTGGCGAGAAGTTCTATCGAGACAATGATCGTCTATTGGAGGGCGGAATTTGGGCTGAGGTGACGTTGGCACATAACGCGATCGAAGAAGACGACTACGCGTTTTATATTGAAGACCTGCGCCCCATCCAGATCAGCCGCTTTGATTTTGACCGCTACTGTGATGGTCGTACTCAGTTCACCCGTGACGAGTGGATTTCGGCAATTTTGCGCACCGTTGGCCTGGAGCCAACAAAGCTGTCAAAGCGCGTGTGCATGCACTTTATTGCGCGCCTGGCTGCTCTCGTTGAACCCAATTACAACTACATTGAGCTTGGGCCACGCGGCACCGGGAAGTCGTATTTCTTCAGCGAATTTTCGCCCTACGCTACATTGATTTCAGGTGGACAGGCGACCAAGTCGGCGCTGTTCTACAACAACGCACGCCGTAAGGTTGGTCTGGTTGGGTTTTGGGATACCGTGGCTTTCGACGAAGTAGGCGGCATCAAAGTCAAAGATCCGGACACCATTCAAATCATGAAGGATTTCATGGCGAATGGTCGCTTTTCGCGTGGCGCTGAAGTGATCGCTGATGCCAGCCTTAGCTTTGTTGGCAATTTCGATCTATCCATCAGCCAAGTAGTTAACTCTGTTGAGCATGATCTTTTCCAACCATTGCCCGCTGAGTTTGACTTGGCGATCATGGATCGATTTGCAGCCTACATACCTGGCTGGGAAATGCCAAAGAACAGCAGTGAATTTCTAACCAGTAGCTACGGGTTCATTACCGACTACCTGGCGGAAGCATTCCACTACCAGTTCAAGCACACCAATCGGTACGAAGAAGTCAGCAAACGCATCCGACTTGGCAAGAGTGTTGAGGGTCGTGATGAGAAAGGCATCAAGAAGACTGTCTGTGCTTTCCTGAAGATTCTTCATCCTACCGGTTCTCCGACCGATGAGGAGTTCGAAGAATATGTTGCCTACGCAGTTGAGTGTCGTCGACGTGTTAAGGAGCAGATGAATAAACGCAAACCCGATGATGAGTTTGCGCGCATCGATCTCTCATTCCTTAATGCGCAGGGGCAAGAGGTTGTTATCTATTGCCCTGAGTCGAAGGATGCCGCAGCTACACAGCAACCGTTAAGACGGCAGCTCAACGACAAACTTGCACCTAAACGTGACGTCGCGACAGAGGCTATACAAGAGCCACGGGTGCCCGAGCCTGCGAGCAAAGTCGAAGCAACTCCCCCTGTCGTCACTCCTGCTGTTGTTCCAGACGAGTTAGTGGAGAAGCACTTCACGATTATGTACGGTGACGTCGGCCACAGCTACGAGTCGATCATTGGTCCCTACCTGAGAGGAGCGAAGACAGTCGTCATTGAAGATCCGTACATTCGCCTTCAGCACCAGATCCAGAATTTTGTTCGCTTTTGTGAGTGCGTCTTAAAGGCCGGAACGGTGAAGAAGATCAACCTCATTACCGGATACGACGACAACACGCAGCTGGCCGAAATTGCAGAGAAACTGGAAGAGTTGAAGCAGAGCTTGCTCGAGATGGATGTGGAGCTTGAGGTCAAACTCAACCCTAACTTGCACGATCGGGAAATCCGCCTGGACAGCGGTTGGGTCATCAAAATCGGGCGAGGGCTGGATTTTTACCAAAAGCCGGGTGGTTGGTTTGAGGTGGGCGCGAACGACTTGAGCCTGCGAAAGTGCCTTGAAACCAAGGTGGATATTTTTCGTGAGTAAATTGAGACCACTGATATTTGCTGTCATAGCCAATGTTCAGGTACTTCTATTCCGTAGTTCTTAGACACTGTTTTTAATGTAGTGATGATCTCGGCGTGTTGGGTTCTGTTGGTTTGATTCCAGGTAGCACGGCAGTCAAGTAGGTTTTTCAGCGCGCTCAGGTTGTACATTCCTAGCCGATGGAAATTTCCCCAGCTGGGAATGCCGAAGAGGTTGTAGATGACCACGGTGGCGTCGCGTTCGCTGGCCAAACGCTTGTCGCCAGTCAGCTTCTCAGCAGCTTCCTCGGCTTCGTCGCGGTCGTCGTAGGTGTTGAGTAATTTCATCATTTTCTGGTTTAAGTCCTATCGGGCTGCAGATTCTGCCTGACCGGCAAAAAAAGAACATCAATAGGAGCTACTCGGGGAAAGCCGCAGTCAAGCGGCTTTCCCTGAGTATGAGACCTATCCAATTAATCCCGCTGCATTCGACTGAAGATACAGCACGCAAGCTGAACGTGATGCCAGTCTATCGGGCGGAGTGTCTGGGCCTTTCGGTTACAGATACCCCCGTTCAGCAAACGACACGCAGCCGTCATGACCCACCACCACATGATCCAATATCCGGGTACCGACCAAGTTAAGTGCGTTCTTGAGGGTGGTGGTCAATCCGCGGTCGGCCTGGCTAGGCTCTGGGTCGCCGGAGGGATGGTTATGAACCAGGATTACGGCCGCCGCGTTGTGCTCTAAAGCGATCTTCACCACTTCCCGTGGATACACGCTGGCACCATCCAGCGTGCCTCTGAACAGTTCTCTGAAACCTATCACCCGGTGCTTGGCATCAAGCATTAGCAAGGCAAAGACTTCATACTCATGGTACTGCAGCAGTGTTTGCAGGTGACTAAAAACCTGCTTCGGCTCAGTCAGTGCTCGGCCTTTAGATAGACGACTCATCGCCAGTTGTTGAGCCATCTGCAGGATGTCAGCTTCGGTGACTGGAGTCTCCATGACATAGGTACCGGTCGTCTCACCGGCTACGAGCTTGTGATATTTCATGCGGGTATTCCTGTGCGTATGCGTGAGAACGGAGGGGGGGAGAAATCCGGTTACTGAACGGTGGCCTTGCCGTTATGTCGCGTGACTTGCGACTCCAGCTTTTGGGCGAGTGAAGGTTTGGCAGGCGCTGCCAGTTGGGCCTGGCACCCTATAGGGCTGGGCTGATATTCAGCTTTGGGGAAGAACTCCTCGATGATAACGCCGCTGTCTTCCTCGCTATCTTCAAAGGCTCCACTGTTAAAGCCCTGCCGGGCTGCGCGATCCAAGGCCGGTTGGTCAAAGCCTAAGGCCTGCCGGGCTTCATCCAGTTGCTTAGTTCAGCAGAGACAAGTCGGTATGCGCAGTGTTGATAGAGAGAGGGAAAGCGATGGGTCAGGCAAGGAGTAGCAATAGCGTCAAGCGGGAAGCGAACAGCTCAGTGTACGGATCAAACGTAATGACGACAGGTAAACGACCGCCCGCAGTCGAGACACAAGTAGTTGTCGAAAACCCGCTCATCAACGATTTCACCGAGTTTTGCGCCAGCGATACAACCTGTCGCTGCGCCTGCCAATCCGCCGAGAATGGCGCCAGCTATTCCGCCAACGGCGACACCTGGAGGGCCGGCGATGACACCGATAACAGCGCCAACCTCGGCCCCGGCCATGACACCTGTGGCCCCTTGGGCGGCACCACCGACAGTGCCGATGAGGGCACCGATTTTCCTGGCGATATCTTTGGTCATTACGGAAGCAGATTGGCAGCTAGGACAATGGTCGGTCATGAGCAGTTTCCTTTTATAGAGAGCTTCGGGATGAGGTCATTGCACGGTATAGAGCCCATCAAGCACGCCGCTTAGGCGGCCTGCTTGATGTCGTGCCTGGGCTGGATGGTCAATGAGGATTGGTGCAGGTTCGTGATGTATGACTGAGATTATTTTGGGTGCAATTGGATGGAGGCCGAGCGAGCGGAATGGAATGAGTTCCCGTTTTGTAGAGCGCTCAATGAGCGGATTAGCAACCAATCGGACCCAGTTTTCACACGGCCTGGACCCAAAGCAGTCACTGGGACTCTGGCAGTAAACAATGCTCATTCAGCGCTTGTTTTTAGGTCACCTCGCTGAGATCATCCGGCCATCATTTTGGGGGTAACAGTTGTAATTCCATCCCCACACGCAGGCTCCGCCGACTCCAGGGATAACGCTAGACATGACGCAGGCCCTCAAGGACGAGCTTCAAACGCTGCTAAGCGGCCTCGTCACCCCCGATATCGTCGTTGCCAGCACCTCCGTCGGCGCCTTACTAGGCGGCGAGTTGATCCGTGGCAGCGACGACCACTACATAGTGGGCCGCTTGACCATCCCCGAATACCAGCGCCCATACCGCTGGCAGATTAAACACTTGCAACGCCTGCTGACCGATCTCACCGAGTACTTCTCACCGCCCGCAGATGCAACGCCTCCAGAGCACGATTTCTACTTGGGCAGCATCATCGTCCACCAATCGCGGCCGCCGAGAATGCGCACCGACGCTCTGAACATCATTGATGGCCAGCAGCGTCTGATTACCTTGGCATTGCTGGCGCATGTGCTGAAACAACGTGATCTCGCCAAGGGTATTGAGTTGAGCTCTCCAGAGTCGCAGGCCCGCGCCCTGCACAATCTGCGCTGGCTTGAACAACAGTCGTTGCCAGCGGTGGACTTCTCTCGGGTGAACATCACCCTGGTCGTCACCCGCAGCGAGGATGACGCCTACCATTTTTTTGAGACGCAGAACACTGGTGGGGTCCGGCTGGACGGCCCTGCGATCCTTAAGGCGCATCACTTGCGTGGAGTGCCGCGGCAGGCGCAGGACAAGCAAGCTAGGCGCTGGGAGGCCTGGGGCAAGCTAGACGACACGATGGATGCGCTGATGAAGGCGCGTCACTGGCAACAGCTGAAATGGCGCAGGCTCACGAGCCACCGCCAGCCACTGCAGATGCGTGAGGAGATCGTCGCGGAGTTGGCCGAGCGCACCGGGCTGGGCCAGGATGTGGCGTATCGCACCGCGCGTGTCAGCCATTTTGTCCAGGGCCAGGCCTTGCAGGTGGACAGTGGATACGCGATGCGTCAGCCGCTCAATGCCGGTACCAATGCCATTCACTACTTCGATTATTTCCATGAACTGCGTCGGGTGGTGTTGATCAGGCGCGATGACGACAGCATTGTGCAATTTCATCAGTTTTACGACGAGTTGGTGGTTAAGGCCAACGGCAGCGAATTTTTACGCAAGCTCTTTGACTGCGCGGTGTTGCTCTATGTCAGCCAGTTTGGTCGACAAGGGCTGTTGGAAGCGGGGTGCTGGTTGTTCAGGGTGATCTTCTCGCCGCGGCTGAGTAATGAAAAGGCTGTGCGTGAAAGTACTGCGCAGAGTTTTGCTGAGCACAATCCGGTGTTGGACTGGATCGCCTACAGCTACACCCATGATGAGTTGATTGAGACATTACAGAAGTTCAGTTATGTCACTGCCGAGCGGCTGGATGTGAACAGTGTGAAGTATCGGTTCTTGCGTTCTGTACAGGTGTACTTTTCTATGGGCTTGAGCGAGCCGGGCGATGCGCTTCAGGCGGACTTTGACGTTCAACTCAGGCAGGCCATCAGCCGCATGCTCGTAAAACGCTCTTCCAACCAGGCAGGTGTGCAATGAGCGTCGGTGTCCGTTCCTATGTCCAGGCGCCATCCTTGTTGTGCGCTGCAGAGATCACGCTTGTCATCCCCAGCTACCAGCGTCCTTATGTCTGGCCGAGCGAGGATGTCATAGGTTTGCTGGAGCAGATCTTGGTGGCCTGCGACACCGATGCGCCGCATTACTATATCGGCACGGTACTGACGTCCGCCGTCACCCCACGCGATTCAGCGCACGCCCACACTCTCTATGAAGTGATCGACGGTCAGCAGCGTATGACCACGTTGATGCTGCTTGCCCTAGCGCTGACGGCGGTGGTGCCCGATAACGCACTGGCGAAGTTCATCGTATGGAACAAGCAGCCCCGGCTGACCTTTGCCATTCGTGACGAAGTGCAGCGGCTGTTTGCGGCGTGGGCTGGGCTTGAGGGGCAGGAAGACACGGGTAGGGCCTCTGAGGCGGACGAAGCCTACATCAAGCACCTTGCTGCTGCTCGCAAGGCGCTTGCCGATCGGTTGGACGCGTTAAGTAGCGAGCGGGGAGAGACGTATGTGGCCAAGGTGGCGGAGTACCTGTATGCGAAGGTGCTGTGGGTGAACAACATCATGCCTGCGGGTATGGACCTGAACCGCCTGTTTTCGACCATGAACAACAGCGGTGTGCAGTTGGAGCACAGCGATATTCTCAAGTCCCGTCTGCTGGCGGTGATCGAAACGCAGAAGCTGCGCTTCGATGCGATCTGGCAGGCCTGTGAAAACATGGACGACTTCTTCGAGCGCAACCTGCGCAAAGTCTTCCCGGAAGCAGATTGGACGCGCTTGAAACAGGATGACCTGGCCAGGCATTGTGTCACGACCTTCCCGCTCAAGCGTGTCCTTGCCAAGGATGTGCGAGGTATGTCCATTGCGCAGTTGGCCAAACTGTCAGTGGTGGAATCGGATAAGCCCAAGGCGCGGCAGGAGCCTTTGCGTTATTGCCGCCCGATCATCAGTTTCAGCCTGCTGCTGATGCACACTTATCGCATCTATCTCAAGCAGCAGTGCCAGGATGATGTCGAGGTGCGACTGCATGACAGTCGGCTTAATGACTACTTTGCCGACTTCATCGCCCATGCCACCGAGAGGCAGGCCAAGGCCTTCATCGAATGCCTGTGGGCAGTGCGTTATCAGTTCGACCTGTGGGTGGTGAAATGGCTGCCGGAGGCTGACAGTCAAGTCTGGAATCTGCGTCAGACCAGCGTCAGCAGAAGCCGCTCCGACGACGGCTGGCGGCTGGCCCGCACTCGGCTCGAAAGCAGCGACCTGAGCCAGTTACAGAGTGTGCGCAACTTCACCGGCGAGCGAAGTGCGCAGTACTGGTTGACGCCGTTTCTCGGTGCGTTGGTGGCTGGCGAGGCAATACCGCAAGCGAAGGTCGTGGCGCTGTTGGAGCGCATAGACAATCAGTTGTCCCTGGCTGAAGACAGTCAGAAGGATGCCAGTTTTGCGCTGTTGACCGGTTATGAATTCGCCATGCGGGGCATCGACAATGTTATCGAAGTCTTGAAGGAGCCCAATGGCACTCGCTTCGAGCACTACTGGTTCCAGAAACTGGAATACATCCTCTGGAGAGAGCGCAGCCGTTTTGGCATCTATGACGCGGCGAAGCTGGCGGCCTACCGAATTACCTCGAAGAACTCTGTGGAGCACGTTCATCCCCAGCAGGAGGAGTTCGGCAATGAGCTGTCCAAGTTTCACCTCGACAGCTTTGGCAACCTGGTGCTGCTGAGTCCTGGTGAGAACTCGTCCTACAGCAACCAGCGCGTCGGCAAGAAGCGAGAAGACTTCAAGGGCAAGCCCCGTTACGACTCGCTCAAACTTGCTCACATCTTCAGTGGCAAAGCGGAGATGGAATGGGATGAGCCCGCTATTGATCGGCATTTGGCGCTGATGTTGGCGTTGATCAAAAAGCACTATGACGCGACGGGGGGAATAGAGGCCATCAAGCAGTCGCCTGAGCGATCTGCTTGAGTGGAGAGACTACTGAGTCTGGGGGATGCGGATGGGGGCAGGTTCGTGATGTATGACTGAGATTGGGGGGGCAACTCCCATGGCCGCCAGCGTGCTGCTCCTGACGGCGCTCAAGTCCGGGTTAGGCCGTCAACGCTTCTATTGAAGGCGCTGCGGTGCCTGGAAGTCCCAGCGCGGTCAGTTTTTCGCGCACTTGGATCAGTTTTTCCTGGTTGGTACGGATGAATGTCGAACGCTCATCAACGGCTGCGACGATCTTTTCAAACTCTTTTAGCTGTGGCGCAAAGAAGTCGAGCAGTTTTTCGTCATCTCCAATCAGATCGTAGATGTCCTTGAACGAACTCTTGATGATCGTGGTGATGGACTCTTTGGCGGCCTTCAGTTCCTGTTCGAGTTCGTGAGCCTTGTAGGCACTCAGAAGGTCCGAGGTCAGGGTGAAGGCTGCGCCTGCAGGGCCGGCCCATTTGGAAATGGCACCCGCGATTTTAGTTGCCTGCCACGGTTTGAACTTGATGACCACGCCGGTCACCGAGCCCAGCGCATCTCGTGCGGCAAACACTGCACCCTTGATGATGTCCGGACTTAGGTTTGCGATGCCTTTCACTGCTCCGCCCATGGACTTGAGTGCGCCCTCGCTCATGGCATTGAGGAAGCTTTCGCTTGAATTGAGCTGACGGCCAATGTCCTGGGAAATGCGGCTGGTGACCTTAGAAGATTGGTCGAACGACCGGTCAATGGCGGCCTTGATTCTCAGATTGAGTTTGTAGCCGACGCCTTCTTCGGTGTAACCGATCTCGTCTTCGAGAAAGTCACGGATATTCTCTAATGACAATGGACGGAGCTTGCCAAGCAATTCGTTCTCGACATTTCGCAGCTCCTCGAACAGCTCTCCGGCAAGACGTTTTACATCCCGGCGGCCCTTTGAGATATCCTGGTTGATCCGCACGGACTCTTCGGCGTTCTGTTGCGCGAAGGCATTCAGTCTACCCAGTTCCTCTTCGGCCCGGGTCACATGCTGGCCGACGACATCGCGCACCACGTCCATGCCAGTCTTGGCCATCAGTACCGCAGGTACGTTGTCCTGCAGGATGCGAGTGGTCATGGCCTTCAGGTCGTTGATCCGTGAGCGGCTTTCGTAATGCTCGGGCTTGCCGAACCAGAATTCCAGGCCTCGGCCACCAGGGTTAGAGGCCAGGCAGACGATATTCAGGCGCGCCAGTTCTTCCGAAGTCAGGTTGGCTGCCCGCTGCAGCTTGGCTTTCAGGTTGTCCTTTTTGATGGCGACCTGATCATCGAACAATACCTGTTCGGTCAGGTCGGTTACTTCATCCATTTTATTAATGACGAAGACCGTCGAAGACAGCTTGTTCAAGTCGCGCAGTACCCACTTGGCGGTAGCGCTGTGGCTATCCTTGAGCGGATTGGTGGCGTCCACGACGTACAGGATCAGATGCGCTTCGGAGATGTAGCGTTTGGTCAGGTCTTCATAAACCACCTGTTCGCCATCGACGGTTTTTTCCTTATCACCGAAGAGGCCTGGGGTATCGACGATCTCACATTTGCCCGGCAGACCTTCTGGCGTATAAATTGCCAGGCGATCGGATGACTCGTCCATGTCGATCTTCATGTCGGCCATGACTTTGCCCAGCCATGCGGCGATTACGCTGGTCTTGCCATCGGAGAAGGCGCCCAACAGCGCAATGCGCAGAACGTCGGATTCGATCGCCTTGATAGCGGAATCGATCTTTTCCATTTCGACGTTAACGTCAGCGCCTAGCTCCCCCAGTTCTTTCAAGATGACCCGAAGCTGATCCAGGCCTTTGATCGCTGTCTGTTTATCAACATTAAATTGCGTGAATTGTTCCATGGGGCATTTTCTCCAGTTGATCTTTGGTGCGCTGCATCAACGTGATCTGCTGCTTGATGATGTGCAGCGGGCGAATCAGGGATGCATGGATGTCGTGGACTTGTCCGAGGATCTTTTCTTCGATTTGGCTGCGAACCGGCGCGAGCAAACCCTTGAGCTCATCACGCAGAGAGTCGACAGCCTTGGCGCGTGCCTCGGCGATCTTTTCCTGGACTTGGGCCTGGGCTTTGCGAATGCGTTTTTCCTTGCTGAGAAGGAAGTTCATCAGGTTGATCAAAAAACCCACCGCGGCGCCGATAGCGGCACCAATAAGGTTGCCGACTATAGGGAATGCGGTGCCGATTCCAGCCCCCGCAAGGGCGTAGGAACCGACGTTGAACAGCATCCAGCCATAATCCTTGAGATCCAGACCGAGGCCCAGCTCCGGTGTCTTGTAGCTGGCATTGAGGTCTGCGCCTGCGTAAGCAATTGCCTGCTCGAATTCAACCCGCGAAACGTCCTCAAGCAAGCGCTGCATGGCCTGGACAAGGTCGCCCTGCAATTCCGCGAGATATTTTTCGAACTGTGTCTGCAGATCTTCTTTCAGTTGTTCCTGGCGCTCGCGGAAGGCGCGCTGGATCTTGGTGGAGATTAAATCGTTGTCGCCGAAATGTTCCTCAACGATTTTGTCGGCGGAGGCACTCAAGTCGATGAATAGTCCGTTCCAGAGGTTCTTTCGGCCATCCTGTAAAAGGCGTTCGAACCTGACCAGTCCATCTTTGATAGCTGCGCGACACTTTTCAAATTCCGGCTCTGTCTTGGCCACGAAAATCTCGTGGCTAGTGTGGAGCTCTTGTAGGATGGCGAGATTTTCCACCAGCAACTCATGAACTTTGGTCTTGTTGCTTTCGATCATGTCTTCTTTAAACGTGCCTAGTTTTCCGTGAAGCACCCGGGCGACTGACTTGATCTGGCTGAACTCATACATGGCCTTCGACGAGGCGAAGTATTTGCGGTAATTGCGCTGGTGAATGACCAGATCCCGATCCCGGGACGGATGGATGGTCGTGCGCTCGGTCCCCGGCGCAATTGCCAGGGACGAGAAGGCGAGCAACCCCTGCACGCAATGTCCAGGATGCATGGCTTTGGCGCCCAGCACGGATTCAAGCACGCCGACGGTTTGCTGCAATGCCTTTGTCGAGTCACCATCGCTTTCGAGGGTCGCGGGAACTCCGTCAAACTCGTATTGGTCGGCATTGCCGCGTACGTTCACCAGGGGACATACTTGGGTGCCGAGACGCAAATAGGAGCGGATCTTCTCCGCGGTGGCCTTTTCAGGCTTCTTGTTGGTGCCGTTGACGTAGAACACCAAATGCGCCTTGGCCACCGCTTCGCGGACCATATGAGAATACTTGCCTTCGTCACCCTCAATACCGGGCACATCGATCAACTGAAAGCGTTTGCCCTTGTAGTTGAGGGTGTAGAACGTATTGCCTTTGGTGAAATCTGCTTCGCCCGTGCCGATGATTCGCCCGTCGATGCGTGAGGCCAGCGCCTTTTTTCGGTCAAATGCCAGGACTCCGGAAAACACGCCGGCCAGTCGATGGTTCAGCACGTCATCCATGGCTGCCGAGTGGGTCTTGATGTGAACAAAGGGGCTTGCGATAACCACCTCTTCGGACACTGCATTCGTTTCATCGAACAGTTCGTCGAGCTCGAAGTTGCTCATCTCAGGCTCCTGCCAGTTTCAAGAACACGGCCGATGCGGCAGCCCCCAGAACCAGTCCGCCGCAGGCAAAAGCAATCAGCTTGGTCATGATTTTGGCGTTGGATTGGTCCAGGGCCAGTTGCAGGCGTTGCGCGGCTTCTTCCTGTTCGGTCTTTACTCGGGCATTGGCCTCTTGCTCTGCCAGTGCCGTTCGGGTCTGGGCTTCGGCTTCAGCTATGCGGTTTCTGGCCATGGCCTCTTCATGCAAAATCTCGGAAAGACGGCGTATGCCCTGGCGGATGTCAGTGATTTGCGCCACATATTCCTCGTAAACCGCATTCAGGCCTTCGCGCAATTGATCGATATGCTCGGCCAGCGCTTTTTCGTACTTCACCAGGTCGTGAGAATTTTGCTCCAGCAACGCTTGCCGGGACTCCTCTTTGAACAAAATGCGCAACGATTCGATGATCGTGCTCTTGCCCGCATTGGTTTCGCCGAAAAACGCCATGGTAAACATGTCCCATTCGGCATGCGTCTTCAACTGATCTAGTTCGCCATCGAAGCGAATCTGGATTGCACGAAGCTTCTCGGTCATGTTGCCAACTTCGCGCTTGCCGTCTTTGTGCTCGACATTCAGCTCCAGAATATCGGCCATGGCGCTGGCGATGCTGTCGGAAACGTCTGAGTACAGGCGGTTAAAGTCTTGGGGCGCGTTCATTACTGTTCCTTGTGTGCTGGCGTCGAGGGGGGATGAGCTTGTGAAGTAAGGGCTGGAAGTGCTGAGTGTTATGCGAACCCACGACATTTTTTGTCGTGCCCGGTGTTGCGATGGGGGGATAAATCGCAGGTAGCAGCCGGCGCCCGTTCAGTGAAGCGGCAATGACACGGTCCGATGAGTGCAGAGGATGCTAGTTGAGAGGTCGGCTCAAGGAGAACCGTGAAAATGGAGATTGCCTGAGGCATTCACAACATCCTTGTTGGTGTGGGGCTTCATGCTCGCGGAGCAAGTCACATCGCTATATATCGGCGTCGCTGACAAAAGCTTTAGTGGGGCAGTTGCGTGATTGACGATTTTATCGGTGTGACTCAAATTGTCGCGCCCCCTGTCCATGCTCAAGCCATCGAGCAATAGCGGGTGTGACCATGTTGAAAAATATCTTGGCTGTCGTGGGGTCCGTTGTCATCGCAAAAGAAGGTGTATGAGGTTTACCGCCAATACAAATCTATGGAGGCGGAAATTGAGATCTTGCGCAGGATACAAGGCGACAGTTAGTGTCCGCAGTTAATTTTTATTCCCGGATCAGGCAATGACAGCATGACGCAATTGGCGGCTCAAACAGTCTCATCGGTGTGGGCAATGCTGGGTGAGTTGGGAACGCTTCAAACACCGTCGCGACGTTCTGAGTTCGGTGTTGACAGTGTGATGCTTGACCGGGTCAAGGTTGCTGTGGGTGATACAGCGCTTGTGATCCCGAAAGCCGCCTTTGAAGCAGTACTGGACTATCTGCACGTCAACCACCACCACCCGGGCAATCCGTGTGCGATCGAATCCAATAATGGCTATAAAAAAGCCGGCCCGCTTTGCAAAGTCTCGCGAAAACTTCCTACCGGTAGCTACGGCCCGCGAAACATCACCTATGTGCTTCCGATTCTTGAGCGACTGGGGGTTGTGGAGATCAGCCCGAAACTGCCCACGACGGTGTGGTTGACGTTGCGGCCTGTGGCCGTAACGGCGGTTTCCGAACCGGGCCAACGGGTTGTTGAAGAGATACCAGCTGGAAGTCTGAGTCCGGCTCAACAGGCTTTTGCTGACCATTTGGCAACACTGTGGTCAGCCGATCCGGGTTCTTTCGAACATCGTTATTCCATCACCATGAATCGGGTGTGGAAGCCATGGAAAGAACGCATCCAGCCGCAGAGCAAGGACTGGTGGTGTTTGTCCCTGGCCCAGGCAGCCGAGCATTACTCCTGGCCGGAAAGCAAAGCACCTGATGACTTTGCCAGCATTGCGGCGCGTCTTCGCGCGGCACTGGCTGCAAATGAGTGCCTTACTGCGCAAACGGCCTGCCTGGAAATATTCAAATGGGGTGGCGTCGCCAACAAACCGGATGATGCTTCTTTGATTTGGGTAAAGGCGCAGGCTGCCGAGCAGACGTTGTGCCGCTCCATCCTCCGTGGGGTCGAACTGCTTCGCCCCACAAGCGATGAAACGCTTACGGCGTTCGATGGCACGAACCTACTGATGAACTCCGCGATGACTAAGATCTACGCGGCGGCGGCCCCGGACGGCATCATCATCTACGATGGCCGGGTGGGGGCGGCTCTGGGGTTTTTGGCGCGGAAATGGCTCAATGGGATCGGGCAAAGTGTGGTCCCGCAAGACCTTGCGTTTCGCTGGGGCCCAAATCAGAAAACGCCCAACAACAAGGTCGAAACACGTGACCCTTCGCAAGAGGGTTTCGAGTTTGTTTGCCTCTACAAAAAAAGCACCGCTAACCAGCCGCATCAAGCCGAGGTCTGGGCGGGGCTTGTGCGGATCACCAGCCGCATCCTGCAAGACGTGGTCCGGGTGCTCAATACTCAGGGGCAGGACGCGACGCTGCTGAGCCTGGAGCGGGCATTGTTCATGGTGGGTTTTGACGTGCGTTATCCTTTAATAACGGCCACTCCAACGGCTTAATGAACAGGTGGTGCCATCGGGGGCTCGTGTCGGCATCTAAATAAGTTTCAGGGGCAGGAAGCGGAGTGAACCGACACAGTGTTGTCAGACGACCTGCAGGGGCTTGGAGTGGAGGACTGGCACACTTCAGTGCCTGTCGACAATACGCAGTATGTGCCGTCGCTCATCCTGCTGGAGGTCAATACCCGAGATCTTGCAGGGACACGCCACTGGACATCGCCTACCGGTAACCGAATCGCCCTAATCGAAAAGGTGGCGCGCTTGATGTCGATGGGAATTAACAACGACGGGACCTGAAAGGCCTCGGGAGCTTCATGCCGCACGATAAATACATGCATCGGCCCGCTAGGCAGCGGGAAATCAAACCCTTGAAATACCTTTCCGGCTATGTGGGCGATTCAACCATCGTGATGCTGGCGGAATCACGCCTAGTTATTGACTGGCAATCAACGATCACTTCAAAGCCGCCTGATGCTTCGCTGACAGCCACAGGATGTTCGATCTTGACTTTAATGCGAATAAGAAGGTCACTTCCGCTCGAAATCTGACCATCACTACATAGAGCCGCCGCTGTTGAGGTGGGAGATCAACAACTACATCAGCGCTACGCATATCTGGCCCGAGATGTCCGCCGGGTGGACATGGATGTTGCCGAGTCGAAGCACCTGACAGACAGCGATCGACTTGGGCAACATCCCTTTTCCTAAAGAGATTAAGGATCAGTCATGCATCAGCCAGGGGCGCAGCTCCTTGAGGTTTGTTGCCACGATTTGCTGTGCCTCGGGATTAGTGGCTTGGTTTCTGGGATCTATCTGATAGCGTTGCAATACGTACTTCACCAGCGCCCTGCGACTGGGCACCACGAGTTGGCCATCAATCATGCCGAAATCGGTTTCGATGATTGACTTCTGCGCCGCGCTCAATCGCCCATCGGCTGCAATGATGACAGGTATCTCGGAATTCCAGTCCTCATCCAGTTCACGAGTTTTCGGCGATTCGTCGAGCAAGTCCGGCTGACCGCGCAGACGGCTGAGCACAAAATCCCGGTACTGGCCGTTCTTCTCGCAGTACGCCCGGACATGCCAGCGCATACCTGTGTAGACCAGCGTGTGAGGGGCGATGAGGCGAATTTCGACGTTCGGAGTGTTGAGCGATACGTACTCGGTTTCCAAGCGCAGGCCGTCGCGACAGGCCTTGAGCAATGGGCGCAGGACCTCCGGCCGAATCGGGCGATCCGGCACTTCCAGTACTTTGGTGTGGGCGTAGGCGAGGGCTAGCCCATCAATATGCGGGGCCCGCTCGTTGTTCTGGTAAAGAAGGTGCAGATAAGCGCTAGCGCTTTCGTCGATGAACTTAGGCTTGAACACTTTAGAGGGCACGTAACCCTTCAGGTGCTTGTCGTAGGCTAGGTTTTTCGGCGCGTGCTCGGTGATATAGGTATTGATGTCTTTGGACGCCTGTTGCCGGCTGATGCCGAAACTCTGCATCAGGTGGCCGGTGGTCAGGCGACCTTCCCACCAGGCGACGGTCTCGATCAGCCTGTAACGCAGTGCCAGGTCCCAACGGACCTGTTCGATGGATTGTTTGCGTTTCATTGCCACTCCCTGCTGCGGTCGGGTGGGTAGCACCACCCTACAATAAAGACCTGTCGCCGTAGGCGACATGTCGTAGGTTACCACTGCAGCGGTGCGAGAGCTTTAATGCCGGCGATCAAGCGTCTTCGAATTCGACTTCATCCTGAAGCTGCAGGCCTTTCCACATCCCCCACACTTCGGCAGTGACACAGCGTGAGCGGTTACCCTGACCACGAGGTTGCGAGAAGAACGAGATACCTTGTTTAAGGCTTACCGGCTCCCGATCTCTGTCGGACTTGCCGTTGTTCCCGAGGGGGAAGTGAGGGCTGAAACACTCAACGCCCCTGGCCAACTCTTCGCTGATGTCGCCACGATCCTGGAAGTGCGACTCCTCGGCGCGAATCATCTGACGAATGACCGACAGATCGATCATGGTGCTTTCATGCCAGTAGGCGGCGCAGTTGTAGGCTGCTACCCAGGCGATATTCGACTCCTGGACCAGGTAATTGATCGTGTCGGCCTGAGAGCGCTTGGCGGTGCCAGCGGAGAAGCAAGAGCCCAAAATAACGCCGGTGATATTGGCTGCCACTGATTTGAGGCTGCACTCAATCATGATGTCGACGATCTTGGCCCCGCCTACACGCTGACCATCACCATGACCGGCCACGTAGACGATCGCGTTCTTATATTTGTGCTTGCTCAATGCCGCGAACGCCAACCTGAAGCTGCTCACATCATAGAAACGTGAATGCAGAATCTCTACATCATCGGACTGTTTGGCCAAGCCCTGAAAAAACGGCTCGACCGAGCTACGGTTGATATCCCCCTCATAGATATTCCAAGGGGCTTCCAGAATCAGTACTGCGCTTTTGTCATGCATGGGATCGACTTTCCATAAGGTTATTTTAAGTCGGCGCCTTCCATCGCAACTGTCATCTGTAAAGTTTCAGGACACACCATTCCTGACGTCTCTTACAAATCCCTGTCCGCTCTAGCCGGCACCTGGAATGCGCAATTTCCTCGTAATCAGGCATCCCTGCCTGGGCCGATCCTCTCGTAAGTGATGGCGAAAAGCTATTTATTCAGTAATGCCATCCTCCGTCTGCTCCGCCGGATACGTTTGATAATCTGCGTGCTTTGTTTACCTGTATAAGTCTACATCATAGACGTGTCGTATAAGGCGACATATCGTCTGTCTGTCATCGGAATGAGTCCGAGTCAGGAAAGGAATTTGAAGATGAGTATGCCGGAGGCAATTTCCACAGGGGCATTGGCATTGATGGTGGTGATCCTGCTGGTGCTTCTGTATCAGAGTCTGCGACTGGATGACCTGTTGAAAATGACGCTTGCCTGTCGCAAGGACGCGCGCTGGCTGAGGATCTGTGAGGTAGAAAACCGGGAGTTGCGCTCTGCGCTACGCGCTGAAAAAGCACAGATTGAGCAGTTGCAGAGAAAAGTCGTGATTTTGCAGCAGTTGCTCCCGGTTGAGGTGAAGGAAGGTCTATGAACAGACTAGAACGGATCAGAGGCTGCTTACTGGGTGGCGCTGTCGGCGACGCTCTGGGTGCCGCAGTGGAGTTTCTCGAGTGGTCGGTAATTGAGGCGAAATTCGGTCCGCAAGGTGTCGTTGATTTTGCCCCCGCTTTCGGTGCGATCACCGACAACACACAGATGATGCTTTTCACCGCAGAAGGCTTGCTGCGGGCTTATGTGTACGGCAGCTCACGAGGGACTTGCCACGTCCCTAGCGTTATTCATCATTCGTTGCTGCGTTGGCTGAGGACGCAGGACTACCTGGCAGCCATTCCAGTCCGTCAGGACGGCTGGTTGATTGCGCAGCGGGCGCTTTGGTCCCGACGAGCCCCTCGCGCTATCTGCCTTGATGCTCTCAAGGCCAGTCCGCGACTGGGCGCTGTGGCGGAAAATAACAGCAAAGATTGTGGTGCCTTGACCCGCGTTGCGCCCTGCGCCTTCTTCGCAAACGCTTTTGACTACGCTACCCAGTCAGCGCGCCTGACTCACGGACACTCTACGGGTTACATGGCGGCCGGCTTGTTTGCGGATATTCTCCAGCGCATCGTCGATCGGCAAGACAGCCTGGAGCACGCCGTTAATCAGAGCTTGGCCAAATATGGACAAACGCCGGGTATGGAAGAAACACGGAGACTCATTGAGCGCGTACTTTTCTTCTTTTACGAGGGTTATCAGCCGACTCCGCAACGAATAGATGAGCTCGGTGACGGAAGGGTCGCCGAAGAAACGCTGGCTATCGGCTTGTGGTGCGCCCTGGCAGCGCGCTCGTTCGAAGAAGGCGTGATCACCTCGGTGAATCACAGTGGCGATAGCGACAGTACCGGGCTGATCGCCGGGCACTTGCTAGGTGCTCATTTTGGTCCTGCGGTGATTCCTGCTCGGTGGTTCGAGCAATTGGAGCTGCGCGAAGTGATTGTGCAAATGGCCGAGGACATTGAGCGCGTTCCGCGCGAGTACTGTGGGTGTTGCGGCGAGTTCGACCAAGAAATCGAGTTGGCGTATCCCGCTGGCTGAGTCGTCTGATGGAGACGACTTAGCGAGGAAGCCAACCTGAAACTGGCAAAATTTAAGATAGAAAACAACTCGCCAGCCGCTAGAATGTTCAATATGCAGCGTAATTCGGGACTTTTTTGGAGCATCGCAGCCACTCTGTACTCAACGGAGAGCTAGGAGTGTCCCGAAGCGTTTCTGAATTACCGATTACGAAGAGCGCAAATTTGCGCAACGGCATTTAGAGATAAATTAGCGTTGGTAAATGGCGGTACTCGCTTGCCAATCGTTGGGTCTCATCGATGTCGGTGGCATAGGCAGCATTGAAGGCGACCCACAGAAGTATGAATCGCCTGTCAACCACCTTGGCCTGCTCGGCGCGTTGCAGGCAGCGGGGCGGCGGCGACCCTACACTGGACTGCCTTTTCCGTAAGCTGGATAACGTGCCGACTGTGTACGGCAGTACGCCAAATAAGCTCGATGGGAAAAAGGGCCGCTCAGGAATTCCGGGACCTACGGACTGACTTGGGCTGGAATCGACCTACAGGGGCAATTGGCGAGATAGTAGAGCTGAGATTCGGGTCAAACAGTTTCCCAGCAACGGCACTAGTCATTCCGCGTCAATCGAAACGGCTTTCCACCCCCAGCAAGCCCTCTTCTTGTTGTAACTCAGCACAGCTGTGCCAGATATTTTCCGCCCATCCTCGACTCCGTGCTCTGTCACGAGCGGGGGCGCAACGAAGATGTCGGTTTCCGTGAAGCCCATGCCATTGGATACGCGTACCTCCTCGCAGAATGCCTTTTTGACATGTGCATCTGGCTGTTTGTCGGTCGACCAAGCCTGATGCACACGGAACCCCTGGCCTTTTTTTGAAGTGTATCGGGATAGCCTTAGACCTATCGAGTCCCCTTCAACGAAAGAACCAGACAGTTCGGAAAGAGGGATTACACCCTCTATCTCTCGGTCGACGATGAAGTGGAGGACGTGCTTGCCCTTGTTGATGTGGTCGATCACACCTGTTTTTTCCGGAAAAACATCCCAAAGCGTTTCGGATGGCCTATCTTCCAGCACGAAAATCCTGAACCTCTGATTGTCGTCAAATTCGCCCTTGATCCTGACCGCATTACCAGGAGCCAGCTTCTTGCGCCCAACCTTGGACTCGGAAATGCTCACCTCTGCCGGGACAGAGGAGGTTTTCAGGAATAACCTCCGCTTCGGCTTGTCCTCTTTGCCAGGAACCGTAAATTTTTCGCCGATGTTGGCATCGAGCCAAGGCAAGTTGCTAACAGCAGAGTTTCGGCAGCTGCCGCATGAGTTTGATAGAAGGTGCGGTTTGAAACGCTGGCCTGGGTTTCGGCAAACCATGGCTCAGAAGCGAGTTGAGCCGCAGTTTCGGGGATTTTGTGGCCCTCATTCTCCTTGGAGGCGATAACCGTCTCGATTTCGCGTTTGGCGGCAGACAAGTCATTGCATTCCAACATTCGTTGAGCGACTTTGAGCCGGATTTTTCCCGTGAATTTGTCATCGGCGGGGCACGACAGTGCCTTGCAGTAACAGCCGAGCGCCGCTTGCTGGTCGGTGCGAGAAACGATGTCCCCCAGTAACCCCCAAGCCCAGTAGTCGTTCGCCTTGGCCTTAGCGACTTGGAGCCCGAAGGCTAAGGCGTCGTCATGCGCGCCCAAGGACAAGAGCACCTTCGCTTTGTCGAGTTTCAGCCAGATATTGTCGGGAAATCGCTCGATTGCCGCGTTGATATGGGGAAGCATGTAATTCTGGTCTTCGGCGTTGGTTGAGGCGCTGGCCTCCTTACCTGCCTGCTGGATGACTTTCTCCGCCAAGGACGGGTATTCCTTGCCGTCCTCCGCTCGGTAGCGCCCGAAATCCTCCGGGCGCAGATACTCTAGTTTCCACAGGCGCGAAAAACCAAGCATGCTCAATTTTTCCTGCCCTGCGAGTTTCGCTGCAAGTTGAAGTACGCACGCGTGCAGCAGCGAAGGCTTTTCAACATCCAGCTTGAGATAGTCGTGCAGGTTGCGCTTGATGGCTCCTAGGTTAACGCTGTCGGCAGCCATCAACTCCTTGGAGTGCTTGAACAACGCCCATCCAAGGCCAGTCTGGGTTTCCTTGTCGGCGGCGCCGTCGGCCCACACCGTGCGATAAACGGCAGCTGCTTGCGCATGCTGGCCATCCTTGCTGAGGGCTTTCGCCTGGCTGATCTGCTGCGCGTGGGAATTGCACAGCGCCAGGGCATTACGAATCCCCTTGGCGAGCACGTCGTCCGAGATGTCGACTTTGCTGCCTTCCAATTGATTGCGGTAGTGGGGCAGGTTCTCTTGATTCCCGCTTTTAGCGTCTCGCTTGATGAGGTCGATCAGGGTCCAGCAGAATGCTTTCCGGTCCCAGTCATCTACCTGCGGCGCCCCCATCAGTTCCAGTGCCATCCGATATGCCTCATCAATCGCACCTTCCTTGCGTTTGGCGAAAACCTCCTTGTTTGTAATCACCCCTGCATTCCTTTTGTAAGAAGTAAGCCGACTTCACCTACCAATGAGCCCGGCGAGCAGGCGTTGATCAGTGGCTGACACTTCGTGAATTGTTCTTTCGCGCTGTACCAGACATCGTAAACGGCGACCGCGCCATCTTTGGCAAAGCTGTATCGCTGGGACCATTGCTGCTCGACAACCTTCTGAACGGCAATGCCGCTCTCACCGCAAAGGCTGAGAACCTTCTCGTGGAAATCGTTCAGGAATGGCTTGGCGAAGCGCATCTCGCAAATCGGGGAGTCTGTGCCCGCAAACAGCGGCTTGCCTTTGAGCGGAGCAAGTAGAGCTGCCAACTTGACCCCCAGGTCCGTAAGGCGGGGGGCAGCGAGGCTGGTAACCTTGTTCCTGCCGTTGTAGGCGATGTCTATCCGAGCAAACTCTGCTTCGCGCTTGAAGTGGTAAACCTCTTGGTATTGATTATGAAACACCTCCTCAATGGCGATGCCCTGGCCGTCGATTAGCTTGCAGACCTCGGCCAGCAGAGAAAGCAGAAACGACGCCGTCGCCGGAATGCCAAATGTGTTGGAGTTCTGCAGAGCAATGGCCACAGACGGCTGCTGTGGGCTGGTGGGCATGGCAAGAATATCCTTCAGCGGATTCGGGACTTGAAGCAAGTCCAAAGCAGGATTCGAAACGATTTTAATGCTGCTCCACGGTTGCAGGTTCGGCGGGTCGAGCAAATAAAGGTTTTTTGTCGTGCGCGTGATTGCGGTGTAGAACCAGCGGAAATAGTCGGCTGTCAGCTGGCTTTGGTGGCTCTTGGATTTCACAAACACATGATTCCATTCGCTGCCTTGGGCTTTGTGACAGGTGATTGCGTAGCCGAACTTGAGCCTCAGCGCGTTGAAATACGGATCGGTTTTCAGTTTATGCTTGAACTCGGCGCTGTTCCTCTTAATGCCTTCGTTGCGAATGCAGAAATCCAGATAGAGTGCCTTGTTCTGATCGGACGAGAGGCCTGGCTCCTTGCTGTAGAGCAGATCCTCCAGGATTTTTATCTGGAAAAAACGAGCAACGCCTTCCAGATCTTTGAAGCCTACCACTACATCACGAAACGTCAGCGCAACCGGTATTTCCTCGAGTTTTCCCGAGTCAAGGACTTTCCTTTTAAGCGTAATGGTTCGTTTCTCCGGGGATGAAATTACCTGCCGGATCAAGCCGAAATCACCGTTCGAGATGAATATCCCGCAGGCGTCGCTGTTCGAGACCGCCATGACCTTGTCCCCGGGCATAACCTCTGGACAGCCTGGGAAAAAATGCTCCCGGATTTGGCGGTTGTAGTCCCCAACGTCGGAGTTTGAGTGCGCGATGACTATGGATTCCCCGTTAATCTTGCCGCCGCAGGACTCGAGATAGCGCAACATCAGATCCTGGTGTTCCACCTTGTGGACGTCGGGATGGTCGAAATCGATCACCAGTTGATTGAAAACTTTGGCTTGCAAAGATTTTCGAATCGGTACTGCGTTTGCGATTACGCCGCTTTCCGATTTTTGCCGAACCACTTCCGACAGTTCGAACCCGGTCGAGCGTGTGTGATGCTTGCGCGTTAGGTAATCCGCGTCCAGAGCAGGCGAGAAGCTCATGCCCACCGGTGGCAACTGCGCGTCGTCACCGATGAAAATCACCTTTTTGCTGTGATCGTTGTGGTCTAGGTTCACGAACTTGAGGAAGTCGGTCAGCAGGTATCCCGTCCCGAAACGAAAAAACTCCGCCTCTTGGTAGATATCCGCAATCATGGACGCCTCGTCCACTATGTAGACCGTATCAGCTGAAAGGCTGTTCACCGCCACTTGAGCGTAGAACTTGAACGTCTCGGTTCCGTCCATCCCGGCGTCGCGGTACTCAGAAATGTCGTCGAACGAGTAAATGGTCTTGTGAATTGTGTAAGCGGGTGACTTTGTCTTGCTGGCGATTACTTTGGACGCCTTACCGGTCGGCGCGGCAAGAACGTAGTTTCGGCCTATCGCGCGAAAATACTCGGTCAGGCCCTTCGTGACGAAGGTTTTGCCGGTGCCCGCGTAGCCTTTGAGGAGGAACACGCTTTCCTCATTGCCCTCGAGGAATCGTTCCAGCCGGTTAATCAGCTCCGCCTGTCCGTCAGTAAGTGAATACCCGGCGAAGGCGTCGTTGGTGCTTATCAGCCGGCGCGTGTGCGCGGATTTGAAATCGATTGTTCCGGAGACCCGCGCGCCAGAGTTTTTGAAATCTCGGAGTTTAGCCTCGTCAAGCGTCTGGTTTAGGGTTGCGATTTCGGCTTGGTCGGCTTTCTCCGCAGCCTCCAATAGGATCAACTCCTCCTTTGCAGCGGCCAACTGTTTAGCAAGGTTTTCTCCTGTCTTGCTCAGCTCTGCGAGATGCTCAGAGGGTTTAGTCGGAGCAGTGTAGGGCGGATACCCGTCGAGACATTCCCCGCTGTAGGTCTTGTAGAACCACTGACCGATAAGGTATGCCTCCTCAATCAGTAGAAGGGAAATATCGGCACCCATCGAGTTGCCGTGGGCGGCTTTGTTGCCGAGCATCCGAAGGGCGTGGAGTTTTTGGAGGACGGCGTCGCCGACAACCTCCCGAAAATCCGGCGACTTGAGCTTTTCAAAAAAACCATCTGTCGGTTCGCTCGGAAGTCTCAGCTCTCTGTAGAGAATGCCAACCAGGACTTCAGCGAAGCAGCGCATCTTGATGGCCGCCGTGTGCGGGTCTGAAAATACGTAGCATTCGGCAAACGATGCATGCTGATACAGCTGGGGCCAGCGAGCTTTTAGAGGATAAAAATTATTTGAATTCATTTGCTTTTTTATCTGCCTATAATCTCGAGGGCATGCAGAGTCTGTGTGCACAGGGTACTGCTGTGACTGTTTTGCGGGTACAGCTTAGTGAAGCTGTTCGCTGCGCCCTATAGCGCTGCACGCGTCCCAAACACAAGACTCCTGCTCGCCATCGGTTTTAGTCTCAACGGATCGAAACGACTTTACGGTCCTTATTTTCATTGGTTGCAGACACTGAAAGGCTGCCGGTTGCCGCACTGTGGATGTGCTCGCTCCACCAAGCCATCATCGGGCGTCTGCGATCAATATAGTCGGCTCGGTTATAGGCGCTACGTACCTCATCCTTATCAACGTGAGCTAGCGCAACCTCAATCAGCTCAGGCTCCCAGCCGTGTTCATTGAGGATGGTGCTCGCCATTGATCGCATGCCGTGGCTAACCAAGCGTCCTTCAAACCCCATCCTCTTCAATGCCATGTTGGCGGTCTGGCTGTTGCAGTGCGTGCGAGGGTCTCTGTCTGCAGGGAACACGTATTGCCGATGCCCACTGTAGGGCTTGATAGCCTCCAAGAGTGCCAGAGCTTGATCAGTGAGAGGAATGATGTGTATCCGGCGCTTCTTCATTCGCTCCGCCGGTATCGTCCAGATCTTTTTTTCGAAGTCGATATCAGCCCAGCGGGATGTAGCCGCCTCGGCCGGCCTGGTCATAGTGTGAAGCTGCCACTCAATTAGGCAGCGCGTGGTTCTTTTTATGCTGGCATTAGCGATCGCCACCATGAGCTCTTTTAGCTCCTCGGGAGGCAGTGCCGCCATGTTCTTCTTTTTCGGTCTCTTGAAGACGGAGCGAATCCCGCTGAGTGGGTTCGCGTGAATCAATCCCGAATTCACTCCATAGGTCATGATTTCATTGAGACGCTGAGTCAAACGTTTAACAGTTTCGAGGCTACCCTTCGTTTCGAGGGGGCGGAGCAAGGTGATGACCTTAGGAGCAGTGATAGCTGAGATCGGGGTCGGGCCCAGGTCCGGGAAAACATGCAGCGTGAGGGAGCGCCAGATATCCTCGGCGTACGCTGAAGTGACTGAATCTTTTTTGAGCTCGAACCATGCTGTCGAGATGTTTTCGAAAGTGTGTTCCGTGGCTGCTTTTTTGGCGTGCCGCTCGGCGTCGCGTTTCTCTTTAGGGTCCACCCCCTGGGCGACGAGCTCTCTCGCTTCCACAGTTCTCTTGCGTGCTTGAGCCAGACTTACCTCAGGAAAGGTGCCCAATCCCATATTTATCCGCTTTTTCGTCACGGGTTGGATGTAGTTGAAATTCCATAGCTTTGAGCCATTGATTCTCACTCGCATCTGAAGGCCGTTACCGTCGGTGAGTATGTAGTCCTTTTCCTTTGGCTTCGCGGCTTTCACTTTTACGTCTGAAAGGCGCGTGGCTTGGGCCCCCATGGTGTATTCCAATGCTGTTTATGTATTCCAAAAAATAGCAGGTGAGGGCTTGGAATACCACTTGGAATACACGAAATGGTGGATGATCACGGATCCTGGTGGACGCTCGCGGACTCTAAACCCCTGTATTTACTGGATTTCAGGCACAAAAAAAGACGTCCGTGGACGTCTTTAGATGTTAATTTGGTGGAGCCGGGGGGATTTGAACCCCCGTCCGCCAGTACTCCGCTTTCGGGCCTACATGCTTAGCCGTGTCTATTAAGTTAACCCTCAGCGACCCGACGGGCAGGGTGCTTTGGGCGAGCTGTGTAAGTTTTAGCCGATTCGTCCACAGCGTACTGCACGGCGATCCTGTTCTATATGACAATCACTTTGGGTTTACAGGCATCCCCTGGTGATTGCTGGAGCCGAAGCTACCAGAAGGAAGGCTAGCACCGCTTACGCGGCGAGAGCTTGTTCCCCGTAGGTTTCGTCATTGGCAACTATAGAAAGTTGCAACAGTGGATTTACGACTTCTGTTACCAAGTCGGCATGCCCCTAGAGTTTCATCACCGGCGTCGAATCCTAATCGGCCCCAATTCTGCTGCTCTAGCAGTCAGGCGGCGGAGTCTACCCGAATCAATGAGATACGTCGACCTCCCGCCTGACATTCGGAGGCGGCGGTCTCGCCGCCTCCGCTGTGTCAGCGATTACTTGGCGGCACCGCCGTCGCTGCCGTCACCACCGGTTTTCAGCTCGGTGATTTTCTTGGTAGTGATCGAGATGCACTCCTTCTCATCGCCTCTTTTCTGCGCGGCGGTGGCATCAGCAACGGTTTTTTCGATATCGGTCTTGCTGTCGCCGGTCAAGTTGGTGGTGGTCGACGCCTCGGCGTTCTTCAATGCCGCGATGTTTGCGCCGCACAGGTCATCAGCAGCGAATACCGGGGAACCCAACAGTGCAGCGGTAAGAAACAGTCCAGTCAGTGCGGTGCGCTTCATGTGTATCTCCTTGAGCCTGTTGACTCGGTATCGCCGATTGATTCGCCGGTGCCCGAGATAGAGGAAAAAGCGCCAAACGTGTTGTGGCGCCTAAAGACATGGACTGCCCGTCATCGCAGGGGTTCTATTTTTTTTCAGGATGCTGTGAAAAAGCCACATCCGCGATCGTGCACCGATCTATGCCCCATTTGTGTGCATCAAGCGGTTCTTGGCTGTGTCACCCGGTCTACGAGATAGATCAGTCCGTGGTAGTCGATGCCGCCGTGCTGGGTGAGGCCGATCTCACACGTCCGGCTGGTCGAAATGCCCTCGTCACAGTATTGGACGGCGGCTTTCAACGAGCGCAGCGCGTGAGCATTCAGCTGGGGTGTTGTGAAGCCTTTGTCCCCTGCGAAGCCGCAACAGTGAATGCCTTCAGGCACGACGACGTTCAGGCTGCACATTCGCGCCAGCGCGATCAGCGCCTGGCTCTCGCCCAAATGTTGCGTGCTGCACGTGACGTGAACCGCGACGGGCGCCTGCTGCGGCGTGAAGACCAGTTTGTCCAGCAGATGGGTGCGGATAAAGCCCACCGGGTCGTAGAGGTCGAGTCGGGTTTCCTTAAGGTCCTGAACCAGGCGCAAGGTGCAGGGGCTGGTGTCGCAATAGATCGGATCGAGGCCGCCGCGGCTGGCCTTGATCAGCGCGGTGAGCATTTGCTGACGCTTGTCTTCCGCCTGCCCGGCGTAGCCTTTGGAGGCGAAGGGCTGGCCGCAGCACAGGTTCTCCTGATCTTTCGGGAACACCACTTGATAACCCGCTTTCTCCAGCAGCCCTCGTGTTTTGTCCATCAACGACATCTGTTCGGAATCGCCCGCGGCAGGCCCCATGACCCGGGACACGCAGGCGGCCAGATAAACCACGCGAGGGCGCTGATCTTCAGCAGGCGTTGTGAACCTAATGGCGTTTTCCGGCTGCGGCATGGCGGGCGTCCATTGAGGCACGCGGCCTGCGGACGCTTTGCTCAACGCCGCGGAGGCCTTCGCCAGCCTCGGTGCGCCGAGCAGCATGCGCGCCCCGTTGGCCGCATGCAGCGTAAACCGCGCACCTTTCAACGCTGTCGAGAAGTGCTGGCCGATCCAGCTTGCAGCCTTCTCATGATGCGCTTGTTGCCCGCGAAGCTTCTTTACCAGTTCGCCCGTATTGATGCCGACCGGGCAACGCTGCGCGCACAAGCCGGTGGCGGCGCAGGTGTCGATGCCTTGGTACTGGTAGTCGCGTTCGAGCTGAGTCGTGTCGGTGCCCGCGCGCTTTTTCGCCTGTATGTCGCGCCACATGACGATGCGTTGTCGCGGGCTCAGGGTCAGCCCTTGCGACGGACACACGGGTTCGCAAAAACCGCACTCGATGCATTTGTCGACGATCTCATCGGCAGCGGGCATGGGTTTCAGGTGCTTGAGGTGCACCTGCGGGTCATCGCTGAGCACAACGTCCGGATTGAGAATGCCGGCCGGATCGAGCAGCCGCTTAAGTTGCCACATTAGCGCATACGCCTCTGCGCCCCACTCAAGCTCCACGAACGGTGCCATGTTGCGGCCGGTGCCGTGTTCAGCCTTCAGCGAGCCGTTGAACTCCACGGCGACGAGCTGCGTGACGTCGTCCATGAACGCGGAATAGCGTGCGATCTCATGCGGGTCATTGAAGCCCTGGGTGAACACGAAATGGAGGTTGCCCTCCAGCGCGTGCCCGAACAGGATCGCCTCGTCGTAGCGGTGCTTTTCGAACAGCTCAATCAATCGCCTGACGCCGATGGCCAGTTGCTCGACGGGGAAGGTCACGTCCTCAATGATCACTGTCGTGCCGGTTTCACGCACGGCGCCAACGGCAGGGAAGGTGTCCTTGCGGATGGCCCAGAGCCGCGCGTTTTCGACGGCGTCTTCAGTGAAATCGACCTGCTTCTCTACCGGGAAGTGCGCGATAGACGCCATGATGTGCGTCAGTTGTTCATGCAGCAGCGGCTGAGTGGCGGCGCGGGCTTCGATCAACAGTGCGCAGGCGCCCTCCGACAGTTCCCGAACGAATGCTGGCATGCCCGGCTTGTTCTGCACCGAGCGCAGGCTGCGCCGGTCAAGCAGTTCGACCGCGGCGACCGGTTGTGTTTTCAGAACCGTCACGGCGTTGCAGCAGGTTTCGATGTCGGGAAAGACAATCAGCGCCGTCGCCTTGTTCGGGTGATCAGGCACCGTGTCGTAGGTCACCGCGCTGATGAAGCCCAGCGTGCCCTCTGAACCCACCAACAGGTGACTGAGAATATCGAGGGGCTCGTCGAAATCCACCAGGGCGTTCAACGACAGGCCGCAGGTGTTTTTCAGCCGGTATTTATGACGGATCTTCGCGGCGAGTTCAGCGTTTGCGCGCGTTTCGCGGCCGATGTGTGCGAGACGATTCAGCAGCTCGGCGTGGCTGACTTGAAACGCAGCGACGCTGGCGGCGTCTTCGGTGTCCAGGCGGGTACCGTCGGCGAGCACCAGCCGAATGCCGGCAAGCGTGTGGTAGGTGTTTTGCGCCGTGCCGCAGCACATGCCGCTGGAATTGTTGGCGACGATGCCGCCAATCTTTGCCGCGTGCATGGAGGCCGGGTCAGGACCAATCTTGCGTCCGAACGGCGCGAGCCAGACGTTGGCCTGTGCGCCGATCACGCCCGGCTGCAAGCGAATCTGCGCGCCCTGCTCGCGTATTTCACGGCCGTTCCAGTTGTCGCCCAGCACGATCAGCACCGAGTCGCTGATGGCCTGCCCCGACAGGCTGGTGCCCGCTGCGCGGAAGGTGACCGGGACTTTCTCGGCTTGCGCCAGCGTGAGCAGGCCGACGACTTCATCTTCCGATTCAACGCGCACGACCAGCTTGGGGATCAGCCTGTAAAAACTGGCGTCGGTGCCAAAGGCCAGGGTCGACAGCGGATCGTCGAAGCGCCGCCCCTTGGGAATCAGGGTGTTCACACCGGCCAGAAAAGCGGCGGGCAAAGTCATGCGGTCGTCCTCATGCGGTCAATCTCGGTGGCGCTGCGGCCTCTGCCGTGCCGCATGCGCAGGGATCGGGACGGTCAGGCGCCCAGTTCACGAACCAGCGAATCGCGAGTGATTTCGCTGATGGATTTGGCGCCGGTGAGGACCATCGCCACGCGCATTTCCTTCTCGAACAGATCAAGCAGGTTTTTCACGCCTGCCTCGCCGTGGGTCGCCAGCGCATAAATGAATGCGCGACCGATCAGCACGGCGTCTGCTCCTAGGGCAATCATGCGCACCACATCCAGGCCGCTGCGAATGCCGGAGTCGGCAAGAATCTTCAGATCGCCCTTCACCGCGTCGGCGATGGCGGGCAACGCACGGGCGCTCGACAGCACGCCGTCCAGCTGACGGCCACCGTGGTTGGACACGACGATGCCGTCGGCGCCAAATTTCACCGCGTCTCGTGCGTCGTCAGGATCAAGGATGCCCTTGATGATCATCGGGCCGTCCCATGAATCGCGAATCCATTCCAGGTCCTTCCACGAAATCGACGGATCGAAGTTATTGCCCAACCAGGCGATGTAATCGGTGAGGCCTGTGGGATTGCCACGATAGGCCGAGACGTTGCCCAGGTCGTGGGGGCGACCGTTGATGCCGACGTCCCACGCCCATTGCGGGTGAGTCATGGCTTGCAAGACGCGGCGCATCGGCCCGCTTTTGCCGCTCATGCCCGAGTGTGCGTCACGGTAACGAGCGCCGGGGACGGGCATGTCGACGGTGAACACCAGTGTCTTCACGCCTGCGGCTTTGGCTCGCTCCAGGGCGTTGCGCATGAAGCCGCGGTCCTTCAGCACATAAAGCTGAAACCACATCGGCCGCTTGATCGCTGGCGCAACTTCTTCGATCGGGCACAACGACACCGTCGACAGCGTGAACGGAATGCCTTTGGCATCTGCGGCGCGGGCGGCCTGCACTTCGCCACGGCGGGCGTACATCCCGCAGAGGCCGACCGGGGCCAGCGCCATCGGCATGCTCAGGGTTTCATCGAACAGCTTCGTCTCCAGGCTCAGCTCGGACATGTTTTTCAGGATGCGCTGGCGCAACGCAATACTGGCCAGGTCGGAAACGTTGTGCCGCAGCGTGTGCTCGGCGTAAGCGCCACCGTCAGCGTAGTGAAAGAGAAAGGGTGGCAGCTTGCGCTGAGCGGCGGCGCGGTAATCGGTTGAGGCAGAAATGATCATGGGATCTCGCAGGTAAGTGAGCGGGGGCCATGGCCGGGTGCGCCATAAGCACACCCGGCACTCGTCTGATTAATGGACCAGCATGCCGGTGAACCAGTACGCCTGTGCGTAGGTGATGCAGCCGACGATCGCGGCGAAGAAAATGCTGTGCTTGAGCGTGAAGCGGAACAGGTCGGACTCTTTGCCCACCAGCCCGGTCGCCGCGCAGGCCACCGCGATCGATTGCGGGGAAATCATCTTGCCGGTCACGCCGCCGCTGGAATTGGCCGCGACCATCAGCACGTCACTCACCCCCAATTGATGCGCAGTGGTGGCCTGTAATGAGCCGAACAGCGCGTTCGACGAGGTATCGGAACCGGTCAGAAACACGCCCAGCCAGCCGAGGAA
>DASVUK010000123.1:0-2469 GCA_036387095.1 Pseudomonas sp.
GTCATTTGGGAATATGCTCAAGCGTGTCAAACGCAAAAATTGCGATCGTACATCTGATCACTCAGACAGTTGAACCGAACCTCACCGAATCGTGTGGATTGAGACCGTACTGGCCAATTGAAAGTCACCACGACAGCGATAAATTCATGCTCCAACAACGCAAAAGCGATGACGCCTTGACCATTGTCGGAACGCAGCAACATCGTGTTCATTACAATCGTTTAATCATATCCCTGATCCAGACTGAAACCGCGCAGCAGCAGAGATGGATATTTTTTAGACAAAACGCATGAGAACTTGCGCCGAACACTTTCAAAGGCAAGAAATTTATCCGCTTCTTGCGCTTGGTCAGTTTACTTACTACAAACAATGGGTAGTATGTACGCCGGTCATTTTCTCACTTTCGAGAGATGACTAAATTGAAAAAAGTCCTTGAAGGGGAACACGATGAACAACGTTCTGAAATTCTCTGCTCTGGCTCTGGCTGCTGTTCTGGCCACCGGTTGCAGCAGCGTATCCAAAGAAACCGAAGCTCGTCTGACAGCTACCGAAGACGCAGCAGCTCGTTCGCAAGCTCGCGCTGATGAAGCCTATCGCAAGGCTGACGAAGCTCTGGCTGCTGCTCAAAAAGCTCAGCAAACTGCTGACGAAGCCAACGAGCGCGCTCTGCGTATGTTGGACAAAGCTAGCCGCAAGTAATAATCCTTCGGGGTTATTGATAAGCCGATCCGGTTCCGGGTCGGCTTTTTTGTGGTCTGCTTTCTGTTGCCCGGCTTTTGACTGCCACGCACGGCCAACACCAGGCAACAAAAAGCCCGTCCGCCCTGCTCTGCCAGTCAGAGCGGCGGACGGGCCCAGGTCCCGCGTTACTGCAGTGGTACTGGATTGCTGGCAGCCACCGCCGAGCCCGGTACCGCGATCTCCACCGGAATACCATCTTCAGCGGCAACCACGTCGCGCACCAGATCCCAGTTCATACGCAGGTTATTGGCCAGATCTTCGCGCTTGAGCAAGGCATTGATCACAGCCGTGTGCTTGTCCACCACTGAAGGGTTGCCGCTTTCGTCCAGAGGGGTGTGGGCCTCCAGGAAAACCTTGCCGCCGCTGATGCCAAACTTGTAAGGCTCGCTCATGATCCGCACCGGCGTACCGATAGGCGCCATGCCAGCCAGCTCAAGGACGTTGTTGTTGTACATGCGGAAGCAGCCATGACTGGTGCGCATGCCGATACCGAACTTCTTGTTGGAACCGTGGATCAGGTAGCCGGGCAAGCCCAGGCCGAATTTGAACGGGCCCAAAGGGTTATCGGGCCCCGCCGGCACCACACCTGGCAACGGGTCACCGTCAGCCGCGTGCTCGGCACGAATCGAAGCGGGCGGCGTCCAGGTCGGATTGGGGGTTTTGGCCGTGACTTTGGTCAGCGCGATTGGCGAGCCCCAACCCTCGCGACCGATACCCAGCGGATAGGTATGAACGACGTTCTGGCCCTTGGGGTAGTAGTAAAGCCGGTATTCAGCCAGGTTGATGACAATGCCTTCGCGGGGGCCTGGCGGCAGCACGAAGCGCGTCGGCAGCACGATTTGAGTGCCAGCACCGGGCAACCACGGATCGATACCGGGGTTTGCCGCGATCATTTCCAGGTAACCCAGATCGTATTGGGTGCCCAGGTCGGCAAAGGTGTCTTCGTACCTGGCCGTAACGGTTTGCACCTGACCCACGATATCTTCGCCTGGCGGCGGAAGAGGAAATTCCAAAGCGGAAACGGAGCCCGCCGCACACAGTGCAGCAAGCGACAGACAGCGGGTAATGGCTGGAATGCGCGACAACATCCGGAGAATCCTTGGCAACAACGGCGGGAAAGAACGGATTGTACACCGACCTTGAAATATCCGGGAGGCGGCGTGCTGTTACTCGTTGAAGCGCAATTCCGGCCAGATCGGCCGTGTCCCGCGCTTCTGCGCCTCGACGATGGCACGGCACAGTGAGCACAGGCGCTCGTCGCGAAATACCGTCCTTTCCACCGCTGACCAGCGCGGCTGGGCCGGCAGCAACGTGCCGCACAAGGTGCGATCAATCGTGCCGCCCAGCTCCAGTTGCCGGGCAACGAGATGCACCTTGACTTCCTGGCACGCGAACAGGTCGAGCTGTTCATCAGGCTCGATCAGTTGATAGGCATACAGGGACCAGGCAGGACGGGGCATGGAGGGCTCCAGATCGGGGGGCGCCACCTTAGCCGAAAGCCCCCCGCTAGAAAAGCCTCAAAGCAGCGGTTTAAGTGTCGGCCAGACATTTTCCAGCAACTTGCCCTGAGCGCCGGCAGCAGGATGAAGTCCATCGGCCTGCATCAACTCGGGAATGCCGCCCACGCCTTCGAGGAAAAACGGCACCAGCGGCACCTTTTTCTCTTCCGCCAGGGTGCTGTAGACCGCTTTGAACGCATTGGTGTAGCGCGGCCCATAGTTGGGCGGG
>DASVUK010000124.1:0-12064 GCA_036387095.1 Pseudomonas sp.
GTTCCTGAAAGAACTGGGCCGGCATCGCCCGGACATTCTGTCCGCATGCCGGGTTGCTCTGAGCCAGGCCGAAACCGACAGCCACTTCATGCATGTGCCGGCCGAACAGTTTGCGCTGTGCGCCGATGAGTCGGTGGACTACGCGGTGATGGAACATACCGCAGCCGGTCTGGTTGTCCCGCTGGATGCCGGCTGGAACGATCTGGGCAGCTGGGCGGCGATCTGGGATGTGGGTCCGCACGACGCCAACAAGAATCGTCTTGAAGGCGATGTGATGGCGATCGACACCCATAACTGCCTGGTGCAATCCCATCACCGTCTGGTGGCCACCGTTGGCCTGCAAGACCTGATCGTCATCGAAACCAAGGATGCCGTGCTGGTTGCCAACAAGCACGACAGCCAGCAGGTCAAGGATGTGGTCAAGCGTCTGCAGGCCGAAGAGCGCGCCGAGTTCGTGACCCATCCGCTGGTCAACCGTCCTTGGGGCCATTACGACACAGTCGACAAGGGCGAGCGTTATCAGGTCAAGCGCATCAGCGTCTTGCCGGGCGAATGCCTGTCGTTGCAAATGCATTACCATCGCGCCGAGCACTGGATCGTGGTGTCCGGCACGGCACGGGTGATCTGTGGCGACGCTGAACTGATCCTCTCCGAAAACCAGTCCACGTACATCCCGCTGGGGGTCAAGCACTCGCTGTCCAACCCGGGCAAAGTGCCGTTGGAACTGATCGAAGTGCAGTCCGGGGCCTACCTGGGCGAAGACGATATCGTGCGCTTCGAAGACCGTTACGGGCGTCTGGCCAAGTAAGAACAAAGGATAACGCTCCTTCACAAACCCGGTAGGGGGGCTTGTCCCTGATGGCGTCGGATTGGCCGTCATCATTCGCCTGATTCAATCCGGCTCTTGCGCCAACGCCTTCCCGGACAAGTCCGGTCCTACCGAATCTGTGCAAACCCGGTAGGAGGGGGCTTGTTCCCGATGGCGTCGGATTGGCCGACATCATTCGCCTGATTCAATCCGGTATCTGCGCCAACGTCTTCCCGGACAAGTCCGGTCCTACCGAATCTGTGCAAACCCGGTAGGAGGGGACTTGTCCCCGATGGCGTCATCACCTTGCCTGACATCCCTCTGAAACGTCCCGAAAAACACTGCATCTTCATCCTAGTTATTGCCTGAATCATTCTGGCGGCTCATCCGCTGAATGAGAGCAAGGGAATGCTAGGTTCGCATCTTCGCTATGGACGTTTTTCCAAGGCAGGACAAATCTATCTGGTGACCTCGGTCGTGCAGGACCGGCAGCCGGTCTTTATCGACTTTCATTTAGGTCGCCTGGTTGTCGATGAATTGCGGCGGGCACAAGAACAAGAATTGGCGCAGTCCTTGGCGTGGGTCGTAATGCCGGATCATCTGTACTGGTTGTTCCTGCTAAAGAAAGGCACGCTGAGCGGCCTGATCAACAAGTGAAAGCTCGAAGCGCTATAGCTATCAACAAAGCTCGCCGCCGCAACGGTCGTTTATGGCAGGCGGACTTTCACGACAAAACCATTCGCCGCGATCAAGAACTAATAAAGGTTGCACGCTACATCATCGCCAATCCCCTGCGTGCCAACCTGGTTCAATACATCGGCGACTACCCGTTGTGGGATGCGATATGGCTTGAATCCACACCGGATGCGTACCCAACTGGCTGACCTGAAGCGCACCGCTGACTGCGCCGACGCCTTCCCGGACAAGTCCGATCCTACCGAATCTGTGCAAACCCGGTAGGAGGGGGCTCGTCCCCGATGGCGTCAAATCGGCCGACATCATTTAACCTGAGAGAGCATCCATTTGAGTGCCTTAAAGTTAAATTGTGCATTCGGATGAAGTGATATTTGGCATCGACTCCTGATGCCGATACTTCATGAGTACTCAATCAGGATCGGTGACGCCATGTTCAACACCCGCTTGAAAAAGGAATCGCAGGCACGAGAAGCCGAGCTGTCTGTCTACAAACAAATGGAAACGGGCATGGACGCGCAAATGTTGTCGGTGATCCTGGATATTGCTGCGTTCAACAGCGGTAATCGAGTTCGATCTTGGCGGACATGTGCTGACCGCCAACGATCAGTTTTTGCGCGGGAGGGGCTACAACCTCGCGCAGTCAGCGTCCGAAGGCATCGAAGCGTTAGGCAAGCAGTCACTGTTGATCAGCTCCATCGTGGAAACATTGTCGAGTCAGGTGATCAGGCCAGCTTGAAGCGTGTGACCAGCGCGCTCAGGTCCACTGCCAGCCGTGCCAGTTCCTGACTGGCCACATTGGTTTGGTGGGCGCCTGTGGAGGTCTGCATGGCGAGGTCGCGGATATTGACTAGGTTGCGATCCACCTCGCGGGCAACCTGAGCCTGTTCTTCCGAGGCACTGGCGATGACCAGGTTGCGCTCGGTGATCTGGCTGAACGCCTCGGTGATTTGCTGCAGTGCCTGGCCCGCCGCGCTGGCGATCTCCAACGTTTCCTGGACCCGCTGATTGCTGGTGCTCATTGCCGCCATTGTTTGCTCGGTGTCCTTGCGGGTGCCGGCGATCATCTGTTCGATTTCGTGGGTCGACTGCTGCGTGCGATGAGCGAGGGCGCGAACCTCGTCCGCCACCACTGCGAAGCCACGTCCGGCATCGCCTGCCCGCGCCGCTTCGATGGCGGCGTTGAGCGCCAGCAGGTTGGTCTGCTCGGCAATGGAACGGATCACATCGAGGACCGAACTGATGCCATGCACGCGCTCCGCCAGTTGAGTGACCTGGGTGACGGTGGTGCCTGCGTTTTGTGCCACTTGATGAATCGCGGCAATGGTCTGGTCCACCTGGTTACGGCCATGGCTGGCGCTTTGGTCAGCGGTGCGTGATGCCACGGAAGTCGCGGTGGCATTGCTGGCAACCTCGTCCACTGCTGCGGTCATTTCGTTGACGGCCGTCGCGGCCTGTTCTATTTCCTGATTCTGCTGCTGCAATACCTTGCCCGCGTTCTCGGTCACCGCATTGAGTTCTTCGGCGGCGGACGCCAACTGGGTCGATGAATCGACAATATGCAAAATGGTGTTTTTCAGGCTCTGCTGCATGTTGCGCAGTGCGTCGAGCAAGTGGGCCGGTTCATCGTTGCCCTCGATCTGGATGGGGCGAGACAAGTCGCCGCCGGCTATCGCTTCAGCCGCCTGCACGGCTTGGCGCAGCGGGGCGACGATGCTGCGGGTGAAGAGGGTGGCGAGGAGGATGGTCAAGGCGACCGCCAATGCCATCGACAGCATCACGCCGATATTGGAGCGTTCGTACTGGCTCTGCGAAAGCGTCGCAAAGGATTGTGCGGCACTGGTGTTGAGCTTGATCAGTTCGTTGAGTTGCGCGCCGAGCTTGACCGAGTATTTGGTGTAGTCGCCGCCCAGCAGAGCGCGCACAGCTTCGATATCGCCTGTGGCGGATTTTTCCACCAGTTGCTTATGAATGCGCACATAGTCGGCGAGCACCTCCTTGAACAGCGCGAACTGGGCTTTTTCGGCGTCGCTGTTGATCAGCGCGGCATAGCCGTCCAGCACCTTGCCCAGCTCGCCGATCAGTTCGTCGCCGCGGCTGATGCTGCTGCGCAACTGGCTTTCTTCGCGATCTACCAGGATCCGAAAGGAGATGATCCGCAGGCGCAGCATTTTGTCGCTGATCGAACCCAGGGCGACAAAGCTGGGGAGGGTGTTGTCCAGCACCTCCAGGGTGCCATTGCGAATAGTCTGCATCTGGCTCTGGGCAAATAGCCCGAGGATGATCACAAGCAGTGCGACAGCGGAAAATCCCAGCGCCGCACGGGGACCGACTTTCAGACGTCTCAGCAACATGGTGAAGGCCTTTTATTGTTGTCAATTATGCGGTGAGCACCGCGATAGTTGTCGGCCTATCGGCCCGAGGCCTTGATCCATTAGGCGTCGGGCGCATTCTCGTGTTCGTATTTTGCGAACAGGACATTTGCGGTGGGTTAACGCTGACTCACAACGTGTTTAGCCAGGTGCCCGCTGGCGCAAAGATTCAACGGACGTGGTGCTTATTGGTTTCTTTCACAAGTGAAGTTATAGCTTTTTATAATAATGGCAGGCCGGTTGGTTGAGATACTGCACATGCCACTTAAAAGCCAGGTTGTCTAAGCGGTGAGTGGCATGTGTAACTATGAAAAAAACAGGATATAAGCCGTGTTGCAGGATGAAGGTAGATATGAAGTGCCAAGGGAGAATATATCTTTAATAAAGTCCAGCGCTCGCGAACGCTATGGCGTCATCCACGAACAGGGCTATTAATTCCGAGACCGCACATTAGCATATTGGGCAAATGAAAAATCTATTAGCTCTGTATTCGTACCCCCTATCATGGCGCCATTAATCAAACGTTTCATCGAGGTGCCGCTTCAAAAATCAATGGGCTTGTTGTTGTGTAACGCTTTATGTCCATGCACTGTAATGGCGTAATGACTCAGCCGGTTACACCCGTGCTTGCGGGGCCGCGCCGTTACTCCTTGGTTTGGCCCCAGACCAATGACTCAGGCTTTCGGAACACAAACGGGCTCGATACTTGAGACCGGTATGCATTTCTTTCTTCCTGAAAGATGACCGCGCCTTCAGTTCTTAGCTTAAACATTCCCTTGCTGTTCGTGATATGTGAGCAATCCCAAAATGAGTTTGAGCGAATCCGCGACCTACAGCCGGCTGACCGAAATCTTTCAGGATGTTTTTGACGAAGACGATTTGGTGGTCGCGCCTAATATGACGGCTGACGATGTTCCGGGCTGGGACAGTCTCAGTCATGTCCGCCTTCTCCTGACTATCAGCAAAACGTTCGACATCAAATTTTCGGCATCGGAAATGGCCTCCTTCAAGAATGTCGGTGAGCTTGCGGCAGCCATTTCTGCAAAGTGCAACTAAACACCCCAGCGTACCTACAGGCTTTGGTCAGGAAATAAGACATGTCGAAATCGATAAGCGATCTTCCATGGCTGGTGCAACCGCCTGCTGATTTTTCCGCTAGGTGCCGCGAACTTAAACCTGGCACCCCCGATCTGGGGCGCAAGATCCAAGCGCTGGCAAATTTCGCGATGGACGGAAATCATCTCGAAAAATTGGCAAAATCCATTCGTAAATTACAAGCTGCCGAGACCTCGCTTGAGCCGTTGACGCAAATACGCCTTGGTATTCTGGGCAATGGCACCCAGGATTTTGTTGTGCCCGCCATTGTGGCCAGCGCAGCGCGGCATGGTTTGGCGCTTGAAATAGTCAAAGGCGAATATGATCAGATACTGCAAGATGCGAACGACGAAGATTCCGCGATTAACACGTTGCGTCCGCATGCGGTTCTGATCGCCGTCGATTACCGTGCGTTGCCTTGGCAAACGACACCGGGTGATGAGGGAACGGCGATGGCCAATGTGGAAATGGCCATGAATTACCTGCAGAGCGTACGCACTGCTGTTCATCGCAACAGCGCTGGGCTGTGCATCCTGCAAACCTTGGCTGCGCCGCCCGAAAGCCTGTTTGGCAGCTATGACCGGCGCGTTCCCGGCACGATGCTTTGGCTTATAGATGAACTGAACCGGCGCATCGTCGATTCCCTGTCCAAAAGCGAAGATCTGTTGCTCGATGTAGCGCACCTGGCGGCGATAGTGGGGCTTGATGCCTGGCACTCACCGGTCGAATGGAATATGGCGAAGCTGCCGTTTGGCAGCGAATTTCTGCCGCTTTATGCCGATCACCTGGCGCGTGTCCTCGCGGCTCTGCGCGGCCGTAGCCGCCGCTGCCTTATCCTTGATCTCGACAATACCGTCTGGGGCGGCATCATCGGTGATGATGGACTTGAAGGCATCAAGATTGCGCAGGGCGACGCAGTCGGTGAGGCGCATCTGGCTGTGCAGCGCATGGCGCTCGTCCTTCGTGAGCGCGGCATTGTTTTGGCCGTATCCTCAAAAAATACTGACGAGATCGCGCGACGGCCTTTTCAAGAGCATCCGGAGATGCTTCTGCGCGAGGAGCATTTCGCTGTATTTCAAGCTAATTGGCGGGACAAGGCGACCAACATCAAGGCGATCGCAGAGGAATTATCCTTGGGTCTCGACGCTATGGTTTTTCTGGATGACAACCCCGTTGAACGAGGACTTATCAGGCAAATCCTTCCTCAAGTTGCGGTTCCGGAAGTGGATGACGATCCCGCCTCTTACGCGCGCACACTCGCTGCTGCAGGTTATTTTGAAACGGTTGCTTTTTCTGAAGAAGACCGCAAGCGTGCAACGCATTATCAGGAAAATGCGCGTCGCATCACCTTGCAACAGCAGGCTGGAGACGTCGACGCCTATCTCGCGTCTCTGGACATGGAAATTGTATTCAAGCCGTTCGATGCAATGGGACGTTCACGGATCGCGCAGCTGATCAATAAATCCAATCAGTATAATTTGACCACGCGCCGTTACACCGAAGCCGATGTGCTGGAGGCACAAAGTGCGCCCGACATGTTCACGCGGCAAGTTCGTCTGATCGACCGGTTCGGCGACAACGGCATGATTAGCGTCGTTATCTGCAAGTTGTCGGAGCCAGCCACCTGGAAAATCGATACCTGGCTAATGAGCTGCAGGGTGCTGGGGCGTCGGGTCGAAGACAGCGTTCTGTGCGAGATCATTAACCACGCGCGCAATCATGGCATCACCCGTCTGGTGGGGGAGTTCATCCCCACTGATCGCAACATGATGGTGCAAAAGCATTATCAGAAACTGGGGTTCGAGCTGGTGACGCAAGACAGCATCGGCACCACTACCTGGGAGATAAGTACCGACATCGATAGACAGGCTCCGCCGATGCGCGTCAGGCATGAAGCGACGTAGAGATCCACAGCATAAATAGAGATCCTTCACCTATAGGCGGCGCAGGCGCATGAAAAACGATCCAGCATACGGTGACGATACCGTGCTTCCCAAACGGGATTTATTCTTTATACCGCTCACTATTGTTCTGACGCTTGCTTGTCTTATAGGTGCAAGTGAACTCCTTGCCGAACATTTCTACCCCGCTCAACCTGAAGATGCCTGTCAGATTCCAGATGACGTCATGGGCACGCGGTTTAAACCCGATTGCACTTCGCAAACAAAGGCTCCCGAAGGACCGTGGGTCACGAACCACTACAATGATTGCGGCTCGAGGTCTTCAACTCCTTGCGCGGCGCAGCCCAAAGGGACACTGCGCATCGTTGCCTTTGGTTCGTCGCTGACAGAGGGCTACGTAGTACCGTATGAACAGACTTATCCGGTTCGCGTAGGGACAGCCTTGGAGTCGTTATGTCATCACCCGATCGACATACAAGATGTTGCCAGCATTGGCTATAACTGGAACCGCGCAAAGCTTAACTTTGCCCAGGCGCTCAAGCTGGGTCCCGATATTTTGATCACCAGTATCGTTCCGTTTGACCTCGAAAGAGATCCCGAAGAATTCGAGCAATCCATCTCTATAGCTCCACCGCCACCACCGCCTCCTTTAATCAACCGCATTTATGTCGCCATTAAAGGACACGCCAGGTCGGCTTATGTCGCGCAGTATTTTTACTTCAAGGATGCCAAGGTATTCACTGACCTTTATCTCCATTATGGAGAGAAGGCCAATTTCTTGCGTACGCCATTCACGCCGTTTTGGCAAAAGCGGCTTGATAGGTATGAAAAGCTTTTAACCGACATAGAGGAGCAGGCACACGCTGCCAATATTCCCCTCCTATTGGTTTATGTACCGCAGCGCGCACAGGTCGCCATGCTGAGTGGCACGCCAACCCCTTCGGGCGTGGATCCCTGGGCCTTCAGCAAGGCAATCGGTGACATCGCAAAACGCCACGGCATTATTTATGTGGACACCAGTGACAATTTCAGCCACCTGAAGAACGCAGCTGACCTTTATTACCCTGTTGACGGTCATCCCTCTGGCGCTGGCCATGCTGTTATAGCCGATGCCGTGGTGTCGCGGCTCATCAGCATGACGGACAGTAAATTCGCGGATTGTGGTTCGGCGTCTGCCGGTGCCACCATTGAGCAAAGGGTCGCGCTATGAATGTGCCGTCATTTGAATTTCTAGGTTTTGCGGCTATTGCTGCTGTGGCATTCAACCTTTTTCAAATTGCAGCGTGGCGGCAAGCGGTTTTGCTTGTCGCCAACATCACTTTCTTCGCCACTCAAATGCAGGGTGTTGTTTCGTGCGTTCCGTTTCTGCTGTTTCTGGTATTCGGATACGTCCTGATGCGCTTCGCTCAAAAAACCGCAGCGGATAATAATCGACTGCTGTTCACAACATCGCTGGTTGCAATTGTGCTGGTGTTCGCATGGCTTAAGAAATACGGATTCTTTCCTTCACAGGTCTTTTTGTCTTTTCCTTACGCCACCATTGGATTGTCTTATGTTTTTTTCCGGGTACTGCATCTCGTCATCGATGCCCGTGGCGGCACGCTACCGGCGATCACGCCGTTAGGTTATGCCAACTACACGCTGAATTTCACCGCTTTGATTTCCGGACCCATTCAGCTTTATCCGGACTACAAGGAACAGACCGACAAACGCTTGCGTCCAGATCTGGTGATTTTTGGGCGTGCGATCGAGCGCATCGCTATCGGTTTTTTTAAAGTATTTGTTCTGTCCCATATTCTCCACGACATGCAAGGAGAAGCGCTGAGCTTGCTGCCGGAAGCGGCGGGAATATGGGTGGTTGTGGTCCAGGGAATCATTATCGCCGCCAGTTATCCGCTGTTTCTATATTGCAATTTTTCCGGCTATACCGATGTGGTGATAGGCGTGGGGTATTTTTTCGGCCTCAAATTACCGGAAAACTTTAACAATCCCTTTATCGCCGAAAATTTCATAAGTTTCTGGGGCCGGTGGCATATGTCGCTGTCTAACTGGTTGAAAACGTACGTTTATTACACGCTATTGATGAAGCTGATGGCGCGCTTTCCGGCCCGTGCCATCGAGCCTTTTCTCGGCGTGCTTGCATTTTTCGTAACGTTCTTCCTTGTCGGCATCTGGCACGGACAAACATCAGAATTCGTGATGTTTGGGATTCTTCAGGGTGGTGGTGTGGCCGTCAATAAGCTCTACCAGATCCAAATGGCGCGGCGCCTGGGCAAGAAAAGTTATAAGGCACTCTGTGCGCACCCGCTTTATGTCATCGCTGCGCGAGGCCTCACCTTCACCTGGTTCACCTTTACCTTGTTCTGGTTCTGGTCGAACTGGGGACAGATCGGGTCCTATTACACGTCGCTTGGCTGGGCTGGCACACTCATGGTTTGGGGAACCTTGTGGGTGGGCGCTTCAGCGGTCATCGAAATGGTCCGCAGATTATGGGAACTGTCTCTATTGGTTAAAGCGGCAGACAGGTCACTTATCAGGTCACGGTATACGCGCACCGTCTCTGTCACGATCATTGCGACGCTGACTACGGCGTTTATCCTGCTCTCCAATTCACCCGCACCTGACATCGTGTACAAAACGTTTTAAGTAGTCAGGCTAACGTTTAGCGCAACAAAGCCGCCACAACGGTTGCAGCTATCTGCGCTTGCAAAGCCTGCCCCAGGGCTGTGAGATGAACATGATCATTGGCAAAGTAGGGTGGCGGATAGGGCCCGACCAACCGAGTAAACGCGGGAACTCTAGCCCAGTCGATAACCGCATCGCATCCGTTTAGCGGCGCACGAATCGCAGTATTTACCACGGCAATGGTGCTATTGGTCAGGATGGCTCCTGCGCGGATGACGTTGGCGACACATACCGCTTTTGCCCCGGCTTCATGGGCAAGTGCCGCGCCGCGCTGGTAGGTTGCGATGATTTGATTGGCGGTTTGTCCAGACTGTTGATCGTTATAACCGCCTTGAAGGATCACGATTTTATTTTTTCCGGGTGATGCGTCAAGGTTTGGCTTTGCGAATGTTCTCCATTGATCGACGGCATATGAAAGCGTACCGCCGAAAATGGCGCCATTGACCAGTTGGATATCATTGCGACCAAGCTGTTTAATCATCTGGTGCGTCCAGCCTTGCTGAAAAGGCGCCCCTGCGCCATCCGAATGGCTGTCCCCCAGAACGATGATGACGCCGCCGGTTTGTGGCGCCAGCGCGAAGGTCGTATCCAGTGACGCTTCAAATGCAGCGCGGGTGACCGCATCGAGAGGCCAGGGAACGACAATCGCTGCAGATATATTCACAAGCCCCGAACGCTGGTCGGCACTTTGTCCTAACGCGCCGCCCGTCACCCCAAAGTCATTCCCACCTGGGGTGGTCGTCGAGGTGCCCAGCATATCGATTGTTTTGCCTTGAACATCTGCCGTGCAGACAATCACGGCAGGCGTCTCCGTTGGTACTACTGCAGCAAAGGCATTATCGCCTGCGCCATCGCAGGCCGTCGTCTTGGCGCCATAGCGGCCAAACTCCAGTCCTGCATTTATCCCGGTAACGGCTCCAACCGTGATGAAGGCGGGCGGTATGAAGGCCGACGTCGCTTCGGCGATAACCGCTAGGGTGAAATTATTGGCATTAACAGCAACGCCGGAAGGCAGGCTGAGAAAGGTATTCGCGGGGTCCCACCAACCGGCGCCGCCATGGGAATCAAACATAATCGCTCTGCTATTGCCATGCATGCGGTCAGCGGTAAGGGTCGGGCGTTGAAGTGCCGTGGTCTGGATTGCATCGTTCAAACCACCGCCTTGGTCATTCCATAAGGAAACACGCGGTGTCACTCCGGAATCAAACGTCGGGTAAGTTCGAAGAATGTCAGGGGTGACCGTGAAATGGTCGATGGCTGTTGTATCCAGCGATCCATCGTGCAGAAAGCCTATCTGTTTTGCCGCGTCGGTATCCGATCTTTGCACCGTGAGGGCTGGCCCCGCATAACAGCGGGTTAAAAGGTGGGTGCCGTAGCCAGTAGGTGTGAGTAAAGACAGCAAAAAGGTGGCGCCCGTTCCGCTGCCAGATGATTTCTCCGGTATGACGGCCTCATGCGGTAGGCAAGCATGCATGACGGGTTGTGCGATGGTTACTTGCGCCACTCCTGAATTCGAAGAAGTTTTAGACACAATAACAGTGGCACCTCCTGGCAGCGTGATCGTATCGTTGACCCTGTATTCTTTGCCGCCAGACAAGGGTTTTGCATCGGTGACATAAAGCCCTACTACATCCAGCGGCAATTGCGCCGCGACAACAGGCGCCGCGCCCACCATGCCGACCGCGAAGAGCAGCGTGAGAGCGCGAGGTTTTTTAAAAGTGAAAGGCATAGGCAACCCGCCAGAAAGTAGCTCGAGCAAATCCAGGCTGGGACTTCTGGAACAAAGTCCCCGCTTCACACTGATATCCAGCACAGCCCTTGAAACGCCTATGCCTATTGCAAAACGACATATCAACAAATCACTAAGGTTGTTGAGTTGGTTGGCTAATACTCACCTGATCGGGGCATTTAACGAAAGCATTGGCCATGCTGGCGACTTTCGAGGCGAGCGATTGCAGAACCGCGCTGGCATTTCCCCCGCTTGGTTCTTACGTCAAAGCCCCCCATCCGTCATCTTGTACCAGGCAATCGCCGCCGCGACATAAGCGCGGCGCAGGCCGTACAGCGGAAACGCCTTGATGTCCGTTGGCGCGACCGGCAACACGCTGCGGTCGCCGCTGTGCACGTAACTGGCCAGCGCCTGGCCCATGCGGGTTTGCAGGCCTACGCCGCGCCCTTGGCAGCCGATGTCGATGAGCAGGCCCGGCGCGGGTTCGTGGATGTGCGGAAAGTAATCCCGGGTAATCGCCACGCGTCCGCACCAGCGGTAGGCAATCAGGATGCCTGCGGTTTGCGGGAACAGCTTGTGTACCGCGCTTTCCAGATGCGACCAGTGATCCTTGCGCGACGGGTCCGGATCTTGAAAGGTACCGCGTCCGCCCAGCATCAGCCGTCCGGTGTGATCGATGCGGTAATACAGCAGCAGGTTGCGCGCGTCCGAGGATACATGGCCTTCGGGCAGAATCGTGCGGCGTACTGCTTCCGGCAGCGGCTCGGTGGCGATCTGAAAC
>DASVUK010000125.1:0-36757 GCA_036387095.1 Pseudomonas sp.
CAAAAGGGCCATTCAATAATCGAATGACCCTTGGTCTCGCAGAGCGAGAAATCGTGGCGTCCCCTAGGGGACTCGAACCCCTGTTACCGCCGTGAAAGGGCGGTGTCCTAGGCCACTAGACGAAGGGGACGCAAAACCTTCTTCACATGATCAAGTCAGACTTGATCGATCCAGAGTCAGCGTGGCCGAACCTTGAACCTTGAAATTGGTGGAGCTTAGCGGGATCGAACCGCTGACCTCCTGCATGCCATGCAGGCGCTCTCCCAGCTGAGCTAAAGCCCCGGATTTATCGCCTCTCGGCTCACAACGCCTTGCGGCAGTGCGTTTTTGAAGTGGCGTCCCCTAGGGGACTCGAACCCCTGTTACCGCCGTGAAAGGGCGGTGTCCTAGGCCACTAGACGAAGGGGACAAAACCTTCTTTGCACGAACAACCGAAGCTGGAACGGTTATTCGCATGTTTCAAAACAGTGCAACTGCGTCTTGAAACTCTAATTTGGTGGAGCTTAGCGGGATCGAACCGCTGACCTCCTGCATGCCATGCAGGCGCTCTCCCAGCTGAGCTAAAGCCCCACATCAGTGGACGGGGCGCATGTTAAGCGTGAGCGGTAGAGCTGTCAAATTTATTTTTTACAATTTCCAAAATTTTTCGTCGGTATTACAACCACTTACCCTTCAGCCCCGCAAAACGGGGATGAAGGGCAGTGGCAGCAAGAGCTGCTTAAGCGATGGAGCCCAGCAGCTTTTCCCATTCCTTGTTTTCTTTCTTGGATACGCCGCCCAACAGGTCGATGGCCTGGCGCAAGCGGAAGCGCGTCAGGTCCGGCCCGAGGATTTCCATCGCGTCGGTGACCGAGACCGAATTGGCCTGCCCGGTGATAGCAGCAAACATCAGCGGCATGGCATCGCGCAGCTTGAGCTCAAGATGCTCAACCACCGATTGAATACAAGCGGTAATGGGCTCTTTCTCCCATTGACGCAACGACTCCAGCTTCCAGAGGATCAGTTGCATGACCTGACGCACCTGATCGCTGGACAGTTTCTTGTGTTCGAACAGCTTGGCATCGGGTGTCACGCCACCCGCGAAGAAGAAGCCTGCCAAGGGTGCGATCTGGCTGAAGGTCTCTACCCTGCCCTGCACATGGGGCGCGATCTTCATCATGTAGGCCGGATTCAACGCCCAGTTCTGCACGCGGCTGGCAAACTCCTGCACCGGCAACTCGCGCAGCCACTGGCCGTTGAGCCAGGAGAGTTTTTCGATATCGAAGATCGGACCACCCAGGGACACCCGGGACAGGTCAAAATGCTCGACCATCTCTTCCAGCGAGAACTTCTCGCGCTCGTCCGGCATCGACCAGCCCATGCGGCCCAGGTAATTAAGCATCGCCTCAGGCATGAAGCCCATACGCTCGTAGAACGTCACCGAGGTCGGGTTCTTGCGCTTGGACAGCTTGCTCTTGTCCGGGTTACGCAGCAGCGGCATGTAGCACAGCTGCGGCTTGTCCCAGCCGAAATATTCGTAGAGCAGGATCAGCTTGGGCGCCGACGGCAACCACTCTTCACCCCGCAGTACGTGGGTGATACCCATCAAGTGATCGTCGACCACGTTGGCCAGGAAGTACGTCGGCAAGCCGTCGGTCTTCATCAACACTTGCATGTCCATGCGATCCCACGGGATCTCAACCTCGCCACGCAACATGTCCGGCACCACGCAAACGCCTTCGCTCGGTACTTTCATGCGGATGACGTGAGGTTCGCCAGCAGCAAGACGCTGCGCGACTTCCTCTTTGGAAAGCAGCAAGGCACGGCCGTCGTAACGCGGAGTCTCGCCCTTGGCCATTTGCTCGGCGCGCATCTGATCCAGCTCTTGAGCGGTGCAGAAGCAAGGGAATGCATGGCCCATTTCCACCAGTTGCTGCGCGTACTTCTGGTAAATCTCGCCCCGCTCGCTCTGGCGATACGGACCATGGGGGCCGCCAACATCCGGGCCTTCGCTCCATTCGATCCCCAACCAGCGCAAGGCATCGAAAATCTGCTGTTCGGACTCACGGGTCGAGCGCAGTTGATCGGTATCTTCGATACGCAGGATGAACTCACCGCCGTGCTGCTTGGCGAAGCAGTAGTTGAAAAGCGCGATGTAAGCCGTGCCAACGTGAGGGTCGCCAGTAGGCGAAGGCGCGATGCGGGTACGAACGGTGGTCATGGAAAATCCCGGATAGGTCAAACAAGCGGCGAATGTTAACAGGCGTGAGAATCCCTGTGGGAGCGAGCTTGCTCGCGAATAGGCCAAGGCATTCAAAAAATATCATTCAAACTGAACATCGCCATCGCAAGCAAGCCTGCTCCTGCAGGTCTTGCAACAATCAGACAGTCAACAACCGCTCGCGCAATTTGCCGATCTCGTCGCGCATCTGTGCTGCTGCCTCGAACTCCAGATCCCGGGCCAGTTGGTACATCTTCTCTTCCAGTTGACGGATACGCTTGGTGATCTCGCTGGGGGAGCGCAGCTCGTTTTCGTATTTGGCGTTTTCTTCGGCGGCCTTGGCCATGCCTTTGCGCTTCTTGCTGCGCGAGCCCGGCACCGTAGCGCCTTCCATGATGTCCGCCACATCCTTGAACACACCTTTAGGCGTGATGCCGTGGGCAAGGTTGTGGGCGATCTGTTTGTCGCGACGGCGCTCGGTTTCGCCGATGGCCCGTTCCATGGAGCCGGTGATACGGTCGGCATACAGGATTGCTCGCCCATTGAGGTTACGGGCAGCGCGACCGATGGTCTGGATCAGCGAGCGTTCGGAGCGCAGGAAGCCTTCCTTGTCAGCGTCAAGAATCGCTACAAGCGAAACCTCCGGCATGTCCAGGCCCTCGCGCAGCAGGTTGATCCCCACCAGCACGTCGAAGGTGCCAAGCCGTAAATCCCGAATGATTTCCACCCGCTCCACGGTGTCGATGTCCGAGTGCAGATAACGCACCCGCACGCCGTGGTCGGCCAGATAATCAGTCAGATCCTCGGACATGCGCTTGGTCAAGGTCGTCACCAGCACGCGCTCTTCCAGGGCCACGCGCTTGCCAATCTCGGACAGCAAGTCATCAACCTGGGTCAGTGCCGGACGAATTTCGATCTGCGGGTCCACCAGACCGGTGGGGCGCACCACTTGCTCGATGACGCGCCCTGCGTGTTCGGCCTCATAGTTACCAGGCGTGGCCGAGACGAAAATGGTCTGCGGGCTGACCGCCTCCCACTCGTCGAAGCGCATGGGCCGGTTATCCAGCGCCGACGGCAGACGGAAGCCGTACTCCACCAGCGTTTCCTTGCGGGACCGGTCACCTTTGTACATCGCGCCCACTTGCGGAACGCTGACGTGGGATTCGTCGATCACCAACAAGGCATCGGCGGGCAGATAATCGTAGAGGGTGGGCGGTGGCGCGCCGGAGGGCCGTCCCGACAGGTAGCGCGAGTAGTTTTCGATACCGTTGCAATAACCGAGTTCGAGGATCATTTCCAGATCGAACCGGGTGCGCTGCTCCAGACGCTGGGCCTCCACCAGTTTGTTGTTGTTGCGCAGGTATTCCAGACGCTCCTGCAACTCGACCTTGATGCCCTCCATGGCCTCGACCAGGGTTTCCCGAGGCGTTACATAGTGGCTTTTCGGATAGAAGGTGAAACGCGGCAGTTTGCGGATCACTTCCCCCGTCAACGGATCGAACGCCGACAAACTCTCAACCTCATCGTCGAACAATTCGATGCGAATCGCTTCAAGGTCCGATTCGGCGGGGTAAATGTCGATGACGTCGCCACGCACCCGAAAGGTCGCACGGGCGAAATCCATGTCATTGCGGGTGTACTGCAAGTCCGCCAGACGTCGCAACAGGGCGCGCTGATCGAGTTTGTCGCCGCGATCAACGTGCAACACCATGCGCAGATAGGTTTCCGGACTGCCCAGACCATAGATGCAGGACACCGTGGTGACGATGATGGCGTCCTTGCGCTCCAGCAGCGCTTTGGTCGCCGACAGCCGCATCTGCTCGATGTGGTCGTTGATCGAAGCATCCTTCTCGATGAACGTGTCCGAGGACGGCACATAGGCTTCGGGTTGGTAGTAATCGTAATAAGAGACGAAATATTCGACCGCGTTGTTGGGGAAAAACGCCTTGAACTCGCCATACAACTGGGCGGCCAGGGTCTTGTTCGGTGCCAGCACCAGCGTCGGACGCTGCACCTGGGCAATCACGTTGGCGATGCTGAAGGTCTTGCCTGAGCCCGTCACCCCCAGAAGCGTCTGGTGGGCCAGCCCGGCCTCGATCCCTTCGACCATCAGACGAATGGCTTCTGGCTGGTCGCCAGCAGGCTCAAAACGGGTTACGAGCTGAAACTCGGACATAACGTACCTCTGTGTGCGTTTTCGCAAGGCTACGCGCAAAAACGAAAGAACCGCCAACGCCTGATCCGGTAAAGGAACATTCGTACAAATCATTAAGTGATGGGACTACAAGTGGAGTCTCCAGTGCCGCCTTTCAAGCCAAACAATCGATAGGCGTGAAGGATGCCGGTTGCAATATGACTGACGGCCAGAAAATAACCGTAAAAACCTTGAAAAAACGCGCCCGCGACTGTCGCCCCGGCCCGCGATGGCCTCTATACTAGCTCCCCGTTTGTGCACCGCTCTGGCGCATTCGGGTCAGAGCGGCATTCCCTCACTCCCCCACTCAGAGCCGCCGCAAAAATGAGCCTGTTCTCCGCTGTCGAAATGGCACCACGCGATCCAATCCTGGGCCTCAACGAAGCATTCAACGCCGATACCCGCAGCACCAAGGTCAATCTTGGCGTGGGCGTCTATTGCAACGAGGAAGGTCGTATTCCCCTTCTGCGCGCCGTTGCCGAAGCCGAGAGTATTCGCGTGGCTCAGCACGCACCCCGCGGTTACCTGCCGATAGACGGCATCGCCGCCTATGATCTGGCGGTACAAAAACTGCTGTTTGGCGCCGAGTCGCCACTGATTGCCTCCGGCCGGGTGCTGACCACTCAGGCCGTTGGTGGCACGGGCGCACTGAAAATCGGTGCCGATTTTCTCAAGCAACTGCTGCCCGATGCCGTTGTGGCCATCAGCGATCCAAGCTGGGAAAACCATCGCGCCCTGTTCGAAACCGCCGGTTTCCCGGTGCAGAACTATCGCTATTACGATGCGACCAGCCATGACGTGGACCGTTCCGGCATGCTGCAAGACCTACAAAACCTGCCAGCCGGCTCCATCGTTGTGCTGCATGCCTGCTGCCATAACCCGACCGGCGTAGACCTGACGCTGCAAGACTGGGAAAAAGTCCTGGAAGTGGTCAAGGCCAAGGGCCACGTACCGTTCCTGGACATGGCTTACCAGGGCTTTGGCGACGGCATCGACGAAGACGCCGTTGCAGTGCGCCTGTTCGCCGAATCGGGCCTGACGTTCTTCGCCTCCAGCTCGTTCTCAAAATCCTTCTCGCTGTACGGCGAACGCGTCGGCGCACTGTCGATCATCACCGAGTCCAAGGAAGAAACCGCCCGCGTCCTGTCCCAGGTCAAACGCGTGATCCGCACCAACTATTCCAACCCGCCGACCCATGGGGCCATCATTGTCGCCGCCGTGCTCAACAGCCCGGAACTGCGGGCCATGTGGGAACAAGAGCTGGCTGAGATGCGTCTGCGCATTCGCGGCATGCGTGTGGCCATGGTCGAGCGCCTGGCAAATAACCCTGCAGGTCAGGACTTCAGCTTCGTCGCTCGCCAGAGTGGCATGTTCTCTTACTCCGGCCTGACCACCGAACAGGTTCACCGGCTGCGCAACGAGTTCGGCATCTACGCGCTGGATACCGGTCGCATCTGTGTGGCCGCCCTGAACCAGCGCAACATCGATACCGTGTGCAACGCGATCATTCAGGTGATCTGAGTACCCCTCAAGCGAACCCTGCAGGAGCGAGCTTGCTCGCGATAACGTTCTGGTCAGTCAATGAATAACGCCTGACCTTACGCCGTCGCGAGCAAGGTGGCCGCCAGCCCGGTCATACCTGCAAAAAAATTGCCTTCATCCCTTCTTGCGATACGCCATCGAATCATCGATCCGCTTGAGTATGTAATCCCCTGCTGCGACGGGCGGATAAAGGCTGCTCGCCGGGTCTATCCCCAAATCACAGGGGTCCACCATCGCGCTGTACGTCGGGTCGTAGAACGTGGCGATGGAATAGCGTTCATGGCCGGACTTATTGACCACCCGGTGCAAGGTCGAGCGGAAACGATTATTGGACCAGTGAGCCAGCAGATCACCGACGTTGACCACCAGGCTGCCGGCGATCGGTGTGGCGTCGATCCATTTATTCGAACCCAGTTCACGCACCTGCAAACCGCCACTGTCGTCCTGATACAACAGGGTGATACAGCCATAATCGGTGTGCGGCGCCACACCGAACTGATCGGCCTCGGCCATGGGCGGGTGCGGCGGGTAATACACCATTTGCGTGCGCTGCAGACGCTTGGTGTATTTGCCGACGAAGAAATCCGTGTCGATCCCCAGGCCCGCCGCGACAGCCTTGAGCAAATCCGCGCCCGCCTGGCCTATATGCGCGTAATAATCATCCAGCGCAGCGCGCAGCTCGGGCATGAAGTCCGGCCATTGGTTCGGGCCGCGCAAGGCTTCACCGGCCAGCACACTGGAATCGTCTTCCGGCAGTTCCAGACCGATACTGAAAAACTCCTTGTGATCAGGCTTGGTGGCGTTGTACATCAGCGCCCCGCCTAACGCATGCCATCCGCGATGCCGTTTGTTCACGGCTACCTGACGCTTGACCTCAGCCGGATAGGCGAAAAAGGCACGAGCGGCGCTCATGGCGCGGTCAATTATCACTTGGGGCACACCATGATTGACGATGTAGAAAAACCCCATTTCGCTGCATGCCTTGCGAATCGCATCGCCGGCGCGCTGAATGCTGGCAGCGTCACCCTCACGGACGCCGGTCATGTCAATCAAGGGCAGGTTGGTATCAGTCATGCTGACTCCTGAAAAGCGGCAGGCGGTATATACAGGTGCAAGCATTTCCTGTGCCGCTCAGCGTTCAGGGCGACCTGCGCTGAAGCAGCACCCGATGCATGAGGATTTACAATGACGACGATTTTTAGCCACGGACAACGTCAGCGTTTCCAGGCGCCCCAACACCGGGCACAGCGAGCGCAAGTGGTGCAACTTTCGGTGACAAATGACCAAATCGTAGAATCAGGCGAGATGACCACACCCCCGATTCTGCGGAGCAAGTCGAACTGGCCCGGCTTTTGCCTTACCTGTATATACAGGATGATATGACTTAAAATGGTCCGCCGAGGTTCACTCGCAAGCCTTGCATCCCCCGAATAATCAAAGCAGGAACACACGCCATGCCAGCCGCTCTTCTTCTCAAGCCCGGTCAATTCAATCTCGATCAGTTGCGCGCGATTTATCAGCAGCAAGCCCCGTTCGAACTGGACCCTGATGCCAGGGAAGTGGTTGATGCCAGCACCCGCACCGTCAACGAAATCATCGCCAACAACCGCACGGTATATGGCATCAACACCGGTTTCGGCCTGCTGGCCCGCACTTCGATCCCCACCGAATCCCTGGCCAAACTGCAACGCAACCTGCTGTTGTCCCACTGCACAGGCACCGGGCCTTTGCTGGATGACGCCAGTGTCGCGCTGATCATGGCGCTGAAAGTCGGCTCACTGGCCCGTGGATTTTCCGGGATTCGTTGGGAAGTGATCCAGGCCATCAGCGCGCTGTACGCCGCCAAGGTCTATCCGTGCATTCCGTCCCAGGGTTCGGTGGGCGCGTCCGGCGACCTGGCACCGCTTGCGCACATGTCCGCGGTGCTGATCGGCGTGGGTCGCGTGCGTCATCAAGGCCGTGAAATGGACGCCGTGGAAGGTCTGGCGCTGGCCGGACTGGAACCGATGGTCCTCGGTCCGAAAGAAGGCCTGGCGTTGATCAATGGCACTCAGGTGTCCACAGCCTTGGCCCTGCGTGGCTTGTTCGCCACCGAAAAGCTGTTCACCGCCGCCGTCGTGGCGGGCAGCCTTAGCGTAGAAGCGCTCAAAGGCTCAGACGTGCCTTTTGACGCCCGTATCCAGGCGGTTCGCGGTCAGCCGGGGCAGATTGACGTGGCCGCGCTGTACCGCGAGTTGCTCGCGAAGAGCGAGATCCGCGATTCCCATATCGATTGCGGCCGCGTGCAGGACCCGTATTCATTGCGATGCCAGCCACAGGTCATGGGGGCTTGCCTGGATCATATGCGCTTCGCCGCTGGCGTGTTCCTGCGTGAAGCCAACGCAGTATCCGATAATCCATTGGTATTCAGCGCTGATGGCGATGTGCTGTCCGGCGGCAACTTCCACGCCGAACCGGTGGCCATGGCCTCTGACGTGCTGGCCTTGGCGATTTCGGAAATCGGCGCTTTGTCCGAACGCCGCATCGCGCAACTGGTGGATCCTGCCCTGTCCGGCTTGCCGGCATTTCTGGTCAAGGAAGGCGGGTTGAATTCCGGCTTCATGATTGCTCAGGTGACCGCCGCCGCATTGGCTTCGGAAAACAAGACCCTGGCCCACCCGGCGTCGGTGGACAGCCTGCCCACATCCGCCAACCAGGAAGATCATGTGTCCATGGCAACGTTTGCGGCACGCCGTTTGCTGGACATGGCGGGCAACAGCAGCGCCGTGGTGGGAATCGAACTGCTCGGTGCCGCTCAAGGTGTCGATCTGCACGCACCGTTACAGACATCGGAAAAGCTCAGCGAAGTGTTGGCCATGATCCGCACTGAAGTCGCCCATTACGACGAGGATCGCTACTTCGCTCCAGACATCGCCGCCGCCCGCGCCTGGGTCGAAAACGGTGCGTTCGTCCGCTGGTTGCCGTTCGAACGCCTGTATAGCTGATTTGCCCTGAGGTCGGCGGGAATTCTGTCCGCCGACCGCGCATTTCCTGTCCAGGCTTCTTATTACTGTTCAAGGATCTGCATGCGCCGCTATTACACAGGCTCCGATTTCCGTCGCGCCCAGAGCATCGCCGAACTGGCTGCCATGGCCCGACGCCGTTTGCCGCACTTCGCCTGGGAATACCTGGAGGGCGGAGCGGAAGAAGAACTCACCCTCCAGCGCAACCGTCAGGCATTCGCCGACATAGGCTTGCTGCCCAAAACCCTGGTGCCGTGCAGCGACGTCAATACCCGGCGCGTGATCTTCGGCCGTGAGTTGCCGCTGCCCATCGCCATTGGTCCAACCGGTTACAACGGCATGCTGCATCGCGATGCCGACATTCATCTGGCCCGTGCCGCGACTGAGCGTGGACTGCCCTTTACCCTGAGCACTGTTTCCACCCGCTCCATGGAACAAGTCGTCGCGGCAGTGCCCGACGTTAATTTATGGTTGCAGTTGTATTGCCTGCGCGACCCGCTGATCCAGGAAGACATGCTGCAACGGGCCAGTGCCGTGAATTGCCAGACGCTGCTGTTAACCAGCGATGCGGTATTACTGGGTAACCGCGAATGGGATAAGCGCAACTTCGCCCGCCCCCGGCAACTGAGCCTGCGCAACAAGCTCGACGTGCTGTGTCACCCGCGCTGGTTACTCCAGGCGCTTTGGCCCCAAGGCATGCCGAGCCTGGCCAATATCGAATGTTATTTGCCTGCGGATCAGCGCACCGCCAGCGGTGGTGCGCATTTCATGGGCGCGCAGATGGACACCGGTCTGGATTGGAATTACCTGGCCCGTCTGCGTGATCGCTGGTCGCAGCGTCTGGTGCTCAAGGGCGTCATGCACCCCGCCGATGCGGAGAAAGCCGTGGCTCTGGGGCTGGATGGCATTGTGGTGACCAATCATGGCGGCCGACAGCTGGATGGTGTGCCCGCCAGCATCGATTGCCTGCCCGCCATCGCCGCCGTGACCAAAGGCAAGATGACGCTGCTGCTGGACAGCGGCATACGGCGCGGCACCGACATTCTTAAAGCCTGCGCGTTGGGTGCCGATGCGGTGCTGCTGGGTCGGGCCACGTTATACGGTGTTGCCGTGGGCGGCCAGGCGGGTGCGGGTCATGCACTTGATTTGCTCGCGGATGAACTGCGCCTGGCGTTGTATTTGCTGGGCCAGCCTGATCTGGCGGCATTGCACACTGAATTTTCCCCTTCCTGCACGGTGAGTTGACCGATGAGCCATTTGCAACAGACCCTCGTTGAACTGCGCGAAGCCTTGGGTGACGCACAGGTCCTGACCGGCGACGCCATCAGCGCGAAACATTACAGCGATTGGACCGGCCACGCACCGGCATGCCCGGCGGCATTACTGCTGCCACGTAACACTGAAGAGGTTGCTGCTGCACTGCGTATCTGCAACGCAGCGGGGCAGCCTGTTGTGCCGCAAGGCGGAATGACGGGTCTGGCCGGAGGCGCAATCCCTCGCAGCAGTGACATCGCGTTGTCCGTTGAACGCCTGCGCGGCATCGAAGAAATCGATGCCGCGTCTGCAACCGTCAGCGTCCTGGCGGGGACGACCCTGCAGGACATCCAGCAGGCCGTGCATGACGCAGGTTTTCTCTTTCCGCTCGATCTGGGCGCGCGCGGCTCGTGTCAGATCGGCGGCAACATCGCCACCAATGCAGGTGGCAACGCGGTGATCCGCTATGGCATGACCCGCGACTTGGTATTGGGCCTGGAAGTGGTGCTCGCCGATGGTCGCGTGCTGAACCTGATGAACAAGATGATCAAGAACAACTGCGGTTATGACCTGAAACAGTGCTTCATTGGCAGCGAAGGCACGCTGGGAGTCATCACTCGCGCCGTTTTGAAGCTCGCGCCACAACCTGGCGAAACAAACACTCTGTTGTGCGCACTGCCCGACTACGCCAGTGCGGTGAACCTGCTGCGGCGCTTGCAGCGCAGCGCGGGTACGCCCCAGGCCTATGAACTGATGTGGCAGGACTTCTTCCACATGGGGGTTTCCTGGCTGGAAAACCCGATAGCGCCGATGCCCGACGACCATCCTTTATATGTGCTGCTGGAATCCGCCGCTTCAAGGGACGTGCTGGAGCAGACCCTAGAGGACGCACTGGGCGCCGGTGAGGTCGTGGACGCGATTATTGCCAGTTCTCACACACAGGCTCGTGCCTTGTGGAAGATCCGTGAAGCAACCGGCGAATTTCCGGTGCGTCTGGCGCCGCTGAATTTCGATATCAGCCTGCCCATCGGGCAAATCGGCGATTTCGTGCGGATGTGTCGCGAACGCCTTGAACAACAGTGGCCGGGCAACCAAAGCGTGTATTTCGGCCACATCGGTGACAGCAATCTGCATCTGACGGTGGATTGCAATTCGCTGCCTCAACCGGCACCGATCCTAGCGATCGAGCAATTGGTCTATACCGCTGTAGGCGAGATCGGCGGCGCAGTTTCCGCCGAACACGGTATCGGGCTGCTCAAGCGCGAGTTTTTGCACCATTCGGTAACCCCCGAAGCCTTGGCAGTCATGGGTCAGCTCAAGGACTGCCTGGATCCGGTCGGCATTCTCAACCCTGGAAAGATCTTCAACTGACGGGCCCCTGCAAGTTGTATATACCGGTATGGCACGCTAACTGCAGCATTTACCACAGCTCGACGGACCTTGAACCACAACCACACCGAAACTGACTCAGACGAAGGAGTTACCCAATGCAACTGGATTCCCTGTTCAGTAAGACATTCAAAAGCTTGAGCATTGCCGTCGCGCTTGCGGCATTACCGCTGGCCGCTTCTGCCGATCAATTGGCCGACGTAAAGAAAGCCGGCGAGCTTGTGGTGGGTACCGAGTTGCAATTTGCCCCGTTCGACTTTACTGAAAACGGTAAGCAAAAAGGATTGAACGCTGAGTTGTTCGAGCAATTGGGCAAGGAGCTGGGGGTCAAGGTGAAATTCATCGACCTGCCATGGCCAAGCGTATTGCCAGGGCTTGAAGCGAAGAAATTCGACATGGTTGCCGGCCCGATTATCGAGACCAAGGCCCGCCAAGAGCGCTACCACTTTGTGCTGCCGGTGGCCGAGGCGACCGTGGCGCTGATGGTGGGCGCCAAAGACGACAGCATCACCAAACCTGAAGATATTTCGGGCAAAACCGTGGGCGCGGGCAAAGGCTCGGCACAACTGGAAGAGCTGAAAAAATTCGCTGAAACCCTGCCGGAAAAAGTGACCATTCGCGAATACGTCGACAACAACCAGGCTTACGCCGACCTGGCGGCCAAGCGCATTGTCGCGGTGGCCAACTCGCTGCCGAACATCTCTTACGTCGCCGCAGAACGCAGCAACTTGTACAAGGTGATCCTGCCGCCGTTCGGTAAGAAGTCTTACTTCGCCTACCTGGGCCGCAAGGATGCTGATGCCGACAGCCTGATCGCCGCACTGGACGCCGCCATGCTGAAAATGCACACCGACGGCCGCCTCGCCGCCCTGCAGAAGAAATGGCTGGGCGCCGAAATGGACGTGCCCAAAGCTGATTTCACGCCGACCTGGTAAAAGTCAGGGCTGCCTGGATCGACCTTGTGGGAGCGAATTTATTCACGAAAGCGGCAGTTCAGACAAAGCTCCAGGGTCTGTCCGGACTTCTTCGCGAATAAGTTCGCTCCCCACGGTTCGCATCCAAGGCCGTGAACCGACGGAGTTAAACAATGTTCGACTGGCCCTTGCTCACGCAAAACCTGCCGTTGATGCTCCAGGCGTTGCAAGTGACCCTTGAGGTGACGCTAGCGGCGCTGTGCATCGGTTTTGTGATCGGCATTCTGGTGGGCAGCCTGCGCTTGTCCCCCGTGCCCCTGCTCAGACGTCTGGGTGGTGCCTATATTTTTGTGTTCCGGGGCATTCCGCTGCTGGTGCAACTGTTATTCATTTATTACTTCCTGCCGCGTATCGGCCTGCCTAACGTTTCGCCGACGGTAGCGGCAGTGATCGGCCTGTCCCTGGCGGCCGGCGCGTATATCGCGGAAATCATGCGCGGCGGTTTTCTGGCCATTCCCCAAGGTCAACTGGAGGCCGCCGGGCTGCTGGGTTTGAGCGCCGGGCAGATGCTGATCCGGATTCGCGTGCCCCAGGCTGTGCGATTGACACTTCCGGCCTTGGTCAACGAGATGATCCTGCTGATCAAGGCTTCGTCGCTGGTATCGGTGGTCGGTTTGGCGGACTTGACCCGCACGGCCCAGAACATGGCGGCCAGCGATTACCTGTTCGTGCAGGATTACCTGATGCTGGCCGCTTTCTATTGCCTGATCAACATTCCATTGGCGTTCTGCGGCGGGCTGCTTGAGCGGCGTTTGAAGGAGCAGAACCGATGATCTTCGATCCGGCAATCATCACCGATCATCTGGATGACATTGGCTCGGGATTCATGGTGACCCTGGGCACATGGAGCGCCGGTGTCGTGCTCGGCCTCGGCCTCGGCATGTTGATTGCCGTAGCCCAATTGTTCGGCAATGGCCTGGTACGCGCACCGTTACGGGTATTCATCGAGCTGATCCGCAGCACGCCGTTCCTGGTGCAGTTGTTTCTCGTCTATTACGCCGGTCCGGCGTTTGGCTTGAGCCTGGACCCGATCCCGGCCGGTGTGCTGGGCCTGGGCATCTACGGCAGCGTGTATTTCGCGGAAATTTTCCGCACCGGTTTCGAGTCTGTCCCACGGGGCCAGTTGGAGGCCGCCGACACGCTAGGCATCACCCGCGTGCAGTGCATCATGCGTATTCAGGTGCCGCAGATGTTAGTGATCATCCTTCCGGCGCTGGTCAACCTGGTCACCATCCTTTGCAAGGAAACCGCCGTACTGTCAATTATCACCATCCCGGAAATGACCATGGTGTTGACCGGCATCGGCTCTGAAACCTTCGCTTTTGTCGAGACCTTGCTGGTGCTGTGCATCGGCTATCTGGTATTGGTCGAAGCATGCTCGCGGCTGGGTATGTTCCTGGAGCACAAGGTCGGCCGCTTCATGAACAGGCAAGCCCAATGAGCAGCGTTCAAACTTTGCAACCAGGTGAACTGATGAAACCTTCCCGGCAGCTGGCCGAAAACCGCGAACCCATGTTGACCCTGAGCAAGGTCGGCAAGAGCTTCGGCCCCCTTCGCGTACTCAAGGGCATCGATTTGCAGGTCCGACATTCGGAAGTCGTGTGCTTGATCGGTCCTTCCGGTTCGGGCAAGAGCACCCTGCTGCGCAGCATGGCGTTTCTTGAAGAGTACGACGAAGGGGAAATCATCATCGAAGGCAAACTGTTGGGCTGGCTGCCCAACGATGGCACGCCTGGCAAGGCTCGCAAACGCGCGCCGCAGTCACAGATCAATCAGGTGCGGCGCAATGTCGGCATGGTCTTCCAGCAGTTCAACCTGTGGCCGCACATGACGGCCATCGGCAATGTCTGCGAAGCGTTGCGCCGGGTGCGCAAGCTGTCCGGCGATCAAGCCAACGCCCAAGGCATGGCAATGCTCGACAAGGTCGGGCTGGCCCACAAGGCCGCGTCCTACCCGGCGCAACTGTCCGGCGGCCAGCAACAGCGGGTGGCCATTGCTCGCGCCCTGGCCATGGAGCCGCACATCATGTTGTTCGATGAGCCCACCTCGGCGCTCGACCCGGAGCTGGTGGGCGAAGTCTTGCAGGTGATGAAAACCCTGGCCAAAGAAGGCATGACCATGGTGGTGGTAACCCATGAAATGGGTTTTGCCGCCCAGGTTGCGGACTCCGTGGTATTTCTCGACCAGGGTGAAGTCGTGGCCCAAGGTACGCCGCAACAGATTTTTCATAACGCTGAACATCCGCGCCTGCAGCAATTCCTGCAGAACTATCTGGATCGCAATGCATTCTGGCAGGACAACAAAGAGGCCAGCGGCGTATGACAACGGTGAGCTTGTGATGGGCACTCCCGCACCACAAGCCTTGTACCGGCGGGCCAAGGATTATGTGCAGAGCAAACTCAGCGGCGGTCAATGGAAACCAGGGGACATGATCCCTTCGGAAAACCGGTTGGTGCAGGAACTGGGCATGTCGCGCATGACCGTCAACCGTGCGCTGCGGGAGTTGACCGAGGAAGGTCATCTGGTGCGCGTCTCGGGTGTCGGGACTTTCGTGGCACAAAGCAAACCGCAATCGAACTTGCTACGCATCACCAATATCGCCGACGAGATTATTGCCCGGGGCCATCGTTACAGTTGTCAGGTTCTGCATCTGGGTCGCGAAGCCGCGTCAATGCCCATTGCCGCCGCGCTGTCGCTGGTCACCGGTACTTCGGTGTTTCATCTACTGTGCGTGCATTGCGAAGAAGGCGTGCCGGTGCAACTGGAAGATCGTTACGTTAACCCTGAACTGGTGCCGGACTTCCTCAAGCAGGATTTTGGCGAACAGCTCCAGCCCGCCCGTTATCTTTTGCAGGCCATACGCCCGGATGAAATGGAACACATCGTCGAGGCCAGCCATCCCGGTGCCGAAGAAGCTCGCTACATGCAGATCGACAGCCACGAACCTTGCCTGGTCTTGATGCGGCGTACCTGGAGCAACGGCAAGATCGTGACGTTCGTGCGTCTGACCCACCCTTCGTCGCGCTATCGCCTGGGCAGTCGCCTGCCTGTCAGCGGAGCCCACCGCGACAGCTGATCTAAGCTTCACAACGGACAATCGGTCACGAAATTGATCGAACGACCGCGCGTGGTCAGCCTCGAATTCTTGCAAGCTCAAGAATTGAGAGGAACGATGATGACCGATCAAAGCCAGAAACCCCTCGACCGTAACGACCCTGCCATTGATCCGGAAAATCCGGACAGCGAGTTGGGTCAAGGCCAGCAGTATCAGAACCCCGGATCGCAATCCCAAGGCAAACCGGTCGGCCAGCCCGATACCCAACTGGACCAGACCCAGGAGTCGGGCGGCAGCACCTTTACCCCGGATTACGAGCCGCAGGAGAAACCCGACGATCAGCGCAACCTGCAACCTACCCGGGGCAAGGATGGAGACATTGATACAGACGGAGGCTAGGTTCCAAGGCTCCCCTCCTCTGGTAAATCCACTGTTGGCGAGGCGACGGCGTTGGTACATCGACGCTTTTGCCTCGCCAACACTTTCACCCCCGCCCCCAGCCGGTAAAACCGCTTACAAACCAAACAAAAGCCTTTCAGCCATTGCGCAGTCATGGACTAACCCGGCAGGATCGCTCTGGCGTCTGTATTCCAGCCACTGTCCCGAACAAGAAAATCCCCCGGAGCGTTGTCGGTAATGGCTCAAATGACACCCGAACTGTCTGTCCCCGCCAGCAGTAAGCTCACCCCGCTGGAGTTTCGCGGGATGGTCGCCATCCTGATTTCAATTGCTCTGGCGACCCTCGACACCGCCATCGCCAACACCGCCCTGCCGGCCATCGCAGCCGACCTGAACGCTTCGCCCGCTGCATCCGTCTGGATCATCAACGCCTACCAGTTGGCCGCAGTGGCAACACTGTTGCCATTTGCTGCATTGGGGGGCGTGATCGGGCATCGCAAGGTGTATCTGGGCGGTCTGATTGTGTTCGTGGTGTCGTCAGCCCTGTGCACCTTTTCCTGGTCGCTGCCGACCCTGACGATCGCCAGGGTTTTACAGGGTTTGGGGGCGAGCGCGATCATGAGCGTCAACGCGGCGCTGATCAGCTCGATCTTTTCCAGGGAACGCCTCGGCAGAGGACTGGGCATGAATGCGCTGGTGGTCGGCACCTCATTCGCGGCCGGACCTACCATCGCGTCTTTGGTTCTGTCAGTGGCCAACTGGCCTTGGCTGTTTGCAATCAACTTGCCGATCGGTGTATTTGCCCTGGTATTTGCCTGGAATTCTCTGCCCACGGCAAAGCCCGGCACCCTGACGTTTGATCCGATGACGGCGATGCTCAACGTCATTACCTTTGGCGCGCTGATTTTCGCCCTCAGCCAGGCAGCGCAACTGGGCTCGTGGAACAGCGTATTGATGGCGCTGGCAGTGTTTCTGGTTGCTGGCGCAGTGATGTTACGCCGGGAAACCGGCCACCCGGCGCCGATGTTTCCCCTGGACTTGCTCAAGCGACCGATGTTCGCCCTGTCAGCGCTGACGGCCTTCTGTTCATTCGCAACCCAAGGTCTGGCCTTTGTGGCCCTGCCGTTTTTCTTTGAGTCCGTACTCGCCAGGGATCCGGTACAAACCGGTTTTCTGATGACACCCTGGTCAGTCGTCGTGGCGATGATCGCGCCATTTGCGGGGCGGCTTTCGGACCGGTATGCGCCAGGCCTGCTGGGCGGCATAGGCCTGGCGATTCTGTGTGGCGGCATGGTTTCCCTGGCAACGATATCCGCCGACGCCTCGGCCTGGGAAATCTGCGCACGCATGATTATCTGCGGGCTGGGGTTCGGCTTCTTTCAGGCGCCCAATCAGAAGGCACTGATGACCAGCGCACCCAGGGAACGCGCCAGCGGCGCAAGTGGAACCATTGCGACGGCGCGTTTGATCGGTCAGGCAACCGGAGCAGCATTGGTGGCCTTCAGCTTTGGTCTGGGTGGCGAGCAAGGTCCGGTCCTCGCGCTGAGCATCGGCGCCGGTTTTGCTGCCGTGGGCAGCGTAGCCAGCAGTTTGCGGCTGATTGCCCAAGGCCGGACAGGTACAACGCCAGGCTAGAAGCCCCGTTCGGTATCGGAGCCGGGTAATCAGCAAAGAGCTGATCAGGGTCAGAAAAATATATCCGCGTTCCATCGCATCTTGGCTATGATGGCACATCGCCTTACCCTGCAAGGCTATTGACCGATCGCCGAGAATCTTCATGCACGAAACCCTGAAAGCAGAGCACGAACGCCTGGCCGCAGTGCGGGCCGTGCAATGGCTGGAGACGGCCAATAACGAGAATTTCGACCGGATCTGTCGCCTTGCGGCTGCCTATTTTGATGTGCCGACGGTGCTTGTTTCCCTCGTCGAAGCCGACCGGCAGTGGTTCGCTGCGCGTGTAGGCTTCGACAAGAGCGAAACCCCCATCAGCCAATCTTTCTGTGCCTACACGGCCAGGCAAAACGAGGTGATGCAAATCGTCGATGCCTGCGAGGATGCCCGGTTCTGCGCCAACGAACTGGTGACGGTCCAGGATGGCATTCGCTTCTACGCTGGCGCGCCGCTGCTAACCCGGGACGGTCATGCCCTGGGCAGCCTGTGCATCATCGATAAGTCTCCCCATCAGCTCAGTCATGCTGAAATTCTGGTGTTGCAGGACCTTGCGGAGATGGTGATTTCCCAGATCGAGCAACGGCAAATGGTACTGACCCGCAACCCGTTCTCGGGATTGCCGAACCTGCGGCAGTTTCTGACTGATCATCAGCAACCATGGGTGAATCAGCAATTTCCTGCGCGTCTGCTGGTCCTGGTGGAGATCGTCGACAGCCAGTACGAAACGCAATTGACCCCGTTTAATGACGTCACCATCTTACAAATGCGAGCCCAGGACATTGCCGGTCGCCTGGAGCTGGTGCTGCGCAGCAGCGTGACGGTCTATCACGTCAGCGAGCGTCACTGCTGCCTGCTGCTGCCGACCAATGCGGCGGAAAAATCCGAGCTGATCCTCACTCTGAGCACATTGATTTGCGAACCGTGCGCAGAGGATTCGATTTCGGCGTTGCCCGCAACCCGCGTGGGCATAGCCTGTTGCGAAGACGGTAAGCAGTCCATGGGCGACCTGCTGCGCAAAGCCCGATATGCAGTGGAATCCGCCAGCCGGGCCGGCATCGACTGGGCAGCATGGGATGAGAACGAAAACTGTGCCGCCCGCCGCGCACTGACATTGAGCGGCGACGTTACGACGGCACTGGCCAATGGCGATATTTATCTGGTGTTTCAGCCCCGCTTTCGCCTGGAGGATGGCCGTCAGGTCAGCGCCGAAGCGCTATTGCGCTGGAATCACAGGACCTTGGGCCCCGTTTCCCCTGCCGAATTCATTCCACTGATCGAGCGGTCTGGTCAGATCAGCACCGTTTCCCGCTGGGTCATCGATAACGCGTTGGCGGCTGCAGCCGGTTGGGAGGATGGCGAATCAAAAGTCTCGCTCAACTTGTCTGCATTGGACTTCCAATCCATGGACATCGCCGACGTCCTGCGGGCCGGGTGCGAACGACATTCGATTGCCCCGCAACGGGTTGAAGTGGAAATTACCGAAGGCGAATGGATAAGAGCCAACCCCACGGTTTTGGGTCAACTGTCAGAAATTCGCGCTCTGGGGGTCGACGTTGCTATCGATGACTTCGGCACCGGCTACAGCAATTTTGCCTATCTGCAGGAAATCCCGGCCAACGTTATCAAGCTGGACAAGTCGATCATCACTGACCTGGAGAACAAACCCCGCAATCGCATCATTGCCCAATCCATCTTCAAACTGGCCCACGAACTGGGTTACCGCACAGTCGCCGAAGGCGTCGAAACCTTCCAGTGCATGAACATGGTGCGCAGCTTTGGCTGCCACGAAGCTCAGGGGTTCTTCTTCTGCCGCCCACTTTCGGCCAAACGCATCAAGCGCATGACCGTGGGCACCCACATCAAACTGCGTGCCTGACGCGGCTGTCTAAACGACTCGCCTGCCCGCTACTTCTCGTCTTCGTAGGGAGGATATTGATCATCCTTCACACGCTTTTGCGAACCCACATCGGGTCCGTCATCGGGGGCCTTCGCCGGGCCGACCGGATCAATTTGCGGGTCGCCAAGGTCAGGCGAGTCGGGATCGAATCCGGGATTGTCCTTGGGATCATTCGCATGAGCAGTCATGAACACCTCGCGTCAAAGACCCGGAGACGTCCAGGCCATACCTATGGGAAGCCAGCAAGGCCATAGAGTGCAGCGCGCCTGACGAGCGGTAAGCCCGGAACGCTCGACACATCGCCAGACAGGGATCGGCTTGATCAAACTCAATACTCCCCTCGGTTGAGGGGTATCTACTGAGGTTGTCACGGCTCGCTCGCCTCCTGGGTGGGACACAACCGACGGAGATTGATTGAAAATGACCGATTTGATCCTGCGCAGAAATATTCTCGACGAGCTTGAGTTTCAGCCTCACATCGACGCGGCCGCCATTGGCGTAGCGGTTGAAAACGGCGTTGTTACCTTGACCGGGCATGTCAGGAGCTATGCGGAAAAAATAGCCGCCGAGCGGGCAGTCAAGAGCGTCAAAGGTGTGCGCGGGGTAGCTGAAGAGCTAGAGGTGCGGATTCCCGGGACCATAGGCTTGAGTGATGACGTTATCGCCTCACGGTGCCTGGAGCTCATCCAGTGGAATGAGTCAGTTCCGGCAGACCGGATACAAGTCAAAGTGCAGAATGGCTGGGTGACCCTGGAAGGCCAGGTGGATTGGCAATACCAGAAAGAAGCGGCACAGAGCGCGATCCGAAAGCTCAGCGGCGTGACGGGCATCAACAACTTCCTGGACATCAAACCCCGAATCAACCCCGAAGACACGCAAACGCTGATCGAAAGCGCCCTGGTCCGCAACGCCGAAATAGATGCCACGCACATCAACGTCAATGTCGACGCGCGCACCGTAAGGCTTGAAGGCCACGTGCATTCATGGTCCGAACGTAAAGCGGCAGAGCGCACGGCATGGGCCGCACCGGGCGTAACCCGGGTCGAAAATCATCTGCTGCTGGCCTGATTCCAGGGTCCGGCTGATGGGCTCATGACTGTTCGGACTTGATCACCAGCACACTGCCGGGCATGTGATACACCACCTGCTCGGTGGTACTGCCCAGCAACTTGTTCAAGCCATGACGATTGACTCTGCCCATCACAATCACATCCACCTGCTCTCTGGCGGCAAAGTCATTGATTACCTTGGCCGGTGTTCCCGAAATGAAATGGCGACGCTGTCCGGGAACCCCGAAACTGTCAGCCAACTCGCTGAAGGCCTGCTCTTCTGCCTGATAAAGCTCCTCACCCAACTTGGCGGCGTAACCCATGCCGCCTTCTGTTGAATAGATATACGACAGGTCATAAGCATGCAGCAGGTGCAGCTCGGCCTCGCACTGGGCCGCCAGTTTTTCCGCTGCCTCGATGACCTGTCGGTTGAGGTCCTTGAACCGCTCATCAGTACGAAACGGATCGACCGCCGCCACTATCTTGCGTGGCCTCGCCTGCTGCATCCGGGTAATCAAGTGCAGCGGGGCCGGACACTCCCTTAGCAGCCGAAGGTCCATGGAAGTAAACAGCACCCTGGCCAGAAAGGACTCGTGCTTGAGATCCTTGATCACCATCCGGGGGTCAAGATCATGCACATGGTCCAGGATTTCATGCACCGGGTGGTCAACCCAAACCACCTCGGTGGTCACCGTAATGCCCAGTCTCCTCAAGCCGACAGCCTGCTGCTCCAGCCATTGCCGATGACGCTCGACGTAGGCTGTCTTGAGTTCAGACAGAGCGTCTTCATTGATCAACTCTGCCGTGACCAGACCCTCTTCGTAATCGAAAGCAACAATGTGCAGCGCGGCGCCCGACGCCTTCGCCAGGCAAGCGGCGCGATTGAAGGCCGGCGTGTGCTCCATCACCGGCGGCGCAATGAGCATTAACCGTTCAGAACCAGACATAGGCCACCTCCGCGAAAGGGATGCACGCCCCATCGACCGGCGGCTTGATGTTTCCCTCATGAAATGAGTCTGAAGTGGCGGGCCGCAACGCATCTGATTTATGTCAAACATGTGCTTAGGCAGTAGCAGTGACTGAACCGGTGGACCCCAGCCAATGCACCGTTCTTGATACAGCTCAAACATTGGCCGACGCCTACGCGTACAACTGAACAGCTTGAGCCCATCGGCTCGCGCCTTCCCAGCTTGTCGAACGGAGCCTGAGCCATGAAAAAGGAGCAGCGGTGGAATGTTTCGTACTTCATCCTGAGCGTGGTCGCTCTGGCCGTCCTGCAGTTCTTTATCTTTGGCCAGGAAACCGTCGAGCCTGTTCCTTACAGCCAGTTCCTGCAATTGCTCAGCGAACAGAAAGTCAGCGACTTGAAAGTCGACAATGAACGCATCAGCGGAACATTGCAGGAACCGGTCAATGGGCATCGACAGTTCGCCACTGTGCGCGTCGACCCACAATTGGCGACGCAGCTTGCCGGGGCCGGTGTCACGTTTGCCGGTGTCAGGGAATCAACCACGCTGGGCGCAGCAGTTGGCTGGCTGATGCCGCTGGTGATCTTCATGGTGATCTGGCACTTTCTGCTGCGTGGCGTGACCGACAAACAGGGGCTGGGCGGCTTGATGGGTGTGGGCAAATCCAGGGCTCGTGTATCGGTAGAGCAAAAAACCGGCGTCACATTCGCCGATGTGGCCGGCATCGATGAAGCCCGGACCGAACTGGTGGAAATCGTGTCGTTCCTCAAGGACAAGGCCAAATACGCTCGACTGGGAGCGCATGTGCCCAAGGGTACGCTGCTGGTGGGCCCTCCCGGAACCGGCAAGACCCTGGTTGCCAAAGCCATTGCCGGCGAGGCTGGTGTACCGTTTTTCTCCATTTCCGGTTCAGAGTTCGTCGAAATGTTCGTAGGCGTCGGGGCTGCGAGGGTGCGGGATCTGTTCGAACAGGCCAGACAAGCCGCCCCGTGCATCATTTTCATTGATGAACTCGACGCGCTGGGCAAGATGCGGGGGATCGGCAACCTGGGCGGCAATGACGAAAAGGAGCAAACCCTGAACCAGCTATTGGCTGAACTCGACGGCTTCGATCCCCGCGAAGGCGTGGTGCTTTTGGCTGCGACCAATCGTCCGGAAATTCTCGATCCCGCATTGCTACGCGCGGGCCGCTTCGACCGGCAAATCCTCATCGACCGTCCCGACCGCAAGGGCCGGCTTGCAATACTCAAGGTTCATGTCCAGAAAATAACCCTGGACCCCGCCGCCGATTGCGAGCGCATTGCTCAGATAACCCCAGGTTTCACAGGGGCCGACCTGGCGAACCTGGTGAATGAGGCCGCAATCATTGCCACCCGCCGTGGCGCTCCGAGCGTCAACCTGGATGACTTCACGGCTGCGGTAGAACGTATCGTTGCCGGCCTGGAACGCAAAAGCAGTTTGCTCCAGCCCCAGGAGCGCCAAGTGGTGGCGTATCACGAAATGGGTCATGCGCTGGCGGCCGGCAGCCTGCCTGGCATGGACCCGGTGCACAAGGTGTCGATCATTCCCCGCTCGATCGGTGCATTGGGATTTACCTTGCAGCGCCCCACCGAGGACCACTTCCTGATCAGCTGCCAGAACCTCAAGGACCGCATCGTCGTCCTGTTGGCCGGCCGTGCAGCCGAGTTCATCGTGTATGGACAGATATCCACCGGGGCAGCAGACGACCTGAGCAAGGCCACCGACATCGCCCGCCAGTTGATCACCCGCTTCGGAATGAGCGCAGAACTGGGCCTGTCGGTCCTGGAGCGGCAGAATCCAACGTATCTGGGCGAGCACCCCGTGGCGCTGAACCAAAGGGACTATTCGGAACAGACAGCCCGGGAAATCGACCTGAGCATTCGCACGCTGCTAGACGAAGCCTACGAGCGCGCCAAAGAGTTGCTCGCACGGCGACGCGCTGACCTGGATACCGGAGCGAAATTGTTGCTGGAACACGAAACGCTGACGCCCGAGGAATTTCCGACGCTGTCGAGCCGAATCAACGACGAACCTCAACCGCTATTAGACAAGGCACCTCCCTTTCATAACGCCCGTTCATAAGCGGTCCTGACGCCGTCCACCGTCGGGCAGTAAACGCTGAATCCCAGTTTTTTGAATAGCCCGTTCACCGCATAGTCCGTCGCCAGTTGGGTAGAGCTCATTTTCTGAAAGCCGTTGCGACGGGCCGCATCAATCAGATGAGTCAGTAACAGACTCCCCAAGCCCCTGTGCTGCCATCCATCGGCGACCGCGATGCTGCATTGGCACGTGTCGTCCGGCGCAACCCTGGCATAACTGCTGCCACCAATTTCCTGCAATCGGCCGTCCACATGCACCAAGGCCACGTAGGCCATGCGGTCGTGGTAATCCAGGGAAACCAACTCTTCAATCAATGCGGCATTCACATGGGACACAGCCCCCAAAAACCGAAAACGCAGCGCCAAGGGAGAAAGATGTTGCAAGAACTGATACTCAAGCTCCCGGTCCGCTGCCCGCAAGGGCCGAATCAACACTGGCGTGCCGTCTTTCAATGCCTCGATCCAGTGATCACCCGCCTTACTGGAATCCAGGCTCGCAATCAGTCTGGCTGCCCTTTCATTGACGAACATGGGGAGTTCTCCGCCGTTATTCCAAACGACGCTAGCCCCCTCAAGCGTCAGGCACTTGATATAAATCAGCCTTGATCGCCATCACGGTGATTTCCACCCGCCAACCCGGTCGCACCAAACGAATAACTTGAGCATGGTTGGCGCCTGCGTCCCATGGAACAAGCGCCGGCGAAGCTATCGGCCTTCCAGCAGCTGGGCGGCCTGATCCAGGAGCGCCAATGGATTTTGCGCCTTGTGAATATCCACCGAAAGCAATTGCCGAAAACGCCGCGCGCCGGGGAAACCCTGACCCAGCCCCAGCACATGACGGGTGATGTGATGCATCGAACCACCACTGTCGATGTGGGCTGCAATGTAAGGACGCAGGGCTGCCAGTGCCTGGGCACGGGAAATCACCGGCGCAGTGCTGCCGAATAGCTGCTGATCGACCTCAGCCAATATGTAAGGATTGTGATACGCCTCACGGCCCAGCATGACGCCGTCGAATATCTGCAAGTGTTCCTGACACTGCTCAAGCGTCTTGATGCCGCCATTGAGCACAATTTCCAGCTCGGGAAAGTCGGCTTTCAGTTGCGCCACGACGTCATACCGCAGGGGCGGAATATCACGGTTCTCTTTGGGCGACAGCCCTTCCAGAATCGCGATCCGCGCATGCACGGTAAAACGGGTACAGCCAGCCTCCCGGACGGTTCCGACGAAATCACACAGCTGCGCGTAACTGTCACGGCCATTGATACCGATGCGGTGCTTGACCGTGACGGGAATCGTGACGCGGTCCTGCATGGCCTTGACGCAATCGGCCACCAACTGCGGATGAGCCATCAGGCAAGCGCCGATCATGTTGTTTTGCACACGGTCGCTAGGGCAGCCCACATTCAGGTTGACCTCGTCATAACCTGCGTCTTGGGCCAGGCCGGCGCAGGTCGCCAGATCCGCCGGCACACTGCCTCCCAGTTGCAGGGCCAACGGATGTTCGGCCTCATCGTGACGCAAAAAACGTTCGTGATCGCCGTTGAGTAGCGCACCGGTAGTGACCATTTCGGTATACAGCAAGGCATTTTTCGACAGCAGACGCAGGAAAAAGCGGCAATGGCGGTCAGTCCAGTCCATCATGGGGGCAACGGAAAATCGACGGGAAAGCGTAGAGGCGGGATCTATCTGAACGGCTGTTTTCTGTGACATTAGCGCTACGCGTCTCGAAGTCTGTGTGGCGAAGGGCTGCCAGTCTATCAAGAGAACCCCGATCAGGGAAAAGCGCCGAACGTCAGCCGTCCGGGTTTTCTCAATGATCGGGAACAAGCAGCCAGGCTGAGGCTCAAAACCAGCAGAATCGACTCGTCGACCTCTCGCGCATTGGCAGCTTGCCCCTCAACGGGCAGCCATACTGGTTAAGCAGTTTGTCCAGCGCAGCAGTTTTCACACAGCTCGCTTGAGGGGTCGGCAATGCTCGGGTAATGTCATCCAACCGCACAGGACAGAGCACACTCATGACTTCCAAGCTGGATCAACTCAAAGCATTCACCACCGTGGTCGCTGATACCGGCGATTTCGCTGCTATTGAAAAGCTTAAGCCGGTCGATGCCACGACCAACCCTTCCCTGCTGCTCAAGGCCGCTTCGAGCGACAGCAATGCAGACCGTCTCAAAGAAGCCTTCAGTGGCAGCAACGGCGACATCAGCCTGGCATGCGACCGCTTCGCCGTCGCCATCGGCCAGGAAATCCTCAAGGTTGTGCCGGGCCGCGTCTCCACTGAAGTCGACGCACGCCTGTCTTTCGACACTGACGCCTGCATCGAACGCGCCGAGCGCCTCGTGGGTCTGTACGACAAGGCCGGGATAGGCACTGATCGCATCCTGATCAAACTGGCTTCAACCTGGGAAGGCATCCGCGCCGCCGAAGTACTGGAAAAGAAAGGCATCCAGTGCAACCTGACCCTGCTGTTTTCCTTCGCCCAGGCCCAAGCCTGTGCTGACGCGGGTGTATTCCTGATTTCGCCGTTCGTAGGCCGTATCTACGACTGGTACAAGAAGGCCGAAGGCAAGGACTACGTCGGGGCTGAAGACCCAGGCGTGCAATCGGTGACCCGTATCTACAACTATTACAAGTCCAATGACTACAAAACCGTGGTCATGGGTGCCAGCTTCCGCAACATCAGCCAGATCGAACAATTGGCCGGTTGCGACCGCCTGACCATCAGCACCGACCTGTTGCAGAAGCTGGCCGAAGATACCGGCTCGCTGCAGCGCAAACTGTCTCCTGGCAATGCCGGTGAGCCGCGTCAAACCCTGACCGAAAGCCAGTTCCGCTGGGCATCCAACGAAGATGCCATGGCCACCGAAAAGCTAGCCGAAGGTATTCGCCAGTTCGCTCGCGATCAGGAAAAGCTTGAGGCATTGCTCAACGCCAAGGCCTGAATGCACTAAAGGGCGACGCCCTTGCGGGTGTCGCCCTTTTTTGTTGCCTGGGTTTTGCTGCGCTCAACGTCTTAATGACGCTCCAGCGCATTCACCAGGTCGTGAAACGCTTCGCGGTTTGAATCGTTGAGACCCATGAGAATCTTGTGCGCTTCCAGCACCTTGGCCTTGACCACTTCTTCGCATTGGTCCTGGGACGGAAGGTCCGTCAGGCATTCAGGACGCGGGATCGGCCGGTCGACGATGTTGAACACCTGGTCGAAACCCATCGATTGCAAAAGCCGGGTGATGTCTTCATGAGTCGTCACGACCGTTGGCAACAAGCCTACTTTCTGCCGAGACAAAATGGACAGTTTGGCCAACAGGCCCAAGGTTGTGCTATCGATACTGCGGGTTTCGGTCAAGTCGATGACCACCGCGGAGAAATTCAGCGCGGTGAAGATTCTCTCTATCGTCGCATCCAAAGCTGAACACAGGGTCAGGCGCACTTCTCCAACGAACTTCAGGACGAAGGTGCCATCCTGCTCGGCGAACTGGATTCTACCGGTACTCATTCAAGGTTCCTGCTCAGCACTAACAAGGCGATATCATCCGGCATCTCCCCTAGCGTGGCCAATCCAAAAATCTGACGCAGACCATCCAGGCTGCCGCCCGCCGTTTTTACCAATTCTGGTAACACGGCTTCTTTCTCTTTGAGTGTATCACCGGGCAAAAGGTCCAGAATGCCATCTGATAGCAGTGTCAGACTGAAGGACTCCGGCAGATCCACTTCATGGTCCTGATAAGTCGCTTCATTGAACAACCCGACCGGCAATCCGCGGCCGCCCAGATACCGCGCCTCACCCGACGCATACAGTACCGGGAGCGGCAAATGACCGCCGACGGCGTAAGTCAGCTTGCCGGTATCTTCATCGATAACGCCGCCCACCATCGTCACATGTTTGCCCAGCTTACAGCTGATCAAGCCACGGTTGATATGGCCGAGCACATCCGATGGTTTGAACTCCGGCAAGGTGCCACCGCGTTTGGACTCAAACAACAGACGCGTGGTCATGAACTTAAGCAACACAGTAATGAACGCCGAAGAAGCGCCATGCCCGGAAACATCGGCCAGATAGAAGGCAACCCGACGTTCGTCGACACGGAAGTAGTCCACGAAATCCCCGGACAAATACAACGACGGGATGATTTCATGGGCAAACTTGAATTGGTCGATTGCCCAAGGGCTTATCGGCAACATATTCATCTGCACCTGGCGACCGGCATCCTGGTCTTCCTGCAACAGATGAAGGCTGGCTTCGAGCTCGCGATTGGCGGTTTCGAGTTTCTGCCGATATACCTGGTTTTCCTGCAACAGGCGGGCGCGATCAAGGGCGCGACGTACGGAATGCTCCAGGACCGCAAGGTCCTCAAGAGGCTTGATCAGATAATCGGCAGCGCCCAGGCGCAGCGCTTCGACCGCGTCATTCATGACACCGGCGCCCGACACGACAATGACCGGCGTTTCGGGAGCAAGGCTGGTGACCTGACGGATCAGTTCGAGTCCGCCCATCTGAGGCATGCGCAAGTCGCAGATCACCAGATCAGGCTTTTCTTTCTCGAACAGCTCGATGCCCTGCAAGCCATTGCTCGCTTGCAGAACGCTGAAGCCACTGTCTTCCAAATAGGCGGCGAGGCTAGCTCGCACCACTTCGTCGTCATCGATTATCAGCAGCGTGGCACTGGTTTTTTGCATGTGGGCAAACGGCGCCAGAGTAGGTTGGCGTAAACGACCTGATGTGCAGGTCAGCTTACTGGATTCGCTTCTAGCCTCTCTGAACTGCGCGCCATGACTTTTGGCCCTGCGCATGCTGTTTCAGAGGTGCCCTTCAAGGCGCAGACGGTACTCCCATCCGCCGGGCGTTTCAAGCATGCTCCAGCGGTCGGTTTGCGACTTTACATCGCAAATCGCCCGGAGTTATAAGAACAGGCAAATAAGCAACGAAAGTGAAGGACAAACCATGAGTCGAAATGATCGAGACTACGACGAAAAGCGCGATTACATCCGCATGCGCGTGGATGCCGACATCAGCTTGCTGTACGCCGGCCAGATCATTCCAGCGGTATGCATTGATTTGTCCAGCTCAGGCATGCAGGTGCAGGCCCCGCGCACGTTCAGAGTCGGTGACAAACTGAGTGTCAGAATTGATTCGGAACATGCCGCACTCAAGGGTCTTGAAGCGGAAACAGAGGTGGTGTGGCTGACCGACCTGGATGACGGCAGTCAGAAACTGGGCCTGACCATCGTTTCCATGAGCTGATTACAAACGGAACTGGCGCACACTTTGAAAATAATAAAGGCGACCCAGGTCGCCTTTATTCATTTACATCCAGGCATCAAAAATCGTCTTTGACCTGGCCATCCTTGACCTTGAACTCGCGATTCTGCAGATACGCATTGCGGATGAACGTGTACTTGTCGCCCGTGATCAAACGTTCCGCCGACAACAGGCTGGCGCGGGAGTCGACGATGTTGACACCGCGAGCCGAATTGCGCGTTGGTACGTGATCAATGTAGTGATACGCGGAAGTATAGGTATCAGGATAAAGGGCGACCGTATCACGCACCGTACTCGGGCCGAGCAATGGCAGCATCACGAAGGGGCCGCTTGCTACACCCCAGTAACCCAGGGTCTGACCGAAATCTTCATCGTTACGCTGCAAGCCCATCTTCGTACCGACATCAATGAAGCCCAGCAGGCCAAAGGTGGTATTGAAAATCAATCGGGCAGTATCGACGCCGGCGTCCGCAGGCTTGGCTTGCAGAACATTGTTGGCCAGATTGCGCACGTCCCCAATGTTATTGAAGAAGTTATGCACGCCGTCTTCCACAAACTGCGGCGTGACGTATTGATAGCCTTGGGCGATCGGCTTCAAAGCATACGTATCGACTGTGTCGTTGAAGCGGAAGATAGCGCGGTTCACGCCTTCCCATGGATCTTCCTCGGCGGCCTGTGCGGCCAATGGAACCAGCGCAACACCGGCGCAGAAACACAGCTGAGCCAGACGATCAAAAAAGCCTGCACCGGTTACGGGCATAGCTGACACTCCTAGTCAAAGTAATCAAGCGGGTGCTACGCCCCCACATCAAGGCGGGCAGTATAAAGCCATATCAGCAAAATAAGGCAACGTGACGACAGCCAAGTCTGTCAGAGCTGCGAAACATTTTTAATCGCCTACATCAGACATTCATCTCACTGTCACAAAAGGCCCGTAGCGTTTCTCGATATTTCAGAGAGATCACCATGCTCGCGCCGGCCCTAGCTCCCCTGCCCGCCTTTACCGCCGTGCTGTTCGGACTGACGGGATGCCTCGTGGATTTCGGTGCACAGGCCGCGAAAAGGCCGGTAGACGGCGCCCAAGGCCAGCCGACAGCGGGTGCCCTGCCCGTCTTGCAGACTCTCAACCGGCAGGGCGTGCCCTGTGCCTGGCTGGAAGAGCTGCCGCAAACCACCAGCGAGGTACTGGCGCGATCGCTGGCGCCCTTGATCGTACAAGCCCCGCTCGCCTCTACGCCGTGGCCAGCGCCGAATGCTTGCTGGCAGGCGCTCATGGCGCTCGGCGTCAATCAGCTGGAGGGCAGTGTCCTGGTCAGCGGCGAACCGAAGCTCTTGCAGTCCGGCCTCAACGCAGGATTGTGGACCATCGGTCTCGCGTCCTGCGGTTCGTTGTGCGGGTTGTCCCTGGTGCAGTGGCAAGGCCTGACCAATGCGGAGCGTGAGTACCGTCGAGGCCAGGCGACCCTGCAACTTTACGCACTGGGCGTGCATTCAGTGATTGACCATCTGGGCGAGCTTGAATCGTGCCTGGCCGACATCGCCTTGCGGCGCAGTAAAGGGGAAAAACCCTGATCGGGCCGACATCGCGTTGATCAACATCATGCAGGCTGGGCCGGAGTGGATTAGTCTTACAGCCATCAAGGACCTTTCGCCCAGCGAAGAGGTCCATGGGACAGACTTATCAATGAAGGAGCACGTCATGCCTGCCCGCGAACTGCAAGAACAACTCACTACCCTGCGCGAGCAACTGGAGCAGAACCCACCGCTGTCTGAGAGCGAACGTGAAAACCTGCATCAACTCATGCAACAGATCGAATCGCAGATCGAACTGGAAACCGTGACTCAGGATTCCAGCCTTGCTGACGGCGTCAATCTGGCGGTAGAACGCTTCGAACTCGAACACCCAGGGATTGCTGGCACCTTGCGTAATATCGTTCAGACCTTGGGCAATATCGGGATTTAAGCGCCTGAACCTTGTGGGCGCGAGCAAGCTCGCACCCACAGATTATTGCGATCTACTGACGCGCCAACCGCCGATTTTCAAACCTTGCGTTTTCCGTGCTGCGGTACGGATTGATATCCAGCCCGCCGCGACGCACATAACGCGCGTACACGGTCAGTTTCTCGGGTTTGAGCAAGCGTTGCAGATCAAGAAATATCCGCTCGACACATTGCTCGTGAAAATCCGAATGCTGCCGGAAGCTGACGATATAGGCCAAAAGGCTTGCGTGATCCAGCGCCGCGCCACTGTATTGCACCGCCACGCTGCCCCAGTCTGGTTGACGGGTAACCGGGCAGTTGGATTTGAGCAAATGACTATGCACCGCCTCCTCCACAACGCGTGAATCATCACAGCGCAGCAGTTCCGGTTGCGGCCGGTCATAACTATTGACCGTCACGTCCAGCTCATCGATACAAACGCCCGGCAGAGCCACCACACCCTCAACATCGATCTCGGCCAGACTGCGAATACGCACACCCACCGGCTTGCCTGCCGCTGCGGACAAATCCTTGACGAGGGTCGCTGTCAGTTCAGAACGATCAACGAACGGTGTCTGGTTCAGCGAGTTCAAATACAGCTTGAAGGATTTGGACTCGATGATATTCGGCGAATCAGCTGGAATACTGAACTCGGCAATCGCCACTACCGGCTTGCCAGACGGCAGCAGCCAGGACAATTCGTAACAGTTCCAGAAATCCACACCCTGGTACGGCAAGGTGTGCGCGGTCAGCCCCAGTTCTGCCCATTTCACGGCCCGAGCAATGGGAAACAGCAGCGATGGCGTGTAGGTGTCGATGTATTCACTGGACTTGCCCAGCGGCGAATGTTCGGCTGCGAGATGCATGACGGTACCTGGATCACATGAAGCGGACGGAATAGACCGGGCAGTTTATAGACTTTATGCCCGGTTTTCAGCGCCTACTCGGTAATCGTCAGCTTGCCGACCATACCGGCCTGGTAATGCCCGGGGATATTGCAGGCAAATTCAAGGACATTGGCCTTGGTGAAGGTCCAGGTCAATTCGGCGGTTTTACCGGGCTCGACGAATACGCTATTGGGATCGTCGTGCTGCATGGCCATCTTGCCGTGCTCCATTCCCTTGGGCATGGCGTCATGATTCATGCCGGTGGGCGTCAACATTCCGTTCGCCTGCATCTTGAGCATTTCCTGCTGGTGACGGGCATGCATCGCTGCATCACCAAGATTGAATTCATGCAGCAACCGGCCTTTGTTGATCAGCACGAAACGCACCGTCTCGCCAGCCTTGACCTGCACGGATTTGGGCTCAAAAAACATATCGCCCAGGGTCAACTCAACTGTCCGCGAGGCCTGAGTTGCCGGCGCTGCATGGCCGAAGTCAAAAGACGAGGCCGGTGACGCAAACAGGGGCTGACTCGCGGCCAGCAGTGCAACCACCAGCGTGAGGCGGGCTAGGGAACGCATAGGAGTCTCCAAATAAGCGACAATCGATGGTCATATATTAAAAACCAGGCGCTGGCGGCGAGCTGACGGCAAGATTACAACTTTGTCAGGTTGGCTTCGTTGCCGGTCACTCGCGCTATAAATCAGCCTCGTTCAAGCTCAAGAGCCACTCATGAAATTACTGATCGTCGAAGATCAACCCAAAACCGGTCATTACCTGCGCCAAGGCCTGAGCGAAGCCGGTTTCAGCACAGAACTGGTCGCTGACGGCACGTGCGGCCAGCACCTGGCGCTGACCGGCGACTATGCGCTGTTGATTCTCGACGTCATGCTACCCGGTCGCAGCGGTTGGCAGATTTTGCAAGCCGTGCGCAGCGCAGGCCTGGCAACGCCGGTGCTGTTCCTGACCGCCAGGGATGCTGTCGAAGATCGCGTCAAGGGTCTGGAACTGGGGGCCGACGATTACCTGATCAAACCTTTTGCTTTTTCGGAACTGCTCGCACGGGTGCGCACTCTGCTACGGCGCGGCAGCAGCGCTGCGCAGGAAACCCATCTGCAACTTGCCGACCTTCGCCTGGACTTGCTGCGCCGCCGGGTCGAGCGTGATGCCAGACGTATCGATTTGACCGCCAAGGAGTTCGCCCTGCTGGAATTGCTCATGCGCCGCCAGGGCGAGGTACTGCCAAAATCCCTCATCGCCTCGCAGGTGTGGGACATGAATTTCGACAGTGACACCAATGTGATCGAAGTCGCGATCCGCCGTCTGCGTCTGAAAATCGACGATGAGTTCCCCAACAAGCTGATTCACACCGTGCGTGGCATGGGCTATGTGCTTGAAGAGCGTGCAGTGTGATTGGGCAAATCTCACTGGCCAGCCGCCTGGCATTGCTGTTTGCCGCCTGCACCGCCGTTGTGTCCCTGACCGCCGGAGTGCTTTTCAATCACGCCAGCGAAACGCATTTCATGGAACTGGACCAGCAACTGCTGGACAGCAAACTGCCGCAGTTGCGCAAGGTATTGCACGACGTGTCATCTCGCAAAGAACTGGCTGCGCGTGAAGACTTATTGCGCAATGAGCTGAGCCGACAACCGGATCTGGCCCTGCGCATCAGCGGCGCTGACGGGGATGTCTGGTTCGATAACTCCAGCTTGCCATTACAACAATCACCTCATTCGGGGCTCCACACGGTCATTGATACCGAGGCGGCCTATCGCCTTTATAGCGTCCCGCTGCGCGAGCAATCGGCTGACTCCCCGCAGTTGACGCTACTGCTGGACATCACCCATCACCAACATTTCCTGCAACGCATGCAGCATTTGATCTGGCTGACCATTGGCCTGTCAGCCCTGGCCACGGCACTGTTGGGGGCATGGGCGGCGCGCAGCGGCCTACGCCCCCTTCGCCGGATGAGTCAGATTGCCGCCAGCGTCTCGGCCAGCTCCCTCACCACCCGGCTGCCTGAAGAACAAATGCCCAAGGAGCTGGCGGAACTGACGGTGGCCTTCAACGCCATGCTGGGGCGGCTGGAGGATGCCTTTCAACGGCTTTCAGCGTTTTCCGCCGACATCGCCCATGAGCTGCGCACGCCCCTGTCCAATTTACTGACCCACACGCAGGTCATCCTGACCCGTGAGCGCGCGCCTGATGATTATCGCGAAGCACTGCTGGGCAATCTGGAGGAGCTGCAAGGCATGGCGCAGATGGTCAACGACATGCTGTATCTGGCCAAGGCCGAGCATGGCTTGATTACTCCGGTTCGGGAGCGCCTGCAATTGCGCGAAGAGGCCGACGCGGTGCTTGAGTTTTTCGCGCCCTTGGCCGAAGACGCACAGGTCAGTCTCGGGTGCGAGGGACACGCCAGTCTGGAGGGCGACCGCACCATGTGGCGCCGAGTGTTTTCCAATCTGCTGGACAATGCACTGCGCTTCAGCCACGCCGGCGGTTTTGTGAACATGCACATCGGCAGCGGGTCACAAGGCGTTGAGATCAGTATTGAAAACAGTGGCGCAACGATCGGGCCCGAAACCCTGGCACGCCTGTTCGACAGGTTCTATCGCGCTGACCCTGCGCGCCAGGAAAGCAATGAACATGCAGGACTGGGTCTGGCGATTACCCGCTCCATCGTGCAGGCCCATGGCGGGACGATTCGCTGTGAATCAGCGCAAGGCGTGACACGGTTTGTGATTGAGTTACCGGTTTGATCCGCTGGAGTTCTCAGTGGGAGCAAGCTTGCTCGCTCCCACTGGACTCATACGAGCCCCTTTTTCTTACTCATACCGCAAGGCATGAGCCGGCTGAATCTGCGCGGCGCGCCAGGCCGGGTAAACGGTGGCGAGGAAACTCAGGATGAAGCCTGCACTGCAAATCAACAGCACGTCGCCGCCTTGCAGTTCCGAAGGCAGGTTATTGATGAAGTAAACATCGGAACTGAAGATGTGCTGGCCGCTGACCCGCTCCAGCCAACCCACCAGACTGCTGACATTGATCGCGGCAATGACGCCCAGCACGCCACCTATCAAGGTGCCAACGATACCGATCACCGTGCCTTGTACCACGAAGATCGCCATGATCTGGCGTGGCGTAGCGCCGATGGTGCGCAGGATTGCGATGTCCGCGCCTTTGTCGTTCACCACCATGATCAGCGTGGCAATGATGTTGAAGGCGGCGACAGCCACGATCATCAGCAGCAACAAGCCGATCATGGTTTTTTCCATTTTCATGGCGCTGAACAGGCTGCCCTGGGTATGCGTCCAGTCATCGGCACGATAATCAGCACCCAGGCCGCTGGCAATCTGGGCAGACACTTGCGGTGCGGTGTACAGATCTTTCAAGGCCAGACGCACACCCTGCACTTGATTGGGCTGCCAGCGTTGCATCTGTGCGGCGTCAGCCACGTTGATCAGTGCCATTGAGCCGTCCAGCTCAGCGCCGACCTTGAACACGCCCACCACGGTCAGACGCTGCAGGCGCGGCGTGATACCGCCCGGTGCGCTGCTGACTTCCGGCACGATCAGGGTCAGTTTGTCGCCGACGTTGAGGCGAAAACGCCGTGCCGTCAGCTCGCCGAGGACCACGCCGAACTCGCCGGCTTTCAGGTCTTCGAGTTTGCCTTGCACGATGTGCTGGGCAACGATTGAGACTTGGTGCTCCAGCGCCGGATCGACGCCGCTGATCTGGATCGGTTGCATCGAGCCTTTATAGGACAGCATGCCTTCCATTTCGGTGAACGGCACAGCGGCGGTCACTTCGGGGTTTTTCATGGCGGCGGCAGCGACAGGCTTCCAGTCATCCAACGGCGTCACGCCAGCGATGACGGCATGAGGTACCATACCGAGGATCCGCGAGCTCATTTCCCGCTGAAAGCCATTCATCACCGACAGCACGACGATCATGGCCAGTACGCCCAAAGCGAGGCCGATCATCGAGGTCATGGAAATGAACGAGATAAAGTGATTGCGGCGCTTGGCACGGGTGTAGCGCGCGCCTATGAAAATCGATAACGGTCGAAACATTCGGATAGCACCGTAGAAAAATTACTGCGGAATAAATGATGACCCGGCGCGATCACTTGCGCCGGGTTATGCAGTCAGGCAGCGACCAGATGGCCATCTTCCAGACGCAGCACTCGATCCATCTGCCGGGCCAGGCTCATGTCGTGAGTTACCACCAGAAACGCCGTGCGCGACGAGGTGCTCAGTTCCAGCATCAAATCCTGAATACCCTGGGCGGTATGGTGATCGAGGTTGCCGGTGGGCTCGTCGAGCATCACCAGACCGGGCTGGTTGACCAGCGCACGGGCAATCGCCACGCGCTGACGCTCACCGCCGGACAGCTCCGAAGGTTTGTGCTGCAAACGATGCCCCAGCCCTACGCGCTCCAGCAGCGCCGTGGCACGTTGCCGGGCTTCCGGGATCGCCGTGCGGCCAATCAGCAGCGGCATGCAGACGTTCTCCAGTGCGGTGAACTCCGGCAGCAAATGGTGAAACTGATACACGAACCCCAGGGAGCGGTTACGCAGCAGGCCACGGGCTTTCTCGCCCAGCGCCGAGAGTTCTTCACCGGCCAGCCAGACGCTGCCGCTTGAGGGCGTGTCCAGTCCGCCGAGCAGGTTCAGCAAGGTGCTCTTGCCAGAACCGGAGCTGCCGACGATGGCCACGCGCTCACCCGGAAATAACTCAAGCTGCAAGTTAGCCAGAACCACCACCGATTCCGGGCCTTCCTCGTAGGATTTGCCCAGGTTACGGCAACTCAAAACTGCTTTATCACTCATGCCCGACTCACTCATAACGTAACGCCTCCGCCGGCTGCGTGCGCGCTGCGCGCCAGGCCGGATACAAGGTGGCGAGAAAACTCAG
>DASVUK010000126.1:0-5446 GCA_036387095.1 Pseudomonas sp.
CACTACCGCAACCACGGCGCAGCGGATGGCCGGGTAGTGGCCGGGCTGGTGGTGCCGGAAAACGAACGGCACCTGATCCCCGCAGCGCTGGCCGAGATCGGTTATCCGTACTGGGACGAGAGCGAGAATCCGGCCTATAAGCTGTTTCTAGGATGATTTAGGTGCTCCACGCCCTGTGGGGGGAATTTATTCGCTCCCACAGGGCGATCTGCTCCAAGTCTGGAGTAAGGCTGCTTGCGCTAGGGCGTTGTAGTGGTTTCCGGCGTCACAGGCTGCGTCTCGGGAACCGTTTCAGTCGGTACGGGCTCGACCTGGATCGAGTCAGTGGTCGAAGGTACCGGCACAGGCTCGCTCGACTCTACAGCAGGCGTGGCGGCCGGCTCGGCTGTCGGTGCTGCTTGAACCGGCTTGGACTGATCAGCTTTCGGCTCGGCAAGCGCAGCAGGTTTCGCGGCAGGGACAACAGACTCAGGTACGCCCAGGTCTGTCTTGGGTTTTTCCTTGATATGCGCCGCTTTTTTCGCTTCTGGCGGTAGGAAGTTTTCCACCAGAATGAAGAAACGGTCGTAGAACTTGTCCGACGCCACGGTTTCACTGGCGACCTTAACCATCGAGTCGTCAGTCGACCCAATGGGCATCGATACCGAACCCAACACACCCACTCCCAAACTGGCGGAATTATTGGTCTTCTTCAGCGCGTAACGATCCTGCAAAGCGTTGGCGAACATCGTCGAGCCGTTCTCAGCGCTGCCATCGGCCGCGCACACCACGTTGAAACTAATCTCCATGTGGGTCTCGCCGGTTTGCTGGAAGCTTTTATGCCCGCTGATCATTTTCGGGTCGCTGCTGGTAATGATGTAACCCTGGCTGAGCAAGGCACGGCGCGCCGCTTCGCAGGAAGCGGAGTCGGTGACGGGGTAGGCTCTGGAAAAAGTCCCCGCGTCATCAAAGTTTTCATGCTCGTAGACGGCGGTCTTTTTTGCCGAACAGCCTGCGGCGGCCAGCAGGGCAACTGCCCAGCATGCGGTACGTAAGCTCAATAATTTAGGCATCAAGAATCCTGGAGAAAATAACGGTCAGCAGTACTGCGGACTTGGAAAACATCGGCAAGTCTGCAACAAGGCTGGCGCAGGATCAACGCGGACATGAAAAGGATTGGGATACAAATGACGAAATGGCGGCGGCTTGCGGGGGTGTCTCTTTACACCGCCGCACGGCCAGCGGCGGCTGTAGCTTCATCACTGAATCTTTCGGCCCCTGACGAATTGTTTATCGGGTACTGAAATCAGGGCAAAAAAAAGCGACCGGTTAAGGTCGCTTGCTTTCGCTTCAAGGAGTTCAAGGGCCTTGAAGCTATGTATGGCGCAGCGGACGGGACTCGAACCCGCGACCCCCGGCGTGACAGGCCGGTATTCTAACCGACTGAACTACCGCTGCGTATCGCTCGGACTTACATCCGTTTGAACCTGTTGAAACAAGTCTTCGAGAACCTGTTTCGTTGTAACCCTGAATGATCGGCCTTGAGGCTTTTCAATCGCAGACCAGGCTGACCTGATCCGTAAAATATGGCGCAGCGGACGGGACTCGAACCCGCGACCCCCGGCGTGACAGGCCGGTATTCTAACCGACTGAACTACCGCTGCTTGTCGGTGGACTTGCGTCCGGTGTCGCTATACAAACTGTGTATCCATCAAACTGAGTTAGCTTTGAAACTCACGAAGTGGTGGGTGATGACGGGATCGAACCGCCGACCCGCTGCTTGTAAGGCAGCTGCTCTCCCAGCTGAGCTAATCACCCTTTGCTTCGTTGAGGCCGCGAAATTTACGCATCTAACGAAGCTAAGTCAATAGCCCGCTTGAAGTTTTTTGAAATAAGCCAAAAAGCAGCTGTGAGCCGCAAGCGTCAAGCTGCACGTCAGAAACGAAAAAGGCGCAATCTCTCGCGCCTTCACTTGCAGCTTAAAGTTGAGGCTTGTAGCTATTCGACATACACCATTTTGCGGGTCATGCCGCCATCGACCACGAACTCTTGCCCTGTAATGAAACCGGCACTGCGAGAAAGCAGCCAGGCGACCATTGCCGCCACGTCTTCGACAGCGCCTACCCTGCCAGCCGGATGCTGCGCGTGATCGGCCTCAGACAGCGGCTCAGCGCGTCGCACGGAAGGATCCCGAACATCGATCCACCCAGGGCTCACCGCATTGACCCTGATTTCAGGCCCCAGGCTGATCGCCAGGGCATGAGTCAGCGCCAGCAGCCCGCCCTTGCTGGCCGCATACGCTTCGGTATCGGGTTCTGATTGCCGGGCGCGGGTCGAGGTCAGGTTGACGATGCTGCCGCAATGAGCACGCAGATAAGGCGCACAGTGTTTTTGCCAGCAGCATCGGACCGTTGAGATTGACTGCCAGCACGCGATTCCAGTGCGCCAGACTCAAGCTCTCGAGGGTGGTGTTACGCGGATCCGCCACGGCGGCGTTACACACCAGCGCATCCAGGCGCCCGAACCGACCTATTACCTCGGCAACGCCCTTGGCGACCTGCTCTTCACTGGCCACATCCATGCCAATGAATAACGCATTCTCCCCGAGCGCAGCGACCACCCGTGATCCACGAGCGCGATCGACATCCGCCAGCACGACCTGCCAGCCTTCGGTCATCAGCCACGCAGCAATACCCAGCCCGATGCCGCGCGCAGCGCCGGTAACCAGGGCAACCCGCCCATTGCTGGTGCTGGCAGCCTGCATCACCCAATCGCTCACAACGCCGCCAGACCACGCGCCAGATCGGCTTTGAGGTCAGCAACATCTTCAAGACCGACTGCCACACGAATCAGGCTGTCGCGGATACCCGCTGCTTCACGTTCCTGAGGCGCCAAACGTCCATGGGACGTGGTGCTCGGATGAGTGATCGTGGTCTTGCTGTCACCCAGGTTGGCGGTGATAGAGATCAGGCGAGTGGCATCGATGAAACGCCATGCGCCATCCTTGCCGCCCTTGACCTCAAAACTCACCACCGCACCAAAACCTTTCTGCTGGCGTTGCGCAAGAGCGTGCTGAGGATGGCTTTTGAGACCGGCGTAATGCACCTTCTCGATACCTGCCTGCTGTTCCAGCCACTCAGCCAGCTCAAGAGCACTGGCGCAATGAGCACGCATGCGCAGGTTCAGGGTTTCAAGGCCTTTGAGAAAAATCCAGGCGTTAAACGGGCTCAATGTCGGCCCTGCGGTACGCAGAAAACCCACGACTTCCTTCATTTGCTCGCTACGTCCGGCAACCACACCGCCCATGCAGCGGCCCTGGCCATCGATGAACTTGGTGGCCGAATGCACAACCACGTCAGCGCCCAGCAGTAATGGCTGTTGCAACGCCGGGGTGCAGAAGCAGTTGTCCACCACCAGCATCGCGCCCTTGGCGTGGGCAACTTCGGCCAGCGCAGCGATGTCGACCAGTTCGGCCAGCGGGTTGGACGGCGACTCGACGAACAGCAATTTGGTGTTCGACTTGATCGCCGCGTCCCAGCCCGACAATTCGGCCAGCGGCACATAGTCCACTTCAACGCCAAAGCGCTTGAAGTACTTCTCGAACAGGCTGATGGTCGAACCAAATACGCTGCGCGACACCAATACATGATCGCCAGCGCTGCACAGACTCATGACTGTGGCCAGGATCGCTGCCATACCCGTCGCGGTCGCGACAGCCTGCTCTGCGCCTTCCAGCGCGGCGATCCGCTCTTCGAAGGAGCGCACAGTCGGGTTGGTGTAGCGCGAGTAAACATTACCCGGCACCTCACCGGCGAAACGTGCGGCCGCGTCGGCGGCCGTGCGGAACACGTAACTGGAGGTGAAGAACATCGGGTCGCCGTGCTCGCCTTCCGGCGTGCGGTGTTGACCTGCCCGCACAGCGAGGGTATCGAAACCCACGCCTTCAAGATCGCTGTCCAGCCGACCGGCATCCCATTCCTGAGTCATGCCGCGCCCTCCCTGATAATTAGTTGTTGTACAGATCGATGATCGCGCTCACCGCCTGAGTCTTGACCTTGGAGGCATCGTTGCGCGCCTGCTCGATCTTGTTCAGGTAATGCTCGTCGATGTCACCGGTCACGTACTTGCCGTCGAAGACCGAGCAATCGAAGTTATCGATCTTGATCTTTTTGCTACCGCTAACCGCTTCGATCAGGTCATTCAAGTCCTGATAGATCAACCAGTCGGCGCCGATCAGGTCGGCAACGTCCTGGGTGGTCCGGTTGTGGGCGATCAGCTCATGAGCGCTCGGCATATCGATACCGTAGACATTCGGGTAACGAACAGCCGGCGCAGCCGAACAGAAATAAACATTCTTGGCGCCTGCTTCACGTGCCATCTGGATAATCTGCTTGCAGGTGGTGCCGCGCACGATGGAGTCATCCACCAGCATCACGTTCTTGCCGCGAAATTCCAGTTCGATGGCATTGAGCTTCTGACGGACCGATTTTTTCCGCGCAGCCTGGCCGGGCATGATGAATGTCCGACCGATGTAGCGGTTTTTGACGAAGCCTTCGCGGAACTTGACGCCCAGATGGTTAGCCAGCTCAAGGGCAGCTGTTCGGCTGGTGTCGGGAATCGGGATAACCACGTCGATGTCGTGATCCGGACGCTCGCGCAGGATTTTGTCGGCCAGCTTCTCGCCCATGCGCAGGCGCGCCTTGTAGACCGAGATGCCGTCGATGATGGAATCCGGACGCGCCAGGTAGACGTGTTCGAAGATGCACGGGGCGTATTTCGGATTCGCCGCGCACTGACGGGTGTGCAGCTTGCCATCTTCAGTGATGTAAACCGCTTCGCCCGGCGCCAGGTCACGGATCAGCGTGAAGCCAAGTACGTCCAGAGACACGCTTTCCGAGGCGATCATGTACTCGACGCCTTCGTCGGTATGACGCTGGCCGAACACGATCGGGCGAATGGCATCCGGGTCACGGAAACCGACAATGCCGTAGCCGGTGATCATCGCTACGACGGCGTAGCCACCACGGCAACGATTATGGACGTCGGCCACTGCCGCGAAGACGTCTTCTTCAGTAGGCTGCAACTTGCCGCGCTGGGCCAATTCATGGGCGAAGACGTTGAGCAACACCTCCGAATCGGAATTGGTGTTGACGTGGCGCAAGTCAGATTCGTACATCTCCTTGGCCAGTTGCTCGACGTTGGTCAGGTTGCCGTTATGGGCCAACGTGATGCCGTACGGCGAGTTGACGTAGAACGGCTGGGCCTCGGCCGAGGTCGAGCTGCCTGCGGTGGGATAACGCACATGACCAATGCCCATATGTCCGATCAGGCGCTGCATATGGCGCTGATGGAATACGTCACGAACCAAACCATTGTCCTTGCGCAGGAATAACCGGCCATCATGACTGGTTACGATACCGGCAGCGTCCTGGCCGCGGTGCTGGAGGACGGTTAGCGCGTCATACAG
>DASVUK010000127.1:0-3955 GCA_036387095.1 Pseudomonas sp.
TTTCCTAAAAAGTCTTTCGAGGAGCTCGACGGTGGCCAACACACCTTCCGCCAAAAAACGTGCAAAACAGGCTGAGAAGCGTCGCAGCCACAACGCCAGCCTGCGTTCCATGGTTCGTACCTACATCAAGAATGTAGTTAAGGCCATCGACGCAAAAGACGCTGAAAAAGCGCAAGCCGCCTATGTTCTGGCAGTGCCAATCATCGACCGCATGGCCGATAAAGGCATCATCCACAAGAACAAAGCTGCTCGCCATAAAGGTCGCCTGAATGGTCACATCAAGGCTCTGAACCTTGCTGCTGCCTAAGCGATCTGCTTGTTAAAAAACCGACCTCAGGGTCGGTTTTTTATTGGCTGTGATTTGATGACGCGCCCTGCCTGATTGCTTGTGGGAGCGAACGCTTTCGCGAGCACGCTCACCCCACAGGCGAAACATCAAGGCAGATCAAGGCGCCGGAGCAGGCACCCACGGCAGGATCGGAATCGCCGTCACGGCATTCTGCGGACTGCCCTCGATGATTCGGTCGCTATAGACCAGATAAACAAGGGTGTTGCGTTTCTTGTCCAGGAAACGAACGACCTGCATGGTCTTGAAGACCAGGGACGTGCGCTCCTTGAAGACCTCATCGCCATCCTTCAGGTTTTCCTTGAAGCGAATAGGCCCGACCTGGCGGCAGGCAATGGAGGCTTCAGCACGATCCTCAGCCAACCCCAGACCACCCTTCACTCCCCCGGTCTTGGCGCGGGACAAATAACAGGTGACACCCTCGACCTTCGGATCATCGAATGCCTCGACCACAATCCGGTCGTTAGGCCCTACAAACTTGAACACAGTTGAAACCTGACCAATCTCTTCAGCTGAAGACAGCAAAGGGAACGCCAGCAGCAACCCAATCAATCCTTTCGCGACGCGCATCAATTCTTCCTTCTATCAAAAAGGCTGGAGCCAGACTCAAACCAGAATCAGATTATCCCGATGCACCAACTCCGGCTCGGCCATATAGCCCAGCACACGAACAATGGCGTCGGATGACTGACCAATGATCTTCTGCGCCTCAAGCGCACTGTAGTTACTCAAGCCACGAGCAACTTCTCGACCGTCAGGCGCGACGCAAACCACCATTTCGCCGCGACGGAAACTGCCTTGCACCAACTTCACGCCGACCGGCAGCAAACTTTTGTGATCACTAGTCAGCGCCTTTACAGCGCCGGCGTCGAGCACCAGTGTTCCACGCGTCTGGAGGTGCCCCGCCAGCCATTGCTTACGCGCCGCGAGCATTTCACGCTCAGGCGAAAGCAGCGTGCCGAGACGCTCGCCCGCCTTGAGCCGCGCCAGCACACGCTCGATGCGACCACCCACAATCACGGTGTGCGCGCCGGACCGAGCCGCTAGCCGCGCAGCGCGCAACTTGGTCTGCATACCGCCACGACCCAGCGCTCCGCCAGTGCCGCCCGCGACAGCGTCCAGCGCCGGATCATCGGCACGCGCCTCGTAGATCAGTTGAGCCTCGGGATTGTTGCGCGGATCGGCGTCGAACATGCCATCGCGATCCGTCAGGATCACCAGCAGATCAGCTTCGACCAGATTGGCCACCAGAGCCGCCAGCGTGTCGTTGTCACCAAAACGAATCTCGTCAGTGACGACGGTGTCGTTTTCATTGATGACGGGAATAACACCCAACTCAACCAGCGTGCGCAGCGTGCTACGGGCGTTGAGGTAGCGCTTGCGGTCAGAAAGATCGTCATGAGTCAGCAGGATTTGCGCCGTATGTCGCCCATGCTCGGCAAAGCTCGACTCCCAAGCCTGAACCAACCCCATCTGGCCGATGGCGGCAGCAGCCTGAAGCTCATGCATGGCACTGGGTCGCACCGTCCAACCCAGGCGACTCATGCCGGCCGCCACAGCTCCGGACGACACCAGCACCAGCTCAACGCCCGCCTCATGGAGCGCCACCATTTGCTCAACCCACACGCCCATCGCCGAACGATCAAGGCCTTTGCCGTCCGCCGTAAGCAGGGCACTGCCGATCTTCACGACCCAGCGCTGGGCGCCTGTCACTTTGCTGCGCATCATCTTCCAACCTTAGCCAGAGAATTTTGGTAGATACAAATTCGGGAAACCGGATACAAAAACGCCGCTTATAAATAAGCGGCGTCTAGTTTACTGCACCCGATCAGTCACGGACGTAAATGATTTCCGGACCATCTTCATCGTCCTCGTCATCTTCATCCCAATCGTCTTCACCAATGTCATGCACACTCTTCACGCCACTGCGACGCAATGCACGCTGATCATCCAGAGCTTGCAGCTGGGCTCGCGCCTCATCTTCAATGCGCTGATCCAGGTCGGCCAACTCTTCGGCATACGCAGGATCTTCGGCCAGACGCAGATTACGCTCTTCGAGATAACGCATGATGTCGCGACTTAACTGCTCGGTGCCTTCTTTGGCAATTGCAGAAATCACATAGACCGGACCCGTCCACTCAAGACGATCAACAATTTCCTTGACCCGAGCTTCATGCTCTTCTTCAAGGATCTGATCGCACTTGTTCAGTACCAGCCAGCGATCACGCTCAGCCAGAGACGGACTGAACTTGACCAACTCATTGACGATCACTTCGGCAGAATCGGCAGCGCTGGTCTCATCCAGCGGCGCCATGTCGACAAGATGCAAGAGCAGACGGGTACGCGCCAAATGCTTGAGGAAACGAATCCCCAGGCCCGCGCCATCGGAGGCACCCTCGATCAAGCCAGGAATATCGGCAACAACGAAGCTTTTCCAGCGATCGACGCTGACCACACCCAAGTTGGGAATCAAGGTTGTGAACGGATAATCGGCCACTTTCGGCTTGGCAGCAGACACCGAGCGAATGAATGTACTTTTGCCCGCATTTGGCAAACCAAGCAGACCAACATCTGCGAGAACCTTCAATTCCAGCTTGAGATCGCGCTGATCACCCGGCTTGCCCGGCGTCGTCTGACGCGGCGCACGGTTGGTGCTGGATTTGAAACGGGTATTACCCAGACCGTGCCAACCACCCATGGCAACCAGCAAGCGCTGACCCGCCTTGGTCAGGTCGCCGATGATTTCCTGGGTGCTCGCATCAATAACCGTGGTGCCGACCGGTACGCGCAGCACCAGCTCTTCACCTTTCTTGCCCGTGCAATCAGCGCTGCCGCCATTGGAACCGCGCTCGGCGTCGAAGTGACGGGTGTAACGGTAATCGACCAGGGTATTGAGGTTTTCGTCGGCGATCATATAGATCGAGCCGCCATCACCACCGTCGCCGCCGTTAGGACCGCCATTCTCGATGAATTTTTCGCGACGGAAGCTCATGCAACCGTTGCCGCCATCACCAGCCTTCACTCGAATGGATACTTCATCTACAAATTTCATAACGCACGCCTCCCGCCACAGGGACGAGCTGAACAACATAAATACATAAGACTCTTGCAAAAATGAGCGTTGCGATACCGATCAGAAACCAGCGACCTCAAGGGGTCAACATCACAACAGCCCGCACAAACAGTTTTGCAAGAGACTCACCAAGCTTTACAACCTACCGCCAGCAACCTTCAAAAACGAAAAAGCCCCGTCGCGAGACAGGGCTTTTCCAGCTGCTGCATGATTACGCTGCGGAGACTTCAGTCTTCGGAACGATGCTCACGTAGCGACGACCGAAGGCGCCTTTAACCTGGAACTTGATCACGCCTTCCACTTTCGCGAACAGGGTGTGATCTTTACCCATACCAACGCCGTAGCCGGCGTGGAATTGGGTGCCGCGCTGACGCACGATGATGTTGCCCGGAATGATAGCCTGGCCGCCATACATCTTAACGCCAAGGCGTTTGGCTTCTGAGTCGCGACCGTTACGGGTACTACCACCAGCTTTTTTGTGTGCCATGAGTCAATTCTCCAAATGAGGATTAGGCTGAATTAAGCCTGAATACCGG
>DASVUK010000128.1:0-1974 GCA_036387095.1 Pseudomonas sp.
AGACCGACCAGGGCAATCGCCGCTGCCAACCGATGCTGTTTCATGCTAATTCCTTGTTCATGCGCCAATAGGGCAAACGAGTAAAGCCGCGAGCTTATCAGGCCGCCGCGATCAATGGCTACCGGCATGAGAGGCAGAAAACACAGATAAGTTCAGGTATCCAAAGGTTTTCTTGAATTGGAGGCCTGGTTGTTCAGGCCGGGTTCAGGGTGATCGCGACAATTCGTACAAATGTACTAGACAAATCTTACGCAGGAAGCTGCCTATATCAGTCATTCACGACCTTGAAACACCCCCTCCTGCGGCCAGTTACGACCGACAGCCAAGACCCGCAACTGACCGGCTCTGGCAACTTCGCGAACGAACTCTACGGGCTGGATCATTCCGGTGGCCAGTTGATACTGGATCGACTCGCGCAGGGAATAGCCCGTGGAAACGCGCCTGGCCAATTCATACTCGGCTTCAGACTTGCTGGGCCTGTAACTCAACAATGCGCCATCTGCTGCGCAGAAATACACATTGGAGAACGTGAAGCCGTAGCGCACCGGTAAGCCTTTGGGACGCTTACGGGGCACGTATTGATACTCGAACATTCGATGTAAATCCGCCGGGCGGAAAAAACTGTCCAGAAGTTGCGGGGCCGGGACGGTATCCGGGAGGGCCGGTGCGAAGTACAGCCCGTCGATGCGCCAACCTTCGGGCAGTGGCGGCCGGTAATACTCCTCCGGATGAAACACCGAGCACGGCGCATAACAGGCTTCACCATTGGCCCAAGGCTCGGCGATCCTGAACGCTCCCGATTCAGTATTTTTCAGCAGAAAACCAACGACTTCGGGGCGAGGTAGCCGACCGAGCTGCTGATGGACGTAACGAGCCGCGTCATCGGCCATCACAAACTGCTTGCTCAGGACTATGGCTTGGGGTGGCCAGACGCTTTCGCAGGTGCGAATTTGCGACGCCGCCAGTGGGTAAGGTTTCCAGTCAGCGCGCACCTGGCCGGGAGGCCCCCAAAGCTCACTGCCGATAATCACCCGCAAATCGCCCGCATGGGCCACCTTGCGCACGAAATCGCTAGGCATCATCGACCCTTGTTTAAATGCCTCATATATCTGGCTGTCCCCAGGGTTGCTCCCAGGCTCCGAATCCAGATCGCTGGATGCGACTTGTTCGAACAATTTCGATTCGTCGGCGCAATTGCTCACGGTGTATTTGATCAGCGAACCATCGGGCGCCGACAGATAACTGGCCGGTGAAAACTCACGCTCACTGATGGCGACAAAGATATCGTCCGGAGAGAAACCGTTCTGGTACGTCGCGCGTTCGGCGGGCGACCAGGCTTGCAGCCCGGCGAGCCTTGAAGGGTGGGAATGATAGATGGCGTATTCTTCATGGCCGACGGGAAGCAGCAGGACGCCCTCCACGTCATCCTGAGGGAACACAGTATTGGGGTCGAATTCGAATGCCAGGCCCGGCAGCGGCTCCGTGGCGAGATACTTGCCGTCAACGCGTTGCAGGATAAATCCGCCATATTCCCTGTCGCGCTTTTGTCCGATTTTGACATGGGCATAGCGAGCAGCTTCATCAGGCGTATCAAAAGCCGGACCCAGGGCGGGCATCTGCGGATGATTGACCGGCAGCGCGGCGCGCCGGGTACGAGGTTGCCTTGGCAACATATGAAAACCTCCTTGAGTCAAAGGGGTTCGCTGTTTACTCAACGAACCGAACTGCGCTCAAGGTTATTGACTGGCAAAAAAATCATGGCATACACAGTTACGCGCAAGCCACGGCAGCCATAAAAAAGGCGGGAGGGGTGAAAATGCGGACGAAAAAAAACCCGCACTAGGCGGGCTTTCTTTTGCTTCAAGGAGTTCAAGGGCCTTGAAGCGGAATATGGCGCAGCGGACGGGACTCGAACCCGCGACCCCCGGCGTGACAGGCCGGTATTCTAACCGACTGAACTACCGCTGCGCGTAA
>DASVUK010000129.1:0-3367 GCA_036387095.1 Pseudomonas sp.
GATCTTCTGCGGTGCAGCACCCGCTTCCGGGCCCTGTACTTCCAGTGCGAGCAATTGCTGGTCAGCCCAGTCCTTGTCTTCGCGCAGTTCGAAGGAGAAGCGTCCGTCGGTATCGGATGTTTCCGGTTTTTCGATTTTCAGGTCTTCGTGGCGGCCGTTCATGTACCAGAGTCTGGCTTGAAGGACTTTTACCGACGGGTCGGCATAGCGAATGTCGATCTGATTGCTGCCGTTGCGGATGTCCTTGATGCCGTTTTTGCCGTTGACCAGAACTTCGTTGGTGCCCGTCTTGAGCGTGGTGCTTGCACTCATGATGGCCGGCTTGCCTTCGCAGCCGTTGTCCAGCAAGGACATCATCTGGCGGTAGATGGTTTCCTGGTCCAGGCGGTACAACGGCGAGAATTCCCAGATCAGGACCTTCGGTGGACGTTTCTGGAAGTCTTCGCTGCCCAGGTATTGCAGCATCGAACCTTCCAGACCGCCGCCAGGGAAGGCGACGTTCAGCACGTCGGCGCCAATGTATTCCTGAAGGAAGCCGGCAAAGTTGTAGTTCTTGCCGCTGTGGCTGGTACCGACCAGAGTGATTTCCGGGTTGCCGGAGTCGCCGAATAGGTCGCCATCCGCCGCTTCGCCTTTAGGCTCGGTGGTGAACTGGTCCATGTACTGCACTGCATAAGTATTGCCGCACAGCTGTGCGGCCATGTTGTGCAGGGTGCCAGTCTTGCCCATGCGGCCGGAGACGTGGCTCTCGAATTCGCGCTTGGGAATGCTGGCGTAACCCGGAACCTTCTTCACGGTTTCAGCAACGATTTTCGCGGTGCGCTGGGCGCCGTATGGCGTCCAGTGTTGGTCTCCGCGGAAGTAGAAATCATGCGCCTGTTGCTCGTTGGTCAACGGCGACAGATCAGGCACCCAATAGCCCATCTTGCTGAAGCGACCGAGCATGGCCTTGTAGTTGGTCAGCGCTTTTTCATAGTCGAACTTGTCACGTTCGGCCGGGAACAGTTTGTTGCGATCGACCAGGCCACGCGTCGGCTGGTAGACCACCACCAGCTCCACGCCCTTGCTCTTGAAGGCGTCGTGCAGTTCTTTCATGCGACGGTAGCCTTCAGGCGTGGTGTCGAATTCGGTGCGCAAGTCTTCCTGGGTCCGGAACAACCAGTCGCCCTGGGCCTGCACCAGTGTGGTGAAGTTCTGCTGATAGCGGGTCACGTAGTTCTTGGCGTCGTGAGCTTCAGGACACAGGTTGCAGCATGGCTCGGCAGTGAATGTCGGCGCCTGGGTGTCGTCGGCGCGAGCACCGCCACTGATCGCGATCAGGGCAGCGGTCAGGCCGGACAGACTGAGTAACTTGATCAAATGTGCGTGCATAAAAATACCTTCCTCAGTCTCGGAGTTCAGCCTGGCTTTCGACCGGGTCGATCAGCACGGCTTTCTTCTGGCGAACCAGCAGGTCGAGAATTTCGTCCTGACGCTCGCCCAGGACGCCGTTGAAGCTGATGCCACCGCTCTTGGTCGGTGCCAGCATCGCCACGCGATACAGCTCGATACTCAAGGGCGAGTCGATGGACAGCGGGCCAGAGTTATTGCCGGTCAATTCACCACCAACGACGATCAACGACACTTTGGTATCGAACGGGTCGAGGGCGATGTCACGGTCGGTATCGCTCAGGTCTTTGATGTGTCCGTAGACACCCATCAGGCCGTTGGCCATGGCGACGTTTTCATACAGCTTGATGTTCACGCTGTTACGCACGCGGATGCCGTGACGACGGTTGGCAATGACTCGATTACCCCACAGCAGGTTGTCACCGCTTTCATACAAGGTGATGCCGTCAGAATGGTTCTGATAGACCTCGTTGTACGCGACCAGGTTGTTGCTGCTGTTACGGTCAAGCACCACGCCGGACAATTTGTTGTCATGGCTCTTGTTGCGGAAAATGAAGCTGTCGTTCACCTCGCGGGACACGATGATCCCGTGCTTTTTCTTGGTGCCGTATACATCGTTTTCCGCAATGATCAGACCATGGGAACGGTCATGGGGGTCAATGCCGTAGACGATGTTGTTGCGATAGGTATTGCCCTTGACCACGAAGTCACGGGTTTCATAGCAGTAGAAGCCGTACCACATGTCCGCGAACTCGGAGCCGATGATCCAGCCCGTTGGTTCCGGCCGTTTCATGACCTTGGCCATGTTCGGCGTGTACTGGGAAATACTCACGCCGTAGGACTTGCTCTTGGAATAACCCAGGCTCGACATCTTGCTATTGACCACATAAGTCTGCGAACCACCCCATGACAACAGGAACGGACGGAACTCAGTTGGCGAGCGGAACATGGCCAGGCCTTTGTCCGCTTCACGCCAGCCGTTGAGCTGCGAATCGGACATGAACAGCTTGCCCTCGATCACCAGGAACGAACCGCCTTCCTGGGAAAGACGAAGCTCTTTCTTGTCGATTTCCAGAGTCGCATGCTCTGTCACCAGGATCGGCACCCGGGCCAGGAACACGCCGGGCGAAACTTCATTGAGGTACTGCTTGGGTACTTTTTTGGCCAGGTCCTGAAGGGTGGTGTAACCGTCTTCAACGACAATCGCCTGAGGGATACCGTGTTGACGGGCAACCCATTCGGCCATCTTGTTATCGCCGCCGATGAATTCCTTCAGACCGTTTTCCTGCATCATTCGGCCCATGCGGACTTTGGCCGGTTTGCCGCGCACGATTTTTTTCGCCGCCGCTTCGGCGGTATAGCCGCTCAGGTCCGGAAGCCGGGGCTTGTCCATCATCAACCCTTCGATGGGCGGGCTGGTGATGGTGTAGGACTTGGCTTGTTGCAACTCTTTGACGACCCCGGCCTTGGCTGGAGCGGGCGCAACCGGAGCACTGTTCGCCAGTGCAACGGTGCTGCCGAGCAACAGCGCGCTGCTCAGCACTGCGCTTTCCAGCAGGGCTTGTGGCCAGGCCCGGGTTCGCAAGCTGCTTGCTTGACTGTTCATCTCTCGCACTCCTTTCGCGGCTCGCATCAGAAGCGCCAGATAACGTCGACGATGGCGCGGTGCATGTATTCATCCACGCCGTTGTGATAAGCGTCGCCCGGCTTGAAGACACCGGCGCGCAGACGCACCAGCGCCGAAGGCTCGTCCATGGACTGGCTCAACGCCGCCGGCAACAGGCCTTGCTTGAAGTACTTGGTCACGACCAGGTCCATTTCCTGACCCAGATCCTTACGACCGTCTTCCAGCGGCAACGAATCGAAGGTGTTGGTCGAGATGCCGTTTTCGTCGAAGTTCTCGCGATTCGGGTTCACGCCAGCGCCGCCGATACGGGCGTTGCCGTCGACACGACGAAACTTGTGGTAGATCAGAGAC
>DASVUK010000130.1:0-42657 GCA_036387095.1 Pseudomonas sp.
CCATGGAATACCATCGTATTGGAATAAAGCGTATCCCCTTCGCCAGGTTTATACCTAGTTTTACGCTCGTTCCTGCACCCTTCACACATGATCGGAGGGTTTACCCAGTCTGCTCGGTAGCTGACCTTTGTAGTCTTGCAAAAGCGACAGTTTTTGGTAAGCCAGCCTGTTTTGGATTCGTGCTGTTCCGGCTGGATGTACGGGGTGGGAACGGGGGAGTGGCTTGCCATCTCCATGGCGTTTTTCAACTGCATGAGTACAGCGAGGTTCTTCGGATCCATGGCATACGCCTCTGACTTAACCTGCGCCGAGCGTAGCACCAATACCAGGCTGAGAATGAACTGCCTTGTTGATCGAGATGGGTAGGATCATGGCCTGCGAAATAATGGCTGGCTTAGGCAATTCCTAACGAGGTAGGACGTCCCTGGATCATCCGAATGTTGCTCAAAGATGAATAGGGTGGCCATGGTAAAAGCGCTGGGCAGCGCCGGACAAACCGAACAAGGTGGCCACAGAACTGAGAGCTGCGTCACATTATTCGATAAAAACACCCGTCGACCCCTATAAAAAAATTTTGCGAAACGGAGTTCTAATATTTGAGAGCAAAGAAAAAGCAGCATCCTCGTCGTCCCCTCCAACGTAGGCTTTTTTCACATTTTTTGGCGTGCGGTTGATCTGTTCGTTGCTGTGTTTTTGGAAGAAATTTGGGGTTGAACAGGTATGAACGCTGGCATCGTAGGTAGGGGAATCGTCCATTCGGCCGCTAGGCCGCTGCTTCACCTTTTGTCTTCAAAGAGCGAAGCTCATAGATTTTTTGTAAAGTCGTTCGTTCCAGCAGAGGGCACAACATCGTTGAACTACGTCTTAAATTTGGGATGGCATCATGGACTACAGTCTGGAGCCGAAAATCTGGTCACAAGCGCATCGCGCGTTTTCGCAGCAGGCGTTTGAGGTTTTAGTGGATGTGGCGGTGAGCAGCTATTTGCGAAATCCTGGTCATACGGGCGTCGAGCGGATGCATGCCTCTCAGATCGGCCCTTGTGGGCTGCATGCTCTTAGAACAGCGCTTATCGGGCAGGATTGCTGCGACCTTCGGAGGTGGCTATCAGTTACGTATCGGTGAGGTCTCGACTTCGGTCTCACGTCTACTTCGTGCTGCAACAGAGCCTCATAGTTTCTGCCGATGCGACTGACCTTACCCTAGTCGATCAACTGGAGCGCGATCTGAATCTATAGGGCAAGACCCCTGCCGCTGGGGTATGGGTGTCGAGGTGCGGGCCCTCCTTCCTATCAAAGGCACTCCTTACGAGGAGTTGGGACTAGGCGATACGTCACTTACTGATGACCAGCTCATCGATGCCATGATGGCTCACCCCATCCTGATCAATCGCCCCATCGTCGTGACGACCTTGGGCACACGCTTGTGTCGTCCGTCAGAGGCAGTCCTCGACCTTCTGCCACAAGAGCAGCGCGGCAGCTTCGTCAAAGAGGACGGACAAGTCGTGATTGATGAGTATGGCCGCAGAGTTTGAGCCCACCGCACATTATCCTGGAGTGGCATTTGCACTCCACTTGACCACCGTTTGCATTCGACCCGACCAACGATTGCATCTGATTTGACCAGCGCGCTTAGTCACCATGACAGCAAAGAGCGGCCAGTAGCAAAGTCCCGGTCATCCCGTTCCGCCCTTACTCCTATTTGAAGCCTCAGTTTCAACAAAGAGCTGTACATGAGCTTTCCCTCAAATGGCTTGTATAGGGGTAGGGGGTATGCCTATGATGCAGGTGTGCGCAGTCAAAGGGGGTTCTCCCATGGGCCATATAGCTTCAAACAAAGACGATCTTCTCAAACGCGTGAAACGCATCGCAGGGCAGATCCAGGCAGTCGAACGGGCGCTGGAATCGGATGCCGATTGCGCGAAAACATTGCATCTCGTAGCTGCTACACGTGGAGCTATCAACGGATTGATGGACGAAATTATTGAGGATCATGCCAGGGAGCATGTAGCGAACCCATCACTCAGCGATGAAGAGCGCAACAAGGGCGTCGAAGAGCTTCTTGAAGCTATTCGCCGCTATTCCAAGTGAATAATTCAGGTACATGCTCATGAGCAGCAGCCACAACATCGAACTTAGCCACGTACATGACCATGTGTTCCTTGGGTCAGCACACGAAGAAAATGCCAAACGTACCCTTTGGGTTGTGGCGCTTACGGTGGTGATGATGGTTGGCGAAATAGTCGCCGGCTATATCACTGGCTCGATGGCTTTACTTGCCGACGGCTTTCACATGGCCACCCATGCAGGCGCTTTGGGCATCGCTGCCGCTGCCTACGGTTATGCAAAACGCCATGCTTCCAGCAGTCGTTATAGCTTCGGTACGGGCAAGGTTGGAGACCTGGGTGGATTTGCATCGGCGCTCATTCTCGGCATGGTGTCCTTGGCCATCGGCGTAGAGTCAGTCATGCGCCTTTTGCAGCCAACGGAGGTTCAATTCGGAACCGCTACGCTCATTGCGATTGTGGGTTTGATCGTAAACATTGTGAGCGCGCTTCTGCTTGGCCACGGTCACAGTCATGGGCACGATCATGATCATCATGGACATGGCGATAATAACCTGAAATCTGCTTACGTCCATGTGATAGCGGACGCTCTGACCTCCGTCCTGGCAATTTCAGCACTGCTCGCTGGCCGGTATCTCGGATGGGTGTGGCTGGATCCGGTAATGGGCATTGTGGGTGCCATGGTTATTGCGCGTTGGGCATGGAGTTTGGTGGGCGTCACCTCTGCCGTGCTACTGGATCAAACTGATGAGCACGTTGCAGACGAAATCCGCGAGCTGGTCGAGAAGGCCGGCGATGCAACCATTACTGACCTACATGTATGGAGGGTCGGGCCAGAAGCGCATGCAGCTATCGTAAGCGTCCTTGGCGAAGCCACTGCGAGTGCCGAAAGCATTCGCGAGCGACTCAAGCCTGTCCACGAAGTCAGTCACCTTACGGTTGAATTTCGATTGGTTTGACTCACCGACGCCCTAACCCCGACTTCATAGGAACACCCAATGCCACTAGGGAAACGTGAGCTTGCGCGGATCGAACGTCGTTTGATTACCACGCTCACCGAAGCATGCGAAACAGCAAAAGGGGAAATCGAAGGCTTTATCTGGCTCACCCACACCGCCGACCTGAATGCGTTGAGTGAAACCCTCAAGGTAGTCTGGGTGTTCGAAACTCTGGCTGACAAGAAGCTCGCCCAGGCTAAAGCGAAGGCGCGCATTGTTGAGCTAACTACCATCGCGTTGAAGGAAGCCAGCATCAGCTTGAACCCGTCAGAACGCTATGTCCGCTTTGACTCTGAGGAGGAGTGCCAGCGCACGCATGGTGGCAACTGGAAAAATCGTCTGGCTCAATCAGGCTCGACCAAAGGGGACTGACAATGGCTAAAGAAATCGAAAATCCCTGTATCTCGACTTGCCAGTTGAGTGGTGATCTCTGCGTGAGTTGCGGGCGAAGTAAGGAAGACATCAGAAAGTGGAAACGCATGAAGCGGCCTGAAAAAATGGCCGCTGTGCAAAGAGCGAACGTGCGATTGAAAGGGCTGAAAAAAGCGTACGGCTAAAGCGGAGCGCGAGGGCCGATTTTGGGTGCTGACCACCGTCAACTCTAGGTACGTCATCGCTACGTTCCAGAGGGGCAATGGACGTGCAAGCCTGCGTGAGTTTCTGCGGCTTTCACAGGGGATGCACCACTTCACCCCGCGAGGGTTGTAGTAATGGTCGTGGTCTTCTTCCGCTGGCGAAGCCTCCTGAATGGCTTCGAGGTGGTGTCATGATCGTCAAGGCAGGCGAAGTCATCTGCATTGCCTCGGGCATTTTTGAGAGTTACGACCGCGCTGGGCCCTTTGTTGCAACGCAGGACTTCGACCTCGATTCATTCATAGCAGAGGCAATGAAGCCGCTCACAGAGAAATGGGAAGTGTCGAGCTTGTTTGGGGATATTCTTAGGGTGCTTTTCGAAAACGGGCTCATCACCAAGCTTCCTTGTCGCAAAATTTACCTAGGAGCGATGGGTGAAGTCGACATTCGGGAAGAGCAGGATGACCTTTGATGACGACGCTTCAAGCATTTGACTAAAGCGTCATGATGGTAGCGATAGAGCTGAGATGGTTTGCCTTGCAGCAGCCGCAGTTAGGATCGCGGTAAACGTCGATGACTTCAGCGGCTTGTGCCGCTCCGGTCATGAGTAGTGTCGGAACGCAGCAGTTCGCAGACTGGTATTCATGGGAGTTCTCCTGTTTATAAATAATGCTTACCGGCAGCAGCAACCGCCGCCGTTCCCGCCACAGCCCGAGTTTTTCTTACTCGCTACGCTTTCCCCTGTCGCCAGCTGTGCTGGATAGCCCGCGTTCTCCAGGGCTGTAAGCAGCGCATGACTGTCCGAATCGCCGCTGACCTTCACCCGTCCGGCTTGTAAATCCACCGATACGTCACTCACGCCTTCAACTGGGCGCAGCGCTTCGGTGACATGTTTGACACATGAACCACAGCTCATGCCTTGGACTTGCAGTTCAACAGTTTTCATTGGTGATTCCTCACAACAAAGTTGATCATGGAAAGACTGACGCATGAGACTTTTCGCGGCGTTGGCTTATCCTCAACCTTGCTGCCATGGCAAGGTCAAGCGGTCGTTTTCACTCAATCAATGGAAGCCTGGCGCAGACGCAAGGCGTTGAATACTACCGACGCAGAGCTCACGCTCATGGCCAGTGCGGCAATGAGCGGTGACAGAAGGTGACCGGTAAGTGGAAAGAACAAGCCGGCAGCCAGTGGGATACCCATGGCGTTGTAAAGGAAGGCGAAGGTCAGGTTCTGGTGCATATTTCTCACCGTTGCGACTGACAGGCTGCGAGCACGCAGGATACCGAGCAGATCCCCCTTGACCAGGGTGACCTGAGCGCTGTTCATCGCCACGTCAGTGCCAGTGCCCATGGCGATACCTACATCAGCGCGAGCCAGCGCGGGGGCATCATTAATGCCGTCGCCGGCCATCGCCACCCGGTGTCCGGCTTGTTGCAGAGATGCCACCAGACGTTCTTTATCTTGCGGTTTGACCTCGCCGTGAACCTCCTCGATGCCCAGCTGGCGAGCTACCGAGCGAGCAGTCGTAAGGCCATCGCCAGTGGCCATGATGACCTTGACGCCATCCGCCTGCAGACGCTCGACGGCCAGCTTCGTGGTGGGTTTGATGGGGTCGGCAACAGCCAGCAAACCCGCCAGGGCGCCATCGACTGCCAGGTACATGATGCTCGTACCGTCGCCGCGTAGCTTCTCGGCATGTACTTGCAAGCTCTCGGTGGAAACGCCCGCCTCCTGCATTAACGCGGTATTGCCTAGCATCAGGCGGCGACCCTCCACCTGACCGCTTACACCAATACCTGAGGCTGACTCGAAGGTTTCAGGTGTCACTAGTTTCAACCCTGCGGCACGAGCCTGCTCCACGATGGCGTGGGCCAATGGATGCTCACTGCCCTGATCGAGACTTGCGGCCAGGCGCAACACTTCATCCTGAGTAAATCCGGGTACGGCCTCGACGCTATGGAACGCTGGTCGACCTTCAGTGAGGGTGCCGGTTTTGTCGACTATCAAGATGTCTATTTTGCGCAGGTTTTCGATGGCGGCGGCATCGCGAAATAATACGCCGCTGCCAGCAGCCTTGCCGGTGGCAACCATAACTGACATCGGTGTCGCTAGGCCAAGGGCACAGGGACAGGCGATAATCATGACCGCGACAGCGTTGATCAGTCCGAACACCCAACTTGGCTCGGGCCCCCACAGCCCCCAGCCGAGTAGAGTCAGCGCAGCGATAGTAATCACCACAATCACGAAGTAACTGGCAATCACGTCTGCCAGCCGTTGCATTGGCGCTTTTGAGCGTTGTGCTTGCACAACCATCTGCACAATCTGTGCGAGCAGGGTCGCTGATCCTATCTTCTGCGCTTGCATCACCAGACTGCCGTGGATGTTGAGAGTGGCGCCAATCAGCGCGTCGCCGGCTCTCTTCATGATCGGTATCGGTTCGCCGGTGAGCATCGACTCATCTACAGCGCTTTCGCCTTGCAACACCTGACCGTCGACAGGCACTTTTTCGCCCGGTCGCACACGTAACGTGTCGCCGCTGTGTACGTGTGTCAGAGGGATGTCCTCTTCCGTGCCATCGGCATTGATCCGTCGGGCTGTTTTGGGTGCCAGTCCAAGCAGCGATTTGATGGCAGCCGAGGTTTGCGAGCGAGCCTTGAGTTCAAGCATCTGGCCGAGAAGGGTCAGTGAGATGATCACAGCCGCCGCTTCGAAGTACACACCGATGCGACCCTCCATCATGAAGTTGCTGGGGAATACATCGGGGGTCAGGGTGGCCACGACGCTGTAAAGGAAGGCCGCCGCCGTGCCGAGGCCGATTAGCGTCCACATGTTCGGACTTCGCTGAATCACCGAACGCACACCGCGCACATAAAACGGCCAGCCAGCCCACAGCACGACGGGTGTAGCCAATCCCAGCTCGACCCAATTTTGCGTGGTGCCATGGAACAGCACCAGGGCATGGCCACCCATAGCCAGCACGGTGACGATCACTGTCAGTGGCAATGTCCACCAGAAGCGCCGGGTGAAGTCCTTGAGTTCTAAGTTCTCTTCTTCCTCCAATTCGGGAATCACCAGCTCTAAGGTCATGCCGCACTTAGGGCAGACGCCGGGGCCGATCTGGCGAATTTCCGGATGCATGGGACATGTGTATTCAGCGGCACCCGTTAACGGTTCTGCTGTTGTCTGAGGGACTGGTTCGATTTTCAGTTGAGATATTCGATAACGCTCGGGCGTTGCCCTGAAGGTCGTTTGGCATTTCTGGCTGCAGAACCGGTAGTTTTGCCCCTCATATTCCGTGCTGAACTGGCTGTCGTTACTCACGGTCATGCCACATACCGGGTCATGGGAGCCGGTGGGCTGGGGTTCAGAGTTCTGTATTGGGCCGTGCTCTTGACGAACCTCAGGGGTGTGCATGAGCTAACTCCTGTTCGCATCCTTGGTTGAGACTGAGGTTTCGCCGTGATGATTGTGACCACCGTGGTGGTGCCCGAAAAAATGCATCAGCGGGCACAACAGCAAAATCATGTAAGGCAGTAAGCCCAGCATATGGCCGTAGTGTTCTCTTGCTAGATAGAACAGCACGATCACCAGCAGCATGCCCAGCGCTATACCGGGTTTACTCCTCCAAAATGTTGGAGAGGTGTTAGCGGAATGTGGTGAATTCATCATGGTTTTGTACTCCTGAGGGAGTGCTGTTTAGTGATACGTCGTATAGGTGTAACGGGCGGCAGTTTTACCCTTGGCATATTGGTTAAGGTAAAACCGTCGCTGCATTGCCTACAGGCTTGTGCGCGTCACTTGCTCATCGGCATGTTCATCATGCTCGATTGCTGATCCATCATTTTCATCATCATGTTCATCATTCCCATCTCCATGCCGTCTTTGTTGCCGTCCATGCCCTTGCCATGACAGTTCTTATGCATCATGGCCATGCTGTCCTTCATCGTTTTCATGCTCTCCTGCATGGCGGCGTGTCGCTCGGCAGGGGTCTTGGCGGCGGCTGCCTTGTCGTGTGCAGCCTGCATTTTTTGCATTTGCTCGGTCATGACATTGTTTTGCATCGGCGTAGCTGCTTCGCTTGTCTTGGCGGGCGCGGTCTGCCCCTCCGGGTGATGCTCATCGACTGCCGAGGCGATAAGTGGGCTGCTCACGAGCAGGGTGGCGAGGATAAATTTCAATGTGGCATGCATGGCAATCTCCAAAGGGTCAGGACAACTCAGGTAATACCAAGCCGCGCCAGGCTGGCGCAGTCAGACAGTGCGCCGAAGTTCGGCGCGCAGAAGGTCGGATTAATCGTTGAAACGGACGAAAATCAGGCGGGCAGGAGGTCTGGCCGGTACAGGGCGCCGTAATGCAAGAAAGGCAAAAGCGGAGGGATTGGCGGGATACAAAATCAGCAACGCTGGGATAAGGAGCAGAAACGTCCAACTGAACAGGTCAAATATATGAAGATGGAGCGAAGGACTTACAGCTATTGCCGCATCGGCGCAGTGCTGAAGGCAACCGAGGGCATGGGCGTCGTGGCTATCGTGATCTTGCGCGGTGATCAGCGAGACATGAGTTGTAGCCGGATTGTGGCTGGGCTGTGCCAGACATCCCTGGGTCGCTGCCAGACCAAACGCTAACACCCACAGCACGATGGCAAGGCGTATGAACGTTGGTTGACGATGGCGAAACCAGAACATGGAGAATCTCCGGTGCTGATTAGCAGGCTTTGATTCTTCAACATACGCCACATTGAAGTGCCACGGTTGATCTACATCAATTTATGCAGCCGGCTGTCGGTTCTGTGGTGCGGTCAAATTTTATGACGCCCGTCGATCTTTCAGATGTTGAGTTTCTCCATGTCCTGTCAAAAGTGTAATCACCGGCTAAGCGGGCTGACAGGTGCCTCCCCTCATCATCCTCATCGAGTCAACGCTCAAGCTCTCTGGCTTCATCGAGAGTCAACTCTTGGAGGACATGCACTATGAAAGCTATCAACGTTGTGATTCTTACATTCAGTTTGGCCTTATCGTCCCTGGCTTCAGCCGAAGGTGGCGGTGACCGTACAGCTGAACGCATGGAGCGAGCCCGCGAGACTGCGATGGACTCTCGCAAGCCTGCCCCAGCAGCAGCGCAGGAAGATATCGCCCAAGAAAAGATCGGGGACGAAAAGCAGCCTCACCATTGCTGAGCCAACCAGCTTACTGAAATGTAATCACCCCGTTTGCTGGCTTATGGCATCTTCCGATACATCAAGCGCACTAGCTCGTCTAGCGTTAGCCCTCGGGGGCACGCCTAGTGCGCACATTTAACATCCGACTGACGGGACATGAATCGGTATGCAAGCCAAAACCTCTCGGCGCACCTTTGTGAAAGGACTCACCGCAGGCGGCATTCTCGGTGGTCTGGGCCTCTGGCATACCCCTATCTGGGCCGCCCCTGGAGTGGGCGAGACCAATGTCATATCAGGTACAGAGTTTGACCTCTTCATCGGAGAAACACCGGTAAATATCACTGGGAACTCCCGGACGGCCATGACCATAAATGGCGGGATTCCTGGGCCCCAGCTGCGCTGGCGTGAGGGCGATACTGTGACCTTGCGGGTCAAGAACCGCCTCAAGGATATGACTTCTATCCACTGGCACGGAATTATCCTTCCGGCAAACATGGACGGTGTGCCAGGCCTTAGCTTCCATGGAATTGAGCCTGATGGCACGTACGTCTATCAGTTCAAGGTTAAACAGAACGGAACGTACTGGTATCACAGTCACTCCGGCTTCCAAGAACAGGTTGGCGTATACGGCCCACTGGTCATCGATGCCAAAGAGCCCGAACATTTTGAGTATGACCGCGACCTCGTGGTGATGCTTAGCGACTGGACTGATGAAAATCCTGCTTCGCTGATGAAAACACTTAAGAAACAGGCGGACTACTACAACACCCATAAGAGAACAGTGGGTGACTTCATCAGTGACGTGGCTGACAACGGTTGGTCAGCCACCGTCGCTGATCGCAAGATGTGGGCCGAGATGAAGATGAACCCTACGGACATTGCGGACGTCAGTGGTGCGACGTACACCTACTTGATGAACGGACAGGCTCCGGACTCCAACTGGACTGGTACCTTCAAAGCTGGCGAAAAGCTTAGGTTAAGGTTCATCAATGGTTCAGCCATGTCCTACTTCGATGTACGTATTCCAGGTTTGAAGATGACTGTTGTGGCAGCTGATGGCCAGTACGTCAAACCTGTAATCGTGGATGAGTTCAGGATCGCGACTGCCGAGACGTTTGACGTGATCGTCGAACCCACCCAAGAGGCCTACACACTGTTTGCGCAGTCAATGGATCGGTCGGGTTACGCCAGAGGCACCTTAGCCGTCCGGTCTGGCATGACTGCTCCAGTACCAGCGCTAGACCCTCGTCCTCTAGTCACCATGGCCGACATGGGTATGGCCGGTATGGATCATGGTGCGATGGCCGGTATGGGCGATATGGCTGGAATGGATCACAGCAAAATGGCCGGTATGGGAGACGACTCGATGCAGGGTATGTCAGGTATGGACGGCGGAGCCATGAAAGATAGCTCTGGTGCTATGCAAGGCATGTCCGGCACGGACAGCATGGCTGGAATGGATCACAGCAAAATGTCTATGGGCGGCATGAGTGGTATGGGCGAAATGCAGTCGCACCCAGCCACAGAGTCCAACAATCCCCTCGTCGACATGCAGGCAATGTCGACCTCGCCAAAGCTCGATGATCCTGGCATGGGCCTTCGTGACAATGGTCGAAAGGTGCTGACGTATTCTGATCTGAGAAGCACGTTTGAGGATCCAGATGGCCGTGAGCCAAGTCGCACTATTGAACTGCACTTGACCGGTCATATGGAGAAATTTTCCTGGTCTTTCAACGGCGTGAAGTTTTCAGACGCCGAGCCGGTAAAACTGAAGTACGGCGAGCGAGTTCGGTTCGTTCTCGTGAACGACACCATGATGACTCACCCCATCCATTTGCATGGCATGTGGAGCGACCTTGAAGATGAAAATGGGCAGTTCCTTGTCCGCAAACACACCATCGATATGCCGCCAGGATCAAAGCGCAGCTACCGAGTGACTGCTGATGCATTGGGACGCTGGGCCTATCACTGCCATCTCCTGTACCACATGGAAATGGGCATGTTCCGTGAAGTGCGCGTGGAGGAATAAGGAGATGGCTATGAGTAATTTCTTAAGCGGGACTCGCATGCACTCGGCTGTACTCACGGTCGCTCTCACTGCTGGTGTTGCCTTGTCGGCAGCTGCTGAGTCTAGCCAGGGCGTGGCCGCTGGGCAGATGCAGGGCATGGATCACAGCCAGATGCAGGGTATGGATCACAGCCAGATGAAGGGCATGGATCACAGCCAGATGAAGGGCATGGATCACAGCAGAATGGAGGGTATGCAGCCCGCCAAGCAACCACAAACTCAAAGTCGGACTCCGATACCACCACTTACCGATGCTGACAGAGCCGCAGTCTATAACGCTCCTGGTGGTCACGAAGTCCATGACAGTGCTCTCAACTCATTTTTTATATTTGAGAAGCTGGAATGGCAGGATGCTGACGATGGAAGCGCGCTGAACTGGGAAGCCCAAGGTTGGATAGGGGGAGATGTTGATCGGCTTTGGTTGCGCACCGAAGGGGAGCGCACCAATGGGAAGACTGAAGAAGCTGAGGTTCACGCTTTATGGGGACACGCCATCAGCCCTTGGTGGGATCTGGTTGGAGGGGTTCGTCAAGACTTCAAACCAGGCGACCCTCAGACGTGGGCTGCTTTCGGCATCCAAGGCTTGGCTCTCTACAATTTCGAGGCCAAGGCGACTGCTTATCTCGGGGAAGGTGGCCAGACCGCTGCTCGGTTGGAAGGGGACTACGACATTCTCCTTACTAACAAGCTGATTTTGCAACCGACGGCAGAATTCAATTTCTATGGGAAAAACGATCCCCAGCGTGGAGTGGGTTCAGGGCTGTCTGAAAGTGAGGTTGGTTTGCGGCTCCGATACGAAATCCGTCCCCAGTTTGCACCTTACGTCGGTGTGACTTGGAATCGGTCTTATGGAAAAACCGCAGACTATGCCCGCGAGGAAGGTGAAGACAATAGCGAAGCACGCCTAGTGGTCGGCGTCCGAGTTTGGTTCTAATCGAAGTTAGCGTCACCCAATAATTATCTCACCTCATTACAACAGCTACGTGCTGTGAGGAGCCTTGCATGTCCGTTTTCAAATCCTGTGTTGTGGCCGTTGCTCTTTCATCCAGCTTACTGCTCAGTGCAGTTGCCCAAGCCCACCCGAAGCTGCTGTCTTCAACTCCTGCTGAAGGTGAGAACGGCCAAGCCCCGGCAAAGATTGAGCTGCACTTTTCTGAAAACTTGGTCACTCAGTTTTCCGGAGCCAAGTTGATCATGACCGACATGCCTGGCATGCCAAACTCACCTATGGGTGTGAAGGCGAGCGTGGCCGGCGGCAGCGATCCCAAAACGATGATCGTTACCCCTGTCTCACCTCTCACAACTGGAACCTATAAAGTGGAGTGGCGAGCCGTTTCGTCCGACACCCACCCGATCACCGGCGCCGTAACGTTCAAAGTGAAATAAGTATGAGCGACTCATTAAATGTGGTGCTGCGATTCGCGCTCTACTTAGACCTGATGCTCTTGTTCGGCCTAGCAGTCTTCGGGCTTTACAGCTTTCGGGGAAAAGAGCGCGTATCAGGCGCGGTGTTGCATTTTGGGTCGCTACTACCTGGCATCGCTACTGTTGGCGTGTTTTTGTCGATAGCCACCTTCATCGTCATGGCAAAAAATATGAGCGGCGCATCCGACTGGGCTGAGCTGCGACCTCATCTGGAAATGATGTTGTACGAGACTGAGATTGGATATAGCTGGGTGACGCGCATGATCTCGCTGGCAGCGGTGATTTTTGTCGCAAGTCAGAGTACGCGATGGCCAACAGGGAGCCTCTGGGTTGCGACCTTGGCAGGCGGCATCGCTTTGTCTACGCTCGCGTGGACAGGTCATGGGGCGATGGACGAAGGTACTCAGCGATTCTGGCACTTTACGGCTGATATTCTGCACCTTCTCGCCGCTGGCGGCTGGATCGGAGCTCTCGCGGCCTTTAGTCTCATGTTGAGGATTAAAGGGGCTAATTCGGAGCAACTCGTAAGAGTGCTGTCACGAGCGCTTAAAGGATTCGAAACAGCGGGTGCGTTCATTGTTGGCACAATCATAATTACTGGCGTCGCTAATTACCTCTTCATTGTCGGGCCGACAGTGATCGAACTCGTAACCAGCACCTATGGCATTCTCCTGTTGATTAAAGTCCTGCTTTTCGCCGGCATGACTGGGCTTGCTACCCTCAATCGTTTCTACCTGAGTCCCTCACTAGAGCGCGCTCTAGAAGCAGAGGATTATTCGATGGCAGCAACTGCTTTGAGAAAAAGTGTCTTGATCGAAGCGACCTGTGCTGTCGTGATCGTTTGCTTGGTGGCTTGGCTAGGAACATTGAGCCCCTCAATCGAGATGGCTCAAGGGTGATCCAGGAGCTAGTAGATCCGAGCGACCCCGAGGGTGCTCAGATCTTGACATCGACTATCGACTGATCGGGTAGTCAGCGAGCACCTCTTGCGCACCTGTCTTGGTTACCCCGAGGACTTGATATGGCTGAGATGTTTGGCCGTATTCCATACCTGGAGAACCTGCGGGCATGCCTGGGACTGCAATTCCCGCTAGATCTGAACGACTACTCAGCTTCTTAATTTCATCGGCTGGGACATGCCCCTCTACGAATTTGCCGCCAATCACTGCCGTATGGCATGAGGCGAGTTCCTGTGGAACACCCAAGTTCTGCTTGATAGCGCTCATATTACTTTCGACGTGGTCAACCACCTTGAACCCATTCAACTCAAGGTGCTTGACCCACTCCTTGCAGCATCCGCAGTTCGCGTCACGATGCACATCGATTGTGAGCGGCTCAGCTGCCTGCGCGACACCACAAATCATCAAGGCCATGGCGAGCAATAGCTTTCGTTTGAACATTCGACGTACCTCGTAGCGTTTCAGTATGCGGTTGCTCTGCAAGCCCTAGCCTTGGCCAGCAGTCGTGCTTCCGCAATGGTTGGAGGTAGCTTAAGCGCAAAAAGCTCAGATCGCTGATTACATTTTTGTAAGCCGCCTGCCCCACCATTTCATCCAATCCTTCACATACCGACCTGTCGTGGCATTTGGGCGATCCGTTGGCTGTTGAGGCAATTACATTTACGTAAGCTTGCGCACAGTTGTCAGATTGGTAGCACACTAGAAGACCGCAAAACCGGAACCCGCTCATGAAACTCTTGGTCGCAGAAGACGAACCCAAAATCGGAATGTACCTACAGCAGGGGCTCGTGGAAGCAGGCTTCACTGTCGACCGGGTTGTGACGGGAACAGAGGCGTTGCACCAAGCGCTAAATGAGACCTACGATCTTTTGATCCTGGACGTAATGATGCCCGGCCTGGACGGCTGGGAGGTCATCCGATCCGTCCGCACAGCCGGGAACTCAGTCCCTGTGCTGTTTCTGACGGCTAGGGACGGAGTTGATGACAGGGTCAAAGGGTTGGAGTTAGGTGCGGACGATTATCTAGTCAAACCTTTCGCATTTTCAGAGCTGCTTGCTCGCGTCAGAAGCTTGCTTCGCCGTGGTTCCGCCGTCCCCAACCAGACATCTATCAAGATCGGGGATCTGGAGGTAGATCTTCTGAAGCGACGGGCCTCGCGCTCAGGTCGACGCATTGACCTTACTGCCAAGGAGTTTTCGTTATTAGAGTTGCTGATGCGCCGCAGAGGAGAAGTCTTGCCAAAATCACTGATCGCATCGCAGGTTTGGGATATGAACTTCGACAGTGATACCAACGTTATCGAAGTCGCAATTCGCAGGCTCCGGGCTAAAATCGATGATGATTTCGACACCAAGCTGATTCAGACCACCAGAGGAATGGGCTACATGCTAGATGCGCCGGATACTGAATGAAGCGTGTATCTCTTACCTTCCGTTTGAGCATGATGTTTGTCTGTGCCGTGGTAGCCGTGCTGGTTGTAGCAGGCTTTACCTTCGATGCGTTTAGCAGGCATCACTTCAAAGCGCTCGACCGTCAAGCGATGACTGAAAAGCTCGAATCCATTCGGCAAATCATGGATGGCGAGGCCGGCTCCGCAGATTCGTCAGAAGTGGTGTTGCAACTGCAAGCCCTGCTAGGCGCCCATCAGGAGCTTTCAGCATCGATTGTCACCAAAGGCGGGAGGACGATCTTCGCGACTCCCAACGGAACTGCACAACCTGCCGCTGCCGCTCGTGAGGCTGGGGAAGGTTTGTTGGAGTGGACGGTTGGCGGCCATATGTACAGAGGCATGAAGGCCCAAGTTCATTTAGTGAATGAAGCTGAGCCACTGACCGCATTGTTGAGTATGGACATCACCAGTCATATTCATTTCGTTGAAACTTTGCGTTGGTGGCTGGTCATTGGGCTGGCTATCAGCGCTCTGGTCAGCGCAGGCCTAGGGTGGCTGGTGGCGCGCAGCGGGTTGAAGCCGGTCGCACAAGTGACGCAAGTCGCGGCCTCAATGTCAGCCGGTTCGCTGAAAGAGCGCATCCCGATGGACTCGGTGCCTCGTGAGCTTGAGAGCCTTGTCTCTTCGTTCAACGCCATGCTTGCTCGCCTTGAAGAGTCTTTTGTTCGGCTGTCCAACTTTTCAGCTGATATTGCGCACGAGCTACGAACCCCTATCAGCAATCTGCGCACACACACCGAAGTCATCCTTTCAAAGAAGCGTGCACCGGACACTTATGAAGAGAATCTCTATTCCAACCTGGAGGATCTGAACCGGCTGTCGAGCATTATTGATGGCATGCTTTTCTTAGCAAAGTCGGACAACGGACTGGTTCTACCTGCCAAAGAGAAAATCGAGTTGCGTTCGGTGGTCGAAAAACTTTTCGAGTATTACCAGTTGCTGGCAGAAGACACCGCAGTAAAGCTAGAAGTCTCCGGACACGGCACGGTCTATGGTGACGGCACGATGTTGGATAGGATGATTTCGAATTTACTTTCTAATGCGCTCAGGTATACCCCTCCTGACTGTACGATCTCCGTGAAAATCGAGCCCCTTGGCGACATGATCAGCTTGTCAGTGAAAAACCCAGGCGAGGAAATAGCTGCAGAACATCTGCCCCGGCTATTTGACCGTTTTTACAGAGTCGATCCTGCACGGAGAGAGGGTGCTACGAACAACGCGGGGTTAGGTTTGGCAATCGTCAGATCACTGGTTGACGCCCATGATGGCACCGTTGAATGTGTCTCCGGAGGAGGCTATACAACCTTTGAGATCCGCTTACCTGCGTGGTCTGCTGACTGAGAATAAAAGAAAGTTCGGATGCCCCTTCTTGGAGGAACAAGGCCGCATTGCGGCCTTGTTTGTTTACGACGTCACTCGTGTGAATGACCGTGCTTGGCGCTCTCGGAGGTTGCGTTTTTTTCACCACCGCACGCCGTTATCAGGCCAAGGAAGCAGATCAGGAGCATCGAACGGATCAAAGTTGTTGAAGTGTTCATTGGAAGACTCTTCATAAATCAATGAAATTAAATGGCATGAGGGCAAGCTGAACTCTGCATCTCTGGCAGCAGAGCAGCCTTCGATGCTCCGGATTACTGTTTGACGCTCAGATAATCGCCGCTTGTTTTCAGTGAGATAGCCACGTCCTTGTTGCTGCGATTACGCCAAAACCAGCCATGAGTGCCATCAAAAATTGCGGTGAACTGCCCCTTGTTATCTTTGACTTGCCTGTCTTTTCCGTAACTGTGGAAATAGCCCTTTTCACCGTTGTACGGCTCGCCGTGAGTCTCGTAATTTACTGGCCCACCAACCGCAGTCCATTCATAGCTAACAGTCTTGCCTTTGAGGACTTCAAGTTTGATTTCTTTCCCCTCGCCAGGCTTGAGCTTGACGGTCAGTTGATCCGTTTTCAAGGTGGGGGCAGGTGTCACCACCGGTTTCGCAATCGGTTGGACTTGCGCAACCTGCGGAGCTGGAGTCGGAGCTGGGTTTGAAGCTGCTGGTTGAGGCGGCGCTGCATCCGCCAACGCCTCTTGGGCAAGGATGATCTTCAATTCGCCCATCTGGGTAAGACCCAGAGTTCGGCCAACACCTGTCGGATCAATGGCGTACTCCGAAGGCATGACAACCGTTACCAGAAGACCGGCAGCAACCAGTATTGCAATGACAGTCGAACGTACCAGTTTGCGAGTGCTGGGCAATTCGTTAACAGTAGGAAGTGGAGTATTGAACATGATCAGAATTCCTTACGCGGAGACAAACAGGCCGGTGATCTGGTAACCCATTAGCAGGAAACCGCCACTCATCATTGCGACGTTGGCGGTGTAGGCATGTCGCCAGAACCCGCCTGTACGCCGCCAATACCCCATCAAAATTAGAATCGCGCTGAGTGCCAACAATTGGCCGATCTCAACGCCAACGTTGAAGGCGATCAGGTTCGGAATCAGCCCATCAGGTGAGATCTCGTACTCCTGGATCTTCGTCGCCAGACCAAAACCGTGCAGCAGGCCGAAGATCAACGTTGCCACCTGGGTGTTGGGTTGGAAACCGAACCAGCGCTGGAATGCACCTAGGTTATCGAGCGCCTTGTACACCACCGAGAAGCCAATGATGGCGTCGATGATGTACGAGCTGATGCTGACCTCGGTCAGTACGCCAAGCAGCAGCGTTACCGAGTGCCCTACGGCGAATAACGTGACGTAGAGCCCCACATCTTTAAGGCGGTAGAGGAAGAAGATCACCCCAAACAGAAACAACAGGTGGTCGTAGCCCGTCATCATGTGCTTGGCGCCCATGTAGATGAAGGGCAGCAACATGACGCCGGAACTCTCTTGGATAAAGCCCTTGTCACCTTCCGCGACGGCGTGAGCCATCGCCTCGGGCATCCCGAGGAAAAGTGCGGTGACGAATAAAAACAACAGCAATAGCGGGCGGTGCGATGGCGCAGTGTGTGCGACAACGCCGCTCAATGAGTGCGAATGCATAGATCAATCCTACGTTGCAGGGATCAAAGGCCGCGTGCGGCCATGGTCAGGATGCGAACGAAGGACGCGGTGGACGCTCGATCAAGAAAATCGGAGGGCGGGGAACGGAATATTGGAGGGCATCGACTCGCACGGACGGCTTTAGCTGTGCAGCCAAACTCAACGTGGACGTGAGCTGTGGTGTTTCATGCTGATGGTCTGGAGTCATCGGCGAGTGATAGTGATCTGAGTAGCTTGAGCTCGACGTCTCTGCCTGCTGCTCATGGGAGTGATAGGCGTCTTGCGTGATTTCCCAGGCGGGCGGTTTAGTCTTCACCGACAGCGTATAGGTATGCCCGGCCCAAGCCACAAACATGGCGAGAACCAGTGCGAATACCACTGTCGTTGTCAGGGATCTACTGAACATAGCGTCCGGATTTAAGTTCGTTTGGAGTGGCCGTGTTACGTTTGACCACATCCCCCTAGGGGGGATAGGATGCCAGCGTAATTCATTGAGGCCTGAGGCTCAAGTCATGAGTGAACAAGAACACCAACGTAACCATCCACACACCCACCAAAGTCACGAGGCGATCATCAAGCGCCTCAAGCGGGCAGATGGTCATTTACGCGGCATCATCACCATGATCGAAGAGGGGCGCCAGTGCGTGGACATCGCTCAGCAGCTGCACGCTGTTGAAAAAGCGGTGTGCCAAGCCAAACGCACACTCATCCAGGATCACATTGATCACTGCTTGGAGGACACCGTCTCGGCGTTGAAAAGTGGTGAACGCGCACCGCTAGAAGCCTTCAAACAGATCACCAAGTACCTCTAGGTCTAAATGCCCAACCTTGCCGTACTCCAACAAGGCGGCGCTCAGGCATGTTGGTCTTTAAGTCGACTTCCATTGCTGGATCAGCGTGAACGTTTGAGGCGAGTCTTTAGTGTTTGAACTCACCAGCTATTTGGGGCTTTTCCTAGCGGCGTTCGGTGCCGCCACGCTGCTGCCGATGCAGTCTGAAGCGGTATTGGTTGGAATGTTATTATCCGACCGATACGTCACTTCAATCCTCTTGGCGGTCGCCACATTCGGTAACGTGCTTGGCTCTGCACTGAACTGGGTGCTAGGGCGTTCCGTTGAAAAATTCCGCCACAAGCGGTGGTTCCCGGTCAGCGAAGCAAAGCTCGAAAAAGCCCAGCATTCCTATCTGCGTTACGGGCGCTGGTCATTATTGCTGAGCTGGGTGCCCATCATTGGTGATCCGCTGACAGTCGTTGCTGGAATCATGCGCGAGCCATTCTGGAGTTTCCTGCTGATCGTCACCTTGGCCAAGGGAGCTCGTTATCTCGTGCTGACCGCAGTCACGCTGGGGTGGACATGACAGTTGCTCCTATGACCGTGCAGCCCTCGCGAAAATGCCGAAGCAGCAGCCTGGATCTGATCAAGTGGCTAGCGATGCTCACCATGGTCATCGACCATCTGCGGTTGGTCTGGCCAGACATCACCAACCTTTTCATTCCAGGGAGACTTTCCTTTCCATTGTTCTGTGTCGCCATTGCAGCAAACGTAGCACGCTCAAAACCGGGTGAGTTGCTGACACCTGCGAACGGTTCATACCTTGGACTGATGCTGTTGTTCGCTGCCATTTCAGAAGTGCCTTATCGCTACATCAGCACTTCAGGATCATTCAACATAATGGTGACCTTGGCATTAGGGCTAGTAATTGCTTGGGGAGTGCAACATCGCACCCTGTTGAGCGGCGCGATGGCGTTGATTGCTCTCGCAGTGGGCTACGCGATGCATGATCCACTGATGTACGGCGTCTACGGTGCACTTGTTCCTGCGGCGGTCTTGTTGGCAATCAAGAGACCTGGAGCGCTTTGGTTGCTGCCAGCCGCTCTATCCCTGTTGAGCAATACCCGCAGTAGCAGCATCGTGACCAAGGCGATGGGCCTGGAATTCTATTCACTGCTTGTCTTGAGCACTGCGTTTGCGGCCCCCTTGATCGGACTTTGGCTGTTGCGTCAGACCTTCTCTTTCAATGTGTGGCCGGTGCGGCAATGGGGTTATTGGTTCTATCCGGTGCACCTTGCCGCTCTGCAGGCCCTAAGGTTGCTGGTCTGAATACCCATCACCAGCCTTAGCAAGTATTAGTAACTCACTGTTATTTACTGGGCCATCGGCGATGCTGATCATCAATTACAAACGGATGCTCATGATCCGCGCTCTCTTGGCCGTTGATATGCGTGTGATCGTCCGGCAGGTTCTCATGCGTGTGCTTGACCGAATCCTGGTCATGAGCTGGTCGCCAGATCACGATACTTGCCACCAATGCACCGCCTGCGACGACAGCCAGCCCAGCAAACGATGCAGTGAGGCTGACGTTCGCACCCAGCCAACCCGCCAATGGGTAGGTGATTAGCCAGCAGGCATGGGATAAAGCAAATTGGGCGGCAAACAATGCCGGGCGATCTTCGGCATGTGCCGAGCGGCGCAACAGTCGACCGCTCGGAGTCTGTGCCAGTGAGTAGCCCACCCCGAGCACCATCCAAAGCGGCAGTAGAAAACTATAGGTGGTCAGGTTGATGCCTATCGCTAAACCCGCTACCAATATTCCTCCACCAGACAACATGGCCGTTCGGTCTTTGATGTTTTTCAACAGCCGAGGCAAAACCAAGGCAGCAACCATCGATCCGCCACCAAACGCAGCTAGCGCTAATGCCGTAGAACTTTGCGGCAGAGCGAAGCGCGATTGCACCAACACCACCGTATTGACGATCACCATGGCACTGGCGGCAGCTACCGTCAGATTGAGAGCCAACAGCCCCCGCAAGCGTGGTGTAGCCAGGAATATGCGCATGCCACGGGTGGTTCGTTCGTAAATGCTGCGTCGCGGTATCTGCTTCGCCTTAGGTAGCAGCACCGTGGCGACCAGGGCGGCAGAGGCGAGGAAACCGATGACCGTGCCGGCGAACAGGTTATGGAAGCTAATCACGGTCAGCAGTGCGGCGGCGAGCATCGGGCTGGCGACACTTTCGAGATCGTAGGCCAGCCGTGATAACGATAAGGCGCGAGTGTAGTCGTCTTCATCCGGCAGGATGTCTGGAATGGTCGCCTGGAAGGTCGGAGTGAACGCTGCGGAGGCTGACTGCAGGACGAAAATTAGCACGTAGATTTGCCAAACCTCAGTCACAAACGGTAGAGCCAGCGCGACCAGAGCCCGCACCAGATCCAGCGACACCAGCATGGCTCTGCGAGGCAGGCGCTCTGCAAAAGCCGCTGCAATGGGTGCAACGCCGATGTAGGCCGTCATTTTGATTGCCAGCGCTGTGCCGAGCACCGCGCCCGCTTGGGCACCAGCGAGGTCAAACGCCAATAGGCCCAGCGCGACGGTGGCAAGACCAGTCCCTACGAGCGCAATCACTTGAGCCATGAAGAGATGACGGTAGGCGCGATTGGCTAGGATATTCAGCATGAGAAATCTCACATGGATAGGCATGTAACCGTTAGGTAGTTGAGATCTTTTTGAAAACGCGACCCACGGGCTATGCTTATGTAGATGGCTTTACATCCCCCCAGGGGGGATATCAGCGATGCTAAACCATAGATATTAGAAGCTCAAGCGATAGGTGCGAGCGCCCTATTGAGGGGATGGTCATTCTGCTGGCTGTAGTGAGGTGATCGTCTAACAGTCTCACCGAAACCTTCCATAATCCGCTTCGTTGCGCTCGGCCCTCGACTCAATTTCGTGGACGAGTTGATAGATCAGCACCGACCTTTTTTTGAACGTAACGTTGGCTTAACTCCATTCCGGCGTTATGGCTGTCGAGAGATTTGGCGGTAGGTTGAAGGTGACGTGCTCAATTGTAAGAGCCATTTGCAGCGACTACACTTCAGCCCATGAAACGCTATCTGCGATTTTGCATCATCTTCATGATTAGCTTGGCGCTTCCTCTCAGTGGGATGGCGGGGGTTCAGGCACCGACAGAACTTTGCCCCATGAAGACGATGGGCATGGCGATGATGGACGACATGGGGATGGACTGCTGCAACGATATGAAAAGCCCTTCCGAGCACGGTAAACCTTGTAAACCGGGCCAGGAATGCAAGACAGGTGGTATGTTGCAAGTCTCGATCTTCAAGCCCCCTGTGACCCTATTTAGCCCTGTAGTGCTTTCCTTCTCCAGCGATACCCTACCTGTAAAGACCCCGTCAGGGGTATGGCGACCACCACGCATTTAATTCCTGTCCCGCATTGAGCGTCATTCCGCATTAGCGGGATGGACTGACTGTGCGCATGTCTTGTGACGCGTGCAGTGGATGATCACAGGAATCGTAAACATGAACTCCAAGTGCAATTGCACAGGCTGGCCTCTCTTGGCCGGGCTGGCGGCAGGCGTGCTCGCTTTGCCGAGTTTCGCTGTCGCATTGACGCTCGATGAGGCGTTGCGGCTGGCCGAGAACAATGCGCCGTCACTGACCGCACAAGACGCAAAAACTCAGGCAGCCAGCAGTGCTGCCATCCCTGCTGGCGAATTACCCGACCCGAAGTTGTTGATGGGGGTGCAGAACTACCCCATTGGTGGCCCGGATCGCTGGAGCATCGACCAAGACTTCATGACCATGCAAATGGTCGGGGTCAGGCAGGAAATGCCCAACAGCGATAAGCGCAAAGCGCGCATCGAGGTCGCCGATGCTGCTGTTGATCGCGCTGCTGCGGAGCGTAGAGTCGAACGTCTGAAGGTACGCCAGTCCACGGCATTGGCCTGGATCAGTAGCTATGCGGTTGAGGGTAAAGATGCGCTGTTCCAGGACTTCTACAAAGAAAACCGATTATTGACCGATGCCGTCCGAGCCCAAATCGCCGGGGGCCGCGCTCAGCCCGCCGATGCGGTGACACCCAAGCAGGAAGCAGCTCAACTGGCGGAGCAACAGGACGATCTGATTCTCCAGAGAGCACAGGCCCGAGCGGCCCTCAAACGCTGGATTGGCATCGCCGCCAACGATATACCCGTCGGCAGTTTACCCGAATGGTCAGTCGATTCATCAGGCTACTCCCATAAACTGCAACATCACCCTGAGTTGGCAGCGTTTGCGCCGATGACCCGCGAAGCGCAAGCCAAGGTTCGTGAAGCCGTGTCGGAGAAGCAGTCAGACTGGAGCTGGGAACTGGATTACCAGCGCCGTGGCCGTGAGTTTGGCGATATGGTCAGCGTGCAACTTTCATGGGATCTGCCGCTGTTTCCTGACTCTCGCCAAAATCCAAAGATTGCGGCCAAGCGGGCTGAGCTCAACCAGCTTGAGGCTGAGCGCGAAGCCCTGTTACGCGAACATACCCAGCAACTGGAGAACGAACTGGCTGACTATGAGCGCCTGAATCGTGCGGCACACCGAAATCAGGAAAGCCTGGTACCTCTGGCCAAGGAAAAGGTGGAACTCAGCATGGCCAGTTATCGTGCTGGCAAAGGCGATTTAAACGCCGTTGTTGCTGCCCGACGTGAACTCATCGAGGCCCGCCTCAAACAGATCGACGTGGAAGAGCAGCGAGCGCTGACCAGTGCGCGGTTGTATTTTGCTTATGGGGAGTCCAGCCAATGATCCTTAAAAAAGGGAACGGGGCATTGTTGGTAGTCATCTCGCTGGCGTTCGGTATTGCCGGTGGTTACTGGTTCGCTCAACAGCGCATGAATGGGGTAGCCAGTTCTGCCCAAGAGCAGAGCCTCGACTCACCTGACGAACGTAAGGCTCTGTATTGGTATGACCCCATGTACCCGCAGCAAAAATTCGATAAGCCGGGTAAGTCCCCCTTCATGGACATGCAACTGGTTCCTAAGTACGCCAGTGGCGCAGGGGATCGTGCGACCGTCAGTATCGATCCGAGTCTGACCCAGAATCTCGGACTGCGTTTTGCGACTGTCACCCGTGGGATCTTTGATTCCAGCCTCGACGTGACAGGTGTCTTGGTGTTCAACGAACGTGATGTCGCTGTGATTCAGGCACGCACCACGGGCTTTGTGGAGCGGATCTATGCCCACGCTCCCGGTGATGTGCTCAAAGCCAACGCGGCGTTGGTGGATATCCTGGTGCCGGAATGGGCCGCTGCCCAGACAGAGTTTCTTGCACTGAAGCGCAGCGGGGATGCTGACCTGTTGGCTGCGGCCCGTCAGCGACTGCGGCTCACCGGTATGCCGGCAGCATTGATTGCTCAGGTAGAGCGTGGCGGCAAGGTTCAACCCTACCTGACTCTCACCAGCCCTATTGGTGGTGTGCTGCAAGAATTGAATGTACGTGCGGGTATGACTGTGGCTACTGGCGATACTCTGGCACGCGTCAATGGCTTGAGCAGTGTCTGGCTCGCCGTGGCCGTTCCAGAATCGGATGCGGGATCGATCACCGTGGGGCAGGCGGTCGAAGCGCGTCTGCCAGCCTTCCCAGGGACAATGCTCAGTGGCAAGGTCAGCGCGATTTTACCCGAGACCAACCCGGATAGCCGCACTCTTCGCGTGCGGGTGGAACTCCCCAATCCTGACGGGAGCCTCAGACCGGGTTTGACGGCGCAGGTACGCCTGAATCGCTCGACCGGGCAAAAGGTGTTGTGGGTGCCGAGCGAGGCCGTCATTCGCACTGGCCGACGTGCCTTGGTGATGCTCGCCGAAGACGCGGGCCGCTACCGTCCAGTGGAAGTGCACCTCGGGCAGGAAAGCGATGGCAAGACGGCGATAGTGAAAGGTCTGGAAGAAGGCCAGAAGGTGGTTACGTCTGGCCAGTTCCTGCTCGACTCGGAGGCCAGTCTTAAAGGAATCGTTGCAAGCTCGGAGGAAGAGTCACTGCCCAGCGCAGCAACCTCCAGTTTTCATGAGGCGGATGGGCAGATCGTTGAGATCAACGACAAAGAAGTCACGCTCGCCCATGGCCCCTTCAAGACGCTGGGCATGCCTGGCATGACGATGACTTTCCCACTCGCCAGTCCGGCTCTGATACAGGGCCTCAAAGCGGGCGACAAGGTTCGTATCGCGGTGAGCCAGACCGATGATGGTTTGCGTGTTGAGCGCCTGGATAAATCGGGGAGCCAGCCATGATTGCTGCCCTAATTCGTTGGTCGGTGGCCAACCGATTCCTGGTGCTACTGGCGACACTTTTTGTCACGGCATGGGGCATTTGGTCGGTGCAGAGCACGCCCATTGATGCGCTCCCAGACCTCTCCGATGTGCAGGTGATCATCCGGACACCTTACGCAGGCCAGGCGCCGCAAATTGTCGAAAACCAGGTGACCTATCCGTTGGCGACCACCATGCTATCGGTGCCAGGCGCAAAGACGGTGCGCGGTTATTCCTTCTTCGGTGACAGCTTCGTCTACGTGCTGTTCGAGGACGGTACTGACCTGTACTGGGCCCGCTCACGGGTGTTGGAGTATCTGAGTCAGATACAAAGTCGGTTGCCAGCCAGCGCCAAGCCGGCGTTGGGGCCGGATGCGACGGGAGTGGGTTGGATCTATCAGTACGCACTGGTGGATCGCAGTGGCGGACACGATCTGGCACAGCTTCGTGCGCTTCAGGACTGGTTCCTAAAGTTCGAACTCAAGACCCTTCCAAACGTTGCGGAAGTAGCCACCGTGGGAGGCATGGTCAAGCAGTACCAGGTGCAGCTTGATCCGCTCAAACTGGCCAGCCTCGGTATCACTCAAGCTGAGGTAACCGAGGCTATCGGCAAGGCCAATCAGGAAACCGGTGGTGCCGTGCTGGAGATGGCTGAGACCGAGTTCATTGTGCGGGCCTCAGGCTACCTAAAAACGCTCAATGACTTTCGTGCTATCCCGTTGAAGCTCGGTGCTGGAGGTGTACCGGTGAGTCTTGGCGATGTCGCCACGATCCAGTTGGGGCCGGAAATGCGGCGTGGCATTACTGAACTCGACGGCGAAGGCGAGACCGTCGGCGGCGTGGTGATTTTGCGCAGCGGCAAGAATGCTCGCGAGACCATTGCGGCGGTCAAGACGAAGCTCGACGAACTGAAAAGCAGTTTGCCGGCTGGCGTAGAAATCGTCACAACGTATGACCGCAGCAAACTGATCGACCGTGCTGTGGAAAATCTCAGTCACAAGCTCATCGAAGAGTTCATCGTTGTCGCATTGGTCTGTGGGATCTTCCTGTGGCACTTGCGCTCATCGCTGGTGGCGATCATCTCCCTGCCGGTGGGTGTGTTGAGTGCCTTCATCGTAATGCGTTACCAAGGGATCAACGCCAATATCATGTCCTTGGGTGGGATTGCCATCGCCATCGGCGCCATGGTCGATGCCGCCGTGGTGATGATCGAGAACGCCCATAAGAAGATCGAGGCCTGGCATGCGGCCAATCCTGGGGAGGAACTGAAGGGGGAGCGTCATTGGCATGTAATGACCGAAGCGGCGGCAGAAGTAGGCCCAGCACTGTTCTTCTGTTTGTTAATCATCACCCTGTCGTTCATTCCGGTTTTTACCCTGGAAGCACAGGAAGGGCGATTGTTCGGCCCATTAGCTTTCACCAAGACCTACGCTATGGCCGCAGCGGCAGGATTGTCAGTGACCTTGGTGCCAGTGCTGATGGGCTATTGGATTCGGGGTCGAATCCCCACTGAGCAACATAACCCGCTAAACCGTTGGCTGATCCGGATCTACCAGCCCGCTCTGGACGCGGTCTTGCGTCGACCAAAGATCACGCTGCTGGTGGCGCTATTGGTTTTTGTCAGCGCGCTATGGCCATTGTCGCGCCTGGGTGGTGAGTTTCTCCCGCCTTTGGACGAGGGCGATCTGCTCTATATGCCGTCTGCTTTGCCGGGATTATCGGCGCAGAAAGCGGCGCAGTTGCTGCAACAGACTGATCGTCTAATCAAAACGGTGCCTGAAGTCGAACACGTTTTCGGTAAAGCAGGGCGTGCCGAAACCGCTACCGATCCGGCACCGCTGGAGATGTTCGAAACCACCATTCAATTCAAGCCGCAGGAGCAATGGCGCCCAGGCATGACACAGGAAAAATTGGTGGAGGAACTGGATCGAGTGGTACGAGTTCCTGGGCTAACCAATATCTGGATACCACCGATTCGAAACCGTATCGATATGCTGGCTACGGGTATCAAAAGCCCTATTGGAGTGAAGGTCGCCGGAACCAATTTGACGGAAATTGATGCTGTCACCCAAGCGGTCGAGCGGGTGGCCAAAGACGTGCCCGGTGTCAGTTCGGCGCTAGCCGAGCGACTGACTGGTGGCCGCTACATTGACGTGGATATCGACCGAAGGGCTGCCGCTCGCTATGGATTGAATATCGCTGATGTGCAGTCCATCGTGGCTGGTGCTATCGGCGGTGAAAACGTCGGGGAGACCATTGAAGGTCTCGCACGCTTTCCTATTAACGTGCGTTACCCACGTGAGTGGCGTGACTCGGTCGGCAGCCTGGAGCGATTACCGATTTACACTCCATTAGGCAGCCAGATCACCCTCGGCACTGTGGCGAAGGTCAAGGTCAGCGACGGGCCGCCAATGCTCAAGAGCGAGAACGCACGGCCTTCAGGCTGGGTGTATATCGATGTGCGTGGTCGGGACATTGCTTCTGTGGTCGCCGATCTACGCCAGGTCGTCAATGAGCAGGTCAAGTTGCAGCCCGGCATGAGCCTGAGTTACTCAGGGCAGTTCGAATTTCTGGAACGGGCTAACGCACGCCTCAAACTGGTGGTGCCTGCCACGCTGTTGATCATCTTCGTGCTGCTCTACCTGACTTTTGCCCGCTTCGATGAGGCGTTGTTGATCATGGCCACGTTGCCATTCGCACTGACTGGCGGGGCATGGTTCCTCTATCTGTTGGGATTCAACCTGTCGGTCGCCACCGGAGTCGGCTTTATCGCATTGGCCGGGGTGTCTGCCGAGTTCGGCGTAATCATGCTGCTTTACCTGAAGAACGCTTGGGCTGAACGTGAAGACCTCGGCGATAGCACTGAGCGCGGGCTGGTTGCGGCGATTCGTGAAGGAGCTGTGCAGAGAGTTCGGCCCAAGGCCATGACAGTGGCCGTCATTATCGCTGGGCTATTACCCATCTTGTTAGGCAGCGGGACTGGTAGCGAAGTGATGAGCCGCATTGCCGCGCCCATGGTCGGCGGTATGGTCACGGCACCTTTGCTTTCCCTGTTTGTCATTCCGGCAGCCTATCGCCTGATGCGTCGCCGGCACCTCATAGGTGACCCCATCAAGCCTCAAGGAAAAGTCGTATGAAACTGACCATGATTGCAGTTGCAAGCACCGTATTTGCGCTTTCACTTTCTGTCCATGCGGAGGACATGCCGGGCATGAAAATGGACGGTATGGAGGGCATGCAGATGGAACAAGATTCAAAACAGGCTCAAGTTGCCAATGCCGAGGGAACGATCAAGGCTATAGATACTACGAAGCATACGGTGACCATCTCCCACGGAGCTGTTCCAGCCGTACAGTGGCCGCCAATGACAATGGCTTTTTCCGTAACGGAGAAACAGCTGGCAGGGCTGGCGGTCGGAGATCGTGTATCGTTTTCCTTTAGCTTGGTGGATGGCAAAGCCGCAATTGTTTCCATAAATAAATAATGCTGTATTGATGCAAATCACCGGTACACGCTGTCGTGCCGGTTGTGGCTTCCTCGGCTGGTTGTTAAACATCGAATTTTGAGAGGGTTGCTAGCAGGTGATGTGCCCGAATCGACGGCATAAGGTGCAAAATTCAGCGATTGTGCAATCATAAAACTGTTCGTCGAACTGCTAGAGAGGTCGCTTTTTATGCAATCGAAGGAGCATTGGGACAACGTCTATTCCAGCAAGCCAACTGATGGCGTGAGCTGGTATCAAGAGCATGCCGAAAGCTCCCTGCGCTTGATCCAGCAATCAGGAGTTTCTTCGTCGGCAAATATCATTGACGTAGGGGGTGGTGCCTCAACCTTGATAGATGACTTGATTGCGGATGGATTCACCCGTCTGAACGTCCTCGACCTTTCGGCGGCGGCCCTAGCGGCCACAAAGCAGCGTTTAGGCAGCCGTGCCACTGAGGTTAATTGGATAGTTGGGGACATCACAGAGATTTCACTACCTCCTTTGTCCTATGACGTCTGGCACGACCGCGCTGTTTTCCACTTTCTTACCGGTGAGGCCGAGCGTGTAGCTTATGTCGAAGCTGTTTTGAGGTGTGTAAAGCCAGGTGGGTTTGTGATTGTGGCAACGTTTTCAGAGGACGGGCCAACCCACTGCAGTGCCTTACCTGTGAAAAGGTATACAGCCGATGAGCTTCATGATGAGTTTGGTACCCCGTTTGAGCTGCTCAGACATGAGAAGGAAGAACACCACACCCCGTTTGGTACAACACAAAACTTTGTGTACTGCTTCTGTCGGAAAAACTGACGCGCATATGGTGGGGCGGGTTGATTGTTTGACTAAAGCCAGTCATGTCCTCTGCCCAGTTCGCCCGCCGCACCTAGGGGGAGACCTTGGCCCTGAGCATTAAACAATGGGAGGGCAGCTTCTCAGCTCATCTGAACCAAGCAAGCGGAGCGCGCAGGCGTGCAGATGGACGCCTGCAGGGACGAGACGTCGCATCGCCGTGGTTCGGTTCACGACAGCCTCCCGGCGAAGGCGGCACGCCTTGACCATCGACCATTGGTTCCAAGGTTAACTGGGTAGAATTGCAATGGCTTTATGAGAGACGCAGTTACTAGGCCCCGTCTTCGTCATCGCAAATTGATGAAGGTCGCTTACTTTGATCGCGTATAGCCGCTAGCAATAATAAGGTTTGAGGAGAGGGTATGAGTCTGATTTCGAGATCTGTTGTTGTTCCTGGTATTCCCACAGAAACGGGTTCAGTACGAAACGGAGCACGCTTCTACGGCAGCACTGCCCCGATAGGCTTCAACATCTACGACAACCAAGAGAAGCTTCGGCTGAAGACGATCTACCAGGCTTGAGAGAAGGCCGAGAAGGAATGTCAGCGACTTAGCAAGGATCCCCTTTCATGATCGCTTTTTAAGCTGAGCAGTCCTACAAACCCATCCGCGTGTCGCGTTTTGAAACGAACGGGTCAATGACGCAGGGACGAACGACCTAAACCATTCTGGTGCGGATGCTCGGCATTCAGTTGTGAACAAACTGCCTCGGCCTCGAACTTCGCCAAGAACACACCGTGCTTGCTAGCAGAGCCCCCCTCGACGAGATCTACAACGCGGTATTGCTTGATGCCATCGTTCAGCCTGATTGTTTCGATGACCCTGAATCTTGCGTGCATGGGGCGTTCCCGTTCAAAACTGGTGCTTTAGGAGTACCGGTATGGCTCCATGATTTCAACAAGTATGCGGGACAGAGCTGAGACAATTTATGACAGAGCACTGTGACTCGATGCTCGATGGTTACTACCCTTGGCCTCGACAACCGAGGTCGTTGACAGGTCTGACAGAGCGGGGCAGGGCAGTCAGAATGACCAATAGAATCTTCGGTAAATGGGGCGATACCCTGTTGGGACTTCGCAGGTTACCAATCCCTGGCCTGGGCCAGTTTCTCGGTAAGCTCGGGAACGAGGAATGCGATCAGTTGGTTGAGGCTAGGATCTTGCCGGAAAGCTTGGTCATGGTTCCTCATGCCGTCTTTGATCAGCTAATGCGCCGAAACCACGTACCTTTGGTGTCCTACTCCTTCAGCAGCTTTCGTGTCGCAGAGTTCGAGCGCCCATGGCTCAGGGTTGGTGCCGGTGTCGGTCGCTAGGCTGCATTTTGAGGACATATGCTTCAAAGAGATAGAGTTGGGCGGTGCGTGCGCCGAACTCCATCTGGCTTGGCGCACACATCGCGACAACCCAGCGGCAGTGGCAATGCGTGAGATTTTAGTTCATCAATCTAGCTGGGCATTCTTTAGCGTTCGGAGGCAGGCCACTAGAACATCTGCGCGCTGATTTCCAACAGGGCACCTGCGCTAATTTTTCTATGCAGTCTGTATTGACCGTTTCATGCGCCGTGACACAGCGATCGCCTGCGTTTACCTGTTTTGATCCATTTCGATTGGGTTATCGCGAGATTGTGCAGGTGCAGCCTCACCAAACATGCTGCTGTCCACTCATGTAATTGCCATCCAGTTCTACGGATCCCTGGCATACGCCTCTGACTTAACCTGCGCCGAGCGTAGCACCAATACCAGGCTGAAAATGAACTGCCTTGTTGATCGAGATGGGTAGGATCATGGCCTGCGAAATAATGGCTGGTGTAGGCAATTCCTAACGAGGTAGGCCGTCCCTAGATCATCCGAATGTTGCTCAAAGATGAATAGGGTGGCCATGGTAAGAGCGCTGGGCAGCGCCGGACAAACCGAACATTGCGGCTACAGAAATGAGAACTGCTTCACATTACTCGACAAAAACATCCGTCGCCCCCTATAAAAAAATTTTGCGAAACGGAGTTCTTATATTTGAGACCAAAGAAAAAGCAGCGTTCTTAGGCCTCCTCCTTTTTCCGGGTTTTTCAAGGCCTTTCATTGATGCTTTTGCCTTTGCTCTTAGGGTGATTTTTTCCATGATTTCGAGTGAAAGCAAAATCTGAACTGCCCCTCGGGCAGGGGGGAAGTCGTGAATTGGCCGTCAGGCCGCTGCTTTTCTGTTTGGCTTCAAAAAAAAATGCTTTACAACGGATATAGCTGCGTCTGATTCAATACTGATGTCAGACAACATGTCTTTTCTCAGGAGCGGTGAGGTTTGCTTGGAAATTGATATCGAAGGCCGCATCTGGCGAAAAGCATGCGACGTGTTCGGGGCTCGCATGCAGTTTATCCTTGAAGAAGCGTTGCGCAGCTTTAAACGACAGCCAGGCTTAGACGAACCTACACGGCTTCATGAGTCACAGATCAGCCCCTTTGGATTGCAGGTGCTTGGCGATGCAATGGCTGCGTATCACGGCGATGTGAACGCTCCTGGGGACACTGGTTACCTTAATATCCGATCACGTCTCAGAGCGCATCTGAGCCGCCATCTTCAATGGCAATTGATGCAGCTGCCGGAGTCGGGAGACGAATTGAGCGAGGACTATTTGGCCACCGATCTAGGGCTGTAGCGCGCAGTCCTCGTTGCCACTAATGATTTGAGCTCCCGCTACGTCATTTATTGTGGCGCAGGATAGAGAAATTCAGCGCGGCAGCCAGCGAGAGCCACAGCAGGTAGGGGAATAGAATAAGCCCTGTCACGATGTCCAGCCGCAAAGCCATCACCACCATCGCGGCCACTACAATCCAAAGAAGAGTAAGAATTACCATCGCGGCGCCGATCCGGTTCGCTCCAAAAAACACCGGAGTCCAAAAAGTATTCAACGCTATTTGAGCTGCCGATAGCGCCAGTACGGTCTCGCTGCCTGGTAGCCGGTTAGGCGATATCCTGCCCATGCCAGCAGTAGATAGATCGTCGTCCACGCCACTGGGAAAGCCCAGTTGGGTGGTGTGAAGCTTGGTTTCTGAAGTGATTCGTACCATGCGCCTGGCTTGAAAATGATGCCGGTCGCTCCGGCCATACAGCATGCAAGAAGGAAAATGTAGAAGGTCATAGAGTGCCCTGGGCAGAGCCAAATGGATCTGGGAGCAGTGGCTATCTCAGGATTGGGCGCCTTTACGACCAAAAAGTCCGTACCAAATCGAAGAGTCCGTGGCGCCAGTTGCCGGTACACGAACTTTGCGAGCGGGAGCGAATGGGTCTTTGATGGGCCGAATGGAAGCGAAAGCGTCCGAACCCGCTCTATCGTTCGTTGCAACAACGGCTACACCTGTAGACGCATCACTTTGTCTGGCGGAGGAATCTCTTTGCAACCAAGCTTATTGGTCGCTGACGATTTACGCCGTGGCGATCTGGTCGAAATTTGCCCAGTACAAATCTGTAAAACTCGGGATTTACGCGGTCTACCCAGCCGCAAGCATTTGGCCCCGAAGGTACGCGTGTTCATAAACTTCCTGGCCGAAAGGTTCGCCGCCCCCCAGTGGGATTAGTGGAGATGAACTATTCAGTATGAAACGGCTGATGGCTGGCTTGTCACCAGCCGTAATGAGGGCAGATTCGCTTATACGAAATTAAGAATGTCTCTGACTGCTTTGCGAGGCTTTTGTGGCCAATTGCTTGCGCCTGGGTATCCCACCGTCACCAGCATTACGGGAACATCGCCCGCGCCAAGACCAAACGCTTCTGAAACGCCAGCGGCATCGAACCCGATCATAGGCGTAGAAACCAGGCCCTGACCTCTGGCAGCAAGCATCAAGGTCATGGCTGCCAGTGAGCCGGAACGGATGGCTTCGTCACGCTGCAACTGTGGATTGTCCTGGTACATGCCTTGAGCTGCACCGACCCACATGTCATAGATCGCCTGATCAATGATCCCCGCGTCCAGTGTTGGCTTCAGCGAGGCTGGCAACGATTCGTGAGGACTCAACGTACCGCAAATGATGAAGGTCACCGCCGCCTCGACGACTTTGGTCTGGCCGTAGGCCAACGGTAATAGTCGTGCTTTTGCGTCTGGAGTGCGCACGGCCAGAAAGCGCCAGTTCTGCAGATTGAAGGCTGATGGCGCATGAGTCGCGAGGTCGATAAGGTCGCAGACCTCTTGGTCGCTAAGCGAGCGCTCGGTATCGTAGTTATTGGCGGAAATTCGGGATTTGATGACTTCAGCAATCGTGGACATAGTGATCTCTAGCGAAACGGCGACAATAGGATTTAACGGCTAAAGCCGTCGAATGGCGTCATGTAAACGGCGCCGAACGGATCCAGGCGTCTGCGAATTTCGGCGTCGGGTGTGCCGTAAACCACCAGGCTGGTGATAGTGCACAGCTCCAGGAAACGCTTTCCGAATGGCTCAAACGTAGTGTCCACATGGCTAACTACAGATTCGACGTGATAGCGTTCGAGGATATGGACTGTGCTGTTGTCTTCGTTGGTGCTGTATTCGTAAACGAGCGTGCCCGGTTCTTGCCGTGTAGCTGCAACAACCCGTGAGATGAGTGCTTGGAATTCAGGGAATTCTGCCGGCTTAACCGCCAGTGTGAAGAGGCAAGAAATATGTGGGTGCATGGCGTGTCTTCTTTCCTGGGCGTGCTGCCCTTTGGGTGATGCACCGCATTACAAGCCGATGCATTAGGTTCAGCGATGCAGTCAGAATTTTGCGGGAGCCTCCCCGAACAATTTGCCAGACCCTGCCCAATCGGAAGGCGCAATGTCTTCGAAGATTACGTAGATATATTCGGCGGGTGTGCCAGTATTTTTGACAATGCTTTCAGTGATCTCGGAGGCAACTGTTGCCTTTTGAGCGTGTTCTTTACCTTCAAACCAGCTGACTCGTACTACGGGCATGGGGTGATCCTCTTCAGATATTGGGGCAAACATAAAAATGATTAGGCCATGCTAGGGTAGAAATCATTGGTGATAAACGGCTTAAAACTTTAATCTGGGTAGACTTTATATCTACAGTAAGTGCGGATTTATGACTCCTATCGACTCTTTTCAAGGGGTTATTACATTCGTGGTGGCAGCCCGATCCCAGAGTTTTACTAAGGCTGCTGACCAGCTCGGGGTTTCTAAGTCCGCCGTGGGCAAAGCCATTGCCCGACTGGAAGCTCGGCTTGGTACTCAACTGTTCCACCGGACTACCCGCAGAATTTCGCTCACCGCCGACGGTGATGCTTACTTCGCTGCCTGCTCAGCTGCGATGGATGAAATCGGCGCAGCGGAAACAGGGCTAGGCCCTGGAGACCGAGAACCATCAGGCCGTCTTCGGGTAGACATGCCTGTGGCATTTGGCCGTCGAGCCGTCGCGCCACTTCTCTTTGAGATCGCAAATCGATATCCAACTCTTCAACTCAACATGACCTTTTCAGATCATCTAGTAGATCCCATCGAAGAGGGCATCGATTTGTTGGTTCGATTTGGAGAACTCAAAGATACCAGTGGGCTGGTTGCTCGCCTGTTAGCTCGGCAGCGCTGGGCCATCTGCGCAGCTCCCGACTATCTTGAGCGTTTTGGTGTACCTCAAGCGCTAGAAGACTTAGGTCACCATCACTGTATCGTGGGCCATCGGCGTGGCCAACCGCTTTCCTGGCGCGTTCGTGAAGGGGAGCAAACGGTTCGTTTCGCTCCCCCGGTTACTCATCAAATCGGCGATGGGGAAGCGATGATTCTCGCGGCATTGGCCGGTGTGGGGCTATGTCAGATGCCCCGTTGTCTTTTCAAGGAGGATATTGACGCTAGCAGATTGGTTGAGGTGCTCGGTGACTATGAGCCCGAGCCAGTAGAGGTACATGCGGTTTGGCCGAAGGTGTCGCACCTGCGGCCCAAGGTACGATATGTTGTCGATGAACTCGTTACGCTGTGTGAGCACTGGCAGTAAAGCGTGCGCGTGTACATGATGAGAGTCGGTGTCCCTGTCTAAAAGTCACTGACACGCCATGCCCGATACCATTTTGCATAAGGTGTATTACCTACCTTGTGCCTATTGAAGTCCGGTGCACCATCATCCCACCAAACTGGCCCCCGCTCTCCAAGAGATACCTTGGCCCCCTGAACCTCCGATCTCGCCGCCTTCATATCATCGGGATCACCTGATGCTTTGGCCGCCTTTACTGCCCGCCGCGCAGCCATCAAGGCGTTCACCAGTCGCTGCCGTTCGAATTCATCCAACGCAGGATTCGAGCAGCGCCACAGCTGCCCTTTGACAACAAAGTAACGGCCATCAGGCGTCACAGGATTCATGCTCAAACCTCCAAGGCGTCGAAGCTCACGCTCAGTCATCAGCGTCCGAAGGCAATGACAGAGGCTCGATCAGGTGGGGCCCTTGGTTGCGAACATTGCCCACATCCTTGCGAACCTTGTACCAATGGAAATCATCAGTGGGCCGGCAGTGTTCCAGTGCAATTTCTCGTGCTCTTTCAGGTGAGGTTTCCGGGTCTACCCATTCCCTAGCGTGCTCGGGATCCAGCACTACTGGTCGGCGGTCATGGATATCAACCATGCCCTGATCACTATCAGCCGTGATGATGACGAAGCCGTCGCGCTCGTCTTGTTCCAGGCCGTGATGCACTTCAGCCAAGCCAGCGAAGAACATCGGAATCTGGTCTTTCAACGTGATGAAGTAAGGTTGTTTTTTCTTAGGATCGTTCGGGTCTTTCACCCACTCGAACCAGCCATTTGCCGGGGCAAGTACGCGGCCATTGGGCCAAAGCTGATTGAAGAATTTCCCTGTCATCACCGTCTCGACCCTGGCGTTGATTGGATCAGGACGTTTTCCCTTGGCCCAAAACGGTGCCCATCCCCACCTCACCTTGTCGATGCTTAGCCCTTTTTCAGTGGGGCGGATGATTTCTACACGGGCTGTTGGCGCGACGTTGTAGCGCTCGACGGGCCAGAGGTCATAACCGTTGATCACGAGCTGCTTGGGAGCTAGCTCCCTCAGGTAGTGATCCATCGATTCGTAGATCGAATAACGTCCGCACATGATGTCACCCGTCGAAATGTCCTACTTATGAGATTGACCGCAAGCGGCAGAGAACGTTAACTGTATATACATACAGCCACCCACAGCAAGGCTCGCATCATGAGTGTCACTATCCTTGGCCCGTTGTCCGCAGGCGGCGAAAAGCTTCCGCTCTTTTCCTCGCAAGTGCCTGCAGGCTTCCCGTCGCCGGCTGCGGATCACATCGAGAAGCACATCTCGCTGGATGAGCTTTTCGACATTCGTGCGCCGCATGTGTACCTGGTGAAGATCGAAGGCGATAGCATGCAAGGGGCAGGGATTTACTGCGGAGATCTGGTGATCGTTGATCGCAGCCTTGATGCGGTACATGGGGATATCGTCATCGCAGCACTCAATACCGAACCTGTGTGCAAACGTCTGCATAAGCAGGGAAAGGACGTCATCCTTAAATCGGAAAACCCTAAATACCCATCTCGCTATGTAATAGAAGGGGATGAATTGCTGATCTGGGGCGTAGTGAAATACAGCATTCGTGATCATGACAAAGCCTGAGCCCGTCTTTGCGTTGATCGACTGCAACAGTTTCTATGCGAATTGTGAACGCGTCTTTCGGCCTGATCTAGCAAAAACGCCAATTGTGGTCTTGTCTAACAACGACGGTTGTGTCATTGCCCGCAGCTACGACGCTAAAGAGTTCGTAAAAATGGGCGCGCCGTACTTCCAGATCAAAGACCATTTACGTCGTAACGGCGTGGTCGCGTTCAGCAGCAATTATGCGCTGTATGGTGATATGAGCGAGCGCGTGATGACGATCATTGAATCCATGGTGCCGGCGTTAGAGGTCTATAGCATCGACGAAGCGTTTGCCGATCTGACTGGCATTCCCGGCGATCTTACAGCGTTCGGTCGCACCATCCGTTCCGCTATCTACCAACGCACGGGTATCCCGGTGGGTGTTGGCGTCGCCCGCACTAAAACCCTAGCCAAGCTGGCAAACCATACGGCTAAACGGTTTATCGATGAAACGGGCGGCGTCGTCGATCTTTGTGATCAATTCAAATGCAATTGGACGTTACGCAACACGAATGTGGGTGAAGTCTGGGGTGTAGGTAAGCGCATGAAAGCGCACCTGGAGGTCATGGGAATTAAGACCGCAATGGACTTAGCCCAAGCTGACGCCCGGATGCTAAAAGACAAGTTCAGCGTAGTGATCGAGAAGACGGCCCGCGAACTCGCCGGCACACCTTGCCTCGAACTGGGAGAGGCTGAGCCTCCGAAACAGGAAATTTGTTGTAGCAGGATGTTCGGGAATCGCTTGACCGAAATTGAGCCAATCAAGGAGGCGGTTGCCACCTACACCCAGCGTGCTGCTGAAAAATTACGAGCACAGAATTCTCTGTGCAAGAAGATTCGGGTCAGCATCCGCACGGGGATGTTCAACCCCGAAGAAGCCAAGTACGCCAACGGCGCTCTGGTTGAATTGCCGTATCCCACCAACGACGTGCGGCTGATGACCAAGGCTGCTACCGAAGCGGTCAACCGCCTGTTTCGACCAGGATTCAAATACAGCAAGGCGGAAGTCTTGCTGATGGATCTCCGCCAACCTGGTGAATTCACGGATGACCTGTTCGCGCACTCGCAGCCTGCCGCCGCCGAGAAGGTGATGGAAGTGCTGGATGAGATCAATGGTCGGTGGGGCAGGGGGACGCTTCGCGCGGCAAGTGTGCCGGTGGCGCCCGATTGGGCGATGCGGCGTGATCTGATGAGCAGCAGTTTCACAACAAAACTCGATCAGCTTTGGACTGTAATGGCGAAATGAACAAGCCCAACCAATCGACATAAAAAGGCCCGAGATTACGACCTGTCGGTAGCAGCACTACAGTGTGTGCGGACAAAACCCATAGCTGGAATTTGTAGTCGCTTGCTTAATCCCTCGGCCCGCCAAGACGATTAAGAATGTCTAATTGACTTCGAACGGACGCTCAATTGTCCGTTGAAGAAGGAAAAGGAAATCTTGATGACAACTGCTGGTACGAACTCTCAGCTCAGACGTGACCTTGTCGGGATCAGTTCTGACCTGAAATGGTCATCAGTCGAGCTATTGAGAATCGCTGATCGTCCTGAGGCAGCGGGGAACTCGGCGGACGCTCAGGCAATACTCCGTATGATTCAGGTTTTTCAGAATGGTGAGGAGCGCCTGACGCTTATCGCAGACTTGGCGAGAGCCGACGCGGTCGGATCACAGTCTGAGGAGCGGTTTTACGCGGAGTTGTGATCAGTAGCCTACGGACAGTTGAATCCGCGTCACAGAGCCGGGCACGAGCGGTATGACATCCGGTTCACCTCTGTGGAAGCAACATCAGATATCAAAGGAACGTCGCGCCCTATGAGAATGAGGACAACGGCCCTCGACGTCTAGTCCGCTGGATCATGGGGTGCTCGCTTGTCCCTCAAATATCCAAATCCACCCAGAAAGCTGCATGGTCGGAACCCGCGTTTTCTTTCTTGGTAAGTTCGGGGAGGTTTCCCAGCGTACAGGTCTTGAACCCGGCCACACGCCATTGCACAAAACCCCGCCAGCTTTCACCTTCAGAAAGAGCTCTGGTTGTCGGCGCTGATTGAAAACTGACCCACCCTGCCGATTGAAAATTGACCCAGGGCGGATTGCTGATTTTGGCATCAGCAATTGTGGATAAGCTTAGCAGTCGTGTCCCGATGGAAGGGGCATTTAGCCCCACCGCATGTGGGCATGCGGCAGGGTATTTTCGGTGCAGTTCAAAACAGCTCATCGTCCTCGGCACCATCATCGTCTTTGCGCTTTCGTTCACGTGATTTGATCTTGGTCTGGGCGACCAGGCTGCTGTGTTGCAGACGGTAGGACTCGTTGCCCGTTTCGACGATGTGGCAGTGATGTGTCAGCCGATCCAGCAACGCCGTGGTCATCTTGGCGTCGCCAAACACACTCGACCATTCCGAGAAGCTGAGGTTGGTGGTGATCACCACGCTGGTGTGTTCGTACAGCTTGGATAGTAGGTGAAATAACAGGGCGCCACCGCTCTGGCTGAAGGGCAAATACCCCAGCTCATCGAGTATCACCAGGTCTGTTCGTAGCAGACCTTGAGCGATTCGGCCTGTCTTGCCGTCGTACTTTTCGCGCTCCAGTAAATTGACCAGATCCACCGTGGAGTAGAAGCGCACGCGTTTGTGATGCGTCGTGATCCCGGACACGGCCAAGGCGGTGGCCAGGTGTGTTTTGCCTGTTCCAGGCCCGCCGATGAACACGACATTCTGCGCGGTATCGGTGAACTCCAGGCTGGACAGATCCCTGACCAGGCGGGCGTCTGCGCTGGAAGCGCTGAAGTCGAAACCGGCCAAATCACGATGCATGGGGAGTTTGGCCATGTTCATCTGGTGGTTCACTGAGCGCACCGCTCGATCCGCATGTTCTTGTTGGAGAAGATGCTCAAGCAGCCATTTCGACGAGGTCGTTGAGGCTTCGCCTTGCGAGGCCAGTTCTTCCCAGGCGCTGGCCATGCCATGCAAACGCAGTTCTTTGAGTTCCGCCATAAGATCACGCATTGCGAGTCTCCTCATCGGTGGTACGAAGCCGGTCGTAGCGCGCCGTATTGGCGACAGGCGCTATCTTGAGTTGCAGGCTGGTTTCGGCGGACGGAGGGGCTGCTGTCGATGTCAGTCGAGCCAGGACATTCAGGATGTGGTCAGCACTCAAGCTGCCTGATTCAAGTACCAACTCCACAGCCGCCAATACGGCGTCGAGCCCGGCGATGGGAACCGCCGCCAGTACCTGCGTCATGACTCGATCACCATTGGTGTGACGCCTTAGACCGCGTTTAGTAGTTGCAACGGCTTCGGCAGATCGGCAAACGGAGCGCCGTTGCGCAGCGCACCGGGCTTGCGTTCGATGAGCGGGATGTAATGCTGCCAGTCAAAACTGACCTGATCTCGATCAAACAGGCGCTCGTGACAGGCAATCATCGTTTCTTCGGCGATCACCACCACCCGCGTGGGATACAAGCGGCTGCTGACCCACTGACCGACCCGCTCACACGGCACCGAGTAGCGATTTCGCGCCACGCTGATCAGGCAGGTGCTGGATACCCGTACGGTGCGCTCGACGTAGCCATCAAAGGCGGTGGGCATCGGCATCAATTCGGCGCGTTCCAGCTCCAGGACGTCCGCCACTGTCAGCCCGTTGTATTGCGGGTGCACCAGTTCGTCCCAGAGCGCACAGCAGCGTTGGCCGAGCCATGCATTCAGTTCCTCGAAGGTATGGAACATGCAGTTTTGAGCATCGAGCCAGATGCGCCGTCGACTGTCTTGGACGTTCTTTTCAACGATGCCTTTTTCCCAGCCGGAGGCCACGTTGCAGAAGTCCGGATCAAATAAATAGTGCGCGCACATCACGGAAAACCGGGCATTGACCGTGCGGCCTTTGCTCTTGTTGACCTTGTCGACAGCGGTCTTCATGTTGTCGTAGATGCCGCGACGCGGCACCCCACCTAACGCGCCAAACGAGCGGGTATGGGCATCGAACAACATCTCGTGGCCTTGGCTGGGATACGCAACCAACCAAAATGCGCGACTGGCGCACAGCTTCATATGGGAGACCTGGATGCGTCGGAATAGGCCGCCGATCAGCAGACCTTCTTCGCTCCAGTCGAATTGAAAGGCCTCCCCGAGTGCAAAGGTCAGCGGCACAAAGGCCCGTAAAGACTTGCCTTGCTCGCCGCGCCACGAGCGTATGAAGGCGGTGAGCTGACTGTAGCCGCCGTCGTAGCCCTTGGCCTTGATCTGTTCGAAGAGTGCTTTGGCACTTCTGCGGTTGTGCTTTGCCCGAAACGAATCGGCCTTGAGCGCCTGCTCCAGCGTCTCGTGAAATGGACTGAGTTTGTTGAAGGTTGCGCACCGTTGGTACGCTGGCTGGGTGGCTTCGGGTGCTCTGACCCATTTTCGAATGGTATTTCTCGACAGTCCGGTACGCTTGGCTATCTGATGCAGCGAGAGCTTGTCGCGGAAGTACATCCGCCGGATTTTTCCCAACATTTCCATGCTGATCACCCTGTGTTCTCCTGCTCGAAAAGTGAGCAGAAGCAGTTGAACACCTGGGTCAGTTTTCAGTCGGCAGAACAGCCTTTACTGGGTCAGTTTTCGGTCAGCGGCAACAGCCCTGTGCGCACCTTTTGATGGAATTGCCATCTATCAACACTCAAACCCTGCAGGATTGCTTCGAAGAATGGTCAACAAGCTGGGCGCTGAGGGGCTTCCAGTGCTGCTGATCTATCTGAACTGCTCAGCGAAAAGGCGTGAGTCCTATGAGAGATGCCTGCCTCTGGTTCAACTCGCTCCAAGACACAAACTCACCGGCCAGTTTGCTGAGCTGCTCCACAGGCTGGAAGCGGTGCAGCGCTAACGGTTCGTCAACGTAGGTGCTTGTATCAATACAGTGGGTACCCACAGGGCGGGGGCAACCGATACGGCCTCCCTGTACTGCTCGTGCAGCACCCATTCCTCATCCGAGCTTGGATTAAGTGGGGAGTCGATAAGCTTTCTGTACGCCTGATTCGCTTCGGCGGACTGCTGCTCTAACCGCTGTGCTTCTTTTCAGTATTCACTTTTATTAGCATTCCCGTAGTCACGAAAAATACCTATGCAGTGCATGCACGCACAATCCTGCCCGCTCAGTGGCCGGAGCCAATACATGGCGTAAATGGGACTTTCTCAGCCTTTGCTGTGACGGTCGGAGGTGGGAGGTATTGAAATCCCCCTCGGCCCCGCGATACCCCATATGGCCAAGCCAACTACGGGTAATACGAGGATGAGCACAGTCCAGCCAAGCTTGGTGCCATAGCTCTTAGTCGTCTTCCATACGCTGACTAAAACCCAAGCGTCTAGCAGCAGGAGGATCACTGCGGCAGCAGTCCAAAATATTGAAATTTCCATGGTTCGCCTCACCTTTCATTGGGTCACCTACTGCTGATGCGTCACCAACACTCCAGTTCCATGCATGTCCACTTCCATCCGACGTGCAGTGGGGCAAGCGGAGTGAGGTGTAAACAAGGCGGCTAATGAAGATGCTCAATACCTGTGGGGTCATCAATCTGAATAACCTTGCCGCGACTCCAAGCGTCTGCGCCTGGGTGGACGACTGGTGTGGGGATATCTTGACGGGCCTTTTTCTCGGCGGCGCTGTCGACGTCAAATCGTTCGTCACGCTGCCTCACCATTGATGGATTAGCCTGACCGTCTGCTGTGAAGCCCATCATGAGCTGGGGCATGCCCAGAGGTAGCTTTTTGTCCTGATCGGTATGCCAGGTGTGCCAGGTCTTACCGTATGTATTTACAAGCTTTTGCATCAAGGCGTGTTCAGCTGGCGCAGGAATACCAGGGGCGATGAGCTGGCCAGACTTTACCTCGTGAACATGGCTATGCCAAAGAGCCTGCTCGGTTGTAGGCAGCGTGGCGAACAATCGTTCGCTGATGATG
>DASVUK010000131.1:0-29882 GCA_036387095.1 Pseudomonas sp.
CCTCGACAGACCAACGGTGTGACGAGATTCGGTGAGGTGTCCGAGAGGCTTAAGGAGCACGCCTGGAAAGTGTGTATACAAGAAATTGTATCGAGGGTTCGAATCCCTCCCTCACCGCCATATTAGAAACAACCCAAACCCCTGATATTCCTCGCGAATGTCAGGGGTTTTGTGTTTTTGGTTATAGATACACGCCGGCTTTGCATCGGCTTGCAGGATGCTTGGCACAACCTTGGCGTCCCGCGCTCAAGCTAGGCTTTGCGAGAAGAGATTTTTTTCAGAATCAGGTCGCATGCCTCCCTCAAAGTAGTCACTTTCGAAGCCTCCTCATCTGACGCCTCAATTTGAAATTTATCTTCGATCGCCATTATGATCTCCAGGATATCCAGGGAATCAGCGCCCAGTTCCGAGAACTTGGAACTTTCCAGGATGGCGTCCACTGCAACTCCAAGCTCATCAGAGATGACTGTTTTAAGTTTTGAAATAACCTCAGCCCTGTCCATGGCGCACCTCATTTCGTGCAGTAAACACAGTCCACTCAATGCTCCCTCCAATGGCCGGCATCGACAACTGTAAGAAATGACAGGTTCGGTCGCGAAGCCTCCTCTAGACGACGAGCGGCAACCTGTGCAATTGTCAGCCAGGGATCAATGCGTAATCAGCAGCAGGAAAACCGATCCGTAAGTTCGGCGCGGTGAGCGGCGTTGAGGTCAACTTGCCAAAGTGCCGAGAAAGCCGCGTTGTCGAATCGGCGCGCAAGTCAGCAGCGGCTGCGAGATGATGTCCGACTCAATGCCTGCTTGAAGGTAGTTAAACCTGCATGCTTTTAATCAAGCGTTGCACAGTTCGTCCAACCGGGGCTCTTTAACTTTGATCGTTGTTTCTTGATTGATATAGCAATGTAATCTGGCGAAAGCCTGCTCTTGCCGAGACCGGGCGGCTCGCCACTCACATGACCCCACATCGCCTATGGCGATAGACATCATCTGCGCGGTAGCGATATTGAGGCTGTGCAGAAGATCACGGCTTCCTTCAGAAACGATTTCAGGATGAGACATTTTCACGGTCTTCTTGACTTGATCCCTGTCAGACCCTGGTTTTCGGATTTGGCACACTCCAATTGTTCGCGACCGACGACTGGTCAGTCATAAAACAGCCAGCTTGGTTCAATGCATTGACGATCAATGTAACGAGGCTACTTCACCAAGCGCTTTTCCCTGGATGGTCGGTAACCAAAGTAGGCGCTGTAACACTTGCTGAAATGACTTGGGGAAACGAAGCCGCATGCCACGAGCACTTCCACCTGGGACATTTCGGTGTGCTGTAAGAGGCGACGAGCCTCGGTGATACGCAACTCCAGATAGTAGCGCTGGGGCGTTGTTCCGAGCTGCTCCCTGAACAGCCGTTCCACCTGACGCCTTGAACGGCCGGCGTAAATCGCCAGTTGTTCCATTTCCAGTGGTTCCTCAAGATTGGCGTCCATGAGATTGACCACCTCTCGCAAAGGCGCGCTGACCGACAGGTTGGGCGACGGCTTGATCCGCCGGTAGCGCGATTCCTCGAAGGAAAGTATGTCTTCAATGCCTTCCACAAGCGCTTTGTCGTGCAGGCCTTTGATCCATTCCAACGCCATGTGGAAAGCGCCGGACGGGCTGGAAGCGGTGAGTCGATCCCGATCCACGACAAAGGCTTCGCTAGTGACATGGGTGACTTTGCAGATTTCGGCCAGGGCTGGACGGTGTTCCGGATGGATTGCGCAGCGATAGCCATCCAGCACGCCGGCCATTCCGAGAAACCAGGCGCCGTTCCACAGGCCGGCCAGGACGATGCCCTGTTCCGACGCAGCACGCAGCAGGCTGTTCAATCCGGGATTGGTCTTGAGCTCGGTCCGGTAACCACCGCAAATCACCAACAGGTCGAGCGCCTGGACAGCCTCCAGGGTGATCCGGGCATCGGGCCGGATAACCAGGCCCAGATCGCTGATGACTTCTCCATCCTGCAAGCCGAAGGTACGGGTCGAGAACAAGCCGGGACGTAAGAGGTTGGCGGTGACGATGGTGTCCAGAGCCTGGGTAAATGCAGGCAATGAAAAATGTTCAAGCAGTACAAATCCTGCCCGCGCCTGTTGCACGGCCTCTTTTTTACTACCTTCCAGATACCGAAGGTTTTTGCCCTTCATGCATCCGCTGAACTGACGCCGCTGGATCAATGTTTTCTCGCTTGCGTTAAACCACTAAGCGCTGTCGCGCATTGGTACCGGCACCTGACTATTGGTTCATGAATCAACTGACAAGTATCTCGGAACTATCCGTATCTTAGTGTCATCTGTTCTTTTATGCTCCGGCTACTGTCACGCCGGTGAGAATGGCAACGGATAATAATTGAATCAGGAAACAGTAATGGGGACGTCTACTGTGCAGGACAACTTCGCGTATTGGTGGGGAACGCAGGGGCCGTGGGTTGAAGAACCCAACGTTCGGCGCAGTGGTACCAGCGGTGTTCAACGTGTGAATCACAACGGGGCCGTCGTGTATGTAAAACGTCAGACCGGTCATCTTTACCGCAGTCCACGTTATCCATTCGGCAGGCCCACGGTCCTGCGTGAAGGGCGCGCACTTACCAAGCTGGATCAACTGGATGTGGCGGCGCCCAAGCCTATCTTTTATGGTGCCCGCAAAGTAGATGGCGTTTGGCAAGGCGTGCTGGTCACACAAGACCTGAACGGCTTTCAGGACCTTGATTCCTGGTACGCCGACGGTGCCCGCCAACGCTTGACGCCCGATGAGCATCTGCGCTTGTTCGAGCGACTGGCCTTCCTGTTGTCGCGCCTGCATCTGGGCTGCTGGCAGCACAGCTGCATGCGATCCAAACATATCTTCGTCAAAGTGGTGAGCTGCGTCGACGGTCCACAATTCGAGCTGGCCCTGTTGGATCTGGAAAAATCCCATCGCCGGATCACTGCACTGGGCGCCGCTCGTCACGATCTGCATCAGCTGCGACGCCACTCATTCTGGACAGACAACGAGTGGGCTTATTTCCTCAAGGTTTACCAGGCCGAGTTCGGGCGGACCATTTAGCCCCCAGCCTTCTCAGGGAATGGCTTGCCTGGCCATCGTCGATCACTGACGGTGGACGTGCAATCCAGCCAACGTCCTACAGACGCGTCTGTAAACGTCGATTTTCTGTTATGACCATCGAGAGGCACTGGAAGCCAGACAGGTGATCGCGCACAATCGCGCCTTGCCGTCGAGTCTGCCCCAGGACAGTCCGACCTCTTCGACTCGATCCAAACCTGCAGGAGTACCGCATGAACCTACTTGAATGGAACGACGTCGCCCTGGCGAAATACCTCACCACCAACCCTGTCCTCAAAGCCGAGATTCAAGAGTTGAGCGCCGACGAGCAAAAGCAGCAGACCCAATGGGCGTTCGAGGATGAAGCCGAAGACCTCGGCATCGAACCGTGGGAACTGGCGTTGCAACTGGTTGCCGAGTCGCCGGAGCAGCTCAAATCCATGCGCCTGGAAGCGCACCATCAAGTTGCCGAAGCGTTGGGCATGGACTGGGACGAATATCGCGAGCTCAATGACATTCAGGAGTGATACGCCATGGGCCAGTCGTCTCAAGCCGGTGCCGCGGTCTACTCGCCCCTGACGTTAACGCTGTATGACGTCTGGGTGCTGGGAGTTTCCAATCGCTTGGCCTGGAAATGTCCGACCAAACAGGTGCTTCAGCCTTTTTTCAACCGACACATTGGCCCGCGCCATCTGGACGTCGGGGTCGGCACCGGTTATTACCTGGCCAACGCCAACTTGCCGACCTCGACTCACGTGACCTTGCTGGACCTGAACCCCAGTAGCCTTGAAGCCGCTCGCCAACGTTTCGGCCGACCCGACACCTCTATCGTGCAGCACGACGTATTCCAGCCACTCAGTGATCAGCAGGTTGCGACCGTTGATTCGATTTCCCTGTTTTATCTGCTGCACTGTTTGCCCGGCACCATGGCCGACAAAGCAGTGGTTTTCGCCCATCTCAAGACCCGCCTCGCGGCTGATGGCGTGCTGTTCGGCGCAACGATTCTGGGGGACGAGGCCAACCATAACGGTTTCGGCAGCACACTCATGGCCGTCTATAACAAGAAGGGCATTTTCGGTAATCGTACCGACACCGTTGCAGGACTGCGCAGCGCCTTGGCGCAGCATTTCGCCGATGTCAGCGTGGAAGTGGTGGGTAAAGTTGCGTTGTTCAGTGCTCGCTCGCCGCTTTGACAGTCAGCGATTGCGCCGTGCGACAGCGCCCACGGCGCAGTTGCGAACTGACTCGGCAGTCATCGCTTTACCTCATCGTTGCGGGTGAGTAACGTCTGCTGACTTCTATAAAAAGGAACCGCAACATGACTGATCTGATCTCGTACCATCTGGATGACGGCGTCGCCACGTTGACCTTGAGCAACGGCAAGGTCAACGCCATTTCTCCGGACGTGGTTGCCGCATTCAACGGTGCGCTGGATCAAGCCGAGAAGGACCGGGCCGTGGTGATCATCACCGGCCAGCCAGGGATTCTTTCCGGTGGCTACGACCTCAAGGTCATGACTTCCAGCCCTGAAGCGGCAATCAATCTGGTAAAGCAAGGCTCGACCCTGGCGCGGCGCATGCTCTCGCACCCCTTCCCTATCGTCATCGCCTGCCCAGGGCATGCGGTGGCCAAGGGTGCATTCCTGTTGCTCTGCGCAGACTATCGCATTGGCGTCGAAGGTCCGTTCAGCATTGGCCTTAACGAAGTTCAGATCGGCATGACCATGCACCATGTCGGCATTGAGCTGGCGCGGGACAGACTGCGTAAATCGGCCTTTCATCGTTCAGTCATCAACGGCGAGATGTTCGATCCCAAGGGCGCACTGGATGCCGGCTTCCTCGACAAGGTGGTCAGCGTCGACGAGTTGCAGGAAGCCGCCCGCACCGCCGCGCTGCAATTGAAAAAAATCAACATGACCGCACACAAGAACACCAAGCTCAAAGTGCGCAAGGCCCTGCTGGAAACGCTGGACGCCGCGATCATCACTGATCAGCAACATCCTTTGTAAATCCCTGCCTGGCAATTCGAGCCCGCTGCTGCGGGCTTTTTTCCGGCAGGCGAACTCGCCCTCGCTTGCCTACTCTGATGCAATAGATCGCCCCCGCCGGGCTTACCACAGCATATTAAAAAGAAGCGAAACCAATATGGGCCGAGTCGTCGCTGCCGCGGTTTACAGTGCTGGCAAGAAAGTCACCAATATCACCCTCGACGAAGGTGCAGCGTGGGCAGCCAAGCCAGGCCACTTTGTCTGGATTGGACTGGAGCAGCCTGACGCCAGTGAACTGGCCAGCCTGAAGAAACAGTTCAACCTGCACGAACTGGCGATCGAAGACGCCATGGAAGTACACAGCAGACCCAAGCTGGAAACCTTCGGCGATGCGCTGTTCATCGTCACCTACGCGCCGGTTCGGGAAAACGGCAAACTTGAGTTCATTGAAACCCATATCTTCGCGGGCAAGGGCTACATCATCACCTCACGCAACGGCCATTCGAAGTCTTACGGACTCGTGCGCCAGCGTTGCGAAGCCAGGCCGCTGCTGCTTGAGCATGGCGAGGATTTCGTGCTGTACGCCTTGCTTGATTTCGTCACCGAGAACTATCAGCCGGTGACCGAAGCGATTCACTGCGAACTCGAAGACCTTGAGCACAACGTACTCAACGGGGCGCTGAGGGAATCCGACATTCAGCGCATTCACAGCCTGCGCCGTGACCTGCTGCGCCTATGGCGTTATGTAGCGCCTATGGTCGAGGTCGGAGAAGAACTGCAAAAGCTGAACTTTCCGTTCATCGACAAGAACATGCGGCCGTACTTTCGCGACGTGGAAATCCACGTCAAACGCCAGATGGAAGACCTGGGCAACCTGCGGGATATCGCCAGCCAGACCATCGAGATCGGCTTGCTGCTGGAGTCCTCGCGACAGAGCATCGTGCAGCGCAAGTTTGCCGCCTGGGCTGCGATCCTGGCCTTCCCCACTGCCATCGCCGGAATCTACGGCATGAACTTCCAGAACATGCCGGAGCTGACCTGGCACTACGGCTATTACGCCGTGCTGGGCGTAATCGTCGGCGGATGCACTGCGCTGTTCGCCAGTTTCAAACGGTCGGGGTGGCTTTGAAGCAGCGGCACGTTGCAAGCCTCAAGCTGCACGCAGAGCTGATCCACTTATTGCTTGCAGCTTGCAACTAGACCGCTGCTTTGTGCGCGACAAACCGCATCATCCACTCGGCCACCGTCGTGCCGTTGTGCTCATAATCCAGGCTGGCAATGCCCTGCTGATAAATGTGCTCACCCAGGCATTGCTGGCGAATGTCCAGCAAGGTGCGCGAGTAATCATGGATGAACTCCGGATGGCCCTGAAAGCACAGCACTTGATCGTTAATGTGGTACGCCGCAAACGGGCAGAACTCGCTTGAAGCAATGACCGTGGCGTTTTCCGGTAGCGCGGTCACTTGATCCTGGTGACTGATCAGTAATGTCAGTTTGTCCATGGCTGGGCTCATCCATGGCGTTGCCGGTGCCAGATCGTAGTGATGGATGCCCACCCCCCAACCCTGGGTCGCACGTTCACTTTTGCCGCCGAGCAGCAACGCCAGCAGCTGATGCCCGAAGCAGATCCCCAGCAATTTGTCACCACGCTGGTAGCGCTCCAGCAGGTAGGTTTTGAGTGTCTGAATCCACGGGTCGGTGCCGAAGGAGTCAGCCTTGCTGCCCGTCACCAGATAGGCGTCGAAACGCTCGTCTTCAGGGGGATAATTGCCCTGCATGACGTTGTAGACAGTGAACTGGGCGGCGATGGGTTGCTGCGCAAAAAGCAGTTCGAACATCCGCCCGTAGCCCTGATATTGATCGACCAGTTCTGGACGAAGGACGTCGGTTTCCAGGATGCAGATGCGTAACGGCATAGGAAAAAGTACCTTAAGCGGTAAAGGCGATAGTGCACCGACAAAGCGTGCCTTGAACCCGCCCCCCATAGCAAGGGGCCATTTGCTTGTCAGTGCCTTATGACCTGAACCGCCGCTGTACCGAAGTGCTGCCTTGCTGCGCTGACGGACCTAAAACTTCTCCTCCAGCCGTGCTTTTTCCAGCAGCAGCGCAGGCGGGTCGAAACGGTCGCCGTATTGCCCGGCCAGATACCGCGCCCGATCAACGAACTCCCTGACCCCGAACTGGTTGATGAACTGCAACGCCCCGCCCGTCCAGCCAGGGAAACCGATACCGAATACAGACCCGACATTGGCCTCGGCTACCGAACGCAAGACACCCTCTTGAAGGCAGCGAACGGTTTCAATGGCCTGAATGAACAGCAGCCGATCACGCACGTCTTGCCCCGAAATCCGCACGCCCGGTTGCTCGAAGCGACGTTTCAGTTCAGGCCACAACTGTCTGGGCGCGCCTTGGGGGTAATCGTAGAACCCGGCGCCTGCTGCCTTGCCAGCGCGTTGGAACTCATTGAGCATCAGGTCGACGACCGCAAAAGCGCGATGTTCAGGGGCCGGCTGGCCCTCGGCGGCCAGATCCTTGAGTGCTTGCTGGCGGATGTGACTCATCAGGCTCAGGGACACCTCGTCGCACAGCGCCAGCGGCCCTAACGGCATCCCGGCCTTGCGCGCCTCATTCTCGATCAAGGCTGCTGAGATACCTTCGTCCAGCATGGCCATCCCTTCATGGGTAAAGGTCGCGAAAACCCGCGATGTAAAAAAGCCGCGACTGTCATTCACCACAATGGGGGTTTTCTTGAGCTGTCGAACAAAATCGAAAGCACGGGCCAGGGTCGCCTCGCTGGTTCGCTCACCCTTGATGATTTCCACCAGCTGCATTTTGTCCACCGGGCTGAAGAAATGCAGACCAATGAAACGTTCAGGCCGGGAAACGGCGGTCGCCAGCCCGGTTATGGGCAGCGTTGAGGTGTTGGACGCAATCACCGCACTGGGCAGCGCAACCTGCTCGGCGGCGGCGCTGACTTTAGCCTTGAGGTCCCGATCCTCGAAGACGGCCTCGATGATCAGGTCACACCCTTGCAAATCAGAGTCGCGCCCGGTGGGTTGGATACGCGCGAGCACCGCGTCGCGTTGCTGGGCGTCCAGCCCGGCCGTGACGAGCTGCTTGTCCAGCAGCTTGCCGGAGTGCTCCTTACCCTTCTGCGCCGCTGCAAAATTCACGTCTTTGAGCACCACCGCAATACCCGCGCAGGCGCAGACATAGGCAATGCCCGCGCCCATCATTCCGGCCCCCAGCACACCGACCTTGCGGGTGACCACGACCGGCAGGCCCTTGGGGCGGGAGCTGCCGGCGTTGATTGCATTGAGCTGAATCCAGAAGGTACCGATCATGTTCCTGGCAATCTGACCGGTCACCACTTGCGTGAAGTAGCGCGTCTCGATCAGCAGTGCGGTATTGAAATCCACCTGAGCGCCCTCTACCGCAGCGCAGAGGATTTTCTCCGGAGCGGGATAACAACCCTGGGTCTTGTTGCGCAGAATCGACGGCGCAATGGCCAGCATTTGCGCAACCTTCGGCTGGGCCGGCGTACCACCGGGCAGTTGATAGCCCGGTACATCCCAAGGCTGGCGGGCGTCAGGATGGGCGATGATCCATTCCCGAGCCAGTGCCAGCATCTCGGCGCGGTCGCTGGCGAGTTGGTCGATCAGGCCCATCTGCAACGCTTGCCGTGGGTCGAGCTTCCTGCCTTCGAGCAGCAACGGCAGCGCCCGCTCCAACCCCAGCATGCGCACCATGCGCACGATCCCACCACCGCCGGGCAACAAGCCCAATGTCACCTCGGGCAGACCTATCCGGGCATGGCTTGAGTCCAGCATGACGCGATGGTGGCAGGTCAGGCAGATCTCCCAACCGCCGGCCAGGGCTGTGCCGTTGATCGCGGCCACCACCGGTTTGCCAAGGGTTTCGAGCTTGCGCAGCTGAGCCTTGAGGTGAGTGATCATCGCCTGAAACCACTGGGCACGATCCTTGTCGATTTCAATCAACTCATGAAGGTCGCCGCCAGCGCAGAAAGTTGGTTTGGCCGAGGTGATGATCACGCCAACAATCGACGCATGTTCGTGCTCAAGCCTGGCGAGCACGGCGGCCATGGCCTCCCGGAACTGCGCATTCATGGTGTTGACACGTCGGCCGGGCATGTCGATGGTCAGGACGACGATCTGGTCCGGGCCTGTTTCATAGCGGATGGCATCGGTCATAACAGGTGATCTCATCAATCCGGAGAAAGGACGTTATCGACGACTCAGCAGCGCTCGATGATGGTTGCGATGCCCATGCCGCCGCCCACGCAGAGGGTCGCCAGGCCATAGCGCAATTGCCGCGCCTCCAGCTCATCGAGCAACGTGCCCAGCATCATGCAGCCCGTCGCGCCAAGCGGATGACCCAAGGCGATTGAACCGCCATTGACGTTGACCTTGCCGGGATCGATGGCCATATCCTTGATGAACTTGAGCACCACTGACGCGAAGGCTTCATTGACTTCAAACAGGTCAATGTCATCCACCCGCAGGCCGGCCCTGACCAGCACTTTGCGCGTGGCTGGAGTCGGCCCGGTCAACATGATCGTGGGATCAGTCCCGGTAACGGCCGTCGCCACGATTCGTCCCCGCGCCCGCAACCCCAATTCCTTCCCCTTGGCGGCCGAGCCGATGAGCATGACCGCTGCGCCGTCGACGATGCCGGAACTATTGCCCGGCGTGTGCACATGGTGGATGCGTTCCACCTGGCTGTAGACCCTGAGCGCTGTGGCATCGAAGCCCATCTGGCCGATGGTTTCGAAACTGGGTTTGAGTTTGCCCAGGCCTTCCAGCGTGGAGTCGGGGCGGATGAACTCATCGTGATCCAGCAGCAAGGTGCCATTCTGATCCCGAACTGGAACCAACGACTTGCCAAACGCTCCCTGCTGTCTCGCCCGAGCGGCTTTGTGCTGCGAGTGCAGCGCATAAGCATCAACCTCCTGGCGACTGAAGCCCTCCAGCGTAGCGATCAGGTCCGCGCCGATTCCCTGGGGTGTGAAGTGACAGTGCAGGTTGGTTTGCGGATCAAGCATCCAGGCGCCACCGTCACTGCCCATGGGTACCCTTGACATGGATTCAACGCCGCCGACCACCACCAGATCCTCATAGCCGGATCTAATCTTCATGGCACCCAGATTGACCGCTTCAAGACCGGATGCGCAAAACCGATTGACTTGCACCCCGGCCACGCTCACGTCCCAGTCGGCGACCAATGCAGCGGTCTTGGCGATATCCGCACCCTGATCGCCAACGGGGGTAACACAGCCGAGCACGATGTCATCCACATGACAGGTGTCCAGATGGTTGCGCAGCTGCAATGCCTGCAGCAATCCGGCCACCAGATTGACCGGTTTGACACTGTACAGCGCGCCCTCGGGTTTGCCCTTCCCGCGCGGGGTGCGTACCGCGTCGTAGATCAGCGCTTCAGTCATGGCGTTACGGCCTTATTTTTGTCGTTGGAATAAATACCCTGATGACACCTTAGCTTCACACGGTCGGTATTCAATGATCAAAACGCGGCCGTTCTGGCCGAATGTAGGATTAATCCGACCCAGACGAACGGTACGCACGTCGATGAGCTGGCCCGACGTGGCCTAAAGCGTCTAGCCGGGGTATGTCCGCCAGGATTACGGACACCAAAACAGCTTTACGACATAAAAAGCGCTGGACATATACATATTGGTTCTAAGTGTTGCGGCACGTGGACTCTAAGGTTAAGTCTGTAGCAACAGGCGTTCTAATAATCAACTCAAGCGCCTCGGTTGCCGGCAAGCTTGCCGCACCGGTTGCTCATGAAAATTACCTTTGCCAGCTGCCCGATCATTCATTAACGAATTCGGTGAGCTTTTGTAGCTCGGGAATAACAACAAAAGGCAGACAGCCATGTTCAAGCATTCAAAACTTCGTCAGGCCGGACTTATCGTCCTTGCCACCACATTACTGTTGATCCTGCCGAATATGACGCGTCTATTCGGTTGAGGGTCGGCCTTGCATCGAAATCAGCACCTGTTGATGCGCTATCGAACCGCAAGCATCTGTGCCAGTCTCTCTGTTCACATGAAGGGAGCCTGGATGATGCATAAAGGAATGGCGGCGGTTTTGATCGCGGTAAGCACGGCGGCCAGCGCCGGTGAAGTGGATCAGGCGGCGGCGGTGGCCGCGCTCAAGGACGGCAAGCTGGCCGTGGATGCGCGCAGCCAGACCGAATACGACGCCGGAACCGTGCTCAATGCGGTGCGCGTGGATGACGTGCGGCTGGTCAAACAGATCAAGCAGGTCCTTAACGATCGCAACGTGGTGTTCGTGCTGTTTAGCAGCAACAACGAACTGGCCAGCAAGGGTCAGGACCGATTGCGTCGTGCTGGCTACTTTAGTGTCATCAATGGCGGCAACTACGAAGAACTGCATAACGCCTTGTATGACACCAGCGATGACCCCGCAGAATGACCCGGATACACACTGTCCTCCTACTGCTGGGCCTTAACTTGGCGATGCCTTTGCAAGCTGCCCGACTGACGGTCGAACTGGCCGATGGCGAGCACCGCCGGGAAACCACCGAACTGCTCCAGCATCCGATGACCCGCACGCTTCAGATCCGCAATGACGTTTCCTACAAACGCGATATGACCTATCGCGCGATTCCGGTGGCCGTTTTGCTAAATGGAGTCAAACCCCAGGATCACTTGCAGGCTGTCGCAACCGATGGTTTTGCCGCAGAACTTTCCGCCGCACCTCTGTTACAACAAACCGGCGCACAAGCCTGGGTGGCGATTGAAGATCCTGCGCATCCATGGCCCATGCTAGGCAATGGCAAGCACAGCGCCGGCCCCTTTTATCTTGTCTGGACAAATCCGCAGGCAAGCGGCATTGGCCCGGAGCAATGGCCTTATGCACTGGGCAGAATTCGCGCCCTCGCGTCTCTGGCCGAACGCTTTCCAGCGCTTGTGCCCGATTCGGCGCTGGCGGCCGATGATCCCGTCAACGCAGGTTTTACGCAGTTTCAGAAGAACTGCCTGGCCTGCCATCGACTCAACGGTGCCGGGGATTCGCAGTTAGGTCCGGACCTGAACTTGCCACATAGCCCTACCGAATACTTCACTGGCGACTACTTGCGCCTGTATATCCGCGACCCGCAGAAGCTGCGCCAATGGCCACAGGCAAAAATGCCCGCCATCTCGACAGAAGTGCTGTCGGATGCCGAGCTGGATCAGGTGATCAGCTATTTGCAACACATGGCACAACGGCGCCAGGCCGGCGTCACTGACTAACGATCGACAGCCCCCCGGCTATTGGCTGGCGTATCAGCCGATGCACAGGCTGCCGTGCTCGCCCCTTCCCGGATAAATCCCCGTCCTACGGACGATGCACACACCTCGTGGGAGGGAATTCATTCGCGAAGCGGGTTCCCGGACGCCGAAATGGCGTCGCCTGGATTACTGATGTTGTGCCTGCATCATGATTTTGGGTGCATCGACCATGGGCGACACAAGCACCTTGGCGTGCATCTGCTCGCTGCCACCGCCGCGCCGCATGCCACGCACCGGACACGCGTCCAGGTAATCCAGGCCCACTGCCAATTTCAGGTGACGCTCCGGAATGGCCAGTTGATTGGTCACATCGAAGCTGTACCAGGCGTCGTCGATCCAGGCTTCGGCCCAGGCATGACTGGCCAGATGTTCGCTGTCTTCACTGTACAAGTAGCCGGACACGTATCGCGCCGGAATGCCCAGGCTGCGCGCACACGCCAGAAAGGCGTGAGTGTGGTCCTGACATACTCCGGAGCGGCCGGCAAATGCCTGCACGGCGCTGGTGTCGACTTCGGTCGATCCCGGCGTGTAGGTGATGTGCTGGTTCAAGGCGTGCATCAAGTCAATCAGCGCACTGCGATCCTTGCGGGTATGGCATTGCTTGGCGGCAAAGGCGCGAATGGCTTCGTCGGGTTCGGTCAGCCGGGTGAAACGCAGGAATGGCAGAGGTGACTGGCTTTCGTGTTCGGCTTCGCGCTTTTCGTCGATTTCCACTTGGCCACGGGCACCGATGATGATGGCTTCATGGGGCTCGTCCATCGTCAGTACGTGCAGGATATTACCGAATGGATCGACTTGTGCCCGCACCGGGCGCGGCAACGTCAGTTGCCAGCTGAGCACTTGCTGGCGCTCGCTGTCGTGTGGGGTCAGACGCAAATACTGGATGCTGGCGCGTACCTGATCCTCATAGTGATAGGTCGTCTCGTGGCTAACTGAGAGTCTCATGCAGCCTCCAGGTAAGAAGTGTGGATTGCGTTACCCAATTGGGCTACCAAAGGAATGAATTCGTTCAACCATTCGTGCAGGCCCTCCTCCAGGATTTCGTCGATCCCGGTATAGCGCAGGCGTGCATCCAGCTCCGCCGCCAGCCGCTGGGCAGGGCGACCGTTGGCCCCCGGCAGGCTGGCGAGAATCTGGTCGAGTTCTTCCAGACAGGCGCTCAATGAGCGCGGGATATCCGGGCGCAACAGCAAGAGCTCAGCAACTTGCCGGGCGCCTGGGGCATCGCGGTACAACTCGGTGTAGGCCTCGAACGACGAAAGCGCACGCAACAGGGCGCTCCACTGGTAATAGCCATGCGCGGAACTGTCGGACACCTGATGAGTGTCACGACCGCGCAGTTCGAGCATTTCATAGCGCGCATCCAGCAAACGCAGCGTGTTGTCGGCACGCTCGATGAACGTCCCCAGACGAATGAAACGGAACGCATCGTGGCGCATGATGGTGCCGTAGGTAGCGCCACGGAACAGGTGCGACCGTTCTTTGACCCACTCGCAGAAACGGCTCATGCCGTACCGGGTCAACCCCTGCTCAGCGATGCCGCGAATTTCCAGCCAGGTGGCGTTGATGTTTTCCCACATGTCCGCAGTAATACGCCCACGCACTGCATGAGCACTGGCCCGCGCAGCACCCAGGCAGCTATAAATACTGGCCGGGTTGCTCGCATCCAACGCGAAAAAATGCAGCAGACGTTCAGCATGCAGCTCGCCATGCCGTTCCAGATAATGGTCCAGCGTGCCGGTAATCAGCAGTGGCATGGCCAATTCGTCCAGACCGTCACCACGCCCGTCCTGAGGCATCAATGACAGTGAATAGCTGACGTCCAGCATCCGCGCGAGATTCTCCGCTCGCTCCAGATAGCGCGACATCCAATATAAATCCGAGGCAGTTCTACTTAGCATTGGCAGGCATCCTTAATCCTCGACCACCCAGGTGTCTTTGGTTCCGCCACCTTGCGACGAGTTCACCACCAGCGAGCCTTCGCGCAATGCGACTCGGGTCAACCCACCGGGAACAACACGGGTTTCGCGGCCGGACAGGACAAAGGGGCGCAGATCGATGTGTCGCGGGGCGATGCCGTTCTCGACAAACGTCGGACAGGTCGACAGGCACAGCGTGGGTTGTGCGATATAAGCGTGGGGCTTGGCTTTGATTCTGGCCCGGAACGATTCGATTTCCGCCGCCGTCGAAGCAGGTCCGACCAGCATCCCGTAACCGCCGGAGCCCTGGGTTTCCTTGACCACCAGATCACCCAGATTGGCCAGAACATGGGACAACTCTTCAGGCTTGCGGCATTGCCAGGTCGGCACATTCTTGAGGATGGGCTCTTCGTCCAGATAGAACCGGATCATGTCGGTCACGTATGGATACACCGACTTGTCGTCCGCTACCCCGGTGCCAATGGCATTGGCCAGCACCACATTGCCCGAGCGATAGGCTGACAGCAGACCCGGCACGCCCAGCATCGAATCCGGGTTGAACGCCAGCGGATCCAGAAAAGCGTCGTCCAGACGACGATAGATGACGTCGACCGCCTTGGGACCATCAGTGGTGCGCATGAACACACGATCATCGCGCACAAACAGATCTGCGCCCTCAACCAGCTCCACACCCATTTCCCGCGCCAGAAAGGCATGTTCGAAAAACGCGCTGTTAAAGCGACCCGGCGTGAGAACCACGACGCTGGGGTTGTCCAGGGGGCTGGAGCTTTTCAGGGTATCGAGCAGCAAATTCGGATAGTGATCGATCGGCGCGATACGCTGAGCCGCAAACAACTCAGGGAACAGACGCATCATCATCTTGCGGTCTTCGAGCATGTAGCTCACCCCGCTTGGGGTCCGCAAGTTGTCTTCCAGCACGTAATACGTGCCATCGCCGTCACGCACCAGATCGACACCGGAAATATGCGAGTAAAGATCGCGGTGCAGATTCAGGCCCTGCATCGCCAGCTGATACTGCTCATTGGCCAATACCTGCTCGGCGGGAATAATCCCGGCCTTGATGATGCGTTGCTCGTGATATAGGTCAGCCAGAAACATATTCAACGCCTTGACGCGCTGAATGCAGCCTCTTTCAACCACCCGCCATTCGCTGGCAGGAATGCTGCGCGGAATCGTGTCGAAAGGGATCAAACGTTCGGTCCCCTGCTCATCACCGTACAGCGTGAAAGTGATCCCGGCGCGATGAAACAACAGGTCGGCTTCACGTCGACGCTGAGCCAGTAACTCAGGCGGCGTCTCACCCAGCCAGCGGGCAAATTCCCGGTAATGCGGGCGAACCAGGCCGCCAGCATCGTACATCTCATCATAAAAGGTGCGGATCATGCCGTACTCCTTGTCACCACGGACACCAAGGGCCTTCGCAAGGCCCGTGCCATCGGCATAAACGCTTAAATATCAACTGGTTATATAAAGACCGGAAGATGAACGCACCATTCCTGTGCGTTATCCTCGCTAACCAATTCTCCTACGCCTCATTCGGAAGCGTCTTTCAACTGTAAAAGCTATCACCAGCATAGCCAGAGTTGATTTCACGAGTCGATATTGTTTCCCGATAATCCCCTGCATCCTGGCAACCACTCATTTGGATGCCCTGTTTCAAGTCGTTGTCGAAAAACACAGCAGCGTCTGCAACAACCGAATTTTCCCGAACTTCCCTTTGAGCCGCTCCCTTGAGCGGCTTTTTTTTGCCTGCTGCATCGTGGGCGGCAATAATCGTTTCCCGTTTTAGAACCCACAAACTAAAACCGGCCGATCCAGGGTAATCGCCCTCTGAATCGACCGGTCGCTCACCGCGTCAATGACATGTCATGCGCTGTGAACCTCTGATCTCCTGCGTGACACCCCATCCTTCGACTTCCCCGTCCAGCGACTCGATTGCTGTTTGAAAGTCCTGCTCGAAATCGCCGATACCGTCGTAAGTGGCGTACATGACTTTGCTCAACTGCAAATGCCAGGCACCGTCGTCTCTGATATTGATCTGGGTATTGAGGGATTCGCCACGAAATCGTTCTGCCGCCTGCCTGGCCCGCTCCTCATCCGGGAAAATGGCGTAAAACTCGATGGGATGGATGCGTGCGAAATCAAAACCGCCTTCTTTCATGCGGCGCAGTACGTTACTGCTGATGTCCTCTTGATAGGCTGTGCTCATGAAACGTCCTCCTATGCAACGATAGATAGAGTTTCAACGCTCCCGAACGACGCTCCGATTGGAGGACGCCCCACGACAGATACTCTGCCGGGCGGGAATCAAGCATGTAGCTGGCAAGGCCATTCCTGCAGGGCAGGCAAGGCATCGACATGAAAGAGGCTGGAGAAACGCTTCACCAGCCTCTTTTGCAGAGTAACCCCATCGTTGGCGTTATGCCAATTGAGGGTGAGGGATTTTTTTCAAGGGATCAGGACGCTTCCGTGATGGAGATGATTTCCACCGCGTTCTGATCTTTCAACGACTTCACCGTAGGCTCGGCCGTGCGACCTTCCAGGTCGTTAAGGTCAAGTTCATCGGCTACAGGGAACAAGATCGGCCGCAGCCGACGAGCAACCTCTTCCTCACTGGGACGCTGCTCGGCATCAAGATCCAGGCTCTGTTGCACACCATCTTTATCCAGATACGAAATGGTCCACTGTTTCATCAATGTCTCCTCAGCAGCCGAAAACGCGGCTTACCTGATCTTGACCTTTTGGGGTGGTCATTCGTTCAAATGAGTTGGATCGATAGATGACGATGATTGCCGGATCGGCCTGGCTGCGCCACAACCTGTGATGCAAAAAGCCCCTGGGTCAGGGGCTTTTGGTTGCCACGCGATAATCAGTTTTTGTTCTTGCTTGCCACTACCCCGGCCGTATTGTCCAGCAGGCTCTTGGTCGCGGTTTGCAGGAAGCTGTCGAGTTTGTTACGCAGCTCCTGGGTATCCGGGGCATTGGGAATCACTTCGGCATGCGGAATGCGACCCAAGGTGTAGGACAGCACTTTTGGCTCCATCTCCTTGGGCTCGATCAGGATTCGGTCTCCGGTAACCAGTGCAACCGTCTGCTCGCTGCCAGAGGGTTTGATCACGCCAAAACCCTTGTCGCCTTCCGGCAGGTTCAGCAGATCCCGACCCCAGCACTGGTTACGACTTTCACCGCCCAAGCGTCCCATGATGGTCGGCACGATATCGATCTGGGTGCCGACGATGCTGCTGCGCTGGCCGAACTTCTGCTGTACGCCCGGACCGATCATCAGCATCGGAACGTTGAAACGCCCCAGGTCCATTTCGGTGATCTGCTGGTTGTTGCCGAAACCATGGTCACCCACGACGATGAACAGCGTTTCCTTGTAGTACGGCTCTTTGCGCGCTTTCTCGAAGAACTGGCCCAGCGCCCAGTCGGAATAACGCATGGCGGTCATGTGCTCATTCAATGAGCCCTGGTCCGTAACACGTTCTACTGGCAGGTTGGCTGGTAACGCGTAAGGCGTATGGTTCGACAGGGTTTGCAGCAGTGCATAGAACGGCTTGCCTTTTTCGCCGCGAGCCTTCAACTCCTGCGCGCCACGATCAAACATGTCCTGGTCGGAAACGCCCCAGGTCGGATCGGAGAACACCGGATTGACGAAGTCATTACGACCGATGAAGTTGGTCATACCCTGATTGCTGAAGAAGCCGGACTGGTTGTCCCAGGCGAAGTCGCCGTTGTAAACATACACATCGTCATAACCACGCGCGCTGAGCAGCTGTGGCAAGCCGGAAAGTTTGTGACTGCCTTCCGGTGTCTGCATCAGGTATTCGAAACCCGGCAGGTTCGGGAAACACGCCATGGTGGCGAACATGCCCTGGTGAGTGTGAGTGCCGTTGGAGAAGAACCGGTCGAACAGCAGGCCCTCTTTGGACAGCTTGTCGAAGTACGGCGTGATGTTCGCCTCATCGCCCAATGCGCCGACGGAGTGACCGGCGAAGCTCTCCATCAGAATCACGACGACGTTCTTGATCGGCAGCGTGTTTTCTGCCGGCGGCAGGGAGTCGCGACGCACGGCCGCGATGTCCGGGTCCACCAGTTTGTCGTGGGACGTGAGCAACATGTCGCGCACGGTTTGTTGCGCCTGTGGCTGCGGCAGCGTGGCTTTCCAGATGTTGTCGCGATCTTCCGACATGCGGCTCTTGGCCGCGGCGATCAGGGTCAGGGTACCGTTCAGGCCCAAGGTGTTAGCGAAATTCGATTCGGTGGTGTACGCATCGCCCCAACGCAGCGGCGGGCCTTGGCGCAATGTCCCGCGCGCGGCTACCACGGCCACCATCAGGCAAACGACGAAAACGGCAATCCGGGCATACCACGGAGCGATCGACCCGCTAGTCGAATCACTGGCGCTCACCAGACGGCGCGACCGGGTTACCCGATCCACGCCTTTGAATACCAGGCTCAGCAACCAGGTGACCAACGCCCAGGCCAGCAGATAGCGCACTACCGGGAAGCCGTACCACAACATGCTCAGAACAGTCTTCGGGTCTTCCTTGACGTACTGAAACACCAGGCCGTTCAGACGCTGGTGAAATTCGCGATAGAAATCCATCTCCATCAGGCCGAAGAACATTGTCAGGCTACCAACCAGGGTCAGCCAGAAGCGAAACAGACCACGTTTGGCCATGAGTCGGGCACTGAACAGCGCCAGAATCAGGGGGATGAGCAGGTAAACCGTCAGACGCAGGTCAAAACGCATGCCGTTGAGCATGGCTTCGACAAATGTCGATGCCGGCGTATCTCCGATCATCTCGTGGTTATAGACCAGCAATGCAATGCGTAGCAGCGAATACAACACCATCAGTACCAGCCCGCTTAACAGCGTGTATGCCAGATGTGACTTGACGGTAGGTTGCAGCGAGCGCGACGAGGCGTGCTGATGACTCAGGGCGTCCGTTGTGGCCATGTCGTTCTAGGATCCGTTGATTCAAAAGTGGGTTCGAAAGTCTGTGCGCCTGGCGACGTATTCACATCGAGCAAACTGCGGGGGGCAAATCTTACGTGATCACTCAGGGATTAACACCGACGGTAGTACGAAGTTTCATCTTGATCGGCGAGATAAATACAGCATCACTTGTTTGAAATCGCAGTTCGCCGCCTGTGAAGCTTCGTTGATCGCGGCGGATTTTCAGCGAGCCATTGTGAAAATTTCGTCGTTCGCCATGCGCTGGATCAGCTTGATAATCGACGGCAATGGCCCACGCTTCGACCGCCGCCGGCGCATCAGGTATGCGAGCCCGGGGTTCGCCAGCAGTGAAGTTTGCATGGCAATGCTCAGGTTTTTCGGGGGTTGACGGGCCTGGCAACCTCTCATGCCCGGTCCAGTCAGAAGATTGCGGAGCGGCAAGCGAGCAGACGTTTCGTGTCGGAAAGGCCCAGCGTCAGCGAGGCTTCATTATGTAAGCAGTTGTGTTGACGATGTCCCAGGCCGCGCCCTCACGCAGGGCGGCGACCTGACAGCACTTTCTGATCAGTCGTTGCTGGGCTTGTTAACCGCTTGCAGCACGTATTGCGGCAAGGCAAAGGAGCCGATGTGTACTTCCGGGTTGTAATAGCGCGTCACAATACCGCTGCCGGCAAAGCGCTGGCGCAAGGTCTCCAGTGGCAGTTTGCGATAGGCCGTGTTGGTCGCGCCCCAGGCGAAGGTCATGGCGCCGCCGATATAGGTCGGGATCGCCGCCTGATAGAAATGCCAGTCGGCAAACAGACCGCGCATGCGACCGGCGGTGGTTTGCACGCCGCTCAACTGCATGAAAGGCGTACCGTTCTGGGTCACCAGAATGCCGCCTTCGTTCAGGCAGCGATGGCAGGCCTGGTAGAAGTTTTCCGAGAACAGTACTTCACCTGGGCCAATCGGGTCAGTGGAGTCGGAAATGATCACATCGAACTTTTCTTCGGTGGTGGCGACGAAGCGCATGCCATCGTCGATCACCAGATTCAGGCGTGGGTCTTCGAACGCACCCTTGGAGTGATTCGGCAGAAACTCTTTGCACATCTCGACGACCGTGCCGTCGATTTCAACCATGGTGATGTGCTCGACACTGCCGTGCTTGGCCACTTCCCGCAACATGCCGCCATCGCCACCGCCAATGATCAGCACCCGACGCGCAGCACCGTGGGCCAGGATCGGCACATGGGTCAGCATCTCGTGGTAGATGAACTCGTCCGCTTCGGTGGTCTGAATGACACCGTCGAGCGCCATCACACGGCCCATGCGCGGGTTCTGGAAAATCACCAGATGCTGGTGCTCGGTACGCACTTCATGGAGCAGTTTTTCCATGCGAAAACGCTGGCCATAACCTTCGTACAACGTTTCTTGATAATCGCTCATGGGTAAGTCCCTCATAAATGCGGATGGCAGGACGGTAAGCCGCCCATAAGAAAGGCGCGCATTCTACGTCGCGGAACATGACAGGTCGAACCTCTATTACGCAGCAATGTTCTGTCGCCCGCACCTCTAGCGGGTATCACTGTCAATACCGGGTACACAATAATGAGGGCAATAGCTCTCGATGGCGACGTCCGGTAAGTCCGCTCTGATGCGTTTCAGGACAAGCACGCCAGGAAGATGGCAGTTTTAATCAAGGAGTCGCTGCGTTTGGACGGCACTCAGCAAGCCGCAAGACTGGCAGAAGTGCAGATGGAGTCGTCAGAACCGTTGGACCTGAATGGAGAATCACAGCGTCAGGCAATGCCACCAGCTGACCGAATCAAGTCAGCAGCTGGGGACATGGCCCAAGTTGACGAGGGTCAGATGCGAACGTTACTGCGCGGGCCTGCGATAGCCCAGATGATCAGACCCAATACCGGTAGCAGAACAATAAGCAGTACCCAAAGGATTTTCATCCCCGTTTCAGCGCCACTTTTCAAAACGTTGATGATGGCCCAGATATCGAGGGCGAGAATGATCAGCCCTACCAAACCATTGAAAGTGGAACCCATGGTGTTACTCCTGAATGTCCTGGATGAATGCTTGCCTGCTTAGGATAGTCGCAGTCTTCGAGGGTTCCGTTGAACCAACAGCATATTTTTGGGCTCCGACTTGATAAGACGTACGTATCGGCGCACATTTTTCTTGATTCCGGACAGGTCAGCCATTTATGCAAACTCCCGCGCAACCGCGAACGTTGTGGGCCACATGGTTCGCTCAGGCCCAATCCACCCCACTGCTCAGCCTCAGTTTTCTGATGGTGCTGGTGCTGGTGCTCGGCCTGTTGATCGCCAGTGGCTACAACGCGATCTATGGCGCCAACCAGGACAACCTGCATTACGCGTTGATCGGCGGCAGCGCCGGATTCGGTGCCACTGCACTGGGCGCGGTGATGGCCGTGGCAATGCGCGACATCCAGCAACGTACTCAGGACATCATGCTGGGCTTTGCCGCGGGCATGATGCTCGCCGCCAGCTCGTTTTCCCTGATCCTTCCCGGTCTCGCAGCCGCGCGCGAAGTCACCGGTAATGGCCCTCTTGCCGCTGCTACCGTGGTGGTCGGCCTGGGGCTGGGCGTGCTGCTGATGCTGGGGCTGGATAAATTCACCCCCCATGAACATGAAAGCGTCGGCCGCCAGGGCCCCCAGGCAGAGCGCATCAATCGGGTCTGGCTATTTGTTCTGGCGATTACCCTGCATAACCTCCCGGAAGGCATGGCCATCGGTGTAGGTTTCGCCAATGGCGATATGAACGTCGGCCTGCCCTTGGCTACCGCGATTTCGATTCAGGATATTCCAGAAGGTCTTGCGATTGCCCTGGCGTTGCGTGTCACCGGGCTTTCAGCGTTCAAAGCGATGCTGGTGGCCATCGGCTCGGGGCTGATGGAGCCCATCGGCTCGCTGATCGGCCTGGGGATTTCCAGTGGTTTCGCCATCGCCTACCCCGTCAGCCTTGGGCTGGCGGCAGGCGCCATGTTGTTCGTGGTATCCCATGAAGTCATCCCTGAAACCCACCGCAACGGTCACCAGACTTCGGCGACCATCGGCTTGATGGGCGGTTTTGCGGTCATGATGTTTCTCGATACCGCGCTGGGTTGATCAGCTCGACGCCTTCAGCGCCTGGAGTGCGGGCGCTGCCTGAATGCCTACCGCTGCGCATAGTTCAAGCACACGGGCCTGATCGCATCCGTAGACCAGCACCGCTTGCAACTCGTCATCCAAAGGCTGGCTGAAATTCATCAGCACATAGCCGCCCATTTCCTTGTTCATGGCGCCCAGTTGAATCTGAATACGGTTCAGGGCAGTCAGCGCTTCAACGTTGGCCAGTTGCTTGGGCTTGATGTTGAAGGTGACGTCCGGTCCGAAGGATTCGACGATCTGCGCGAACAATTCCCTATAAGTGTCGGCCTGAAACAGCACCGTCTCCGGCAAGCTGCCCACTACGACCCACTCGCCTAGAGAAATCGGGAACGTGTCGTCGTAATTGATATCCGGGTTGGCAAGCAAAAACGCCTGTGGATCGGCGTAGGCCTGGGTCGCTTCGTCGGCGATGCGCTCGATATCCTGTTCGCCCATGCAACCTGAACTGATTTTGCCGATTAATTCGATGAGTTGATGCTTCATGGGCTGATCCTGATCACATGCAAAAATAAAGGCGCGAAGAATAACGGCAAATCCTTCGCACCTCTATCTGTTCAAGCCATATGGCGTTCAGCTTGTGAGCTTGGCCAACTGTTCAGCGGTCTGGGTGGCGCCCATGGTTTGCGCGGCGGCCAGGGGCGTCACGCCTTTGGCATCCTGGGCGTGGGGATTGGCGCCCTTGCTGATCAGGTAATCGACGATCTCGGTGCGGTTGAACATCGCCGCCATCATCAGTGCTGTGCGACCGTCCGCTGAAGCACCTTCCACATCAGCACCACCTTCGATGAGCAATTTGACCACTGCCATATCGCCCTTGAAGGCCGCACCCGCCACCGGACTCTGCCCGTTGTCGTTGCGGATTTCCGGGTCGGCCTTGTGATTGAGCAGCACCCGAACGGCATGTTGATGACCGTGGTAACTGGCCAACATCAGCAGCGTGTCGCCTTTGTGATTGCGCAGATTGGGCGTCAGGCCTTTCTCCAGAAGTTTTTCCAGCATCGCCGCATCTCCCCGGCGCGCAACGTCAAACACCTGCTCGGCGAACTCAAGCGCTTCTTCATCGGTCATCTGCACAGGTTCGCTAGACGTATTGGTTTGATCGGACATCAGGTATCTCCTCGAAAGCGGTCGAGCACAGGGCTGGCTAGAACTCACGGAATCTGCCCTGGCAGCCATTAAAAAACGCCCTCAGGCAGTTTCTTGCCGTTAGCAATGACCGCAACTGTGGGCAGCCGTTCGATAAGGGTCAAGGCAATGCCGTCTATCGACTCTATTGGAAAAGATGAGCCGGGTTTGCGTCTTTGCCGAATAAATCCTGAAACATGCGGTCACATCGTTCAGATGCGCTCACATCACCGCCTTGACCGCCAGAACCCTGATGCCCGGTTAAGTTCCACTTTTGTCCGACCCAAACCCGAAGAAAACCGCAAAATGCAGGATGCACGACGGGCTTTCATGCAAATTGCACGAACCCCGGAAAACCAGTATCGCGCAAGCTATTGATTTCAAAGGGTTTATTTTTATCCAAATACTGGCACAGTCACTGCACTAGTACTTCCACGCTTGTTATCCCATGAGCAATGGAGCCGCTAGACATGACTTTTATTCAAGAAAAATTCGCTTCCGTCTTTTCCGAATTCGACGTAACCACCCAGGCGCGTCCTGATGGTGGGGTACTTCTTTCTTTGCGTAACAGTGAAGGCAAACAGATTCGTCGTTCCGTGTCTTATGCGCAGCTCCATACTCCGGTCCAGTTGGAATGGGTGATTAGTGCCATTCGCCGTGACCTTGCTGCACAGGCCAGTGAGTTGCCAGCTATCTCCATGCTGCAAAGCCAACACCGTTTCGATCTGCCGACCTACCACACTCGCTGAGTATCGGTAAGCCGACTGCACGCTGCATGTTCTACTGATTCACGCTCTCTCATCCTTTGTTTTTTTTAGCCGCGACTGCTGAAAAGCTTTTGCGGCTTTTTTTATTCACACCGTCGGCGGTGCCTAGAACAAACCGGATCACTATCTGATGATGCCCTGACACAACGCCTCAGCGACCGCCTGCGCCCGGTTTGCCACGCCCAGCTTGTTATAGATGCTCTTGAGGTGATACTTCACGGTCGCTACGGAAACTTGCCGGATCGCTGCAATCTCCCCCGCCGTCATACCCTCCCTGGCCCACTCCAGTATTTCAATTTCCTTCTCGCTGAACCCTTGGGATCCGGAGTTTGCGCCTCTGCCTACCATGTGCAGGACCGGCACCAGACTCGACAGCAGGTATTTATCCGCCGCTGTCAGTGATCGGTTCAACCCATTGAGGGAGCAAACAGAAGTCACCCCCCGAAACCCCCGCCCCTTTTGGCTGTAGCCGAAGGAGCAGCCAGGATTCAATCGATGGCTGGCCACCGCTTCGCTGAAGGCACCGGACACCGGATAAAGGTGATAGGCCTTGCGCCAATCCAGAAACCCCAAATGCTCGCGGTAATACTTGACCACCGGATCTTCCAGCAACATCTGCCTACGCCGATACATCGGGCACCAGGTGGTGTCGACATTGGAAGTCACCAGGGTCAGCAGCATCGACCCCCGGAACTGATAAAACATCGCCCGCTCGCAATGGCACTCCTGACGCAGCCAGCCCAGCGCGTTTTCAATGGCATATTCGCTGTCCAGCTCAGTGATGCTGCTGACCATTTGCTGGATCAGTGGATTGACGTGCGAAGGGTGTGTTGTGGCTGTTTCCATGGCGGCTTGCTCCTTATCCGACCCGACTTTATGAGGTGTTTTGAGCGATGGGGGCGGGGCTGGATAGGCAGGAAACTACACGAATCATCGGGTTGAAAAACTGCCGCAAAAACAAACAGTCTTGACCGACTTGCAATCAAGCTACTTCCCACAGCGCAGCAGGAAAAGACCGACTCAAGTTCAGCCGCGTAATGACGAGCAAAGGTTGGACGGCTGGCGACAGTCGCGGTGTTGCCCCACGACTGTCAGGGAAGGCGAATCAGAAAGTGGCCAGATCAATGACAGCGAAACTGGCAACATTGCTGTGCCCGACCAATTCGCCCCCGCTGCGAACCAGCCCGCAAGTGAGCATGCCGGCAGCTTGTGCGGCGTCCAGTTCCTCGACGATATCCGACAGAAACACGATTTGCTCCGCAGGCAAGCCGATGGCCTGGGTGATGTTGCGGTAAGACTGCGGGTCGCGCTTGGGGCCTGAGGTGGTGTCGAAGTAACCGCTGAACAAGCCCGACAGATCTCCTGCCTCCGAGCAGCCGAAAATCAACCGCTGCGCCTGAATCGACCCCGACGAATAAACGTACAGCGCGTAGCCTTCCTCGTGCCAGCGTTTGAGCGCCTCCACCGCATCGGGATAAACATGCCCCTTGAGCTGGCCGGCGTTGTACCCCTGCTCCCAGACCATACCTTGCAGGGCCTTGAGCGGTGTGGCCTTGCGGTCTTCGGCGATCCATCGCAGCACAATCCCGATCACCCGCTCCACGTCAGCGCCCGGTTCGTCGCTGTCAGCGCGTACCGCTTGCAATTGGGCAGCAACGGCGGGTTCGTGGGCGTGCTGGCGTATGAAATCCGGCAGGTGTTGCGCGGCGAACGGGAACAGCACGTCAAATACAAAACTCACCGCGCTGGTGGTGCCTTCGATATCGGTCAGGACAGCTTTAATCGTCATCGGTATCGGTCCTATAGATCGTCGAGCTGCGGGAAATCCTGCGCGATGCTTTCACCGGTGAAGTTGGCAACCCAGCCTTCTGGATTGTTGAACAGGCGAATGGCGACAAAATGCGGGTTTTCACCCATATCAAACCAATGCCGGGTGCCAGCCGGAACAGAGATCAGGTCGTTCTTTTCGCACAGAACCGCGTAGACATAATCTTCAATATGCAGGGTGAACAGCCCACGTCCAGCAACGAAAAATCGCACCTCATCTTCGCCATGACGGTGCTCTTCAAGAAACTTGGCCCGCAACTCGGCTTTTTGCGGATGATCGCTGTTAAGGCTGATCACATCCACCGTGACGTAACCGCGCTCGGTCATCAATGTGTCGATCTGCACGCGATAGGCGCTGATCACTTCTTCCTGACTGGCACCTGGGGCAATGGGCGTAGCCGCCTGCCAACGGTCAAAACCTACGCCGTGCTCGGCCAGCGTCGACGCGATGTCTTGCACATGGGTCAGGACTTTATTGGGCTGGTCAGGGCTGGACTCGTGGTAAACGAACAGGCTGCTCATGGGGCAATTCCTCGGTTTCGGTAACCCTGCGGCTGGCTTTAATAATGAGAAAGCCAGGCCGCTGCGGGCACATCTGTTATCGATTCAAGATGGCGAGGGTTTTCAGCTCGCATTCAAACAGGAACTCGAACGCTTCGATCTGACGCAACGCGTCGCTCATGCCGGCACCCCATGTATACAGGCCGTGGCCGCGAATCAGATAGCCGGCACACTCCGGATGCGTGTCAAGCCAAGGCTGCACCTGCGCGGCCAAACGAGCGATGTCCTGGTCGTTATCGAAAATGGGTACAACAACGCGGGAGTCATGGGTCACGACACCGCTGAATGCTTTTTGCAGCTCGTAGTCCTGGAAAACGAGATGATCGCCGGCGGTCAGACGAGACAATACCGTAGCGTTCACCGAGTGCGTATGCAGCACTGCGCCGACGTCTGGCTTGCAGCTGTAGATCTGCGTATGCAGCAAGGTCTCCGCCGACGGCTTCTTGCCCGGTTCCAGACTCCTGCCGCTCAGGTCAGTGGCCAATACGTCGTCCCGACCCAATTCACCCTTGTGCCTTCCGGAAACGGTCAGCAGCACCTCTGTGGCTGACAGTCGCGCGGAATAGTTGCTGCTGGTGGCTGGAGACCAGCCCCGTGCATATAAAAAGCGCCCGGCGTCGATAATCGCCTGGGTCAGTTGTTCGCGGCTCATGCGCGCTCCTCTTTCATTCTCAAACCTGTCATGACGGCAGCGGCCAATGCCGCAACGCTGGCAATACTGAAGGTCCAGCCTGGACCCAGCAGATTCCAGCTGTAACCTGAATACAACGCCCCCAGCGCGCCGCCGGTTCCGGACAACGCCGCATAAAGGGCCTGGCTCTGCCCTTGTTGCCGAGGCTCGAAGCTACGTTGCACGAAATGGATGGCCGTGGCGTGAAAACTGCCGAAGGTCGCCGCATGCATGAGCTGGGCCACGATCAACACCCAGAAATGCTCGGCAAAGCTGCCCAAAAGCAACCAGCGCAGCGCCGCGAGCAGAAAACTGGTCACCAGCACCTGCCGCACGGAAAAACGCTGCAGAACCCGGCTCATGGCCATGAACATCAATACTTCGGCGATTACCCCGACTGCCCAGAGCAAGCCGATGAAACTGCGGCTGTAACCGAGAGTTTCAAGGTGCAGGGTCAAAAAGGTGTAATACGGGCCATGACTCAATTGCATCAGCCCGACGCTGGCGTAAAACGCCAACACTCCCGGCCGAGTCAGTTGTCGGAAAAATCCCCCGGCATTCAGGCGCGTGGTGCAGAGCAGCGGCTGGGCATTGGGAACCCACCAACTGCTTGCCACGATCCCGACCAGCACCAACAGCAAGGCTTGCGGGTAAAGGTCGAGGCTGATGCCTTCAAACAGACGACCTAGAACAACCACCGCGAGAATAAATCCCACCGAACCCCAGAGTCGGATCTGGCTGTAGCGCGAGGTCTGCCCTTGCAGGTGCGCCAGGGTGATGACCTCGAACTGGGGCAACACTGCGTGCCAGAAAAACGCATGCAACGCCATGACCATCGCCAGCCAGGCATAGCTTTTGTCGAACAGGATCAGGGAAAAGGTCAGTAACGCACACAACGCACCAAATCGGACGATGGTCAGGCGCCGCCCGGTGTAATCCCCGAGCCAGCCCCAGATGTTAGGCGCGATGCAGCGCATCAGCATGGGGATCGCCACTAACTCGCCGATTCGCGCACTGGAAAACCCCAGATGATGAAAGTACAGGGCGAGGAACGGCGCCGTGGACCCCAACAAGGCGAAGTAAAACACATAGAAGCTGGACAGCCGCCAGTACGGCAACTGTCCGGCAGGAATCGGCGTCACGCTAGCAGGCTGCGACGGCAGCGGCGCCATCAATCATTACAGCTGGCCCAGCACAGGCGTGCTGACCCGCACATCGGCGTTTTGACCGCGATGGCGCAGCAGATGGTCCAGCAGCACCATGGCCATCATTGCTTCGGCGATGGGTGTGGCGCGGATACCGACGCAAGGGTCATGGCGACCCTTGGTAATCACGTCCACCGGATTGCCATGGACATCTATGGAACGTCCTGGCGTCGTGATGCTGGAGGTCGGTTTAAGGGCCAGATGCGCGACAATCGGCTGACCTGAGGAAATACCGCCGAGAATGCCACCGGCATTGTTGGACAGGAAGCCTTGCGGAGTCAGCTCGTCGCGATGCTCGGTGCCGCGCTGGGCGACACAGGCGAAGCCGGCACCTATCTCGACGCCTTTGACGGCGTTGATGCTCATCAGGGCATGGGCCAGCTCGGCGTCCAGGCGATCAAAGATCGGCTCGCCCAAGCCTGGCATCACACCCTCGGCCACCACGGTAATCTTGGCTCCGACTGAATCCTGATCGCGACGCAGCTGGTCCATATAGGCTTCCAGCTCCGGGACTTTGTCCGGATCGGGGCAGAAAAAAGCGTTGTCCTCAACCGAATCCCAGGTCTTGAACGCAATCTCGATCGGGCCCAACTGGCTCATGTAGCCACGGACCACAATGCCCAGGCTTGCCAGGTATTTCTTGGCAATGGCGCCAGCCGCGACGCGCATGGCGGTTTCCCGAGCGGAGCTGCGACCGCCGCCGCGGTAATCGCGAACGCCATACTTGTGGTGATAGGTGTAGTCGGCGTGGGCCGGACGGAACAGGTCCTGGATAGCTGAATAATCCTTGGACTTCTGATCGGTGTTGCGGATCAACAAACCGATGGACGCGCCGGTCGTCTTGCCTTCGAATACGCCGGAGAGGATTTCCACCTCGTCGGCTTCCTGACGCTGAGTGGTGTGGCGACTGGTGCCAGGCTTGCGCCGATCAAGATCGATCTGCAAGTCTTGCAGTGACAGCTCAAGGCCCGGCGGGCAGCCGTCAACGATAGCAACCAGCGCTGGACCATGGCTTTCGCCGGCAGTGGTGACAGTGAACAGCTTGCCGAAAGTGTTGCCGGACATGCGGGCGCTCCGAGAAGTCAGCGAAAAAACCAGATCGTCAAATCAGATCAATAAAAGTAGGCGCGCCAGTATACGCAGGCTGGTCGTGTAGTTCATCCTCGAACCTTATTCGTCTGGCCGCGTCCAATCGGCACCCAAACAGATAGTGGCCCAACGATGTTACGAGTTATTGCCTTGATACTTCCCCTGCTCACCGGGC
>DASVUK010000132.1:0-2313 GCA_036387095.1 Pseudomonas sp.
TGGCACTAGCTGGCCATAGATGGTGGTAAGCGTGGCCTCGTTAAATCCCGTACCGACTTTCCCTGCGTAGCGCAGGTCGCCACTGTCGGCGTCATGAAGTCCCAGCAAAAGCGCACCGAATTTACTCCGTGCACCTTTGGGTTCGCTGAAGCCGACGACCACGAACTCTTGCCGCCTTTTGCACTTGAGCTTGATCCAGTCCCCGCTGCGACGTGACACATAGGAACTGCCAACGCGCTTGCCGATAAGGCCTTCCATTTTCATCTGGCATGCACTGTTGAGCAGAGCGTCAGGTTCTTCACCAAAGTCTTCGGAAAACCTGAGAATCCCGTCCTCGCTGGCTTCTAACACTTTTGACAGTGCCGCTCGACGTTGCTCAACCCGCACCTCCCGTAAGTCCATGCCATTAAGGAAGGGAAGGTCGAATAGGTAATAAACGATATTGCCGCTTCGACCCACCTCAAAGGCATTTTGAAGCGCCTGGAAATCCGGAACACCCTCATCATTGGCGACGACCATTTCTCCGTCCAGCCAAGCCGATTCAAGCCCCAAGGCGGCGATGGCCTCGGCTTGACGCGGGAGCTTGTGCGTCCAATCGTGACCGTTGCGCGTGAAGAGCTGAACCTTGCCATCATCAACTTTGGCCATGATGCGATAGCCATCGAACTTGATCTCGTAGCGCCAATCACCATCGGGGGCAGACTCCACCAATGTTGCTAATTCGGGTTTGATGCTGTCAGGCAGCATTGCCACTTGGGCTCCCGTCAAATGAACCTTGCCTGGCTTCTTCCTTGGAGCCGGCACCTTTTCAACGGGCTTGGGGGTTGCAGCTTTACCGCTACGTTTTTTTGGGACAAGTGTTCGCTCGCTCAAAACGCTGTCAGGCAAATCCTTGGCGATGTCGTACTCGGATTCGGAACGCGCGAAGTCATCTTGATGCTTGATGAGAAACCATTGCTCCTGTTTACCGGAGAAGTTAGTTTTGACTAGATTCCAGATACCGCTGAGCTTCTCGCCTTGGAGCTCGAATTTAAGGCGGCCTTTGGTGTACGCCTCCGCAGGATCAGACAGCGGTTTCCAGATGCCACGATCCCAGACGATCACGTCACCCGCGCCATAATGGCCTTCTGGAATGTTCCCTTCGAAGGTTGCGTAATCGATTGGGTGATCTTCGACGTGCACCGCCAACCGTTTCACCTTGGGATCAAGCGAAGGGCCTTTTGGTACCGCCCAGCTTTTCAGCGTGCCATCCAGCTCCAGCCGGAAGTCGTAATGGAGGCGTGTGGCATCATGCTTCTGAATGCAAAACTGCAGGGCGTTTTGTACCGCTGCTTTTTGCTTCCCTGACCGTTTGGTCGAAGGTGCGCCCGAGGGCTCCGGCGTTGCGTCAAAATCACGCTTGCGGTTGTATTCTTCCAGATTTGAATGCGCGGCTGATCCAGCAGAAGGGAGTTCAGCCTTGTTTGACGTTTTCTTGCGCTTAGCGTGGGTCTCTCCAATCTCAATCCATGCGGGTGCGTGATCACTCGCATGATCTTCACCTCGAACCCATGTATCCACACCCGCGTTCAGCAAGTGAGGAGCGAGTACCGGGTTCAACAGCAGATGATCAATGCGCAGGCCTGAATTGTTCTGCCAATGCTCACGGAAATAATCCCAGAAGGTGTAGACGCGTTCTTCTGGATACAGGTGTCTTAGGGAGTCCAGCCACCCTTGATCCAGCAAGCGCTCAAAACACTCTCGGCTCTCGGGTTGCAGTAGGGCGTTTTTAAGCCAAGACCGCGGGTTGTAGATATCCATGTCGGTGGGGACGACATTGAAGTCACCTGCGAGGACAACAGGATGCTCGCTCGCCTGCAAGGTTTTGGCATGGTGAATCAGATGCTCGAACCACCGCAGCTTGTAGTCGAACTTCGGCCCTGGCTGAGGATTTCCATTTGGCAGATAGAGGCATCCGATGATGACTCCATGTGCCGCTGCCTCAAGATAGCGAGACTGGGTATCGGTTTCTTCGCCCGGAAGACCTTTGTGGATTAGCAGCGGTTCGGAGTCTCGCGCCAATATGGCAACGCCGTTCCAGCTTGCCTGCCCGAGGTGCAGAGACCCGTAGCCCGCTGCGCGAAGGTCGCGAGCAGGGAAGTCTTTATCCTGGGCCTTAAGCTCTTGTAGGCAAACGATGTCGGGCTTCTCTCGCTCTAGCCACTGCAAGAGATTTGTAAGTCGCGTGTTGATCCCGTTCACGTTGAACGTCGCGATTTTCAACTTTTGCATTTGTCGTTCCTTCGATCACCCGAAACCTTCTTATCTGAGCCC
>DASVUK010000133.1:0-34559 GCA_036387095.1 Pseudomonas sp.
CGCGCCACCGGCGGAGCTGTCGATGACCTCACCAGCGTCGTTGGTCAGGGTATAGTCGATGGAGACAGCCTTATTGGCGGCGATCGGCATGAGGGCAAGACCTTTGCTTAAGATTGAAGAACGAGCAAGTTTAACCAAGCAGTCGCCTGAAAGCGAACGCAACTCTGACGGACGGCCCATATTGGAAACCACGACGGTGATCGGCTTCCGGCAGGATGAGCAAGGCCACTGGATTGCCATGCTGTCTTGTGGCCACACTCAACATCTGCGCCATCAACCTCCGTGGCAATCCCGTGCGTGGGTTCTTGATCCAGCGCAACGCGAGCAAAAAACAGGACAAAGCTTTCGCTGTGGCTGGTGTGCGCAGACGCTGGATAACGATAATCTTACGCCCCGTTGAGACGCTGCAAATCGACAGCGCCCTGCTTTTCCGGTCGGCGGGTGATTGTTCACCCCGGCCCTTGTACTGCTCAAGCGAGATACCTGAATGCAGACTTTCTTTATTGCCCCCACAGACTTTGGTGTGGGTCTGACATCCATCAGCCTCGGGCTGGTGCGCACCCTTGAGCGTGCCGGGCTGAAAGTCGGTTTTTTCAAACCCATCGCGCAGCCGCACCCCGGCGACCTGGGGCCTGAGCGCTCCACGGAACTGGTGGCGCGCACTCACGGTTTGAAGCCTCCCCGGCCGCTGGCACTGTCCCATGTCGAACGCATGCTGGGCGATGGCCAGCTCGATGAGCTGCTGGAAGAAATCATCGCGCTGTATCAGCAGGCCGCCGTAGGCAAGGACGTGCTGATCGTCGAAGGCATGGTTCCCACCCGTCATGCCAGCTATGCGGCCCGGGTGAATCTGCATCTGGCCAAGAGCCTGGATGCTGAAGTGATTCTGGTGTCCGCACCGGAAAACGAAGTGCTGACCGAGCTGTCGGGCCGGGTCGAATTGCAGGCGCAACTCTTTGGCGGCCCGAAAGACCCCAAAGTGCTTGGCGTCATTCTCAATAAGGTCCGCACCGACGAAACCATGGAAGCCTTCGCCAACCGTCTAAAGGAGCATTCACCGCTCCTGCGCAGCGGCGATTTCCGTCTGCTGGGCTGCATTCCGTATCAAGCCGACCTCAATGCACCCCGTACCCGCGACGTCGCCGAACTGCTTGGCGCTCAGGTGATCAACGCCGGCGATTACGAGCAACGGCGCATGTCCAAGATCATCATTTGCGCGCGCACGGTGCTCAATACCGTACAACTGCTCAAGCCAGGCGTGCTGGTGGTCACGCCGGGGGATCGCGATGACATCATCCTCGCGGTCAGCCTCGCGGCCATGAACGGCGTGCCACTCGCGGGCCTGCTGCTGACCAGCGACACAGTGCCCGATCCGCGCATCATGGAGCTGTGTCGCGGCGCCTTGCAGGCAGGGTTGCCGGTGTTGTCGGTGAGCACAGGCTCCTACGAAACCGCCACGCAGCTCAATCAGCTCAACAAGGAAATCCCTATCGACGACCGGGAGCGGGCCGAGATCATTACCGATTTCGTCGCCAGCCATCTGGACGCCAATTGGCTGCACCAGCGTTGCGGCACGCCCCGAGAGCTGCGCCTGTCACCGGCGGTGTTTCGCTATCAACTGATCCAGCGTGCGCAATCGGCCAACAAGCGCATTGTCCTGCCTGAAGGCAGCGAGCCGCTGACCATCCAGGCGGCGGCGATCTGCCAGGCGCGAGGCATTGCCCGTTGCGTGCTACTGGCCAAACCCGAAGAAGTCCATGCCGTTGCCAAGGCGCAGGGCATCGAATTGCCCCAGGGCCTGGAGATTCTCGATCCGGATGTTATCCGTGAGCGCTACATCGCCCCCATGGTCGAGCTGCGTAAAAGCAAAAGCCTGAATGCACCGATGGCCGAACAACAGCTGGAAGACACCGTTGTCATTGGCACCATGATGTTGGCGCTGGATGAAGTCGACGGTCTGGTTTCCGGGGTCATTCACTCCACCGCCAATACCATTCGCCCTGCCTTGCAACTGATCAAGACTGCGCCGGGCTGCACCCTGGTGTCGTCGGTGTTTTTCATGCTGTTTCCCGAGCAAGTCTTGATGTACGGCGACTGCATCATGAACCCACACCCCAGCGCCACTGAATTGGCTGAAATCGCCTTGCAAAGCGCTGACTCGGCCGTGGCCTTCGGCATTACGCCTCGGGTCGCAATGATCAGTTACTCAAGCGGCAATTCGGCCAGCGGCGAAGAGGTGGAGAAAGTTCGGGAAGCGACGCAACTGGCCCATGAAGCCAAACGCGACCTGTTGATCGACGGGCCCTTGCAATACGATGCCGCCGCCAATGAAAACGTCGCGCGCCAACTGGCTCCCGACAGTTCGGTGGCGGGACGAGCGAACGTGTTCGTGTTCCCCGACCTCAATACCGGTAACACAACCTACAAGGCTGTTCAGCGCAGCGCCGATTGCGTCAGCCTCGGGCCGATGCTGCAAGGCCTGCGCAAGCCGGTGAATGATTTGCCCCGCGGCGCGCAGGTCGATGACATCGTCTACACCATTGCCCTGACGGCTATTCAGGCCGACACCCTTTCCTGACACACTCTCCCCCTCACTGCAAATGCCGCCGGCGCAAACCGGCGGCGTTCGACTATTTTCTGGAGCCGGATCCGTCATGGATTTTTTGCCTGCACCCTTGCGGGGCGTCATTGCCTCGCTGCTTTTGGCGCTTAACACCATCGTTTTATGCACGCTGTTATTCGTGGTTGCTTTGTTCAAGTTCTGCCTGCCCTTCCCCGCCGCCCAGCGCGTGACCGACTGGCTCATGAGCCACATCCACGAAGGCTGGATCGCCAACAACAGCCGCTGGATGACCTTGCTGGGGCATACCCGCTGGCACCTGAGCGGCCTGGAAGGGCTGGATTATCAACACTCGTACCTGGTGACCAGCAATCACCAGAGCTGGGTGGACATCATGGTCCTGCAACATGTACTGAACCGGCGCATTCGCCCGCTGAAGTTTTTCCTCAAGCAAGAGCTCATCTGGGTGCCTGTCATTGGCCTGGCATGGTGGGCGCTGGGCTTCCCGTTCATGAAGCGCTATTCCAAAGCCTATCTGGCCAAACATCCGGAAAAGAAAGGCAAGGATCTGGAAACCACCCGGCGTACCTGCGCCAGATTCCGTAACAATCCGGTGGGCATTTTCAACTTTGCCGAAGGCACACGCTTCACCACGGGTAAACATGCGGCGCAGAGTTCACCCTTTCGTCATCTGCTCAAACCCAAGGCCGGCGGCATTGCGTTCGTCCTGGATGCAATGGGCGAACAGCTGGAGTCCATCATCAACGTGACCATTCACTATCCGGGCGGGCGTCCGGGTTATTGGGATCTGCTGTGTGGCAACGTCAAGGAGGTGGTAGCGCATTTCGAAGAGATCAAAATCCCGACGCATTTCATCGGCAAGAACTACGACCAGGATGGTGAGTATCGACTGGAATTTCAGCAGTGGATCAACACGCTGTGGGAAGACAAGGATGCGTTGCTCGACCGGTTGCATGAACAATACAAACCTGACGCAACGCACTGAAGCTGTGGAGCGAATTGACTCGCGAAAAGTGGCTCTGCATCGTCATGCCGGCCTCTTCGCGAATCAACTCGCTCCCACGATCACGTCACACCGAATTACTGCTGATACTGCTCGTACTGCTGACCCGGAATCGGCTTGAGGTTGACCTCGACACGACGGTTCTGGGCGCGGCCGTTGGCATCGGCGTTGCTGGCAATCGGTTGATCCGGGCCGGCGCCACGCACGGACAGGTGCGATGCATCCACGCCTTGGGAGGTCAGGTAGGTGCTGACGCTTTGCGCGCGTTGCAGCGAAAGGTCCATGTTGTGCTGGCGGCTACCCGTGCTGTCGGTGTAACCGATGATCTCGATATTGTTCTGGTTGAACTGTTTCAAGGACCCGGCCAGATTGTTCAGCGGCGAATAAAAGCTGCTGGCGATGGCGGCAGAATCGGTAGAAAAGGTGATATTGCCGGGCATGATCAACTTGATCTGATCACCCTGACGCTGAACTTCGACGCCGGTATTGGCCATGCTCGCGCGCAATGCCGCTTCCTGCTTGTCGGCATAGTAGCCGTAACCCGCCGCGCCGACGCCCGCAACGGCTGCGCCGATCAAGGCACCTTTGCCACGGTTGTTATGATCGATTGCCGCACCGGCAATCGCACCCGCCAGCGCACCGATGCCGCCGTACTTGGCTGTTTTACTGATGCCACCAGAGCTTTGTGCCTGGCCCTGGTTGTCATAAGGATTCTGCGATGCACAGCCAGAAAGCAAGGCCACGGCAGTAGCGGCAATGATCAAACGACGCGAGGTAAACATGGAGAAGCTCCTGATTGCTATGAACGTCAAGGCTGGCGCCTAATCGGGGGATTAGAGCACGTCACCGGTCAAAAATTCCTTAACCGGACCTGAATGCCCTCAAGCCCGAACGAAAGGATTCTCACGCATTTCGTCACCCAAACGTGTCTCGGGACCATGGCCCGTCACGACCGTCGCGTCTTCGTCCAGCGAGTAAAGCCGCTGTTTGATGGAGCGCACAATGGTGGGCTGATCACCGCCCCACAAATCGGTGCGGCCAATCCCACGGCGAAATAACGTATCTCCGGCGATCAGTAACTTCGCATCCGCAAACCAGAAACTCATTGATCCCGGCGTATGTCCCGGCGTGTGCAAGGCCACGCCACAACCGCACGCCAACGCTTCGTCATCTACCAGCCACCGATCCGGCGATGGAACCGGCGTATAAGGCACACGAAACATCTGACACTGCATTTCCAGGTTATCCCACAGAAACTGATCCTCCTTGTGCAGATGCAACGTCGCACCGGTTTTCTCCTTCAACTGGCCGGATGCCAGGAAGTGATCCAGATGCGCATGGGTGTGAATGATGCTGACCAGCTTCAAACCCAGCGCTTCAAGGCGGGCAATGATCAGTTCATGGTTACCGCCCGGATCCACCACGATGGCCTGCTTGCTGATCGGATCGCCGATGATCGTGCAGTTGCACTGCAAGGGGCCGACGGGGAAGGTTTCGCGGATCAGAGCGGGTTGTACGGTGTTCATGGGAATTCCTGACATCAGTGGCCCAGAGTCGAATGATGCTCGCTCGCGCGAAGCCTGCCCGCGAGCGTAATTTCAGACGATAGGAATGTCATCTGGATTCTCATTCGCCGGCAGGCCTTGCCCCAACTGCACGCATTGAGCGGAGACAGCAGTCTTAGTCGTAGAACGGTTCGACCTGCTCTCGACTGCCGACAAAGAAGCTGTCCGCGACCAGACGCAAAGGTTGCAGATCCATATCGCTGGCTTTGGTGCGAATCAGGGTTTCAAAATGCCTGTACACCGCTGGATATTCGCCCTCTTCGCTCACTGCATGGGCAACGCCATCAATGCTCAGATCGGCTCCGCCATTCTCGAGCAGCAACGTGCCTTCTTTGCAGCGTACCTGGATGCTCCACAATTCGTCATGGCCATGATCAAAATCGAATTCGGCGCGAATATCCAGATGGCGGGCGTCCGATAAGCGCAGGGAAGCGGCGATCGGTGACTGACAATTGCCTGGCACGCGAAGCCCGGCAGACTGCACGAACAGTGGCAAAGGCAACAAATGAGTGACGATGGACAAGGCATTGATGCCCGGATCGAAGACCCCAAGTCCGCCCGGCTGCCAGATCCATGCCTGGCCTGGATGCCACTTGCGCACGTCTTCTTTCCAGTCTATCTGCACCGATTCAAGCGTGCGGGTCGCCAGCCAGGCCCGAGCAGCTTCGACTCCCGGTGCAAATCGGGAATGCCAGGCAAACAGACCGCTGATGCCCTGTTCGCCAACCTGATCACTCAAGGCCATGGCTTCACCCAGCGTGGCACAGGGTGGCTTTTCCACCAGCACGTGTTTGCCGGCAGCAATGGCTTCGCCTACCAAGGCAAAGCGTCCTTGAGGTGGTGTGCAGAAGACAACGGCGTCTACCTGAGGCCCCTGATCCAGCATGTGCTGGAGTGAACCGAAGTTTTCCACGCCTGGGCAGGGCAGGCCGAGACTGGCTACAGCTGACAGCTGGAAAGCAGGATTGGCGAGTATCGCCGGGACGTGCTGATCCTGGGCTATTTTGCCGTAGCCCACCAAACCGAGACGAATCGGCTGCATTGCAGATTCCTTTTTTGTGTTTATTGGAGGCAGCACGCTAGACGCAAATCGTCGTGCAGACAACTGGCGCGGCGTACAGGGCGGTCACTTCAACACGCCCAACGCCTTCGCCCGGGCCACCGCCTGTGTGCGACGCTCGACACCTAACTTGCTGTTGATGTGGCTGGCGTGGGTTTTGACAGTATGGAGCGAGATAAAAAGCTGGTCGCTGATCTCCTGATTGGAACATCCCAGAGCAATAAGCTGCAGCACACTGAGCTCCCGAACGCTGAGGGCGTCGGGGGAATGCCCCGCTTCGCCGGGGTCGCGCACGCCAGGCGTAACGGGAAGTTTGCTCAGCAACGTATCGCGTATTTGACAAGGTGCCGCTTGCAGCAGTTGCTCACGCAACCAGCAGGGATGGTGCTGGATCAATTCATGAAATGGCAGCAACGCGCCACCGGAAGCGGCGTGCAGACTGCGATTCAATAACAGCCGCGCACCAGGTTCGTCGCTGGCGCCCAACAGGACCAGAATCTGCTGTATCAGCGAAGTCAGCGTCAGTAATTGGCCATCAACCTTCAGGGCATAGTGCTCAAGCCCCTGCAAACGTTGAGTACAGGCTACGACGTTGCCCTGGATGCGCTCCAGTACAGCGCGTTGCAGCTCCACCTGCTGCGGCAACTGAGGATGGCACTCCGGCGCCGCGGCTGGCGCGTCGCCACTGTAAGTCTGGGTCAGCCGCAATAACCAGGCTTCAGCCAGATCGATGCGCCCTTGGGCAAGCCACAGCTCGCATTTGACCAGCGTGATCATCGCCAGGTAATAGATCGGGGGGACATCCCAGATATGCATCAGGCGCTCGGCTTCCCCGAGTTCGGCAAAGGCTTGGGCAAAGCGGCCTTCGCGTCCCTCCAGCCCGGCGATCACGCAATGACCGATCAACACGCTGATGTCGCGACAGGCCCGGGCTTCGCCCAGGCCGGCAAGCAATTGCGCGCGGCCGGCCTCGGCCTGCATGCGCAGGGTCAACAAATAGCCTTCGTACAGCGTCAAACGCGCCCGGATGGCATATAGACGTTGCGGGGAGAGCCCTTTGAGGCGCTGCAACCCCTGACGAACCTCTTCGAGTGAACGGGTGATCTCGCCACGCGCCTGCAGCACACGCGCACGGTCGTAATGAGCAAGCGCCTCGAACAAAGGATTAGCCACTCGCTGGGCCAGCTCCAGCGCATCCCGGTTCAACGCACGGGCTCGCCACATATCGCCATCGACAATCGCCAGACCGGATAACGTGGACAGACAAAGCAGGCGTTGCCCATAACGTTTTTGCGGCAGACTGACCAGGGCCTGGGAACAATAAAGCTGCGCCAGAGCGCTTTCGCCCCGGCCTCTGGCAATGATTCCGCTCAGCGCCATCCATTGCGCAAGCATGGAATTTTGCGCCGTGGCCGATGGTGCAGGCAGGAAGCGACTGAGGTGGTTGGCCAGTTCCTCGGCAGCATCAAGCTGACAGGCCAGTCCCAGAGCCCAGGCATAAAGGACAATCAGTCGCGGCGTACTGACCAGTAAGCTGTCGGGCAGGTCCATCTTCCAGCGCAACAACATGCCGACATTTTGCTCGGCCAGCAGCTGCTCTTCGGAGAGGTTCTGCACCAGATTGGCAGCGACATCCAGATGACCCGCGCGCAACGCCTGCTCGACGGCCTCGTCCAGCAACCCCTGATCACTGAACCAGCGGCAGGCATTGAGGTGCAAACGAGTCTGGCGCTGTTCGGCATCGGGCCTGGCGCGCAACAGGTCGGAAAACAGATGGTGGTAGCGAAACCAACGACCATGCTCGTCCAGCGGCACGAGAAACACTTGATGCGATTGCAGGTAACGCAGCATTTCCTCGCTATCGTGGCTGTCACGGGCGGCGTTGCACAGTTCGCTGCAGAAGCGCTCCAGGCACGCGGTTTCGTACAGGAAGGCTTGCACTTCAGCGGGCAGGCAATCGATGACTTCTTCAAGCAAGTAGTCGCGGATGAGCCCTTCGCCGCCATGCAGCGCCTGAGGCAGTGCATTGTCATTGCCCGCTTCAGACGCGGCGAGCAACCAGAATCGCAGCCCCGCGACCCAACCTTCGCTTCGCAGGATCAGGCTTTGCAACGCCTCGCTGTCCAGCGCATTGCTATGTTGAACCAGTAACGCCCGCGACTCGCAATGGGTCAGGCGCAGGTCCTGCTCGTTGAGTTCCATTAATTGCCGGGAGAGGCGCAAGCGTGCCAAGTGCCAGTCGGGTCGCTGACGACTGGTGACCATGACGATCAGGCCCGCTGGCAAATGATTGAGAAAAAACTGCAGGCAGCGATCCAGTACCGGCCCCTGGGCCAGATGGTAGTCATCAAGGACCAAGAGCACGGGCTTGCTGAGCAAAAGATGCACGGCCAGTTCGTCCAGCAGACCGTCCAGCCATTCTTCAAAGGCAAAGGGTTGATGCCGCTGACGCATCTTCAGCAGACCAAGCGACTGAGCCCCCAACTGCGGGAAAAACTGCTGCAGCCCGGCCAACAGACGCTCCAGAAAACGTCCCGGATCGCTGTCGCGATGGCTCAGCCCGACCCAGACGCTTTGCCACTGGGCGGGCAGACTTTCACAGAACTCCACGGCCAGGGAACTCTTCCCGAACCCCGCAGGCGCGGTGACCAGCAGGAGACGCCCGGACAACCCAGCCGCCAGCCGCTCGCATAAGCGAGGACGGGGAATGTATCCGTCGGGTAACGGAGGTCGGAAGAATCGCCCTTCCAGCGCGGGCACCGCGCTGTCTGCGAATCCTTGCATACGGGACAGATCAGTCATTGCCGGCTCTTGTTATTGAAGTGCTATTAGCGGCTAAGCAGATACTCCCGAGACTAGCGGGTAAGCGGCGCCTTTTGAAGGCGGGCAGGGAAAAGACTGTAACAATTTTCCTACAATCATTGTGGCGAATGCCTACACATAAAAAAGCCCCGGTTAAGGGGCCTTCCAACGCTCTATCTCCGCTTCGCCACCACATTGGCTTCTACGAGACTTGCACAATTTTCGTGAATGAAATCGGTCCCACGAGGTTGGCACCTGACCTGGGACCGGATTCATGCTGTGGGCGGTCGGCCTGATGAAGCGCGGCACCATGACTGTGCAGGAGCGAACGTGTTCGCGCGTCCACTCAAACCAGAATCAGCGCACCCCTTCCTGACGCAAGGCATTGGGCGTGAATTCGCTGGTGGTCGCCGTGAAGCCGAAGTCATAGGCGCTTTTCTCTTCGTTCTTCATGCCCAGCGCCAGATAGCGGCCTGATTGCAGGTCGTACAGGGTTTCCAGGGCATACCACGGCACTTGCTTGTCGTAGTAGTTCTCGGCATGGGCTTCTGCCACTCGCCACAGTTGGCCGCGACCGTCGTAGTGATCGATCACCGCCGCCTGCCAGGTGTCTTCGTCGATGAAGAAGTCGCGCTTGGCGTAGATGTGGCGCTGGCCTTCTTTCAAGGTCGCCGTGACGTGCCACACACGACGCAGCTCATAACGTGCCAGATCCTGATTGATGTGGCCGGCCTTGATGATGTCGGCGTACTTGAGCTTCGGATCGTCAAGCTTGTAGCTGTTGGAGGCGATGTACATTTCCTGTTTGCCGATCAGCTTCCAGTCGTAGCGATCCGGCGCGCCGTTGTACATGTCCAGGTTGTCGGAGGTGCGCAGGCCGTCGGCAGCGGTGCCCGGCCCGTCATAGGACACTTGCGGTGCGCGACGTACCCGGCGCTGTCCGGCGTTGTAGACCCAGGCCGAGCGTGGTTCCTTCACCTGATCGAGGGTTTCGTGAACCAGCAATACGCCACCGGCCAGACGTGCGGGCGCGGTCACTTCCTGCTTGAAGTAGAACAGGATGTTGCCCGGATTCTTGGGGTCGTAGTCCTTCATTTTGTCGCGGAACACGAACTGGTCCCGGAAATACACCAGACTGAAGGAGCCATTGGCCTGCGGCGTGGCCTGGGTGACCAGGCGTGTCACGCTGCCGCCGCGATAGCGAGTGATGTGGTTCCAGATGACCTCGGCACCCGAGGCTGGTATCGGGAAAGGCACAGCCGTCTCGAAGTTTTCCAGGCCGTTGCCGCCGCCAACCAGCTTGGTATTGGTGGCGTTTTTCCTGATGGCCGCGAACACATCATCCGGCACGGTTGCGCCGCGATGGGACGGATAGACCGGCATCTTGAAGGTTTCCGGGTAGCGCTTGAACATCGCGTACTGACCAGGCGCTAGTTTGTCCTTGTACTGCTCCACGTTCGCGGCGGTAATCGTGAATTGTGGTTTTTCGCTGGCGTAGGGGTTGGCCAGAAACCCCTTGCTGTCCACTGCCCCCGCGTTTTTCGGCATCGGGCTCCAGGCCGGAATCGTATTACCGGCGTTACCCGCTTTTTCCGCCCCCATGGGCGTCAATGTGCTTCCCAACTTCGCGGCTTCCGATTCCGATACGGCAGCCATGACCCCGGTTGCCAGCAATGACAGGCTCAAGACCCCGATTTGCAACAGACTTGTTGTTATTTTCATATTCATATTCGTCCTGAAAACCGTGTTCTTAGAAATTCATGCCGAAGCTGAGCGCAACGAAATCGCGATCATCAACAGTCGTGTACTTGCCGTCGAAGAAGTTGGTGTACGAAAGGTTCGCCGTGTACGTGTTCTGGTATTCCGCGTCCAGACCGAGGCTGACGGCCTTGCGCCCTTCCTCGAAGTTGCCCCCGGGACCTGGTGAATAGCCTTCCACGTCATGGGACCAGGCAATGCTTGGCCGCAGATTCACCCCGGCGAACACGCTGTTGTAATCCCAGATGGCACGGGCGCGGTAACCCCAGGAGTTGGCCGTGGTGAAACCGTCGTCTTCGCAATAGCGGCTCAAGTTGTTCTGTGCCGCGCCGGTCAGGGTGCTTGCGTTAAGGGTGGCACACTGGCCGTTCGGCAGCGGCCCGGGCCCGTAGCTTGGATCACGGCCGTAACGGACTTTCGAGGTGTTTTCCAGACCACCCACGTGAGTCCAGCCCACTTCACCCACCACGGTCAGGCGCTCGGCCCCCATTACCTGATCGAAGAACTGGGTAAAGGTGGTTTGCATCTGGGTGATTTCTTTGCGGCGATAGCCCGGCTGATCAGTGTTCGGCCGACCCGTCAGCACTGATACGTTAGGGTTGAGCGGCGACAGGCCCGAGTAGAGGATGTCGGTGGTGTTGACCTGAACCGGAGCGTTCGGGCGATAGCTGATCTCGCCGCTCCACGCCGTACCGGTTGGCAGAGTGGTGGAAAAACTCAGGCCATAGAGGTGAATGTCTTCGGGGTATTCAACGTAGTAACTCGAATTACCCGCGACCACCACCGGCAGCAAGGTTGGTGCCAGTGCCGTCGCCGTAGCGACGGGAATACCGTTTCGTGCCAGTGAACCCACCAGACCGGCGGCGCTGTAGGCGCTGGCCGGGCCGCCTTTGCCGCTGAAGATCGGTGAACGGCTGTGGTAGTTCATGAAATACGCGCCGAATTCAGTGTCCAGCGGTTCAAAGTTGTAGTGCATGGCCAGGCCGAACTGGCCGCTGTCGCGGGCGTCGCGGTCGGGTCCGCGCGTCACGATGGCGCCTTCGTCGGGATTACCGAAGCGCACACCTTGCTGGCTCAGCGAGTTGAGTACAGCGGCACGAGCACCGGCCGGCAACCGGGCGGCGGTCAGCGAGCTGTTCAGCCCGTTGCGGCTGCGCAGTACCGCGAGGTTGTTGTCGCAACCATCGGAGATCACGTCAGGCTGGGAGAAGAAGGTGCCGCAGTTATCGGTGACTGTCTGATCCCACTCCAACTGATAGAAGCCTTCAGCCGAGAGGTTTTCGGTGATGCTTTGCGACAGGTAGAACATGTTGACCGGAATCAGGCCTTCCTTGATTTCCGCGCCAGGACGACGGAAAGCCGACACGTCGATGGGGTTGATGCTGTTGATGCCGTTCTGGATGAAAGTACTTTCCCCCCAACTGACCACTTGCTTGCCCAAACGTACCGAACCGGGCTCATCCCCAATGCTGTAGTTGTGGTAGACGAAAGCATCGAGGATCTGACCGCCGGAGGATTTGGCGCCTTCTTTGCGATTGGAGTCGCTGATGTCCTTGAACTCACGCCCTTCGTCCTTGAGTTCGAAGTCGTACCAGTACTTGCCCCGCACGAATACGCCGGTATCGCCGTATTTCAGCTCCAGATCGTGAATGCCCTTGAAAATCTTCGAAAACGTCTCCCCACGTTTGAAGTTCAGGTGTCCGTCATCAGAGGTCTGCGACAGGCCATGCCCGCCATTATTGGAGCCGATAAGGTTCTTATTGGCTTTTTCAGTCGACCAACTGGCGCCCACGGAGAGCGACGAATCGAACTTGCCTTCGATTTCGCCAATATTGAAACTGACGCCGAATGCAGGGCCGGCGAGCGTAGAAGCGAGACTGACGGCCAAAGGCAACTTTGCCCGGCGCCAGAACTGGTTTGCTGATGTCATCGACGCTACTCCATGTGCTTTTATTTTTTTTGGCAGTGGGTACTGCTAAAAACGACCGGATTTCTCGTCGAAACTCCGATTTTGACACTAATCGGGCAACCCAGCGGGTTACAACACGACTTTGCGTCCTTTTGCGCTCTTACCCAGCCCCCTGTGGCCGACTATAGCCAGCCGGTCGCACCGCTTGATCCCTCTAAAGTGTGATTTGTAGCGTCCGACCCTCTGGCACGCGCATTTCCATGCACCCGTCCGGACGAGCCCGTTGGGAGACAATGATTCAAGAGCGGGATTTGGCCAGGCAGGCGCCTGTCGGGGGCTATAAGCGTGACAGGCCGCGCTCGTAAGCGCGGCCTGTCACGTATCAGAGGGTCGAAAGAAAGGTGCTGTTACTGTTTTGCCATTCAACGATATCCAGCCGCATGCGCTTCTTGTCGAGTTTGCCGACGCTGGTCTTGGGAATTTCAGTAACAAGCGCGATCTGATGCGGAATCGCCCACTTGTTGATGTGACCCAGTTCCACAAAGGGTTTGAGGTGCTCCTTCAATTCCCGGGCATCGATACTGTGCCCTTCCCTGATCACCAGCAGCGCGAAAGGCCGCTCGCCCCATTGCGGATCGGCAATGCCTACCACGGCGACTTCACGCACAGCGGGATGACGACTGCACAGGTCCTCAAGGTCCAGGGACGAGATCCACTCGCCGCCGGTCTTGATTACGTCCTTGATGCGATCACGAATGTCGATCACGCCCAAGCTGTCCAGGGTCGCCACGTCGCCCGTGTGCATCCAGCCACCCGCCCAGAGCTCGGCACCTTTTTGCGGCTCCCGGTAATAACCTTCGCTCAACCAAGGCGCGCGTAACACCAGCTCGCCTTGCGACTCGCCGTCGGCGGGCAGGAAATGACCGTCTTCGTCGACAATTGCCGCGTCCACAAGAACACCCGGCACGCCGGCCTTGATGCGATACGTGATCCGCTCGTCTTCACTGCCTGCGCGTAGCTCGTCACTCAAGTGAGCGACGGAAATCAGCGGGCCGGTCTCCGACATCCCGTAGGCTGCGGTCAGCTGAATGCCACGCGCCTTGGCGCTTTCGTAAAGAGTGCGGTTGAGGGAACTGCCGCCAATGATGATCTTCCATCCGCCAAAATCCAGCCCTTGTGCGGCCTTGGCGTTGAGCACCATTTGCATGATGGTCGGCACGCAATGGGAGAACGTCACCTTCTCCTTGCGCCACAACTCAACCAGAAACTCAGGGTCATAACGCCCTGGATACACCTGCTTGATCCCCAGCATGGTGGCCGCATACGGCATGCCCCAGGCATGCACGTGGAACATCGGTGTGATGGGCATGTAAACATCATCGGTGCCCAGCAACCGCTCGGCGCTGCCGACGATGGTCGCCACGCCCATGGTGTGCAGCACCAGCTGGCGATGGCTGAAATACACGCCCTTCGGATTACCCGTCGTGCCAGTGGTGTAGAACGTGGTGGCGATGGAGTTTTCGTCGAAATCTTCGAACTCGTATTGATTGCTGGCCTGGGCAAGCAAGGTTTCATACTCGCCAACCAGATTGGGCAAATCAGCGGTTTTTTCAGGTAGGTCCGTCAGTAACAGGGTTTTCTCGACCGTGGTGAGGTGCCCGGCAAGCGCCTGATACAGCACGACGAACTCACTGTTGACCAGCACGAACTTATCTTCGGCGTGGTTCATGGTGTAGAGAATCTGCTCAGGTGACAGGCGCACATTGATGGTATGGATCACGGCGCCAATCATGGGAATGGCAAACATGCATTCCAGATATCGATGGCTGTCCCAATCCATGACCGCCACCGTATCGCCCGCCTTGACGCCGGCGGCCGTCAATACGTTAGCCAGCCGGCAAACCCGCTCGGTGAGTTCGGGGTAGGTGTAGCGAACAGTGTCGCGATAGACGATTTCACGCGTTTTTTCATAGCGACTGCCGGACATCAATAGCCGCTTGATCAACAGGGGGTACTGATAGGCGCCATCGGCTGGTGGAATAACGCGGGTCTGCAGCATAGGAGTTCCTTTTCGAGTGCACAGTCGAGGCTTGAAAATATGCACTTTAGAGGTCCTGCCCGCCAGCCAAATCAGCCGAAGGGATGATTTGCTGGACGAGTGCCTGGGGAGGCAATTGGCTATATCCCTGGCAATCCGGAGGGAGCGAGCGTGCCCGTGAAGGCATCAGTGCCTTGGCGAGCAAGCCCGTCCTACAAACTTAATGAATCTCGGTAAACGCCAGCTTCACACCCAATGCCACCAACACGCCGCCCATGGCCCGATCAAACCAATGACCCATGCGCGCAAAACCGGCACGCACGCGTTCCTGGCTAAACAGGCGTGCCACCAGGCAGAACCACAAGCCAGTGGCGACGGCCAGGTAAACGCCATAACCGGCCTGCACCCACAAGGGCGTATGCGGATTGATGACCACCGTGAACAGCGACAGGAAAAACAACGTCGCCTTCGGATTCAGCCCATTGGTGACAAAACCGCTGGTGAACGCGCCACGCGCCGTCCGCTCCCCTGCGGCAACCTTGACCGGCGCATCACTGGCGCTGGCCGGTTTGGCGCGCAATGCCTTGAAGCCGATGTACAACAGATAGGCCGCCGCAGCCCACTTCAGGGCGTTGAACAACACAATCGATTGCGAAACGATCAGACCGATCCCCAATAGTGAATAACCCACATGCAGGAAAATCGCAGTGCCGACGCCCATGGCCGTATAAGTGCCTGCCTTTCGTCCATGGGTCACGCTTTCACGCACCACCACGGCGAAATCAGGGCCGGGGCTGGCAACTGCCAGCAGATGAATCAAGGCGACGGTCAGAAACTCTGCCCAATACATGGGGATCCTCCAAAAATGTAAGCAAGCGTTTCGCTCTGTTAGGCTGACTACCTTAAGCCTTCGAAACTTCCAATAACAGGTACAGCTGATGAGCAATCACGGTAAGGCAGTTTTCCTCGACCACACCTCGCTGGATCTGGGCGATCTGGACTTCAGCGCCTTGCGCGAATGCTTCGCCGAACTGGTGCTGCATGCCAGCACCACTCAGGATCAGGTGATTGAACGCCTTCAAGGCGCAACGGTGGCAATCAGCAACAAGATCATGATCGATGCCGACACGTTCGCCGCATGTCCCGACTTGAAGCTGGTGCTGGTTACCGCGACCGGCACCAATAACGTTGATCTGGTCGCAGCCCGCCAGCACGGCGTGGTGGTGAGCAATTGTCAGGGTTACGGCACGCCCTCCGTGGCCCAGCACACCCTGATGTTGCTGCTGGCCCTGGCCACGCGCCTGCCGGACTATCAAAACGCCGTACAACAAGGCCAATGGCAGAAATCCAGACAGTTTTGCCTGTTGGACTTCCCGATTTTCGAACTGCAAGGCAAAACCCTTGGCCTGTTGGGCCACGGCGAACTGGGTGGCGCCGTGGCGAAACTGGCCGAGGCTTTTGGCATGCGCGTTTTGCTGGGCCAGATCCCCGGCCGCCCGGCACGCCCGGATCGTTTGCCACTGCAAGACTTGCTGCCGCAGATCGACGCCCTGACCTTGCACTGCCCGCTCAATGAACACACGCGCGACATGATCGGCGCCCACGAACTGAGCCTGCTCAAACCCCATGCCTACGTGATCAACACCGCTCGCGGCGGGCTGATCAATGAACAGGCCCTGGCCGACGCCCTGCGTAACGGGCATCTGGGTGGCGCAGCCTCCGATGTACTGACCGTCGAACCGCCCGTTGCAGGCAATCCATTGTTGGCGGGCGACATCCCCCGCCTGATTATCACGCCACACAGCGCCTGGGGCGCTCGCGAGGCACGGCAGCGGATCGTCGGCCAGATCACCGAAAACGCCCTGGCGTTCTTCGCCGGCTCGCCGGTGCGGGTGGTGGGATAACCCTGCCTTGTGGGCGAATTCATTCGCGATGCGCAATAGCGGACGCCAGATGATGTGATGTGTGGTTCTTCGCGACTGAATTCGCTCCCACAATTGATGACCACTGCGACTGGTTATCCGAGCTGTTAGACTCCGCGCTTTTTCAAGGAGCCCGTAATGGACCCGCGCAGTGAAGTGTTACTCCGTCAGGCCGAACTGTTTCAGGGCTCGATGCTGCTCGCCGGGTTGCCCGCCGATGATTTGCTTGGGCGCTTGCCCCAGGCGCATGGTTGGTGTTGGCACGCGGGTGACCAGGCCGCACTGGATGCGCGCTTCGAAGGCCGTATCCATTTTGGCGTCGAAGCACCGCAAGCATCCTTCGACGGCGCCGTGGTTTTTCTGCCCAAGTCACGGGACCTGACCGATTACCTTCTCAATGCCCTGGCCGCGCGTCTGGCCGGGCGCGAGTTGTTCCTGGTCGGCGAAAAACGCAGTGGCATTGAAGCCGCGGCCCGCCAGTTAAGCCCCTTCGGCCGCGCTCGCAAACTGGACAGCGCTCGCCATTGCCAGCTGTGGCAAGTCACCGTCGAGCACGCACCACAAGCGGTAACGCTGGAAAGCCTCGCCCAGCATTACGAAGTTGAGATGGATGACGGCCCGCTGAAAGTCGTCAGCCTGCCGGGCGTCTTCAGCCATGGTCGGCTGGATCGCGGCTCGGCGCTGCTGCTGCAAAACATCGACAAGCTGCCCAGCGGCAATCTTCTGGATTTCGGCTGCGGTGCGGGTGTGCTCGGGGCTGCGGTAAAACGTCGCTACCCACACAACAATGTGATCATGCTGGACGTGGACGCGTTCGCTACCGCCAGCAGCCGTTTGACACTGGCAGCCAATGGCCTGGAAGCCGAAGTGCTGACCGGCGACGGCATTGACGCTGCCCCCATGGGTTTGAGCACGATTCTGAGCAACCCGCCGTTTCATGTGGGGGTGCATACCGATTACCAGGCAACGGAAAACCTGTTGCGAAAAGCACGCCAACATCTGAAATCAGGTGGCGAACTGCGTTTGGTTGCCAATGCCTTCCTCAAGTACCAGCCCCTGATCGAAGAGCATCTGGGCGTGTGCGCACTCAAGGCCCAAGGCAATGGTTTCCGCGTCTACCGCGCCAAACGTGCCTGAAAATAAGCGCTTGCCGAATGCGCCCTGGGTAGGCAGAATCCGCACCGTCCTAGGGGAGTAGTCTCCCACGAGCGCCATGCTCGTCCGGTACGTATCAACATACTTGGTCCTCAGACCATGGTGCGTACGACCCCGAATCCGCTCAGACGGATCGGTGGTTTGACAAGACCTATGACACGAACACCTTACCCGGGGCGGGAAGGCTGTACGTGTCATAGCCGTGTCGACCCGCCCCTTAGGAAAACCCTGATGCTGGAATCCCTGTTGGTCCCCACCGCTGTCGTCGCACTTGCCGAAATCGGTGACAAGACCCAACTGCTCGCGCTCATTCTCGCCGCCCGCTTTCGCAAGCCCTGGCCCATCATTGCCGGCATAATTGCGGCCACGCTTGCCAATCACGCCGCAGCAGGTGCCGTGGGTGCCTGGTTCGGCAGCTTCTTCTCGGACGTCACGTTGCACTGGATTCTGGCCGCAAGCTTCACCGCGACTGCGCTCTGGACGCTCGTTCCGGACAAGATGGACGATGACGAAACCAGTAATGGCCGCAAATTCGGGCCCTTTCTGACCACGTTGATTGCGTTCTTCATTGCAGAAATCGGTGATAAGACGCAAATCGCCACCGTGATGCTGGCGGCGCAATACTCCCATTTGTGGCTAGTCATTCTCGGCACAACGCTGGGGATGTTGATTGCCAACGTCCCGGTGGTTCTGGCAGGTAATTTTGCAGCAGACAAGCTGCCTCTAACGCTGATTCGTCGCCTGGCGGCCAGTGCCTTCTTCGTGCTTGCGCTGGTGGCGGTGTACAAAGCGATGCAGGTCAGCGGCTGGGTTTAAACCACCGCCTCACTGTGGGAGCGAATTCTTTCGCCAAGGCTAAACCTCTTCGGAAATAAATTTCCTCCCACAATGTGCCAGGTGACGCATTCGCGCGTCGAATCAGGACTTCTTGGCAGCCTGATACAACGGCATCACCTTGGGAATCGCCGCCTGCAAGGACGCAATCCGGTTAGCCGAAGCCGGGTGAGTACTCATGAATTCCGGCTGTGAGCCACCGGAGTTCTGCGTCATTTTCTCCCACAACGAAATGGCGGCGTTGGGGTTGTAACCGGCACGGGCTGCCAGCTCCAGACCCAGCAGGTCAGCTTCGTTTTCGTTGCCGCGACTGTTTGGCAGGGTCAGGCTGTAATTGACTACGGTGTCGGCCAGCGCGAGGCTGTCCTGTCCCAACCCCAACAATGCGCCCGCTCCCTGCTTGGCCATGGCCACGCCATACGCCTTGGACATCGCTTCACGACCATGCTCACGCAGGGCATGGGCAATCTCGTGCCCCATCACTGCGGCGAGTTCATCGTCGGTCAACTTGAGGGTGTCGATCAGGCCGCTATAAACGATGATCTTCCCGCCCGGACCACAGTTGGCGTTCAGGTCGTCGCTTTTGATCAGGTTTACTTCCCACTGCCATTGCGCCGAATCCGGGCGCAGTTTCGGTGCCTGGGCGATCAAGCGATCGGCGATGGCATGCACGCGCTTGGCATTGGTGCTGGTGGTATCGAGCACGCCCTTGCTGGATGCTTGCGTCACGGTTTCCTGATAGGACTGGGCGTACATTGTGTTCACTTCCTCGGTGGAGAGCATGCTGAACATGTACTGCTTGCGCTCGACACCTACCGCATCCCCGCTGGTGGTGTTCACCGATTGGCAACCGCTGAGCAACAGACTGGTGCTCAAGGCACATAAAACAACTGAACGACGCATGATGGATCTCCCTGGAAACGTGCTGGTCATCCTAGGCGGGTAAGCACTGATGCGCCATAGATTGACCGATAGCCTGTTGGTCAGCTCGCACGGGCGATGGTTCCCGGCGCCGCACCTATCCATTTACGACGCTTTGACACGAATCACGTCCGTTTGCGTGATGTTGTTCATGCTTTTGTAGAGATTAGCCGATAGCCCGGCTAGACGTAATGTCCCGTCCGGAGCCTTTATGAAGTTCAAATCGATCCAGTCATCAATCGCTGCACTGGCTGGCACCATCGTGCTCAGCGTTGTGGTCGCCCTGGTCCTGTACGCGCTTTTTTCCGGGGCACGGACCCAAGCGATGGTCGAGCAACGAACCAAGGCTCAGTTCGAGCAATCGGTGGAATCACGCCTTGGCGCCCTTGCCCGAACCCAGGCCAGCGACATCAAGCGCGAGCTCGAAGTGCCGCTGCTGATCACCGCCGGGCTTGCCAGAACCAACGCCCTGCTGGGGCTCAACGACAGCTCCGGTGGCGCGCAGCTGAAGATCAGCCGGGAGCAAATGCTTAATCTGCTGCGCAATACCGTAGAACAGAACCCCAAGCTTCTGGGCGCCTACATTGGCTGGGAACCCAACGCCCTGAATCACGACGACCCCGCTTATGTGGGATCGACCACCACAGGTTCCGATCCCGAAGACGGCCGCTTCATGCCGTGGTGGTATCGCAAGACCGACGGCAGCCTGGCCCTGGAAAAACTCGCCAGCCTTGAGGACACCAAACTGCTGTCCACCGGCGTGCGCTCCAGCGAGTACTACCTGTGCTCCCGGGAAACCAAAAAACCTTGCGTCATCGACCCGGCGCCCTACAGCGTCGGCGGAAAAATGGTCATGCTGTCGTCGTTCATTGAACCGATCATGATCAACGGAACCTTCCAGGGCATTGTCGGCGCCGATTTATCGGTGAACTTCATTCAGGAAATGCTCGAAGCCGCTGACAAGAAGTTGTATGACGGTGCAGGCGAAATGGCGTTGATTTCCAGCAACGGCGCACTGGTTGCCTACACCAAGGACCCGGCCAGACTCGGCGAAAAGGCCAGTACCATTCTGGACACCAGCGAAGTGGCCAACCTCAGCAAAATCAACATCGGCGAGGTGCGCTACGACATTGATAAAGAGCACGGGCACATCGAGGTATACATGCCCTTCGGCATCGGCGCGACGGACGCGCGCTGGACTCTGATGATTCAGTTGCCCCTCAGTGCGGTCATGGCCGACCTGAACACGCTGCAAGACGATTTGAACACCCGGCACAACACCGACATTTTCGGCATGGCGATTGTAGGTCTGCTTATCGCAGGCGTTGGCTTGCTGGTGATCTGGCTGGTGGGCCGCGCAATTGCACGGCCTCTCAAGGAAATGGTTGCAATGCTCGATGACATCGCTCAGGGCGAAGGGGATCTGACCAAACGCTTGCACAGCGACCGCGTCGATGAAACCGGGCAGATCGCCAAGGGTTTCAATACATTTTTGGGCAAGCTACAGGTCATGATCAGTCAGGTCGTGACGTCGGTGCAGAAAGTCAGCGACTCCTCGGAGCACACTGCCGATATCGCCATTCGTACCAATCTGGGCGTCCAGAAACAGATGTCGGAAATAGACCTGGTCGCCACGGCGGTGCATGAAATGACCGCGACAGCCCAAGATGTTGCCCGCAATGCGACTCAGGCGGCACAAGCAGCAAGCCACGCAGACAGCGCCGCCCACGAAGGCATGCAAATTGTGCAGAACACCTCCAAATCCATCAGCGATCTGGCGGTGGAAATCGGTCGGGCGGTGCATGTCGTGCAGACCCTGGCCAAGGACAGCGAAAACATCAACGCGATCCTGACCACCATTCGAGGCATCGCCGAACAGACCAACCTGTTGGCGTTGAACGCCGCCATCGAGGCTGCCCGCGCAGGCGAGCAAGGCCGAGGCTTTGCGGTGGTTGCCGACGAAGTGCGCAACCTGGCACAGAAGACGCAACAGGCGACCCAGGAGATCCAAAGCATGATCCTGCAACTGCAAAGCGGCACACGCGAGGTGGTTCAGGTCATGGAAGGCAGCCAGACCAAGACCGCCGAAAGCGTTGGCCATGCCGCCGACGCGGCGCAGGCGCTGGATACCATCACCCAGGCTGTGTCAGTGATCAACGACATGAACACCCAGATCGCCAGCGCCGCCGAGGAGCAAAGCGCCGTGGCCGACGACATCAACCGCAACGTGATCAACATCGGCCAGGTCGCCAACGAAGTGGCAGGCGGCGCTGATGAGTCAAGCCAGGCCAGTGCTGAATTGACCAAACTGGCCGAGCAGCAGCGACGGTTGATCAATCAGTTCAAGGTGTAATAAATCGCAATGGCTGTAGAAGCCCAACGTGGTGGCGAAGCGGTGTATCAGGTGCGCCGTCTCGCGAGGGAGCGGGCTCCTACAGATGCCGTGAATCTCACCTACAACGGCGTCAGACACTCCGGCGCGTTGAGCTTCGGGTCGTTGACCAGATTGGCCAGCGGCCTTTCCCGCAGAGCGGTTTGCGGGCTGGCGAGCAGGGCTTGCAGCGTCGGCAACGGCGTGTCAGCCGCCAGCCAATCTTTCTGCCCCTGGGCATCGAGAATCAGCGGCCGCCTTTGATTCGCCGCGAGCTGCGTAACGACGGCGACGCTCAGGTACGTATGCCCCTGGACCGGATAAGCCTCCCAGATAGCGGCAAAAAACAGCGCCGAACCTTCCCCCGGCGTCAACCAGAACGGCCGCTTGCGCGTCGTACCGCGCCATTCGTAAAAGCCATTGGCAGGCAACAGGCAACGCCGTGAGCGAAACGCGTCCTTGAACATCGGTTGCTCGACGAGTGTTTCAGCCCGCGCGTGAGCCGGGGTGCGGGACAGATCAGTCAGCCAGGGCGGCGTCAAACCCCAGCGGGCGCGAGCAACTTCCAGATCACCTTCCACTTCGGCGCTGGCGCGCAGCATCAATACCGGATCCGCAGGGGAAATGTTCCACTGCGCCTGTTGGTCAGCCGGAAAACCGGGCAAGGCCGCAAAAGCGGGCGTCCAGCGAAACAAGGCATAACGTCCACACATGAGGGCAACAAGACTCTTTTGAGCGACTAAAAAACGACACCAGGCAGCGCATCAGCACACCAGCACATCGGGGAAATTGTCCGGTTCGTCGCCGGACATAGGTAAAGCGGCATTGTACGCAGTGATCAGCGCCCGTGCCTGTTCGGCCTGATCGTTGTCTACGCAAATGCCCAACAGGCCAAAAATCGGCAATTCACCGGACGCACCCAACAGATGCCGACCCGTCAAATGCGCTTGCACGCCTTCGCTGGCGAGCATGCCCTGCAGCAGCTCAGCTTCCAGCAGGCTTTCCGGCTCGTAGATTTTTTGCATCACTCGTTCTCGCTGCGAACGTCCAGGCTCCAGTCTTCGCCATCGGTCTGCAAAGCAAAGACAATGGGGCGACAGCACACCGGGCAATCCTCAATGTACTGCTGATCGCCGCCGGAAAGGTCAAGTACCGCTTCGACCGGTTCGCCACAGTAAGGGCAGTCATAACTCTGTAATTCCTGCATCAAGGTCTCCAGGATTAGTTGTGCGTATAATCGCGCTCTATTTGAAGGCTGTTGCATTTGAGTCTGGACGTTATATCCAGACCCAGCCTCCCTTTTCCTGCCATTCCCTACAAGAGAGCATGATGGGCGAATTCGATGCCATCCGACCTTATGACGACGCCGAAGTCCCAGCTGTACTCGCGCGCCTGCTCAGTGACAAAGCGTTCCTGGCGATCCTGACTCATTTCCGCTTCCCGCGCCTGGCCGGCGCGTTTGGCTGGGTGCTGCAACCGGTGCTGGCGCGCAAGCTGCGGCGCGAGTTTGCCGGCATCGATTCGGTGGCCACCCTTCAGGACAAAGTCGAATACTACGTCGATCACACTATCGAGCGTGCCACTGACGGTGTGACCTATACCGGCGTCGAGCAGTTCAAGTCCGGCAGTGCGTACCTGTTCCTGGCCAACCATCGGGACATCGTGATGGACCCGGCCTTCGTCAATTACGCGGTATATCACGCCGGATTGCCGACGCCGCGCATCGCCATCGGCGACAACCTGCTGCAAAAGCCTTTCGTCAGCGACCTGATGCGGCTGAACAAGAGCTTCATCGTGCACCGCTCCATTAGCGGGCGTCGGGAAAAAATGGCGGCTTATCAGTTGCTGTCGGCCTACATCAACCACTCGATCCGCAATGATTGCCAATCCATCTGGATCGCGCAGGCCGAAGGCCGGGCCAAGGACGGGGATGATCGTACCGAATCAGCGATCCTGAAAATGTTTCACATGAGCCGCAAGGACGAGCCTTTCGCCGAGGTGATCCGCTCGCTGAACCTGACGCCCGTGTCGATCAGCTACGAATACGATCCTTGCGACCATGCCAAGGCTCGCGAACTGTACATCCGCGCTACCACGGGCACTTACACGAAAGTACCGGGCGAGGACGATGTCAGCATTGCCTTGGGCATCACCGGCTACAAAGGTCGGGTACATGTCAACTTTGCAACGCCGATCACCGAGCTGTTCGAAGACACCAAGGCGCTGGCCATCGAAATGGATCGCCAGATTCTGGGTGGCTATCGTCTGTTCCCGGTGCATTACCTGGCCTATGCCCAGTGGACTGATGCTGATCCGGCACTGAACGTGCCTTTGGCGGCCGATGTATTTCCCGCAGAGGAACTGGCGAAAGCGCAGGAAGAATGGCAAAGCCGACTGGAAAACTGCCCGGAAGAACATCGTCCGTTCCTGGTTCAGCAATATGCGACGCCGGTGCGCAATCAGTACCGGGTCAAGGCGGGGATCGCGCTGTAACGCGGTGGTCTGCAAAGAAAGGCGCTCATATGCAGGCTGTGTGAACGCCTTTGTTGTTTACAGCTTGGTGCTAACCCACGACAACAGCAACGCAAAACCCAGACAGGCCGCTGCAACTCGGTAACACAACCGGTTAATGCGCAGCAATGACACGTCCATCAGATGCATGGGTTCGTCAATCTGGGATACCGCAGTCAAGGCCGCCAGGTGCTTGAGTTCACGCTGCTCACGACCGCGGGTCACGTAAAAGAGACCCACTCCCGGGCAAGCAGCCAGCAATGCAAGCAGATTGAGCGTATAGGCAGGCGTGAGCGATAACAGCGACATTGCGGCCTCGATGGCCCCGAATTTCAGGGCGCCGTAGATTCATGATTGATCCAGGCATCAATCTAGCCACCGTCACCTTAACGTAACCTGAACCGGGCACTGTATGGCACCTCGAGACCCAACCTCGATCCTCATGGAGCTTGTCATGCTGCACGCAATCAATCAGGACCGCCTTTACCTGATCGCCCCGAGCGATGAGCAGGAGGCATTGATAGACGCTTTGTCTTTCAACGTCCAGGACCGCCACTGGCTGGTGTATTGCGCGTTGGGCGGCCATCAACATCACGATCTGCCGGATATGGATCTGCAAACCGGCTTGAGCTTTCTGGATTTTTATCAGCAGGCGGCCTGAATTCGACCATCGCGAGCACGCTCGCACCGACACAATCAGCGATGCAAAAAAAACCGGCGCTCCTCACAGAGCGCCGGACTTTTTTGTTGCCGGGAACGCTGTTACTGAGCCAGCGTCCTGCCGATGGTCTGATCCTGGAACAGACGGGTCAGCGCGTCGCTCAGCACATCGCTGACCAGCTTGGTGTTGGTTTCCTGATTAGGTGCCATGCCGAAGCGCTGATCCAGCGATGCGGCATAACGACCGCTGTAGCTGCGACCGTTGTTCTGAACGTCCGCACGGAACGTCGAACTGATGGTTGCCTCGGTGACATACAAGCCTTCTTTAGGCGACTGATACTTCAAGTCCGCCAAAGTGACGGTCAATTGCGGACCGCTGCCACTGGAGCTTGGCGTAAAGCCCAGCAGGCGCACAGCGGCTTCGGCCTGGGCTTGCAGCTTGGGCAGCAGATCAGCACCCGATACGCTGATTGCGCTGGTTTCAGGGTACATACCGCCGCGAGTGCCCAGTGTCGGGCCGGGACGACCATCGACCACACGCACCACGACCGGCTGACCACGACCTACCGGTGCAAGCTGGGCATTCAGCTTGGGTTGCGGGCTAAGTTGTTGCGGGCTGTGGGCACAGCCGACCAGCGTAAGACTGCTAACAGCAAGCAAACCAAACAAAATGCGACGCAGCATGCTCATCTCTCCATGGGCAGGGCACTAAATGTGCCGCAGTATAACGGCGCGCACGGCACGCTAACCAGTTGAAAATCGGACTGCAAACAGAGCGCAATGGTTCAGCAATACAGGTGTCACCGTCATGTCATGTCACGCGTGCAGCATGTGCTCAACCCAACAGGAGCAATGTCATGGACTTTCTCTGGTCACTGTTCAGCTCACGTCGCATGTACCGCCATTACGCCCGCGTCGATAAATTCGGCGTATGCCGCGCTTTCAAGCACTGCCGTCAGGCTCCGGTAGGGCAGGAATGGATAGAAATCGTCGAGCAAAACGTTGCGTGGCTGGATCGGCCACTGCCTGCCAACGCCCGTCGCCAAAGAGCTGCGAGCCAATCCCATGCGCGCCGGATGCTCACCGTCTGACCGGACGACGAATAAAAGTCACTTAATCAGATCAATTCCAGTCGTTTCATCGCTATAATCTCCCCCCGATTATAAGGACGTCTCCTGATCGGGCCTCGCAGCATTGCTAATCGCCGTATTAGCGCCTTCGTATTGCCCACAGAGAGCCGCCCACACAGATCATGTGCAGGCATCTGTACTCGCTGGCCGGTGAATCGTTTCGAACCTTTCCTGCCTGAAAAAGCGCCTTACTCTTGCCTGCCTTTGATCTGCCAGAGCTGCCATCGCGCAGCCTTTTTGAGGTTTGAGGTTCACGTTTCCAAAAGAGCGTGAAAAAACGGGTTTCACAACTTCACAAGAGTGTGGCAAGCAAATGAATAGGTACGCGTTTGTAAAGGCACCATTATCAACGTCTGACCCAGCCCCTTTGAACAGGATTAATCGCTGCTGCGCAGTCTCCATGACCGGAGTCTGAAGCCTGTCCCCTACGGATTTGGTTGCATAACCGGAGGCCTTGACGATAGTCGAATGGCCGAACGGCCTGAAAAATGCGTTCATGCAAGCTTTGAGAACAGCTTATTCAGGTCCGATTGGTGACCTCCGTTGACGATGCGAAAAATTGCGAAGAACCGGACATGCCGATCCTGGCCAGTGTTACCTGGGGACCACTTTGAAACATGCCCCGCGACCTGGCGACCGACCTCGGGATCGTATGCCGTCAATTTGGTGCTGCAGATTTTGGAGACGCGTTAATGGCGCATAACGAAGCAGTTGATGTGGTATTGGTCGGGGCAGGCATCATGAGTGCCACCCTTGCCGTACTGCTCAAAGAGCTTGACCCCAGCCTGAAGCTGGAAGTCGTTGAGCTGATGGATTCTGGCGCTGCGGAGAGTTCCAACCCTTGGAACAACGCCGGTACCGGCCACGCCGGGCTTTGCGAACTGAACTACACGCCGCCTGCGGCTGACGGTTCCATCGACATCAAAAAAGCCGTGCACATCAATACCCAGTTCGAAGTCTCGAAGCAGTTCTGGGCGTACCTCACCCAGAAAGACACCTTCGGCTCCTCGAAATCGTTCATCGCGCCGGTGCCGCACCTGAGCTTCGTTCAGGGCGAGAAAGGCGTTGCCTTCCTCAAGACCCGTTTCGAAGCCATGCGCCAGCACCATGCGTTTTCGACCATGGAATACACAGAAGACAAAGCCACCCTCGCCGAGTGGATGCCGCTGATGATGCCCGGCCGTCCAGCAGACGAGCAGATCGCTGCGACACGCGTGATGCATGGCACTGACGTCAACTTCGGCAACCTGACCAATCAGTTGCTCAAGCACCTGACCAGCACGCCGGATTCTCAGGTCAAGTACTGCAAGCGCGTGACCGGCCTGAGCCGTAAAGGCGATGGCTGGAGCGTGAGCATCAAGGACGTAAACAGCGGCAGCACCCGGGAAATCGACGCGAAATTCGTTTTTCTCGGCGCTGGCGGCGCAGCCTTGCCGCTTCTGCAAATGTCCGGCATCGAAGAAAGCAAAGGTTTCGGTGGCTTCCCGGTCAGTGGCCAATGGCTGCGTTGCGACAACCCGGAAGTGGTTAAACATCACCAGGCCAAGGTCTACAGCCAGGCAGCGGTAGGTTCGCCACCGATGTCCGTACCGCACCTGGACACCCGCGTGGTGGACGGCAAGAAATCCCTGCTGTTCGGACCGTACGCCGGTTTCACCACCAAGTTCCTCAAGCACGGCTCGTTCCTGGATCTGCCGCTTTCGGTGCGTGTTGCCAACATCAAACCGATGCTGGCCGTCGCTCGGGACAACATGGACCTGACCAAGTACTTGGTCAGCGAAGTCATGCAGTCCATGGAGCAGCGTCTCGAATCCCTGCGGCGCTTCTACCCCGAAGCCAAGGCCGAAGACTGGCGCCTGGAAGTGGCCGGGCAGCGTGTCCAGATCATCAAGAAGGACGCCAAGAAAGGCGGTGTCCTGCAATTTGGTACCGAACTGGTTTCCGCGAAAGATGGCTCTTTGGCTGCCCTGCTGGGCGCTTCACCTGGCGCCTCGGTGACGGTTTCGATCATGCTGGAACTGATCGACCGCTGTTTCCCGGAAAAAGCCCGCGGCGAATGGGCTGCCAAACTCAACGAAATCTTCCCGGCCCGTGAAAAGGCTCTGGAAACCGATGCGCAGCTCTATGAGCGCATCAACACCGAGAACAACGAGCGCCTGGAACTGGTCGAGAAACGCAGCGAAGTTCAAAGCATCGCGTAATTGCTCCGCCATAAAAAAACGCCCTGCGGGGCGTTTTTTTTGACCTGATATTTTTACCTGCTATCAAGGGCGGGCTTTTTCGATCAGTTCGATATAGTCATCCGCATTGCGCTGATCCTTGATCAACGCAATGAAATCATTACCGTGCTCATCCTTGCCGTCCAGGTCGTAACCGGCTTCACGGAAAAACACCAGGAAACGCTCGAAATCATTGACCCGCAGACCCCGGTAAGCCTTGATCAGCTTGTGCAGCGACGGCGACGTGGCGTCGACCGGCTCGAAGTCGAGGAACGATTTGACCTGCGCATCGCCGATCTCGTCTCCGATCAACTGCTTCTTATCTTTACGCATTGCTGACTCCAACTGAATCGCGGACATGTTAACCGGCGGGCAGTTTACCCCCCGCCCGGCTCAAGGCTCAACGCATACGCGCAGGCGTGGTGTGCAAATCCGCCCAGACATGACCATTGGCGTAACTTAGGAACTGGCAGTAAACCTTCTCGCTGCGCAGCAGATCCACCATCATCCGATACTGCGTGACCGGGTAGTACAAGGTCAGCACACGAGCTTTATCATCGAAAGTCGGCTTTTTCAGGCTTTTGCTTTCGCCATCAAAATGAATCAACACCTCGGAAATCGTCGCGCCCTTATTCAGAGGTTTGCCCTTCAGGCGCAGCAGTATCGGGGATGTGACCGGAATCGGTTGCTGATTGGACTGGCGCTGGCTGCCGATGACCACCGAATATTCAGTGATCTGCAACAACTGCTGTTGCTCAGGCTCGCCTTCCCGGACATTCAAGTCATCCGGCGGCAGATACTGAGCGTGCATCGGCTCGGCTGATACAGATGCCACAAAGGGCAAACCGCATAACAGTGCCAACGCCGCACTACGGATCAAAAACTTCATTTCGACTTCCCGCAAGGACTGGGCTGGCACTTTAGCATGGGGGCTAAAGGTGATCTGTGGGGGATATCCGCGGGAACGAATTTATTCGCGAAGGGGTGTCCCAGGTGCCAAAGGTTAACTGGAGGCAGGCCTTCGCGAGCAAGCTCGATCCCACGGGATTTATGCTGGTCGTCCCACCGCAAACATAGGATCTCCCACGTTAACCCTGTTACATCCCTTTAACGGCAAAGATCCCCGCAGCATTGCGCCAGTAGCCCTTGTAGTCCATGCCGTAACCGAAGATGTAGCGGTCGATGCATGGCAGACCGACGAAATCGGCTTTCAGGTCTGGCCGAGCCTTGCGGTCGTGATCTTTATCGATCAGCACGGCGGTGTGCACGGCACTGGCACCCGCGTGTTTGCAGAAGTCGATGATCGCACCCAGTGTGTGACCTTCATCAAGGATGTCATCGATGATCAGTACGTCGCGGTCGATGAACGAGACTTCCGGCTTGGCTTTCCAGAACAGGTCGCCGCCGCTGGTCTCGTTGCGATAACGGGTCGCGTGCAGATAGGACGCTTCCAGCGGGAAGTTCAGATGAGTCAGAAGCTTGCCGGCGAAGATCAGCCCGCCGTTCATGACGCAGAACACCACCGGATTGCGGTCGGCCAGTTGGGCATTGATCTGCGCACCGACCTTGGCAATGGACGCTTCGACTTCAGCCTCGGTGTAGAGGCAGTCAGCCTCGCGCATGATTTGACGGATATGCTCGAGATCAGCAGACATGACGCTCTCCAGTGGGGGCAGTGTAAGAAAAGCGGGCAAAGGTACGCATCCGCTCGGGTCAGGGCAAGCAATTCTGGACTAACGTGTCAGGATTCGTATGAAAACGCCGTAACGTACGTAGGACAGTAACAGCTGAATAGATTAACCTAGGCCGTTTTTTTGCCCCCCGCCCGGAGCCTTTCTTATGCCTATCCGTGAAATACGTCACCCGCTGATCCGCCACAAGCTCGGCCTGATGCGTCGCGCCGACATCAGCACCAAAAATTTCCGTGAGCTGGCCCAGGAAGTCGGCTCGCTGCTCACTTACGAAGCCACCGCTGACTTGCCACTGGAGACCTACGATATTCAGGGTTGGGCCGGCACTGTTCAGGTCGAGAAGATCGCCGGCAAGAAGATTACCGTGGTGCCGATCCTGCGCGCCGGCATCGGCATGCTGGATGGCGTGCTCAGCCTGATTCCAGGCGCCAAGGTCAGTGCTGTGGGCGTGGCCCGTAATGAAGAGACTCTGCAAGCGCACACCTACCTGGAAAAGCTGGTCCCGGAAATCGACGAACGTCTGGCGATGATTATCGACCCGATGCTCGCCACCGGCGCCTCGATGGTTGCAACCATTGATCTGCTGAAAAAAGCCGGCTGCAAGGAAATCCGCGCCATGGTCCTGGTCGCAGCACCGGAAGGCATCGCCGCTGTCGAGCTGGCCCACCCCGACGTGACGATCTATACCGCGTCCATCGATGAACGCCTCAATGAACAGGGCTACATCATTCCGGGTCTTGGCGATGCCGGTGACAAGATTTTCGGCACCAAGCAAAAGGACGCGTAATGAAGCAGGACGAGTTCAACGATCCACTGTGGCGCACGGTTTTATCAGGCGCGCAGATGCTCTTCGTGGCGTTCGGCGCGCTGGTGTTGATGCCGCTGATCACCGGGCTGGATCCTAACGTCGCGCTGTTCACGGCCGGCCTTGGCACGCTGTTGTTCCAACTGGTCACGGGGCGCCAGGTGCCGGTTTTCCTCGCGTCGAGCTTTGCCTTCATCACGCCGATCATTCTCGCCAAGGGCCAGTTCGGCCTCGCCGCGACCATGGGCGGCATCATGGCGGCAGGCTTTGTCTATACCTTTCTCGGCCTGGCGGTGAAGATCAAAGGCACCGGTTTTATCGACCGCCTTTTGCCGCCTGTGGTGATTGGTCCGGTGATCATTTCCATCGGCCTGGCCATGGCGCCAATTGCCGCCAACATGGCCATGGGCAAGTCCGGCGATGGTGCTGAACTGATCCCGTACAAGATAGCGATGTGGATTTCCATGCCTGCGCTGCTGACCACACTGATCGTGGCGGTGTTCGGTAAAGGAATTTTTCGTCTGGTGCCGATCATTTCCGGCGTGTTGGTGGGGTTTGCCCTGGCGTTTTATTTCGGCGTGGTGGACACCGCAAAGATCGCGGCGGCGCCTTGGTTGGCCTTGCCTGCATTCACCGCACCTGAGTTCAACTGGCAGGCGATCCTGTTCATCGTGCCGGTGGCCCTGGCGCCGGCCATCGAGCATATCGGCGGCGTGATTGCCGTTGGCAGCGTCACCGGACGTGATTACCTGAAAACGCCCGGTCTGCATCGCACCTTGTTGGGCGATGGCATTGCCACCACCGCAGCCGGACTGTTCGGCGGTCCGCCCAACACCACCTATGCCGAAGTGACTGGCGCAGTGATGCTGACCAAGAACTACAACCCGAAGATCATGACCTGGGCGGCGATCTTCGCTATTAGCCTGGCGTTTATCGGTAAATTCGGCGCGTTGTTGCAGAGCATTCCGGTGCCTGTGATGGGCGGGATTCTCTGCCTGCTGTTCGGCTCGATTGCGGCGGTAGGCATGAATACGCTGATTCGCCACAAAGTCGATCTGGCCGAAGCGCGCAATCTGGTGATTGTCTCGGTGACTCTGGTGTTCGGGATTGGTGGCGTATTGATCGGCACCGGTAACGGCCCGGACGATTTCGGCCTCAAGGGCATCGCCCTGTGCGCCGTGACCGCAATGGCGCTGAACCTGTTGCTGCCGGGCAATGACAGCTGGAAGAAAAAGCGGCTGGATGACCAATTGCCATAGGGCTTTTCAGAACCCTGTAGGAGCGCACGTCCAGCGCGAGGAGCGATCTGCCTGCCAGACCTCGCGTTGTACATGCGCTCCTACAAGGGTGTTACAGCATCAACGGCGCCCGCTCGCACAGGCGATTCAACGCCGCTGCCCAGTTTGGATCATCGTTCAGGCACGGGATCAGCACCAGTTCCTCGCCACCCGCCTCCTTGAATTGTTCGGCGCCGCGATCCCCGATCTCTTCCAGGGTTTCGATGCAATCGGCGACGAAGGCCGGGCACATCACCAACAACTTCTTAACGCCTTGAGCGGCCAGCTCTTCCAGGTGCGCCTCGGTGTAGGGTTCGATCCATTTGGCCCGACCCAGTCGCGATTGGAACGACACCGACCATTTCCCGTCTGCAAGGCCCATGCGCTTGGCGAACGCCGCTGCGGACTGAATACATTGCGCGCGATAGCAGGTTGCCAGAACTTCAGGCGGCGCGGTCATGCAGCAATCAGGGCCTTTGAGGCAATGATTGCGAGTCGGGTCCAGCTTGAGCAGATGACGTTCCGGTAATCCATGAAAGCTCAGCAACAGGTGATCGTGAGGCTGCTGCAAGTGCGGCCGGACATTTTCCACCAGCGCATCAAGGTATTCCGGCTGGTCATAAAACGCTTGCAACACCGAAAACTGCATCTTCATGTTTTTGCTGCGCACGACGCGCTTGGCTTCTTCGATGACAGTGGTCACGGTGCTGTCGGCGAACTGCGGGTACAAAGGCGCCAGCGTTACTTTTTTGATGCCCTGATCGGCCAGGCGCGTCAGCACAGTTTCGATGGACGGCTCGCCGTAACGCATCGCCAGTTCAACCGGGCCGTGGGCCCACTCCTTGGTCATCGCCTTATGCAAGCGCTTGCTCAGCACTACCAGCGGCGAGCCCTCGTCCCACCAGATCGACGCGTAGGCATGAGCCGACTGCTCCGGGCGTTTGATCAGGATCAACGACACCAACAAGCGACGAACCGGCCAGGGCAGATCGATAACGTAAGGGTCCATCAAAAATTGATTGAGGTAACTGCGCACATCCGCCACCGAAGTGGAGGCCGGCGAGCCCAGATTGACCAGCAACAGCGCGTGATCGGTCATGCAACATCCTATTTCAGTGGCGGCCCAGCAGGTTATCCAGAGCTGGGTGCAATTCGGTAAATCGAAAGATAAAGCCTGCCGCTTCCAGGCGCGTCGGGCGAGCCCGCTGCCCGCCCAACAGCAGAACCGACAACTCCCCCATCAACACCTTCAGGGCGATGCCAGGCAGGGGCATGAATGCCGGGCGATGCAGGACAGCGGCCAGTATTTTGGCAAATTCACGATTGCGCACCGGTGATGGCGCGCAGAGATTATAAGGACCCTGCGCGTCATTTTCCCTCAACAGAAAATCAATGGCGGCGATTTGATCTTGAATGTGAATCCACGGCATCCACTGTCGGCCGCTGCCGATCGGCCCGCCCATGCCTAACTTGAAGGGCAGCAGCAGTCGTTGCAGAAATCCGCCTTCGTTGGACAACACCAGGCCAGTGCGAATGATGACGACACGAATCCCCAACGCCTCCGCACGCTGGGCTGTTTCTTCCCATGCACCACACAATTTGCTAGCGAAATCTTCGTTTACCGGTTGCGCCGTCTCATCCAGTTCACGCTCGCCACCGTCGCCGTACCATCCGACGGCAGAGCCACTGATCATCAATCGGGGCTTGTGCTCGCGTCGCTCAAGCCAGGCCAGCAATTGCTCGGTAAGCCCGATCCGGCTATCCCACAAGAGCGCCTTGCGCTTCCGGGTCCAGGGCCGGTCGGCAATCGGCGCGCCAGCCAGGTTGATCACCGCGTCCACCGGCTCCTCAGCCAGATCATTCAGATGCGCGATGCCTCGCACCGACTCGCCACACAAGCGCGTGACTTCCTTGGGCCGCCGACTCCAGACGGTCAGTTGGTGACCTTGTTGTTGCCAGAGACGGCATAACTGACGTCCTAGCAAACCAGTACCGCCGGTCAGCAATATGTGCATGGCAGGTTTCCTCGCGTGGCGTTCGGGGCCGTTGCGTAGTCTATTTTTTTAGACACTGTGAATTCATGAGCCAAGGCCGTGATTTGAACGATAGGCCAAACCTGAGGAGGATAAAGCCGAACGTTCCATTCAAGTGCCGGACTTTCAGCTCGAGCCGTACGAGCCAGTCAGCAGCTTGCCAACAGCAGAAAGCTGCAAGTTATACCAAAAAACAATATTGTACAGGTTTTAACTACGGCGTAGTCTGTGCAGACAAGGTAACGAGGCCCCTATGACTGTACCTATCGCAATCATCGGTACCGGCATCGCCGGACTCTCCGCCGCCCAGGCGC
>DASVUK010000134.1:0-87981 GCA_036387095.1 Pseudomonas sp.
CCTGAAATCCAACATCACCCTGCTGCGCTGGATGATCGGCGAAGGCTACGGCGATGCACGGACTCTGGAACGTCGCGCGCAAGCGATGGAAGCCTGGGTTGCCAATCCGGAACTGATGGTTGCCGATGCCGACGCGGAATATGCCGAAATCATCGAAATCGACCTGGCCGACGTCAAAGAGCCTGTGCTCTGCGCGCCGAACGACCCGGACGACGCCCGTCTGCTGTCCAGCGTTGCTGGCGAGAAGATCGACGAAGTGTTCATCGGTTCCTGCATGACCAACATCGGCCACTTCCGCGCTGCGGGCAAGTTGCTGGATCAGGTCAAAGGGCAACTGCCGACACGTCTGTGGCTGTCGCCGCCGACCAAGATGGACGCCCATCAGCTGACCGAAGAAGGCTACTACGGCATCTACGGCAAGGCTGGCGCGCGTATGGAAATGCCGGGCTGCTCGCTGTGCATGGGTAACCAGGCACGGGTTGAGCCGAATTCGACCGTCGTGTCGACGTCGACCCGTAACTTCCCGAACCGTCTGGGCGACGGCGCGAACGTCTTCCTGGCCTCGGCCGAGCTGGCGTCCGTTGCTTCGATCCTGGGTCGCCTGCCGACCGTCGAAGAGTACATGGGCTACGCGAACCAGATCGACACCATGGCAGCGGACGTATACCGCTACCTGAGCTTCGATCAGATCGCCGAGTTCCGCGAAGCCGCAGCGAATGCCAAGATTCCGGTTATTCAAGCGTAAAGCGCAACACAGCATTAAAAGAACCCCGTCCTTGTGACGGGGTTCTTTTTGCGGCGTAGATAAAGGTTTGGAATACCCGCCCAGGATGCAATCAGCTGATGGCAACCGTTTTATAGCGCAGGAACTCATCAATACCGGCGCGACCGCCTTCCTTGCCGAAGCCCGACAATCCCAGCCCGCCAAAGGGAGTGTGGGGTTGAATCTGGTGTGCGCCGTTGACGTATACCCCTCCGGCTTTCAAGCGTTCGGCAAGCCGATGGACACGCCTCAGATCATTTGACTGAATGTAGGCTGCCAGGCCGTAGGGGGTGTTATTGGCAATGCGCACCGCTTCCTCTTCGTCGGCAAACTTGATGACGACCAGCACAGGGCCGAAGATTTCCACCTGAGCGATTTCAGAATATGGATCTGCATCGGCAATAATCGTGGGCTCAATGTAGTTCTTGTCTGTCAGATCGGCACCGCAGCGGCCCCCGCCCATGAGAATGCGGGCCTTACCTTCACTGCGCACGCGCTCCAGCATGCCTAGGATACGAGTGCAGGCCGCTGCGTTAATGACGGGGCCGACGAGTACGCCTGCTTCAAATGGGTCACCTACTTTGTAGTGGGAGGCGATGGACACCAACTTGTCGAGGACCTCTTCGTAGATATCCGCGTGCACCAGCAAGCGGGTTGGCAGCGCGCAACCTTGGCCCGCCAGCACACCGATGGTCCATTGCACGGCGCGCTGGCACGCCGCATCGATGTCGGCATCGGGAAACAGCAGGCTTGCAGATTTACCGCCCAGCTCCATGACTGACGGTTTCAGGTGTTCGGCACAGTTGGCCATGATGCGTTTAGCGGCGATTGGGCCGCCGGTAAAACTGATTTTTTCAACCCGTGGGTGGTTGACCAATGCTTCTCCGGCTTCGATACCGCCTGGCAGTATCGAAAGCACACCGTCGGGAACCCCGGCTTCGCGGGCCAGGCGCGCGTACAGATCGGGGGCAAAAGGTGTTATTTCTGCAGGTTTGACGATGACACAGTTACCGGCGGCGAGAGCAGGCGTAACTTTCATTGCCAGGGAAATCAGGGGGCCGTTCCAGGTAATGATGATGCCGACAATACCGATCGGCTCGGGAACGGTGTAGGCGAACGTCCCTCGGTTACCAAAGGTGGATAGCAGTTGTCCATCAAGCTTGTCGCACCAACCTGCGTAGTATTTGGTCCAGCCGACGGCGAGTTCAACCCCGACCAGTGCGCCATTCAAGGTGGTGCCGCCATCATAGGCCGCCGCTTCAGCGAAGGCATGGGCATGGTCCTTTATCAGTTGGGCAAAGCGATTGAGGATATCCCGTCGTTGCTCGGGGGCTGTATTGCGCCAGCCGTCGAGAGCTGCTTCAGCCCGATCGACCGCCAGTTCAATTTCGGCGGAGCCGGCCAGCGGGATCTCTGCCTGAATCTGCTGCGTGACCGGGTGAAGATGCTGGTGTACGCCAGCGGAACCAGTCGCCAGATCCTGGTGCCCGATACGGAGCTGAACCTGAGGCAAGGTAAGGGTCGTCATGTATTTCTCCATACATTGTTGTGGTTTTGTGGAGGCGCACGGCAAGGCAGGTGGTGGTTGGCATCCGCTCGACAAAGTCATGCTGATATCAAAAAATCAGACGCGAATCTGCTGGCCGTCATCCACTGCGATAATTTGCCCGCGCACGTAGGCTGCGGCATCGGAGAGCAGGAATACGCCGACCTGAGCGATCAGATCCGGCGTTGCTACTCGGTCGGTCGGACGGCCGAGCATCTTCCCCCACTTGGACATGGCTTCGATATCCATCAGCGGTTGCATACCCTCGGTGGCAACCGTGCCGGGGGCGACCGCGTTGACGCGGATATTGTCCTTGGCCAACTCGCGCGCCAGATTAATGGTCAAGCCGTTGACCCCCAGCTTGGTCAGCGAGTAAACCCCGGTGGCCTGATAGGCACCGATTGACGACACATTGACAATGGCTCCTCCGCCACGCTTGCGCATGGCCGGTACTGCCGCGCGCGCCATCCACAATTGGCCGTTGAGCATGACTTCGGTGATCTGCTGATAGCGCTCGACCGGGATATCGATCAGTGAGGGGAATGCCGCTGCTGACAGTAGCCCGGCGTTGTTGACCAGGTAATCGACACCGCCAAAGGACTGCTCGGCAGCTTCGACGCAGGCTTCGCAGGAGGCCAGGTCACTCACGTCTGTACGAACTGCCAACAGTTGACCGGTAAAGCCCAGCTCAACGGCAGTTTTTTGTGCCTGTTCCACATTGATGTCGGCGATGACCACGCGAGCGCCCTGCTCTGCCAACAACCGCACATATTCGCGGCCCATTCCTTGGGCTCCGCCCGTGACGATGGCCACTTTGTTCTCGAAACTCATGGGTCTGCACTCCTTGTTTTTATTTTTAACAACGACCCGTACACGCTGACGCTGCGCAAATGCAAAGGTCGATAGGTATAAATCATATATATGATTAACTACAGATACAAACTGTATCTCAAAATCCTCAACAGTCAAAAAAACAATTCTTTTGTTGATTGACACGCATACGCATCACGCATAGCTTTCAGCTCAGATTCGCGGCGAATCTGAAATGTGAACGGTCAGAGGGAGAGTTTTATGGCAACGATCAGTCGTCAGGAAAGCCAGGACAGAACCCAACAATGCTTGCGCGATGCGGCCGCTGTGGAGTTCGCCCGCTATGGCATCGCGGGGGCCTCGACTGACCGCATCACCGAGGCAGCTTGCTACTCGCGGGGGGCTTTTTACGCCAATTACGGCAGCAAGCATGAACTGGCTCTTGAATTACTCGCCGCGAACAATGCCCAGTCCATCGCGCAATGGCGCACGCTAATCGATGAGTCCCTAGATGTCCCGACACTGGTGCAATGCTTGGAACAACTGTTCGACCTGGCCGCCAGCGAGCGCCAATGGTGGTTGCTGGCCGGAGAATTGCGCCTCGAGGCGGAACGGAATCTGGCGTTCGCAGAGGCGTTCGACGCGGTCAACGATCAGATCCGGCAGCAGTTGCTGGAGATGATTCGCAGCCTGTGTCGTGCCACTGGCTGGGAAGCGACTGCCGACCGGTTTATATCGCCTTTGTCGTTCACACGTTCAGTCACGGCCTGCAATTTGAGCGGGCTGGGCCATCCACTCCCGCCGCCAGCCCTGGGAAACTCTTTATTCGTTTGATCCACGACCTGCTTGGCCGACCGTCAAGCATGGAGCTGCTATGACACCTTTATAAAAACAACAGAAGGCCAAGACGATGACTACCCCCGAACATGTACCCGCGGATCGGATATTTCAGTTCGATATCTATAATTTCGAAATACGCGATACCGAATATCAGGCCGACATGCAGCGCCTGCTCCAGAGCGATGTACCGGAAATTTTCTGGACCTCGCACAACGGGGGCCACTGGGTCGTGACCCGCTCGGAGCAGATCGCCGACGTCCTCAATGACCATGCACACTTTTCATCTCGACAGATCGTCGTCCCCAAGGACGCCACCGGGCGGCCACCCTTCAAACCCCTTCAAATCGACCCACCCGATCATTTGAAATACCGCAGCCTGCTCGCGACGGTGCTGTCGCCCAAAGCAGTGGCCAGCCTCGGGAAATTGTGCGAGAACTGGCCATACAACTAATAAATGAGTTGAAGCCCAAGGGCCAGTGCGATTTTATCAGCGAGTCCGCCCAACATCTGCCCCATCGCCGTCTTCATGCAAATCGTCGATTTGCCTAAGCAGGATCGTAAGCTCCTTACCGGGCTGGCTGAAACGATCCTGCGCGAAAATGACGAACAGATACGCGGCCAAGCGTTGATGGAAATTGCCCGTTACGGCATGCAAAAGATAGTTTGAACGCCGGGCCAACCCGGGGGAAGACCTGCTCAGTTCCATCGCCACCGCCAAGGTGAATGGCGAGTTGATGATCGACTATGACCTGACGGGCATGCTGACCGTGCTATTGCTCGCAGGGCTGGATACCGTGGCCTCGATGATGGGGTTATTCGCGCGTTTCTTTGCCCTTAACCCGGCTCATCGGCAGAAGTTGATCGAGGACCCTGGCCTGATCAGTCGCGCGGTGGAAGAGTTGTTGCGCCGTTACCCCATCGCCAACCTAGCCCGGGTGGCCACCCAGGACTATGAATACCACGGCGTCAACTTCAAGGCTGGCGATATGGTCGTCGCTCCTACCACACTTGATGGGCTCGACGAGCGTCGTTTCACCGATCCGTTCAACGTCGACTTTCATCGCGACGCTCAGCGAAATCTAACGTTCGGCGGCGGCGTACACCGTTGCATGGGCGCGATGCTGGCGCGCACTGAACTGCGACTGTTCATCGAGGAATGGTTCAAGCGCGTACCTGATTTCCAGATCAAGCCCGGCGCCGACTTGAAGGTCTCGGCCCGTTCGGTGGCCACCCTAACCTCACTACCCCTGGTGTGGGACCCCGCGAGCACTCGCTGAGCCCTGCACAACCTGCCTCAATGACCAGGCGAAGTGAACGCCGGGAGAACACCTCGATCCGGCAGACTTTGCCTCAAAGCCGCTTCAGTTGCCCCGATGACACTTGCTTTGCGGGGCAGCTGTCAGGGCAGCGCTCTGCAAGCGCAAGCCTCGACACCGACCATCGCCCCCCGCCAGCCTAGAGCAAAGCGAGAATCAGCTTGCTTAATCATATACACAATAACAATAATTAATATGTACCTGGCTAGGGCGATCCTTGCCAGACCGTTGCAGTCATCTACGTTTCATAGCCGTTCAACTCGGCTTGATACGCCTTGAGCGATCTGAAAAGCCCCTTTCAGGGCTATCAGAATTGGAGGAAAAGTGACAAATAAGAAAGTTCCCGCTGTCTGGCTACTGATGACGGCCTTGATCCTGGCGGAGATTACCAGCACCTTTGAAGCCAGCATGGCGTTTGCCGCGCTGCCCACCTTGAGCCGCCATTTTGGCGATCCGGTGGGAGTGAGTTGGACCATTACCGTGTTTTTCCTGGCGTCCGCCGCTACCGCCGCACTCTGCTCCCGCCTGGGCGATATGTACGGCCGCAGGCGCGTGCTGATTGTGGTACTGCTCGTGGCAGGCTTGGGTTCTCTGACGAGTGCGCTGTCCACCACCCTCTCCGGCGTTGTCTTCGGTCGTACTCTGCAAGGCATAACCGGGGCAGTACTACCGCTGTGCATTGGGCTGATGCGGGAGAATCTGCCAGCCAAATCCCTGTCGTTCTGTATCGGCGTCATGGGTGGCGTGGTGGGCGTGAGCGCTGGTCTGGCTTTCCTTGTGTCAGGCTATATCCTCGACCAGTACGACTGGCATTCAATGTTCTACTTCAGTGCCTTTCTCGCGGCGCTCGGGGCCATTGCGGTATGGAGCATAGTGCCCGTATCCAGCGCGCTGAAAGATCGCGGCAAGCTGGACATTGTGGGGGGCTGCCTGTTTGCGCCCGCCATCACACTGTTCCTGCTGGGCGTTAACGCCACCCAGCCATTTGGCTGGCTGCATCCACGCTCCGGCGGGCTGATACTGCTGGGGCTTGCAGTGGGCGCCTTATGGGTTCGTCACGAACTAAAGCACCCCAACCCCCTGATCGATGTTCGCCTGTTCAAGGATCGTCGCATCATGCTCGCCAACCTGGTGTTTGCCTTGGCGGCCGTCGGGCCAATGGTCAACCCTCAGGTCATCATGTTGTTCGCACAGCAGCCGCTGTGGACCGGGATCGGTTTGGGTTTGAGTGCGACGGCGGCAGGGTTGCTCAAACAGCCCAATACCTTGATTGGCTTCGTTGCAGGCCCGCTGGGTGGGCGAATAGCCTCGAGAGGTGGCCCCCGTGCTGCCATGCTATGGGGCGCTGCCGCGATGACCATTGCCTGGACTTTGATGCTGTTGATCCAGGATTCGCTGGCGGTGTTGCTTGCGGTGGTAACCCTACACGGCTTTGGCATTGCGGTGCTGTACGGCGCCGTAGCCAATCAGCTCGTCGAGGCCGCTCCAGCGGCGCGTACCAGCGAAGCGTCGGGGCTGTCCCAGGTGACCCGGGCCACGTTCAATGCCATCGGTAGCCAAGTGATTGCTCTGCTGCTTGCCACTGCCTTGATCAATGATCCGGAGCTGGGTCTGCGCAACTACCCGGCACAGAGCGCCTATAACCTGGCATTCGTGTTTATCTTGCTGACCAGCGCGCTTTCATTCATCGCCGCCTGGATGCTGCCACGCAAGTCGCGCGACGTCGAGGCGGCAAGCGTGCCAGCCCATCAGCATTAAGCGGAAGTATCCGTTCTATTAGACAGTGCTGCGTTTCTGACAGAGCACTGTCGCGCTGCAAACAAAAAAAACTGTGAGAGCCAGGCGCCTACATTCTAGGCAAGCCTGGCTCTCACAGGGTTATTCAGTTGCGCTATCTATTGGTTCTGCACGTGAAACTTGAGGATGGTGCTCCATCGGGTGGCGGGCCTCCCTACCTGCCAGGACCGATCTTCAAGCGACTTTCAGAGCATGCTCATCCGTGACTTCTTCATGCTGAACTTCAGGGGCGGATTTTTGCCCCACGTCCCGCAGCAGGAAGTACGACAGCGCCGGGATCAGTGTCAAAGCGCCCAACATGCTCCACAGGAACATAAAGGTCAGCAGGATCCCCATATCGGCCTGAAACTTGATCGGTGACCAGGCCCAGGTAACCACGCCTGCCGCCATGGTCAAGCCGATCAACGCCACGACTCGACCCGTGAAGTTCAGCGCCAGGCCGTAGGCTTCGGCCAATGTTGCACCGCGCTTCTGCGCAGCCAGTTGGACACTCAACAAGTACAGCGCGTAATCCACCCCTACCCCAACGCCCAGAGCAATCACGGGCAAGGTCGCCACTTTGACGCCGATACCCAGCATCACCATCAGGCTCTCGCACAGGAAGGCTGTGATGATCAACGGCACCATCGCGACCACCACCGCACGCCAGTTGCGGAACGTCAGGAAGCACAACACCATGACCGCGAGGTAGAGCAGACCCATGATGCGGTAGTTCGCTTCCTTGACAACCATGTTGGTCGCCGCCTCAATCCCCGCCGAACCTGCGGCCAGCAAAAACTGGCGTTGCGGTGTGCTGTGCTCGTCGGCAAAGGCCTGGGCAGTGGCCGACACTTCACTCAGCGTGTCGGCGCGGTGATCGCGCAGGTAGGCAATCACCGGGGCCACGCTTGCGTCCGCATTCATTAGTTCGGGGTTACCCACCAGCAGACTTTGGGTCACGTTCCCCGAGGTCTGAGTGTTGCGCGGAATGGTCAGCCACTTGGGATCACCTTCAAACGCCCCCGACGCTACGCGCCGAATGCCACCGGCAACCGACGCGGTGGACAGCACCGATGGCAATTGCTGCAGACGCCACGCCAACTGGTCCTGTTCAACCAGCGAAGGGTATTCGCGCATGCCTTCGCGGCCGGTCTTGACGATGACTGCGAACTGATCAGTCGAGGCACCGTAATGATCGTTGAGGTAAGCGACGTCCAGGTTGTATCGGGAATCGGGACGTAGTTCCGGTGCTCCCGCGTCGAGGTCGCCGATCTTCAGGCTGGTCAGGCTGATGGTCGCCGCGATCACACCCACGGCCACTGCGCTGATGGTCAGCGGGATTGCAAAACGCCGCTCTGTGCAGTGAGTAAGGAAGCTCAAGGGACCCGAAACGCGCTTCCCGTTCGATGCTGCCGCGCTCGCCCGCAGGCTGCGCTGGGCCGCAGACTGGCTGACGCCGATATAAGAGAGCGCCACCGGGATAAAAAACAGCTTGGTAAAGATCAAGACCAGCACACCCAGGCTGGACGTCATTGCCAGATCCCGGATCACAGGGATGTCGACAATCATCAGTACGGCAAAACCGACCACGTTGGCCAGCAACGCCGTCAGCCCGGCGAGGAAAAGCCGTCGGAAGGTATAGCGGGCCGAAACATATTTATGGGTGCCACGGCCGATGTCCTGCATGACCCCGTTCATTTTTTGCGCGCCATGGGACAGGCCGATGGCAAAGATCAGAAACGGTACCAGGATCGAGTACGGGTTGAGGTTGTAACCCAGCAGGCGTAACAAACCCAGCAGCCATACCACGCCTATCGCCGCGGTAAATACCAGCAGCACCGTACTGCGCACGTCACGGGTGTAAATAAAGAGGAAGATCGAGGCGATCAACGCGGACACGCCGAAAAAGGCCATGACCTGTATCAAGCCTTCGATCAGGTCGCCCATGAGTTTGGCGTAGCCAATGATATGGACTTTATAAGGGCTGCCCGGCACTCCCTGGACCTGCTCACGAATGTCTTTTTCCAGGAATTTCGCGAAGGAGCCGTAATCCAGCGGTTCACCTGTCTCAGGACTCTGGTCGAGCAGCGGGACGAAGATCATGCTGGACTTGAAGTCGTCACCCACCAAGTTGCCACGCAGGCCAGCCCGATAGACGTTCTGCTTGAACTGAGCCATGACCTTGTCGCTGGCGTCATAGTCGAAAGGCATTACCGGGCCGCCGACAAAACCTTCTTCTGTCACTTCTGTCCAGCGCACCACCGGCGCCCAGAGTGAGCGCACGAATGCGCGGTCGACGCCGGGCGTAAGCATCAACTTGTCATGGATCTTTTGCAGCGTTTGCAGGTAATTCTTGGCGAAGATATCGCCTTCGCTGGTCTCAAGGACAATGCGAATCGAGTTACCCAGCCCTTTGAGTTCGCCCTTGTTCTCCAGATAGTTCTGAATGTAGGGGTGAGACTGGGGGAGCATGTCGTCGAAGTTGGCCTGCACTTCCAGGCGCGAGGCATGGAAGCCCAGAAAGGCAGTGATCGCGGCCACCAGAACAACTACCACAATCCGGTGATTGAAGATCAGGCGCTCAAGCCAGCTGCCGGAATTGCGATCAAAGTCCTTCAGGTCTCGTATCACGGGCAGTTTAGTCATTTCAGTATTTACAGCCATGTTTTCTCCTAAGCCGCAACGCGACGTCAATCACTCAATGCCGGTACAGGCTCAACTTGCACTCCGCGTGTACCAACCACTGCAACCTGGCCGTCCGGCATTCCCTGCACCGTAGCGAAGGGCCAACTGCGAGCTGGCTTGATGGCGGTGAAACCTTTGGCACCCGCGTCGCTGACCAGTAGTGAGCCGTCTTGAGCAGCCAGTACGATGCGCCCGTCTTTTAATGCAGTACTGCCAGTCAGGGACGCTCCAGAGCCGGTCTCGACCTTTACCCAATTGGCGCCTTTGTCTTCGCTACGAAAAACAACGCCACGCAGGCCGTAAGCGAGAATCGTGTTCCCGACTCCCTGGACGCCAAAGAAGCTGCCGACGTAGTCGGTGTGCTGGGCCACAAAACGCTCGGCTCCGTGGGCGCGATGAAAAACTGTCCCGCGCTCGGAAGCCAGGTAAAGGTCGCCGTCGATGGGGGTAATCGCCATCAGGTGCTGCGTTTCGGGGTTATCGACCTGCTCCATGATTGGCGTCCAGGTTACCCCGCCATCCTTGGTTTCCATGATCAGATTGAACGTGCCCACTACATAACCGTGCTGATCGTTCTCGAACCAGATGTCCAGCCATGGCTGTTCAGGACCAGTGCCGTAGTTGAGTTCCACGTCGTTACGCAGTTTTTCGGCCGAAACTTGGTCGTCGCCGGTAGCGGCTTCGGCGCGGGCCTGGTAATAATCGGCCATTGCTTTGCCTGTAGTGAAACCATCCTGCTGTTTAGTCCAGGTTGTACCGCCATCGGCACTGTGCAGGATGACGCCGCCATGACCTACCACCCAACCCTGCGTCGGGCTGGGGAAATACACCGCTGTCAGATCGACGCCCACTGGCGATTGCGCTTGCTGCCAGCTCGTCCCTGCGTCGTCCGAATAAATAATATGTCCGCGCCACCCTACTGCCACCAGACGCTGACCGGCCTTGGCGATATCGGTAAGTTGGGTCGTGGAAGCCAGCGCGCTCATCATCGCTGGCTGGAAAACAGGATCGTCATTCTCATCTGCCGCCAGGGCATTACCATTCAAGGCAAACCCGGTCAGCAGTACATATGGCATTAGCCAATTCTTATTCATGGTCGCCGACCCCTTCAAGGTGCTTGCCCGCTCAGTAATGGACAAGGCAGGGGAATCACTCCCCTGCCAGACATCACTCGGGATCAGCGCACGCCGCTGCCCGCCATCGATTCAGAGCGATAGGCCGCATCTGATGGGACGACATGACCGGGTTTGATATACCCGCGACCAGGTGCATTGAGGTTCACGACGATATATTGACCTTTGGTCAGGTCATAGAACGTGCCTGCACCAGCAATGATCGACCCGCCATCTTTGAAGTTATTGATGGACTTGAGGTAGACCACGCGGAATATTTTCCCCGAATCGTCTTTGCCTTCAGTGCTCAACAGTGCCCAGGAGTCTTCATCAATATAGAACGTACGCTCCGCAGCAACATGGCGCTTGCCCTCTTTGCGAGTAGCCTTGACGATCCACACGCGGTGCAGTTCAAAGCGCGCATCTTCCGGATTTACATGCTTGGGCCCGAGTGCATCGGTACCGGTCCAGTCCAGCTTGTACTGGTTGTAAGGAACGTACATTTCCTTCTTGCCGACGATGGTGAAATCGAAGCGATCCATACGGCCAGAAAAGCCGCTGAGTTCGTCGTAGTACATCGCACCTGCCATCGAGGCACTCGGGGTGTCATAGGTGAACTCAGGTGCCAAGCGAGTACGCCGTTGACCGGTCGTATAGTTCCAGATGCGCTGGTCCATCTGATCGAACTCCAACGGCCACCAGATCAGAGTTTTCTGCCCAGCGTCCCGAGCAGGCCCGAGCGTATCGTTCCGCAGCCGGTAGTAGTATTTACCACGGCCATCATAGGCCGGTTGATCAACGTCGTAGTAAGGGTAATCCGGCTTGGCGATCGATTCGTTAACCGGTGTTTTCTGGCCTGATGAATCCACAAGCCAACTTTGCGAGCGCAGTTCCGAGTAGCTTTCCTGACGCAGTATCGAGTTCCACATCACCTCATAACCCGTCTTGGGAACAGGGAAAGGCGTGCCGCCCCAGCAACCACGCAAGCCGACGCCGTCCGCAGTGGTCTTGCATTCCGGGTTCGAAGCATTCTTGACTGCCGCCGCCGCCCGGACATCGGTCATGTAAAAGTTGCGGTGCGACGGGTAGACATCAATCCGATAGTCCGGCCAGCGCTTCATCAATTCCTGAGTACCAGGGGTCAGCTTGTCCGCGTACTGGGCCATGTTTTTTGCGTCGATACTGAGCACCGGCTTTTCACTGGCAAACGGGTCGACAAATCGCCGAGACTTTTCATCAAACGACGCCGGGGCGCCCTGTAGCCCACCGGTGTACGCAGGAATACCGCCATCGACGTTACCCGCCTTGTCTGCACCCCAAGGTGTGAGTGATGTGCCGAGCCGCTTGAGCTCCTCGGGCGTTGCCTGCGCCATCGCGCTACCCGTAGTGGCAAGCGCAAGGGCAACTACCATTAGCTTAATGGTTGCTTTCATGATTACTTTCCCTTGTTCAGAATGAAGTCTTGAGTGTCAGCGTAATGCGGCCACGGTCCGTGGTGGTCCACCCGCCATTGCCCGTGTAGTTGCCATTGGCAGTGCGTTTGATATCCGCAGTGGAGTCCGCCCAGGTCAACGTTGCCAGGTACTGCTTACGTATATCGGCCTCAAGGCCGACCGAGTAGGTGTATGCGCCTTCATTGACGCCACCCATTGCCGAGTTGCCGTGCAGACCGCCACCTAGCGTGAGCGGTAATGCCAGATCCACCCCCGGAAATACGCCCAGGTACTGTGGTTTGACAGTCATATTGAAACCCACGGCATCACGGGTCGCGCAGCCTTCGTCCTTGCCGTAAGCACAACGGCTGGCCTTTTTGAAGAGCCGCTCGTTTTTGGTGACTTCATCAAGATAGTCGTACGTCAGCTCAGCGGTCGCAGTCCCGGTATCCCATAGCGGGCTATTGGGAAGCGAGAAGATGGTGTTGATCAAAGCGTGATAGGTGTTACCTCGCGCGCCTTCAAGGTCTGCGGAAACACCAGTGGAGTTGAGTGAAGTATTGCGTCGGGTGACCAGCTCGGCCCCTATCGCATACTTGTCGAACGTGGTGTCGATACTGATGCCATACAGCTTCACGTTCCGGGCAAACACCGGCCGGTAAATGCCGCGGGCAAAGTCGGTTTGCAACCAGAAGTTGTTTTTCTCATCGTACTCGCGGTAGTAAACGCCAAAAGTGGTCCCGTTCAGCTCGGGAACGGTCCATTTGGTGTTCACACCCCAGTTACCACGTTTCTTGGGTTCCACCGCGCCTTGGCGTCGCAACGACATACCCAGCGGATCTGCGTAGTAGAACGAATCGGGGCCGTTGAACAGGAAATCGGTGCCGCCGAGGTAAGTGCCACCTTCGGGAACGCGAATGTGATCCCAGTCCAGGTAGTACTGAGCCGCAACCGATACGTTGTCAGTCACCTGCGTCTGCATCGAGACCTGATTCAGCGGGAGGAACGTCTCGCGCACTTCGGTACCCGGAGTGGCGGCACTTTTGCGGCCGTCAATCGGGTGCTGGTTATTGGCGATGCCGTTCTGAGTGAACAGCGAAACACCCCAATAAACCACGTGCTTACCGGCCTTGATGTTGACCGGGCGATCCGCGACAGCGAGGTTGGCATAAACGAATGCGTCGAGAAACTCACCGGACGGGCCACGATAGTAGCGCTTGGTGTTATTGGAGTAGCTGTCCTTGTCATAACTGGTGTGCCCGGCGTTCGGGTTTTTCTGGACGTTGACGTCCTCGTAGGCATCGTCGTACCACGACGCCGCGGAAACGCGAGCACCATATTTGCCTTGATAGTCGAGTTCCAACTCGCTTAGCAGGTCGACGCGGTTGGTGACTGCATCACCCCGGTCGAACTTGTAGTCGCCCTCGTCGGCGGTAAAGTTATTGGCGATGCGGCTATCACGGCCGTCCACGCGGTAGCCCAGGTTGTACTTCAGAGTGTTGTCGAACCGAACTGACAGGTCGTCTATTCCAGTGTCGATCTCCATCGCCCATGTCGGCGACGATAGCCCTGCTGCAAGGCAGATGCCCGCCCATCCTGTGCTCGCGAGAGACAGATTCTTATTCTTCATGTGAGTCTCCAGACAATTTTTACTTTTGTTATACGGAGTCTTCTGTGCCGCCTTATGTGGCTCGGCATCCCGAGCCTGGAGCGCCTGATGAATCAAGGAAGGGGCTTGGGCGAGTATTAATCGGCCAGCCAAAAACCTCATAATCATCCTAATCCTATATCTGATTAAGCGTCAACATGGAGATGGTCTCCCTCGATGATTCTGCACGCAGCGTGGCTATGGATTGTCGCGAGCCGGGTAATACGAGTCAGCTAATAAAAGAACTCGCCCAAGCATCAATCGGTTTGCTCCGAGGCTGCCAGGCACTGCCAGCCACTAATAGAAACCCCTTGTTTGAACAGCATGAGCAACCGCCTTCGCTCGGCGCTTTTCCACGTAAATGCCTCAAGCTGAAATTCCAGCTTCAGCCACAAAACCGCTGCAGGCGTTTATCTGCGCTGCTTTGCGCCCCGCCAGGGAAAAAACCACCGGCAAACAATTTGCTTAATCATACAGCTCATTGATATGATAATTTCATTCGCACTTGCCATGACCCGTGGGCGAGTGGATCACGTACGAGAGCCTGCTTATGACGCTTGACCTTGCATTGAGAATTCGCAGCGTATTAGCGATTGCCCCTGAATCACCGGCGCTGGAGTACAAGCAGCGCTGGTACTCGTGGGCCGAGATGTCTTTGCTAATGAGCCAGACCGACAAGTTGCTGAGCGATGCAAGCCTGAATGAAGGCGCACCGGTCGGCATCCTTTTGCGTAACCGCCCCGCCCAACTGTGCATGCTGCTTCAGGCGCTGGCTTCCCGGCGCTGTGTGGTGACATTGAACCCTTTCCAGTCGCCCGAAAAAATCGCCCGCGACCTGGAAGCCATCCAGATTGGAGCTTTGATTGCTGATGAGCAGGACTGGCAGACGCCCGCGCTACTGGCAGCAGCCCAGGCCAAAGGTTGTCTGGGCCTGAGTGTCAGCTCCGACGAGAAAATGACCGTGCAGGCCCAGCCGGGAGTGGCACTGACCCTGGATCCGACAAGCCTTCCAGATCTGAGCGAAACCGCGATCCTGATGCTTTCCAGTGGTACCACCGGCCCAGCCAAACGTATCTCCCTGCCTTATAGCAAGCTGGAAGCCTCCCTGACTGACGCCGCTCATTACGAAGCAGGCAAGGCCCCTGAAATTCTTGCCTTGAAGACGAGCCCGGCGATGCTCACCACACCGCTGGTGCATATCGGTGGGATGTATTTCGCCGTCGCGGCGGTCGTCGCCGCCCGGCCCATCGTCATCCTTGAGAAATTCACGGTCGCCGACTGGAGCAAAGCCGTCGCCGCTTACCGGCCTAAAACGGTCTCGCTGCCGCCAACCGCCATTCGCATGATTCTCGATGCTGACGTCGCGAAAAGTGATATCGACAGCCTGTTGGCGATTCGTACCGGTAGCGCCCCGCTCGACCCGGACATGCAGATCGAATTCGAAACTCGCTACGACATTCCGCTCCTGGACGCTTACGGCGCCACAGAGTTTGCGGGAGCTGTAGCCGGCTGGAGCCTGCGCGAGCACAAGGAATTTTCCAAACATAAACGGGGTTCGGTCGGTCGTGCGCAGCCGGGCTGTGACGTAAGGATCGTTGATCCGAAGACCGATCAGGTACTGGGCAACAATAACGTCGGCCTGCTGGAAGTACGCTCAGCCCAGATTGACGGCAGCCGCTGGGTCCGCACCACCGATCTGGCCGAAATCGACGATGACGGGTTCATCTTCATTCGGGGCCGCTCTGACTCGGCGATTATCCGCGGCGGGTTCAAGGTACTGCCACTCGATGTTGAAGCAGCACTGCGTGAGCACCCGTCAATCAAGGAGATCTGTGTCGTCGGCCTGCCGGACCCTCGCTTGGGCGCGGTGCCAGTCGCTGCACTGGAGTTACGCCCAGGGGAGGAACTGAGTGACGCCCAGTTGAACACCTTCGCCCGGGAAAAATTGGTGGCTTATCAGGTGCCAGTGCGCTGGCTGGTGGTTGATAGCCTGCCGCGAACCCCTTCATTGAAAGTCAGCCAGCACGAGGTGCGCCAGCTGTTCGACGCGCCTCAGGCCAGCGTACAGGCTGCGGTCTGAGCCCACGCGTTGCACCGGAGAAAGTCATGTCTGAACAAGTGCTGTTGCAAGACCTTCAAGACGGCGTACTGACGCTGACTTTTAACCGCCCCGAACGTTTGAACGCGTTTAACCCGGCGCTGATGCGCGCTTTCAAAGAGGCTGTGGGCCAGGCGGCCAGCAACCCGGTCGCGCACGTTGTGGTCATTCGCGGCGCCGGCCGAGGGTTTTGTGCCGGTGGTGACCTGGCTGGCAAGCCCAAGACAGCGGTCAACCCAGAGGCGCCAGCAAAACCTGAAAAGCCCAAGGCCCCAGACAGCCTGGCAACCCGGATCGACTGGCTGCGCGGCAACATGGACGCTACCCGTCAATTATTCGAAATGCCCAAGCCGACCATCGCCATGATCCGGGGCGCCACGGTATCGGTGGGCATGGCGATCGCCGCTGCCTGCGATTTCCGGGTGGTGTCGGATAACGCCAGTTTCATGACCGGTTTCGCCAAAGCCGGATTATCCGGCGATTACGGCATCAGCTATTTCCTGACTCAACTCTTGGGAACCGCCAAGACCCGCGAATTGATGCTGCTGGGTGAGCGTATTGACGCTACCGAGGCACTGAGAATCGGCTATGCGTCCCGGTTGGTCGCCGATGATGCGCTGGAAGACAGCACTTATGAGCTGGCCCGCCAGCTTGCCAGCGGGTCGTCGATCATCCAGCGCTATATAAAGCAGAACCTCAACGCCGCACTTGAGACGCCATTGTCCGCGTCCCTAGACATGGAGGCGACGCTAAACGTCCTCAGTGCCCAGACCAACGATCACAAAGAAGCAGTCCGAGCGTTCATCGAGCGCCGCGACCCTGTTTTCAGCGGTAGCTGAAGCTCACCCGTCAATGCGAAGAACAAACGGAGACATCATGTCCGAGCAAACCCTGACCGAAGATTTCAAGCAAGCCACCGCTTACGAGCTGAGCGACCATGACATTGAGCGCGCCAAGCTAATGCTCAACGTCGACCTTGCCAGCCGTGACCAGGAACAGATCGGCACTGCCTCGATCGATAACATTCGCTCGTTCGCCTACGCATGCGGCAGTGACAACCCCCTTTTCTGTAACCCTGACCACGCTGCCAGTACCCGTTGGGGCTCGGTCATTGCGCCCTCGATGATGGCCGGTGTCATTAACCGTCCGATGCTGGGCGACCCGCTACCCGAAGAGTTGAAAGCCGCGACCAAAAGCCTGTTCCGTGGCATCCACATGTTTATTTCCGGGGGCGAATGGACCTTTTTCCGTCCGATTTACCCCGGTGACACCCTTTACAGTTTTGGTGGTGAAGATGGTCTTGAGGTCAAGCAGTCCGAGTTTGCCGGTCGATCGGTGACGCGCTTCAACAGCCAGGTCAAGGTCAACCAGCGCGGCGAAGTGGTTTCCGTGTATCGCTATCGGGCGATCCTTACCGAGCGCAAAAAAGCGCGGGAAACCGGTAAGTACAAAGACATACAACCGGCGGTCTACACCGACGAAGAGCTGGCGCATATCGACGAAGTCTATTCGGCGGAGCACTCGCGTGGGGCCGATACGCTGTATTTCGAGGACCTGGAAGTGGGCAGCGCCTTGCCAGGTGGGGCCAGCGGCCCGTTGACGGTGACCGACGTGGTCAACTTTCATGGCGGCGGTTATGGCTGGGTACCCTACGGCCTGCGCAGCGGCCGGATGTGGAACAACAACCGCAAGCGCATCGCCCCCTTCTACGTCAAAAATGCTTATGGCATCCCGGACGTCGCGCAGCGCCTTCACTGGGACAGCGAATGGGCCCAGGCCATTGGTAATCCGATGGCTTACGACTATGGCGTGATGCGTGAGAACTACCTGTTCCGCTACCTCACCGATTGGGTCGGCGACAACGGCTGGGTGTTCAAGCAATACGATGAGATCCGTAAATTCAACTATATGGGCGACACCCAGTTCATCAGCGGTGAAGTGGTTGGCAAGCGTGTGGAAAATGGCCTGAACCTGGTGGACGTCAAGCTGAAAATGACTAACCAGCGAGGCGAAGACACCGTTTTGTGCGATGCAGTCGTCGCATTACCCAGCCGCGATGGCGCGTTGGTATTGCCGCCAGTGCCTCACGACCTGCAAGTTCGCGCAGCACGAATGATGGCTCGTCACTGGGAGCTTCTGGCGCGGAAGAACAGATCATGAGCAGCGACAGCTTTCTCGACACCCCCGAACTGCTGGCATTCCGTGCCCAGGTCGAGGCATTTCTGGCGGCTCATTGGCACCCGGTCAAAGGGCCGGAACGTGCCGCCAATGAGAAGGCGTTCCGTATTCTGGCAACCGAGCATGGCTATCTGTACCGCAACGTTCCCAAAGCCTACGGTGGCTCCGAGCAACCAGCGAATACCCTGAAGGCGCAGATCATTCAGGAAGTATTCAACCGTGTGCGCGCACCGCTGGAGGTACCAGGGGTGGGGTACGGCATGTTGGTGCCAACGTTGCTGGGCTGCGGCGAGGAATGGCAGAAAACCCGATTTGTACCCGGCACCCTGAGTGGCGACATCCGCTGGGCCCAAGGCTACAGCGAACCTAACTCCGGGTCTGACTTGGCTTCCATTCGGACCAAAGCCAGGCTTGAAGGGGATGAATGGATTATCGACGGCCAGAAGATCTGGAGCTCCGGCGCGGACAAGGCCCACTACCTGTTCATGCTGGCACGCACTGAGCCTTCTGCCTCCAAACACGCCGGTATTTCCTACCTGTTGGTTGATTTGCACCAGCCCGGAATAACCATCCGGCCGCTGCGCCAGATCAATGGCAGCGAAGAGTTCAGCGAAATTTTCTTTGACAGCGCTCGCACGCCCGCCAACTGGATAGTTGGCAAGCGTGGCGAAGGGTGGACAGTCTCCAAGACCACACTGTCGGCCGAGCGTGCCGGTTTCATCGGTGCCGCAGAAGGCTCGATCACGTTGCACCGCAAACTGGTCGAACTGTCTCGGCGTTGCGAATACAACGGCCGTCCGGCCATTGACGACCCACGTATCCAGGATCGGTTGATCATCCTTGAAGGCATGGTCAGCGCCCATTATCACAACATGCAACGCCAGTATTCCCTCCGCCTGGCGGGTCAGGATGCTGGCAGCGTGGCACTGATGAACAAATTGATCGTGACGCGCATTGCCGCTGAGGTGGCCGACATCGCCAAAGACATTCTGGGTGACGACTTCATGCTCTCGCCCTTTGGCCGTGAAGCCCAGGCGGGTCCGGAAAAATGGCTCAACCAGTACCTCGGTTCTTTGGGCATCGCCATTGCCGGTGGCACTTCCAATATCCAGCGTAACGTCATTGCTGAACGTGGGTTGGGCTTGCCCCGCGATCCGGCGATGGTGTCTTGAAGGCGAAACAGCCATGAATTACCTGCTCAATGCCGATCAGACGGCTTTTATCGATACTGCTCGCAAGTTCCTAGCCGAACATGCCGACTCACTGTTTCTGCACCGTATCGCGGATCGCCACGGTGACTGGGTCCAGGAGCTTGGCGGTCTGTGGCAGGCTTTCGGGGAGCTGGGTTTCGCCAGTCTGCTGATCGCCGAGGAAGATGGCGGGATCGGGCTTTCGCTGTTCGATGCGGTGCTGATCAATGAAGTGATAGGCGCCAGTGCTGCACCCATACCCTTTATTGCGCACCAGCTCTGCTGCCTGGCAATCGCCAAAGCGGGCAGCGCGGAGCAGAAAGTCCGGTGGCTGCCAAGCCTCGCCAGCGGCGAAGTGATTGGCAGCGTTGCCCTGCTGGGTGCGCAGGGTATCTACCAACCTGGGAGCTGGAAGGCGCAGGCCGGTGGTGAGCAAACCCTCACCTTGGGTAACCTTGAGGTCTCGGGCAGCGGGCTACCGACGCTGATTGTGGTCGGGCTGGCAGGTGGTGGCCTGGGCGTGATCGACCCGCAAGCCGCCAGTCTGGTTCGCACCGATAAACCGTGCATTGATCCCACGGGTTTCCTTGCGGACTTCCAGGTGGATGAAGCCGATATTCAGGCACTTGAGGACGGCCATGCCCATAGCCGGTCGTTGGTCGATGCCGGTCTTGCGCTTCAGGCCGCACAGGCCAGCGGCGGGATTGGCAGGTGCGTCGAACTGGCCACCGAATACACCAAAGTGCGCGAACAGTTTGGCGTACCGATTGGCCAGTTCCAGGCAGTCAAGCATCAACTGGCTGATATCGCCCTGGACGGCGAGCCCAACCGGCCGCTGGTCTGGCACGCAGCGCAATGCGTGGCGAACGGCGATGCCAGTGCCAGCCGCCACTCTGCGTTGGCCAAGGCCCATTTGACCGACGCCTATTTACGGGTCGCCCGTAAAACAATCGAACTGCACGGCGGCTTTGGCTACACCTGGGAAGCCGACCTGCACCTTTATCTCAAGCGCGCCATATTCCTTTCGGCGCACTTGGGCAGCGCTTTAAGCCTGCGCCAGTACCTTGCGGACACCGTTGATCAGCACTGACAACAGAATCGGCGGCCACCGGCACGCCAACGAAGCCTTTGATTGGAGAATCATCATGCGTCCCTTCATATTCAGCTGCGATGCACACATTGTCGAACCGCCTGACCTGTTCACCGCCAACCTGCCCGCTCATTTGCAGAAATGGGCGCCAAACGTAGTGATCGAAAGCGAAAAGAAAATGCGCTTGAACCGCATTGGCGAAGTCACCCAGTTCAAGATCCCGATTGGCTTCCACAGCCATAAAGTCGGCGAGTCTGATGACCTGGATATCCGTCGTCTGGGGACCCGCGACCTGAAAATGCGCTTTACCGACATGGACCGTGATGGTGTGGATGCCGAACTGGTGTTTCCAAGCCTTGGCCTGTTGATCTCGCGTATCACCGACGCCGAAGCTTCCCGCGAGTGCGCCCGCCTCTACAACGATTGGGCGTGGGAATATGTCGCTGGCGTGCGGTCCAAGCTGGTGCCCGCCGCGGTCATTCCGCTGGTAAACCTGCAAGACGGTATCGCCGAACTCAAACGCATCATCGCCATCGGCTACCGCGCGATCATGATGCCGACGGTGAACCTTGATTCGATCGAGGCTTTCAATGATCCAGCCTGGGATGAGTTCTTTGCATTGTGCGCTGAAGCTGGCGTGCCACTGGCATTCCACACCGGCGTGGGTAACGTCAACCTGCGAGCTTTACGTGGTCCTGGTGCCGCGCTGTTTAACTATTCGCGGCAGATGAACGACGCGGTTGACGTTATCAGTGCGTTGGTCGGCGGCGGCATTCTGGACCGCAACCCTAAGGCACACATCCTGTTCGTCGAAGCAGGCGCGGGTTGGTTGCTGGGGTTGGCGGAACGCATGGATGAAGTCTACGAAGGCCATGCGCCTTCCATCCAGCCGAAGCTTTCGCGCATGCCAAGCCAGATCGTCCGCGATCAGGTCCACTGCTCGTTCCAGAACGACCTTGGCTGCCTGCTGACCGCCAAGGGTCTGGGTATCGAGAATTTCCTGTTTGCCACTGACTACCCACATAGCGAGGGGACCTTCCCGTACTCACGGGACCTGGTGGCAAGCATGTTCGAGCAAGTCCCGCACTTCACTGACGCCGACAAGGCTGCGGTCCTGGGTTTGAACGCTGCGAAAATGTTTGGCATCGAGCCTGCGACTGTGCACGAGGAAACCAAACGCGCACTGTATGCCTGAGCAGCATAACGATGGGGGGGCATTGCCCCCATCGATGGCGGATTTGGCCAGGTGTTGGAAAGATTTCCCGCATTGCCGACAAAACATCGCAATGGTATATCTGATTAAAAGCAGCTCTCACAATAATAAATACTGAGAAACAAGGAGTGAAGCATGGCATATGCAGCTTCCACCGACCCGTCACTACCCCTGATGGGCATGCGTGTCGTCGAACTGGCTAACGGCAAGACCGACATGGCCGGACGTTTACTGGCGGACCTTGGCGCGGAGGTCATTCTGCTGGAGCCACCCCAGGGTATTGCCAGTCGCCGTGCCGCACCATTGCTTGACGGCACGAGCCTCTATTTCGCGACTCACCACGCCAATAAACGTAGTTTAGTGCTGGATCTGGACACCGATCAGGGTCAAGCATCATTCATTGAACTGCTCGCCAGCACCGACCTGCTGCTGGACGGTCGTGGGCAGCAGGGCGTGCAAAGTGCCGGGCTGTCGGTAGCGCAGCTGCGCCAGCGCTATCCGGGCCTGGTAGTCTTGTCGATCAGCGATTTCGGTCTCACTGGCCCTTACAGCCGCTACAAGGCCAGCCATGCAGTCCATGCTGCGCTCAGCGGCGTGCTCTGCCGCTCGGGCAAACCGGGCCATACACCCCTGCTCCCGCCTGGCAAATTATGTTGGGAATCAGCAGCCGTGCAGGCCGCCTGGGTGGCCCTGCTGGGTCAATGGCAACGGCTCAAGACCGGAAGCGGCGACCATCTGGATTTCTCCATCCAGGAAGCCATCGCCCAAGTGCTCGACCCAGGCCTTGGGGTCACTGGCAGTGCGCAGGCTGGCCGATCGGCGCTGGATTCCACCAGCCACGACCGCCCCGTGGCAGTGCCGTTGTATCCGATCCTGCGCTGCAAGGACGGTTTCGTCCGCATCTGTGCGCTGAACCCACGGCAGTGGGAAGGCCTGCGCGAATGGCTCGGCCCGGATCACGAATTCCACGACCCGCAGTACCTGAATATCGCCAAACGCATGCCTAGAAGCGCCGACATCAACGTGCTGACCGGCGAGCTGTTCAGCCGCCACACGGCTGCACAACTGCTGTTCGAAGGTCAGCGGCATGGAGTGCCCATCGCTATCGTGGCCGAGCCGTCGCTGGTTCTGGAAGACGAGCACTTCAAGGCAAGGGAATCATTCGTCCCGCTAAAACTGGATAACGGGCTTCAGGGCAAGGTCCCGTCTGGCTACATAGAGTTTGATGGTCGCCGCGCCGGTATACGCCAAACCGCACCGGCATTGGGGGCTGATACCGGGGCATTGCTGGGCGAGACCGGGGCGAAGGCCGGGCACTCTGGCGCCGATGAACGCTCGTTCACACGCCGCCCATTGGAGGGCATTCGCGTTCTTGATCTGGGTGTAATAGTCGCCGGTGCGGAAGCCGGGCGCTTGATGGCCGACCAAGGCGCCGAGGTGATCAAGATCGAGAATCGCGCCTTTCCCGATGGCGGCCGCCAGTCCATGACCGGTACCCCGATCACCCCGTCGATTGCCCAAGGGCATCGCAACAAACTGAGCATGGGGATCAACCTGCGCAGTGATGTGGGTCGTGATCTGTTCAAGCAGCTGGTCGCCAAGGCAGATGTCGTGCTGTCGAATTTCAAACCCGGCACCCTTGACTCCCTGGGCCTCGGCTATGAAGAACTCAAGGCAGTCAACCCCGGCATCGTCATGCTCGACAGCAGCGCCATGGGGAATACCGGTCCTCAGAGCCGTACCCCCGGCTATGGGCCACTGGTGCGCGCCTCCACCGGTATGACTTGGGCATGGCGTTATCCGGATATGCCGGAGTTCTTTGGCGATGGCGTGACGATATTCCCGGACCACCTGGCCGGACGTGTCGCTGTCGTTGGCGTCCTCGCGTTGTTATTGCGCCGCGAACGTACTGGGCTGGGAGGGACAGTCAGCGTGGCTCAGGCGGAAATTTTCCTCAACGCCACCAGCGAGCAGTTTCTGCTTGAGTCTCTACAACCTGGCTCTTTCAAACCAGAGGGCAATCAGTCGTCCTTGCAAGCACCAGACGGCGTGTTTGCCTGTGCCGGAGACGACCAGTGGTGTGCGATTTCGGTCAACGACGACGAAGACTGGCAACGCCTGATCGCAGCCATTGGCCGTACGGATCTGAGCACTGATATAGGCCTGTCCACCACCGATGGCCGCCTTGCCAGACGTGAAGAGGTCAACGCCGTGATCAGTGCGTGGACGCGGCAACACACGCCACAAGCAGTCACCGAAACGTTACAGGCAGCGGGTGTTTCAGCAGGCTTCATGCAACGCCTGAGCGATTACCGAAGCGACCCGCATTACGCGGCGCGCGAGTTCATCGGCGAATTGGTCCACCCAGGCTTACCCGCGCCGCTCCCCACGGAAAACCGTATCGTGCATTCCCTGCACATGCCCGAACCACCGCTGAACCCGGCGCCCCTGCAGGCTGAACACACCCGCGAACTGGCTGCCAGATTACTGGGCATTGCCCCTGATGACATCGACACGCTGATCAATGACGGGCACCTGGAAGACGTTGCCTCCCTGCCCGCCACCGCCTGACCCCAAGGACCTGGAAATGAGCCACCACGAGATTCAGGATTGCACCCCCGTGCTGATTGGCGTCGGCCAGTATTCAGAGCGCCTGGACGATGCGAAGTACCGCCAACTGTCCCCTGCGGACCTGGCCGCTGAAGCCGCCAGGCTTGCCTGTGCAGACGCAAAAGGCGCGGTTGACGTTGCCAGTCACATCGATGCCGTCTACGCCATTCGTACCGTTGCCGATTCCGCGCCCGCACCGATGCGCCATCTGCGAGCGCCCTTTGGCAGCCCCAATAACGTTCCGGCAGCGGTCGCCAATCGGCTGGGCGTCAAACCGACCACCTGTGTGTACTCGCCGGCTTGCGGCGACGAACCGCAAAAGCTGCTGAGTGAAATATGTGAGCGGCTGCATGCAGGTGAACTGCGCCTAGCGCTGCTGTGTGGCGCGGAAGCCGCCTCAACCCAGCGCGCCGCACAGGCCGCAAAGCAGACCCTGGATTGGGCTGAAGAATATCCGGGCGAACTTGACGACCGCCACTGGAACGTCGGCGCCATGCGTACCAAGTACATGAATGATCAGAATCTGATCATGCCGACTACGGTCTACCCGCTGCTTGAGCAGGCACGACGCAAACGGCTGGGCTTGTCACGCCAGGCGTATGCCGTGGAGATGGGTCGTTTGATGGCGCCGTTCAGTGAGGTGGCGAGCACCAACCCTCACGCCAGCAGTCAGAAAACCTGGAGCGCCGAAGCCATTGCCAGCATCGGCCCGGAAAACCGCTTGATTGGCGACCCCCATCCTATTTCCGTCGTGGCCCGGGACCAGGTCAATCAGGGTGCCGCCGTGCTCCTGACGACCGTCGCAATGGCGAGAGAACTGGGCGTACCGGAAGGCAACTGGGTGTACTTGCACGGCTACAGCGCTCTGGACGAACGCTCGGTACTTGAGCGTGAAGACCTGGGCAGTTCACCGGCCATGGCGCTCGCCTACGAGCAGGCCTTGCGCGAAGCCGATGTTGATATCGACGCAATCCGCTACATGGACATCTATAGCTGTTTTCCGATCGCGGTATTCAGCGCCATTGATGCGCTGCGCCTCAAGCCAAACGACCCTCGGGGGCTGACGCTGACCGGGGGGCTGCCGTTCTTCGGCGGACCAGGCAACAACTATTCAATGCACGCGCTGGCCGAAGTGGTCCAACGTCTGCGTGCTGATCCCGGCTCCTATGGGCTGGTAGGCGCCAACGGTGGATTCCTGTCCACTCATGCGGTGGGCGTCTATTCCACCACCCCAAAACCCTTCAAGACCTGTGACAGCAGTGCCAACCAGGCACGTATCGATGCGCTCCCGGCGCCAGCACTGACGGATTCACCCAAGGGTTGGGGCAGCGTTGAAAGCTATACGGTGCTGCATGACAAGCAAGGGCCGAAAGAAGTGATCGTAATCGGCCGACTCGATACCACCGGCGAACGTTTCGTCGCCAACAGCATGCCCGCAGACCCCGAAGCCCTACTGGCCTTCAGCGACCAGGATGGCCTGCAACTGAAAATCTGCGTGCGCCTGCTTCAGGGCGTCAACCGCTTTGCGATGAGCGTGGCATCGCTGGATCGCCTGATCCCCAAGCCTCCCAAACACTTGGTCGAACAGTACGAGTTCATCGAGGTTGAGCGTCGCGGGCCGATCCTTGAGATCACGATCAATCGGCCTGAAGTGAATAACGCGCTGCTCCCGGAAGCCAACGACGAGCTGGATCATGTATTCGATGTATTTGAGGCCGACAAAAGCCTATGGGTCGCCATTATCACGGGCGCCGGAACCAAAGCGTTCTGCACCGGCAATGACCTCAAAGCCGCTTCGACGGGACGGCGGATGTGGATGCCGCGCAACGGCTTCGGCGGCTTGACCGCCCGCCTCGGCCGCGAAAAACCAGTCATCTGTGCGGTTAACGGCTATGCCATGGGCGGAGGTTTTGAAATCGCCCTGGCCAGCGATCTGGTTGTCGCTGACAGCACTGCACAGTTCGCCCTTAGTGAAGTGCGCGTGGGCCTGTTGGCGGGAGCTGGGGGGTTACAACGTCTGACCCGCCAGATTCCCTATAAACAAGCTATGGAGATGATTCTTACCGGGCGACGAGTTGGCGCCGAGGAAGGCCAGCGGCTGGGCTTCGTCAACCGGGTAGTGGCCGAAGGCACCGCTTTGCAGGCTGCCCGTGAGCTGGCCGAATCGTTGCTGGAGAGTTCACCCACGAGTATTCGTATGAGCAAGCAACTGCTCAACGAGCAAGATCATTACGCGAGTGAAACCGCGGCCGTGCGGGCGTCTTACAAGGCCATCGATAAAGTCATCAACAGCGAGGACCGTATCGAGGGCGTGCTCGCGTTCGCGCAGAAACGCAAACCGGTGTGGAAAAATCGCTAGCGTAAAGCCGCTTCTCGCGAGGCGAGCCGCCAGTGAGTGACGGCCCGCCTTTCACATCGCCCCAAGACTCCACGCACGGCTTGCTCGTGACCAACTGCTAAGGTATGCATATGAACAGCACCACCCTGCCCAGCAACGAAGAGCGACAAATGCTCAAAGACAGCCTCAATGGCTATCTGAACAGTCACTGGGATTATGACCATCCGGATCTGCCGGGCATTTGGCAGGGCCTGGCCGAACTCGGTCTGACGGCCCTGGGTAGCGACCCGGCTTACGGTGGCCTACGCGAATGGCTGATCGTGATGGAAAGTGCTGGCCGTCACGCCTGCCCCGCGCCATTGCATGGCAGCTTCCTGGCGAATCGCCTGTTGGCCGAGGCTGGTTTGCATCCCCTGGCTGACGAGCTGGCCGTGGGCAGTTGTGCTGTCGGCGTTGCCTTTACCCGCGAAGGCGGCCAATTGAGCGAGCGTGATGCCAGGCTGGATGGGCATCTGGCAATCGTCGACGATCTTGAACAGCTCCAGCATTTGCTGGTGATCGATGAAACGCTAGGTGTGCGCCTGGTCGATCTGGGGCAAACAACCATCAGCCGTATGGCCCTGCCCGGCCTCGCGGTACCTGCCTTGCATCGGCTGGATTTCAGCGCGTCCGAGGCTGCGACACTCGCAGTGCCCACCCTTGATTACCACCGCCTTGCCCGCCTCGGCTATAGCGCCCGCGCGCTCGGTGCGGCCAATCGCGCATTCGAGATGGTCGTGGAGTACGTAAAGGAGCGCCAGCAGTTTGGGCAGCCCATCGGGCGCTTCCAGGCATTGCAACACAAACTGGCCGACTGCCTGACCCGCCTCGATGGTGTGCGCCTGACGTTGGCCAACGCAGCGCAGAGTCATGACCTGGGCAACCCTGACTGGCGGTTCTACGCTTCGGCCGCCATTGCCTATGCGAATACTGCACTGCGCCAAGTGTCGTTGGAGGTGCATCACAGTTTCGGCGCCATTGGCTACAGCGAAGAACACGAAGCGCCACGGCATTTTCGCCGTGTGCACGCCGACCTTTCACGACTGGGCGGTGCGCGCCTGGCGCGGCAGGAACTGGCTGCCAGCCTGATCGATGAAGGCCGTAGCCTGCCCGAGTATGATCTGGGGCCGGTGGGTAATGCCTTTCGCCAGGAGGTGCGCGATTGGCTGAAGATCAACTGGTCTGACAAACACCAGGCCGCTTATCAGCTACTGCCGTTCGAACAGCGCAAGGGTGTCGTGGAGTTTTCCCATGCCCTCGGCAGACAAGGGTGGCTGGCACTGGGTTGGCCGGAGCGTTTTGGTGGTCAGGCCCGCACGCCGCTGGAGCAATTGGCGTTTATTGAAGAGGTCCAACTGGCGGGTATCCCCAAGCCCGGTGGCGAGATTCAAGGCCATGCGCTGATGCAGTTTGGTACGCCTGAACAGCAGGCTTTCTTTTTACCGAAGATTCGCGCCGGGGAGATCCGCTTTTGCCTGGGCTACAGCGAGCCAGGGGCCGGATCAGACCTTGCAGCCATACGCACCAGCGCCGTACGCGACGGTGATGAGTGGGTAATCAACGGTCAGAAACTCTGGACCACCTTTGCCGAAGACGCCGATTATCTCTGGCTGGCGGCACGCACTGATACCACTGCAAAACCCCACGCGGGCATCAGCGTCTTCATCGTGCCGATGAACACTGCGGGTATCATCGTGCATCCGTCCATGGCCCTTTACGGCCACACCTTTTGCACGGAATTCCTCGACAACGTCCGAGTCCCGGCAAGCGCGCTGGTTGGCGAGGTGAATCAGGGCTGGGCAATCATTACCAGCGCCCTGGCAACCGAGCGGGTTCAGATGGGTGGTTTCGTTGCCCACATTCGCGCCAACTTCGAGCGGCTGCTGGTCGAGCTTCGTCTACGCGGCACCGACGCAGTGGCCCGTGACACGCTCGGGCAACTCGCTGCCGAAATCGAAGTGGCTCGCCAGTTGCTGGGGCGCAGCATCGGCATGCTTGAGCAAGGCCAGACCCCGGTCTACGAGGCCGCCATGAGCAAAGCATTTACCGCTGAACTGATGGAGCGACTGGGTGAGGCGGCACTGGACCTGCTGGGCGTGGACGGTACCTTGAGTGAACAGGTACCGGGCGCTCCTTGTGGCGGCAAGCTTGAGCAAATGCTGCGTCAGTCGATCATGATGGTCATCGGCGGCGGCACCAATGAAATCCAGCGCACGTTGATCGCCCAGCGCGGTCTGGGGTTGCCACGCTAGATATCGGGACTGCGCGCTGGAGGCGCCAGTCACGCTCGCTTTTACTGCAGCAACCTTGCCACGCAAGGCACTTCTTTTCCACGGCACAGGCTAATCCTTGAATTTTCCTGCGCCGTGGTTCGTCGCATCGCCCGATGCCGTAACGGGACGATTGTCCGCGCCTTTATTTAATGATACGAATGGTCTATACGATAATTCGTATTTGCAACCCCTCCTGACTGACCCGTCAACCGCAACGTCAATGGCACCGTTGAATCCTCGGCTGGCCGATTTTGCACTTGCCTAATGATATATATGATTATAATCTTAATCGAAGCTCAGCCCGGCGCTGAACGTTGCAAGCCACTTCGAGGATGACCTGCCGTGAACGATGCTTTTATCTACGACCATGTGCGCAGCCCGCGTGGAAAGGGCCGCACCAATGGAGCGGTGCATGAGGTGACGGCCACGTCTCTGGCAACTCAGGCGCTCAACGCCCTGCGCGAGCGCAGCCAGTTCGACACGGCTCTGGTTGATGACGTAATGCTCGGCTGCGTAATGGCAGCCGGTGAGCAAGGTGGAAATATCGCCCGGGTTGCGGCGCTCAATGCCGACTACTCGCAGAGCGTTCCGGGCTTTCAGCTCAACCGTTATTGCGCATCCGGGCTCGAAGCCTTGAACCTCGCCGCCTCTACCATTCGTGCGGGCCAGGCCAACGCCATCGTTGCCGGGGGTGTGGAGTCTATGTCCCGCGTAGCGATTGGCTCTGACGGCGGCGCGGTTTATACCGACCCACAGGTGATTCACAAAACCTGGTACATCCCGCAAGGCATTGGCGCCGACATGATCGCCGAGCAGGACGGCTACAGCCGCGAGGACGTCGATGCATTTGCATTGCGCAGCCAGCAGCGTGCAGCGGCGGCCCAGAATGCCGGTCATTTCGACCGCTCGATGTTTACCGTCAAAGACATTCTCGGCCAGCCCTTGCTGGGTCGTGACGAAGCCATCCGCGCCGATGCCAGCGCGCAGGATCTGGCCAAGCTCAAACCTGCTTTCGAAGCCATGGGTACGGGCGCCGGTTTCGACGGCGTCATGTTGCAGCGTTACCCCGAAGTTGAATCGATTCGCCATGTACACACTGCCGGTAACTCCAGTGCCATTGTTGACGGCTCGGCGGTAATTCTGGTGGGGGATGCCAATTTCGGCCAGATCACCGGCTTGCGGCCTCGAGCCAGAGTGCGCAGCTACACCTCGATCGGTTCAGAGCCCGCCATCATGCTGACCGGCCCGGCAGCCTGCACAGAGAAACTGCTCCAGCGCGCAGGTATGCGCATCCAGGACATTGACCTGTTTGAGGTCAACGAAGCTTTTGCGTCTGTAGTGATGCGCTATATGCGCCACTTTGATCTCGACCCCGCGAAAGTGAATGTCAACGGCGGATCGATTGCCATGGGCCATCCGCTAGGCGCTACAGGCGCGATGCTGGTTGGCACGGTGCTCGATGAACTGGAACGACGCGATCTCAATACTGCGTTGATCACCTTATGTGCCGCAGCCGGTATGGCGACCGCCACCCTGATCGAACGGATTTGAGCCTGGAGCCTGATTGATGAATACCCTGAAACTGGAAATCAACGCCCAAGGCATTGCCATTATTTGCATTGATCTTCCCGAGCGCCCGGTCAATGTGTTCACCCCCGAGTTTGTCGATGACCTGAGCGCAGCGGTGGACCAGGTACTAAGCGACGATGCCATCGTCGGCGCGGTGATCACCTCGGCGAAAAGCAGCTTTATTGCCGGTGCGGACCTCAAAGTGTTGGTCGATGCTTACGGCCAGGGGGTTACCGCCAGCGAGGCCAGCCAGCGCTTTGTGCGCGAAAACGCAGTGATGCGGCGCGTTGAAACCGGCGGTAAACCCTTTGTTGCGGCGCTGAATGGGCTGGCCCTTGGTGGCGGGCTTGAGCTGGCGCTGGCCTGTCACTATCGGTTGCTGGTCAATGATCCAAAGGCCGTTGTGGGCCTGCCCGAAGTTACAGTCGGGCTTCTACCGGCAGGCGGCGGCACCCAGCGGTTACCACGCATGCTCGGGATCGAGAAAGCCCTGCCCTTGCTGCTTGAGGGTACCGCGCTCAAACCGCAACAGGCGCTGGAATTGGGCGTGGTCGATGCGCTGGTCAGTGCTGCGCAATTGATCGACACTGCCTGCACGTGGGCGCTCGCCCATCCCAAGGTCAGCAAACCATGGGACACCAAAGGTTTTAGCGTACCTGGCGGGGTTGGTTGCCTGGCGCCCCATGCCGTGGGCTCTTTCCAGTACAACACCAGCCTGGCAAAACGCGATGCCGGTAACTACCCGGCTCGGCTGGCGATCCTGAGTGCAGTGTTCGAAGGCACGCAGTTGCCGCTTGACCTAGCACTGGCAGTGGAAGCCAAGTACTTCGGTACTTTGCTGGCCAACCCGGTGGCCCGCAATCTGATGCGAACCCTGTTCATCAACAAGGGAGCCGTTGACAAGCTCGCCCGTCGCCCTCTCGGTCATGAGACCCTCAAATTCCGCAAAGTGGGTGTATTGGGTGCAGGCATGATGGGCGCCGGTATTGCCTACGTGTCCGCCCAGGCCGGGCTCGAAGTTGTACTGATCGACACCGATGCCGAGGCGGCACAACGCGGCAAGGACTATTCCGTGCGCATCCTCGACAAAGCCATAGGGCGCGGCACGCAAACCCGGGAAAACGCCGACGCGATCTTGCAGCGTATCCGGCCGAGTACTGAATTTGCCGAACTGGATGGCTGCGACCTGGTGATCGAGGCCGTGTTTGAAACACGCGAGGTTAAAGCCCAAGTTATTCCCAAGGCAGAAGCTGCACTGCCCCCCTCGGCGATTTTCGCCAGCAATACCTCGACACTGCCGATCACCGGGCTCTCGACCTACGCCAAACGCCCCAGCCAATTTATCGGCATGCATTTCTTCTCGCCCGTGGAGCGTATGCCTCTGGTGGAAATCATCATCGGTGAGCACACCAGCGAAGCGACTATCGCCCATGCGATGGATTTCGTTGGCCTGTTACGCAAAACGCCGATTCTGGTCAATGACAGCCCCGGCTTTTATACCAGCAGGATCTTCAGTACCTATACCGATGAAGGCATGGCGATGCTTGCCGAGGGCATCAAACCTGCGTTGATCGAAAACGCTGCCCGTCAGGCAGGGATGGCCACCGGCCCATTGGCGGTGACCGACGAGGTGTCGCTGGATTTGCAGAAACGCGTGATCGACCAGGCCCACGCCGATGGCCTGCCCGCCAAGTTCCTGCGCAGCCATGCCCGCCCGGTCGTTGAGCAATTGACGGCAATCGGGCGGCTTGGGCGCAAGAACGGCGGTGGTTTTTATGTATTTCCCGAAGGCGCCAAAAAACATCTCTGGCCGGGTCTGGCCGAGTTGTTCCCGACCCGCGGTGAACAGCCAGACGCCTTGACGGTACGCAACCGCCTGCTCTACATCATGGCGCTTGAGACTGCCCGATGCGTTGAGGAGTACGTCATTGAAGAGCCTGTCGACGCCGACCTTGGCGCCATCCTCGGCCTGGGTTATCCGACCTGGACAGGGGGGACCTTGTCGTTGATTGATACTGTTGGCCTGCCTGCTTTCATCGCTGAATGTGATCGTCTGGCGGACCTGTACGGCGAACGCTTCAGGCCGTCAGCCTGGCTTCGCGAACGTGCCGAACAAGGTGCCACCTTTCACCCGCAAACCGCGTAGCAAGGGGCTCAGGCATGCAGAACAGGCTGATATTCGACCAGGATCACGAGATGTTCCGTGATCAGGTGCGTAAATTCGTTCAGAAGGAAATAGGCCCCCACGTTGACGCATGGCGTAAACAGGGTCGGGTTGACCGGGAGATTTTCCGCAAGGCAGGCGCTCAGGGCCTGCTGTTGATGTGGGCTGACGAACGCTACGGCGGCAGCGGCCTGACTGACCTGCGCTACGAGCAGATTCTTTATGAGGAATTGATCCGCCACGGCGACATTGGCGTTTTCTTCACCCTGCACTCGCGCATTGTTGCGCCCTATCTGCAACGCTTTGGCACCGAGGCGCAACTGGAGCAGTACCTGCCTGGCTGCGTGCGCGGGGAAACCATACTCGCCGTAGCCATGACCGAGCCCGATGCGGGCTCGGACCTCGCCGGGATGAAAGCTCGCGCCGAAGATCGCGGCGATCACTGGCTGCTCAACGGCTCCAAACTGTATATCTCCAACGGCCTGAACGCCGATCTGATTGTGGTGGCGGCACGCACGCAACCGGATAACAAATACGGCATCGGGTTGTTTCTGGTGGAGGCCGACTGGCCCGGCGTCAGTCGCACGCCCCTGCAAAAAATGGGCCTGGACGCGCAAGACACGGTCATTCTGTTTTTTGATGACGTGCGCATCCCCAAGGGCAACGTCCTGAGTGACCCGGCCAAAGGCTTCAGCTATCTGGCCGAGGGGCTTGCTGAAGAGCGTCTGTTGGGTGCGTGCCAGTCACTGGCGCACGCTCAAGTGGCATTCGACCTGACGCTGGACTACGTCATATCGCGCAAAGCCTTCGGCAAACCGGTGGGCACCTTTCAAAACAGTCGTTTCAAGCTGGCCGAATTACGCAGCCAGCTTGATTGCCAACAGACCTGGGTTGACCAGTTGGTACTGCAGATGAACGCCGACCAACTCAGCGCCGAGGCGGCTGCATCGGCCAAGCTGCTGACGTCCGAACTTGAAGGTCGGGTGATGGACGAGTGCGTTCAACTGCACGGTAGCGCCGGGTACATGGAGGAATACCGCATTTCACGCATGTACCGCGATGCGCGTATCTCGCGGATCTTTGCCGGAACCAGCGAAATCATGAAGGAAATCATTGGCCGAAGCCTCGGCCTGGATGACCGCAAGCTCAAGTAGTAAGACAACAACAAGGGTTGCCAGCATGTATCAAGGTCAAACACTGCACCTCACCCCACTGGGTGGGCAATTGGTTGAGTTGTGCTTCGACCGTCAGGGTCAAGCGGTCAACAAATTCGACGCCGCCACTGTTAACGAATTGCAGGTAGCGCTGGTGGTACTGGGCAAAGTGCCTGGGCTGCGTGGCGTACTGGTCACGAGCGCCAAGGATGATTTTGTCATCGGTGCCGATATCTTCGAATTCACTGCGTTGTTCAATGGGCCGGAGTCTGACCTCGCTGCTCACAACCTTGGGCAAAGCAAAGTGTTCACGGCCTTGTCGCGCTTGCCCGCACCGGTGGTGTGCGCTATCAACGGCCTGGCCCTGGGTGGCGGTTTTGAAGTGAGCCTGGTCTGTGATTACCGAGTGATGGCTGCTAACGCAAAAGTGGGCTTGCCGGAAATCAACCTGGGTATTTTCCCTGGGCTGGGCGGTATGGCTCGCCTGCCCCGTCTGGTGGGTGGCGCTGTGGCAGCGGACTGGGTGACCAGTGGCAAGCCACAGGTTGCCGAGGCGGCGCTCGCGGCGGGAGCAGTGGACAAAGTCGCGCCAGATACCGAACTTGCCGATGCGGCGATGGCCCTGCTTGAGTCGTTGGCTACCGGCGAAATCGAATGGCGTGAGCGTCGTCGGCAGCGTGAAGGCGCTTTCGCGCTCGACAGCGAGACGATTGATAAAGCCACAGCGGACGCACGCAAACGCCATCCGCAGGTACCTGCGGCGCTGGCCGCCATCGAGTTGCTTCAAGCGACCGCGGGGCTGGAGCTGGAGCAAGCATTGCGCGCCGAAAACCGTGCCTTCGCAGCCATTGCCCAGACCCAGGCTGCCCATGCCTTGGTACAGCTGTTCATCAATGATCAATTCCTGCGCAAAAAAGCCAAGGCTTATGCGAAGGCGGGTCGTCCGGTTGCTCGTGCTGCGGTACTGGGCGCCGGGATCATGGGCGGTGGCATTGCCTATACCAGCGCATCACGGGGCATCCCCGCCTTGATGAAAGACATCGCTCAGCCTGCACTGGACCTGGGCATCGGCGAGGCAGCCAAACTGCTCGACAAACAGGTTACCAATGGCCGTTTGAACCAGAACCAGGCCAACGAAGTGCTCGTCTCGATCGTCCCGACCCTGAGCTACGAGGGCTTTACCACGGTTGATGTCGTGGTCGAGGCAGTGGTTGAAAACATGAAGGTCAAGCAAAGCGTATTGGCTGAAGTGGAGCAGCAAGTTGTGGCCGACGCCGTGCTGGCCTCCAATACTTCATCGTTATCGATCAGCGAAATGGCCCAAGGACTGGCGCGGCCGGAAAACTTCGTGGGCATGCATTTTTTCAACCCGGTACCGGTGATGCCGCTGGTGGAGGTCATTCGTGGCCCGCGCACCAGTGACGAGGCCGCTGCGACCATCGCGAGCTACGCCACCGCCATGGGCAAGACCCCTATCGTGGTCAAGGATTGCCCGGGGTTCCTGGTCAACCGCATCCTGACCGCCAATGTGTTGGGCTTCATCAGATTGATCCACGACGGCGCGGACTTCCAGGCAGTGGACGAAGCCATGCAGGCGTTTGGCTGGCCTATGGGCCCTGCCCATCTGCAGGATGTGATCGGCATGGATACTTCCGAGCACGTTATCCGCTACATCAGCACTGGCTATGGCGAGCGCATGGTTCCCACCTATGCCCACGCCATTGAGCTGATGGTCGCCAACGGCCGCCTCGGACAGAAAAACGGCAAGGGCTTTTATCTGTACAGCAAGGACGCCAATGGCCGTGCAGTGAAAACCGCCGATTCAGAGGTGTACAAAATGCTTGAACAGATTCAGCCCTCGGGCCAACAGGTCTTTACCCCAAAGACTATTGTTGAACGGTTGATGCTGCCCACTGTGATGGAAGCGATCCGCTGCCTGGACGACGGTGTGGCTGAATCAGCCATCGAGATCGATATGGCCTTGATCCTGGGGCTGGGCTTCCCCCGTTCAGTCGGTGGCCCGTTGAAATACGCCGACTGGCTAGGGCCTCAAACGCTACTTGAGCAGTGCGAGCGCCATGCACATCTCGGGTCGCTCTATCAGCCTACGCAAGGCATGAAAGCACGGGCCAGTAGTGGCCACCGCTACTACAGCTGACCCGAAAGCTGACCCGAATAATAGAGAGCACGGAGCACGATCATGGATTTCAGCTTGTCACCGCAACTGCTGGAGTTGCAACAGCGCACCCGACGGTTCATTGCCGAACGGATCATCCCGCTAGAAAAGGACCCACGCTGCACCCCTCACGGCCCCGATGAGTCCCTGCGCCGCGAAATGATCAGCATGGCCCGCGAAGCCGGGCTGCTGTCATCGCACATGCCGGTCGAGCTGGGCGGGCTGGGCCTGAATCACGTTGCCAAGGCTGTGCTGTTTGAAGAAGCCGGTTATTCGCCGCTCGGCCCGGTAGCGTTGAACATCGCCGCGCCGGACGAAGGCAACATGCACATGATGGAAGTGATCGCCACCGCCGAGCAAAAGAACCGCTGGCTCAAGCCGCTGGCCCTTGGCGAGATTCGCTCCTGCTTCTGCATGACCGAACCTGCGCCGGGCTCCGGCTCGGACCCGGCCATGCTCGCCACCACTGCCGTGCGCGATGGTGACGACTACTTGATCAACGGCGTGAAGTGGTTCATCACCGGCGCAAACGGCGCCAGTTTTGCAATCATCATGGCGAAACTCGAAGATGGTCGAGCAACGATGTTCCTGGCTGACATGGATCGTCCCGGCATCCATATCGAACGAGCGATGGATGCCCTGGACAGTTGTTTCCCAGGCGGCCATGGCGTCGTGCGCTTCGACAACTTGCGGGTGCCCGCCCAGGACATCCTTGGCGAACTCGGCGAAGGCTTCAAATATGCGCAAGTGCGGCTCTCCCCTGCCCGGCTGACGCACTGCATGCGCTGGCTCGGTGCTGCTCGCCGCGCTCACGAGGTGGCTTCGGCGTACGCCTATGAACGCGAGGCCTTTGGCAAGCGGCTGGGTGACCACGAAGGTGTCGGTTTCAAGCTCGCTGATAACGAGCTGGATTTGCACAGCACACGCCTCGCGGTCTGGCACTGCGCATGGGTGCTGGATCAAGGCGAGCTGGGCCGCCATGAGTCCAGCGTCGCCAAGGTTATTTCCAGCGAGGCCATCTGGGATGTTGTCGACCGCAGTGTGCAGATCCTCGGAGGCCAGGGCGTGACACACGAAACCATCGTGGCCCGGATCTTCGCCGACGTTCGGGCCTTCCGGATCTATGACGGTCCATCCGAGGTACACCGCTGGAGCATCGCCAAACACGTCATGCGCCAACAGCGCAAACGCCTGGAATCCAAGGAGTAGACCATGCAGCAAGCCTATATCGTCGATGCGGTGCGCAGCCCTACCGGCAAACGCGCTGGCAGCCTGGCCCAGACCCACCCGATGGACCTGGGTGCTCATGTCATCAAGGCGTTGGTCGCCCGTAACAACATCCCGGCGGAGGATTACGACGACGTGATCTTCGGCGCTATCGATGCCATTGGCCCGAACGCGGGTAACCTCGCCCGGTTCTGCTGGTTGGGCGCGGGCCTCCCCGAGTCCGTTCCGGGGGTGACGATTGATCGTCAGTGCGGCTCATCGCAGCAAGCTGTGCATTTCGCGGCTCAGGCGGTCATGAGCGGGACCCAGGACGTGGTTCTTGCGGGCGGCGTGCAGAACATGAGCCAGATCCCGATCAACACTGCCCTGTATGCGGCCTCCGAGTTGGGTTTCCCTGACCCGTGGACCACAGCCCAGAGCTTCCGCGCTCGTTATGGCGATCAGCAGCTCTCACAGTTCGCCGCAGCGGAAATGATCGCTAAGAAGTGGGGCTTCACTCGCCAGGACATGGAAGCCTACGCACTGGAGTCCAACAAGCGGGCGCTAGCAGCCATCGAAGCCGGGTATTTCGACCGCGAAGTCGTCCCTTTGGGTAGCTTCGCCATGGATGAGACCGCCCGGCGTAGCAGCATGGAAAAAATGGCGACGCTTCAGACCATCCTTCCCGATGGGGTGCTGACCGCGGCGATCTCCAGCCAGATGTCAGACGCGGCGAGCGCCGTGCTGGTGTGTTCGGAAGCGGCGCTCCAGCGCTACGGCCTGACACCACGCGCGCGGATCGTACACATGACGGTACGTGGCGACGACCCGGTGTGGATGCTGACCGCGCCTATCCCAGCGACGCGCCATGCGTTGACCAAGGCCGGGTTGCGGATGAGCGACATCGACCGGGTCGAAATCAATGAAGCCTTTGCCTCGGTGCCCATGGCCTGGCTCAAGGAGTTGGACTACGACCCCGCTCGCACCAACGTCAACGGTGGTGCTATCGCCCTTGGCCATCCTATCGGGGCCACAGGCACCAAACTGATGACCACACTGCTGCATGAACTCGAGCGCAGCGCAGGCCGCTATGGTTTACAGACAATGTGTGAAGGCGGCGGACTCGCCAATGTCACCATCATCGAACGGCTGTAGGTCGGAGAGTCAGACAATGAACTCAGCTATCCATCTGGAGCATCGAGGGGCGGTCGCGCTGGTCACCCTCAACCTGCCGGAGAAACGCAACAGCCTGGTGCCGGAGCTGTACCGAGCCATGGCCGATACCCTTGAGCAATTGCAGGACGAACGCGCCGTACGGGCAATCGTGCTCAACGGTGGCGCGCACTTCTGCGCGGGAGGCCCTTTGGACGGCCTCGATACTCGCGGGCTGGCAATGCGCGCTGACATGCGCTGCGGGCACCGGGTGATCCGCGCCATTGTGAGCGGTCGGTTGCCAGTGATCGCGGCGGTTCAAGGCGCAGCCTTTGGTGCCGGTCTATCGCTTGCCGCGGCCTGTGATTTTGTCGTGGCCGATGAAGCAAGCCGCTTCGGCGCGGTGTTCGGCAAGGTCGGCGTCATGCCGGACTGGGGGGCGTTATGGACGTTGCCACAGCGGGTTGGTTTGCCCAAGGCCCGCCAGCTCCTGATGTTCCAGCAAGTCCTTAATGGTGAACAGGCCGCCAGCATCGGCCTGGTGGATTTTCTGGTCCCTGTGGGCGAAGTGCTCGATACGGCCCTGCGCCGCGCCGAGCAACTGGCTCAGGCAGCACCGGGGCCGCTGTCGGCCACCAAGAGCTTTTTGGCACGTACACCCATGAGCCTCGATGCCTTGCTTGAATGGGAAGCCGACATGCAGGCCCTGCTGATTGGTTCTGCCGACTTCGCCGAAGGCCGTGAGGCGTTTTTCGCCAAACGCCCTGCCGCGTTCACCGGGCTCTGACCCATGAAGATGACTGCAATAGACGACTGGGATGGCCTGGACATAGCTTCACTGTTCACCCTTGAGCCGCTAGGCCGGGACCGATTCAGTTGCAAGCGTTTCCAGGGTAATCAGAACCAGGTGATGTATGGCGGCCAATCCCTGGCGCTGGCCTGTGCAGCCGCCCTCGCCACCGTCGACGAGGATCTGAAGCCGACGGCGTTACAACTGAATTTTCTTGCTCCAGGGGCACTGAACGCACCGATGCTGATGCGCGTTGAACGCGTGCAGCAGACCCGGCGGTTTGCGACCCGGCTTGTGTATCTGGAACAAAACGACCGTTGCGTCGCCGTCGCCACTCTGGCGTTCCACAGTGGCGAAAAAGGTGTCGAGCATGAATTTGCGCCACATCTGGCACCGCCTCCTGAGAGCCTGCTGAACTTAGCTGAACTACGCGACAGGTATTACGAGCGCCTGAACCCGGTTGAGCGGGAGTTCATCGGACGCAACAAAGCCGTAGAGATACGCCCCCTGGATCCCGAGCACTTTTTGCTGGAACGAGACCCGGAAGCACGTTTTCGCTATTGGATGAGAACCGTCCAGCCGCTAAACATAGACGAACGCCAGCACTACACCGCCTTGGCGTACTTGTCTGATTTCTGGTTTGGCATGACCGCGCTGACGCCACATCGAGAGCACAAGCTCGACAGCGACCTTTTTGTGTCCAGCCTCAATCACTCGATGTGGTTCCACAACGACCAGCGTGCCGACGATTGGTTACTGGTGGATGCCCATAGCCCCTGGACCGCCAATGGCCGAGGTCTGACCATGGGCAGCGTGCATGATCGTCAGGGGCGGCTGGTGGCAAGCCTCGCTCAGGAAGGTTTGTATCGCAAGCGCTGAGCCAGAGCCCTTCAGGAGGCTGGCTGCTGGCGTGCGTCAATACCGGCGATTAAAGCAGGCACCTCTGCCAGGGCGCGCAACGCGTCATTGAGATGAGTGCAGCCCAGTTCCCGACGTAGCATGACCAGCACTTGCTGACGCAGGCTCGCCAGCGGCAGGCCGATCAACCGCGCGATATTCCCCGCCGCAGCCGGGCACTCCGGGTACGGCAACACCCTGGGTTGCGCTGCGAGCAGCAGGAGCTTCCCACTACCCTGCTCCGCCGTCGCTTGCAGGGCATATTCATGAACGGCCATTCGTTCACCGCCGGGGGTACTCGCAGTGTCCTGAAACATCGCATCGATACGTATCACGCCGTCTTCGCGCCAAACGTCGATACGCCGCGCCCGGCGCATGTTGACCCCAGCGTGTGCCGGTAAGGCGTGCCAGCCCGCCGGATCATCGGGATTTGCAAGGCCAGGGACCACTCGGGCGTTCCCCTGCTGGCCGCGAATATCGGTAAGCGCCGAAGAACCCTCGGCGAACCCCGTGCATACGCCCGTCATCCGTTCCCGCCGCTGCGCCAGCGCTTCGGCATCGCCTACCGGAACGAAGTGGCTCAGCCAATCATCTTCCCAGCGGGACCAAGCCCAATTGGCAACCAGACTGGCACCTGCCAGATCGTCCAGCAGCAGGTAGAGCGGCCTACTGTCGGCCCGATCTTCAGGCAGCGCTTCATTGAGCGTTTTACGCAACTGGCTGCCAGCATTGAGGCCTACCAGCGCCGCGACGGTCGACCGAGCGGGCGACGTACTCAGCTCGATAATTTCGCGCTCAGCACTCAGGAGCGCAGCAAAGCGTTGCTCGATGAGGACCTGTGGCGCGCTGCCTGGCTGATCGGTATAAACATCGCGGCCAATGCCTTGAAAATATCCGGGGCTGCCGTAGCCCTCGGCCCAAGTGACATCAATGGAAGAAGTGCGTCGTACCGAGCGACCTTGGCGCAACGGCGCGTGGCCTAGAGGGCCAAGTGTTTCAATCCGAGACTCAAGCACTGGCTGGTTCCTCTTGTGAGTGTTTGGCTAAAAAATCCTCAATCACGGCTGCCAGTTGCTGCGGCACATCGTGTTGCAGGTTGTGGCCCGCAACGTCGAGCACCAGTGTTTGCGAGCCCGCTACGCGCTCAAAGCGCCGTTGCAGCACGTCTTCGTGGCCTTTGAATGCCCGTGTCACGAAGGATTCCGTACCCCTTATGAACAGCACCCTGGCGGTAATACTCGCCAACAGGGTCTCGACTTGTTCGGCATGGGGAAAGATCGGTATAAAACTGAATGTCTTGACGTCAGCCGCAATCCGTAGCCCGCCGTCTGGGTGGGGTTCAACAAAATGCCGGGCGAGAAAGTCTGCTTGGGCCGGGTCGATACGCGGATTCTTGCGCAGCATCTTCGCGGCCAGGTGTGCGACATCCGGCACCAGCACCGTCCGCCCCGCTCCTGGCTGCGCCAGTGAATCGAGCCAATTAACGATGCGCGCGCTCAACGTCTCCAGTTGATTGGGAAACGGGCCGACGCCCTCAAGGTTGATAAAGCTCTGAACCCGCTCAGGCCGTACTCCGGCATATAAACTGCTGATATTTGCCCCCATGCTATGCGCGATCAGGCGTACCGGTTCATCCGGGCTGAGGTGATCGAGCAACGCTTCCAGATCTGCTAGGTACTCTGTGAATGCATAATGGCCGCGCTTCTCACTCAAGCCAAAACCTGCCCAGTCCGGGGCTACGATGTTCCAGTCCATTTGCAACTGATCGATCATGAATTGCCATGTTGCGGAGTTATCCATCCATCCGTGCAGCAAGACCAACAAAGGTGCCTTCGCAGATCCCCAGCGGCGCAGGTGGTGGCGACTGCCACGCACTTGAAGGAATTCCGAGCGCGACTGCAGTACTGGGACGTAGGTTTGGGTATCTTCGGAATTCAACTGGGGACGAGACAAATTGTGGCTCACTGCATTCTCCTCGACGCACGGCTGCCTTTGGCTAACATCATAGCGCCCTAACAATATAATGATATAGACGTTTAAGATAATGCCGCGCTATCCTCATGGCACCATAAGAACAAGCGTATAGAAAGAGGGAATCGCATGAGCTGGGAACATTGCGACAAAACCGCGATTGTAGGGGTAGGCGCCACGCCTTATTACGTACGTGGCCAATCGTGGCCGCGCACTATTAACGAGATGATCGGCGAGGCGATTATCGGCGCCTGCAAGGACGCGGGCCTCAAGGTTCAGGACATCGACGGTTTCGCATATTACGGCGGGGCCAAGGCTGGCTATCTCGACACCATGGATACGGCCAGCATTATGGAAATGCTCGGCATACCGGAAGTCACGTTTACCGCCAGCCTCACGGGCGGTGGGGGTGGTTCCGCCGGGGCGATCGGGCTGGCATCGACCGCAATCATCGCGGGCGAAGCCAATTATGTGGTCACCGTCATGGCCCTCCAACAGCGCAGCCAGCGTCTGGGTACGGTCTTCGGCGCACTCAAGCCTGACCCGGAAAATTCCTTTCTACAACCTTCCGGCCTCGTGGGGCCAGGGCATTTGATGTCGATACTCGCACGGCGGCACATGCACTTGTACGGCACTCGCCGCGAAGCATTTGCCGAAGTCGCCATCAGCAGCCGCATCAATGCCATGAACCGCCCTGGCGCCATGCGGCGCACGCCGTTGACCCTTGAGGAGTATTTCGCATCCCCCATGCTCGCTGATCCGTTGTGTCGTCTGGACTTTTGTCTGGAAACCGATGGTGCGGTGGCAGTGATCACCACGTCCACCGAGCGTGCCAAGGACCTCAAACAAAAACCGGTACTGGTCTGCGCCGCAGCCCATGGCGGCCGTCGTGAATGGGGCCGGGCGTTCGCCGGGATGGGCATGAGTGATGAATATTTTGCTTCGTCAGGTCATAAATCGGTCGCTGACCGGCTGTACGAAAAGGCTGGCGTCGGGCCGTCCGATATCGACGTTGCACTGATCTACGACCACTTCACGCCGATGGTCATCATGCAGCTGGAGGATTACGGCTTTTGCGCCAAGGGCGAAGGCGGGCCGTTTGTAGAAAGTGGCGCCATTCGATTCGATGGCGGTACCTTGCCGGTCAACCCGCACGGTGGTCAGCTATCGGAGGCCTATATCATCGGCATGACCCACATTCTTGAAGCTGTTGAGCAGTTGCGCGGAACGGCCATCAATCAAGTCGCCAACGCCGAGACTGCTCTGGTAACCGGCGGCCCCGCTTCTATTCCTGTTTCCGGTCTGATACTCAGGAGGTCTGCATGACACAGTCCATTTCCCGCGCCCTGCCCGGCGATCACGTCCATATCACGACAGACCCATGGACTGAGCCCTTCTGGCAGGCGGCAAAAGAACGTCGCCTGGTCGCAGCTCAATGTGGTGAATGTCAGATCTTTCGCATGCCGCCTACCCCGTTCTGCCCCAATTGCCAGAGCCAGAATACGCAGTGGCCGCAGCTCACTGGCCGGGGCACGGTTTACAGTTACGCCGTGTGCAATCGCTCGCCGTTTCCCGGGGTGGAGGATTTTGTCTACATTCCGGCGGTCATCGAGCTGGACGATGCTCCCGGTATCCGCCTGGTGTCGAACCTAGTGGACATCAATCCGAGGGCGGTCAGCATCGGCATGGCGGTCACGGTGGACTGGAATCCGATAACCGAAGGCTGGCAACAACCCATCTTTCGCGCCGTCTGACCGGGTAACCTGCGTCATTCAGGGCAGGCACTTGCAAAGGTGCCCTGCCCTGTTTTTTTAAACGCCGTTTATCTGTCGTGGATCTATGGCTCGCCCACCCAACGGACAACCCTCCGACCCGCAAGGTTCAGGTGTAACTGCGCTGTGCCATCGTCAGATGCCGTAATAACCTGACCATCAGCCTCGCAACGATAACGCCCACCGGGCACCAACTGTGAGAAGCGCAACTCGAACTGGCCTGCTTCACGTCCTGCGACTAGCTCCAGATCGAGCCCTTGCCCATCACTTACCGCCCGTGCGACCAGCACGTCTGGATACGGTGCGTACGCGAGGCGCGGTCCATGACGCCAAGCTTCTGGTAGTTCGACATTGCCCATGCGATACCAGGCACCCGGTGAACCAAGCGCGCTACAGCAGCGGTCAGGTTGGCGGCAGTGGACCCACCATGGCGCAAGGCACCGCCGATATTCTCCACCGGTAGCGCGTCATAGCGGTCGCGGGCGAACTCGTAGACCTCCTTGTCACCCATCTCCTGCGCGACCAGCATCAACGACGGGTAGAACGCGCAACCTTCCGGGTACGACTTGTAGTTACCGGCGTCCAGGCCATCGCCTTTACCCATGGGCACCACGTCACTCTCGCCGTAGTGAAAAAATTCGTGACGGACCTGCTCCCAGCCGCGGGCGGCGAGGTCCGGCGCAAAGATGTTATGCATCCACAGGTTGCCAGCAATTATCTACAGACCGCCGCCCAAGGCCATACCGATCCGATTGGCATAGATCAGGTTTTGCCCGCCGTCAGGCCGGGTGAATTCCTCATCCAGACGCTGGCGGAACAGTGGCAACAGGCGCTCGGCGTGCTGAGTACCGTGCACCCGATCATAGAGCTTGAGTCCGGATATGCCCTGCTCATTGCAATAGGCAAAAACCCAGTCCGGTTCACGGGAACTGACACATAGCGCCTTTATTAAAATTGCGTACCAGCTTACCAGCGTCTCGGCGATTTTGGGGAAGTCGTAGAAATAAGTCTTGCGTTCGCTCCAGCGAAGCGGCAGTGAGCCTGGCGTGTCGAAAGCGCGGTCGCCGCTGCTCACCTGATGAGCACCAAGGGTCAATGCAAACCAGCCCAAAATCATGATGTTTTCCCGCGCCATAGGGTCAGGATTGATACGGCCATTACCCCAGAGGTTTTCCCAGAACCAGTACTCCATACCCGCTTGTCGGTCATCTTGACGATGGCATACGCTGAGCTTCCCCGATGTAACCATCGAATGCGGGTAGACGCGTGGTGCGCAGCACTGAAAGAGCGTTTGCGATTGCGTACAACTGATAACGCCAAGCCGATTCACGAAACTGATCGATCGTGGTAAACCCATCGAAGCGATCCAGCGGCTGCAGGGCAAGGTCAAGTACCAGACGCAAGGCGCCCAGGTCCTTGTTAGTGAGCGCCTCGCCGACTTCGTGGCGGGCCGAAGGTGTCGTAGCTGTCACTGAGGCCAAATGCTTGTTCTGCGTGACTGCCTTTTCCAGTTGAGCGCGAAGGCGCTTGGGTCGGCTGAGCAAACGCAGGGCCAGTTCACTCAGGGTCAGCACGGGTATTACATAGGCTACAAAATCCGAGTGCCCGCTTTGGGCAAGTACGCCAGCCAGGACCGCAGCACCTGCCCAAATCAGCAGCGGTGCGACAAAAGCGCCGATCAGCAACCAGGCCAGCAGGCCAGCAACGAACACAATTGGCGTCAGTACAAACAAGACCGGATTGGCGCCATAGAGAAAGCCCGCGCCGGGGAAAAACAGGCCCAACCCAAACCCTGCCAAGAATTCCCCAAACCCAGCCTGGCTGAGCACCACACCCACAAGCATGGCCGCCCCCCCAGATCAGCAGGGCACGTAATTGGGCCCGACGGGCGATTGGTCCCACCAGATCACGGTTCATTAAACAAGGGGAGTTGCAGCCGAACCTCGCCTGCCGCGAGCCCCGCTCTATGCACTATTTTTGACCAGACATTCATGATGCCCTCTGACTCTTGTTGTAATTGTGTGGAGATATTCAATCGAGTTGGCCGCTACCTGATACAGCAGATCCGCGATAAAACTGAAGCTCAATGGCTTCAGAATGAGTTCTTCAATGTGATGCCAATGCCACACCAATAGGCCGAATCACAAGGCGGCACCATCAGCGCAACAAGGTAGACCCAGAAATTGGACCGCGCTTTCTCCCAAAGCAGAATGCCTTACGAAACCAGCATGGCAGCAATGATGCAGCAGCCCAATGAGTTCTCCTTCCGAAGACATCCTCGTGGAATCCTATGCATGATTATACTTTTAGTCGCGCACAGGCAAGAACCAATAACCGTTTTTCACGACAGGAGCTGTAAATGGACAATATAGAGCAATCATATAGACGTTTATGGCTGGCTCAGGCTATTCTCTCTGCGGTTATTACCTACTGAATCCGCTATTTGAAGGCTGGCAATAGCCAGATCGCACGCAGTCTTACCCCGGAGCGGCTATGGATTACACCACCCTGCTTTTCAACGTGACCCCAGACGGGGTTGGCACTATCACGCTCAATCGGCCTGAGGCGATGAACTCGTTCACGCTGACCATGCTGCGCGAGTTCGATCATCTGTGGGCTCACATTCGGGAAAACGAAGAAATACGCGCCGTTGTATTACGCGGCTCAGCGGGACGCGCGTTTTCTACGGGGGCCGACGTCAAACAACATGAGGGCGAAAGCGTGCTCGGCACCAGCAACATCTGGAACCAGCGTGATCCAGGTGAAAGTCTTGGGGCGCGCGCCAATCAGGTATGGAAACCGGTGGTCACGGCCGTCCATGGCCTGTGCTGCGCTGGGGCGTTCTACTGGCTTAACGAAAGCGACATCATCATTTGCTCTGAGGACGCGCAGTTTTTTGACCCGCATGTGTCATACGGGATGGTGTGCGCGGTGGAGCCAATCGGCATGTCTTATCGACTGCCGTTAGGCGAAGTGCTGCGCATGTCGCTGCTGGGTAATGACGAACGGATCAGTGCCCCGACCGCCCTGCGCATTGGCCTGGTGAGCGAAGTGACGAGCAACGAAGGCTTGTGGGATCGGGCGCACGATCTGGCGGCAAAGATTGCCGCCAAACCAGCCGCAGCGGTACAGGGAACCGTGCGGGCTATCTGGGAATCTCTGGACGTCCCACGCTCACAGGCCATTGTGCAATCGCTCAAATACCCGCTGCTAGGTAACCCCGTCGCTCAGGGGCAGCTGGATGTCGTTGCGCTACGCAAACAGCAGAAAGTGTTCGACGTTCGATAGCGGCCGTTCAGCCAGAGGCCACCTTCTGCGTGGCCTCAACCCCCTAATACCCTCAGACAACCACCCTTAGGATTCAAGCCAGGTACTTGGGGTTACTTTCCATGACCGCCTGCCACACTGCTGTACGCAGGTGCTTGAGCACGTCAGCTCGCCCCGGCTTGCCTGGGTCGGCCAACCCGGTGCGTAATAACTGGCCTAGTTCTCGGTTACCGGTGCTATTACTTTGCGGGCCCATGACGCTGCGGTGTAACAGGCGTGCAAGGCTCAGCCGCTCTTCGAGTTCTGCCGCCTCTCCCGCCTGCAGCTGACGCATGGCAACACCCATGGCGTTGGCGATCATCAAGGCATTATGTTTTTGCGCTTCAGACAGCTCGGGCAACAGCTGATCACGCAGCAGTTTTTGCGCGGCAGCCAGCAGATCAGCACCATTGGGACGTGTGCGCATCAGTCGTGCTCCGTCATGTTCAGTATTTCCCACTCCAACTGAGGGGTGATATGCCCTGTCAAAGCGAGCAGCAGCGAGCTTTCCTCGCCAGTCAAATGGCGTTCGGCTTGCTGAATCGCGACAATCGCCCAATGCACATGCGCCATGGTTTCCCAATAGCCTACTTGCTCGCGAGGGATGGTTCGGCCGCTTTCGGCTTCGTAGCCTCGGTAGAAATCTTCGCGCTTGCCAATCCCGCCGGCTTCAAGCGCTTCCTGCCCGAAGCGCCAGCACTTCGCACAGAACCAGCCTATGTCCTCCAGGGGATCGCTCCAACCCGCAAATTCCCAATCAATAACCCCGGTCAGTCCTTGCTTGTCCACCATATAGTTGCCGGTGCGTAGATCACGGTGACACAGCACGATCAGGTCGCGCGGCGGTGCGTGGCGTTCCAACCAGCGCAGGCCCCACTCCAAGGCGGGGTAAGCAGTGTGGTGACCATCCAGGAACGCTCGATATTTACCGACCAGATATAGCCCCGGCGCCTGATCGTAGCGCGTCAGAAATCCAAGATCCTGGCGCGGCGGGCGAATGCTGTGGATACGCGCCATTTCTCGTCCGAGGCGCTCGGCCAGCTCGCGTCGGTCACCGCCCCACGGCGAGCCTGGCCGCGCGATAAGGTGTGCACTGGCGGTACCCTCGATGCGACGCATGACAAAAAAAGGCCGGCCCAGCACCTGTTTGTCGATACACAAAAACAATGGTTCAGGCACGGTTACACCGGCCTCGAAAACGGCCTTGACCAAGGCGAACTCCTGGGCTCGACCGTGGCTGGAGACGACTCCCGAGGCCGCATCACTGCGCACCACCAATGGCTGCGGACCCGCAAACGGGCCGCCACTAAACTCCGCGTCGACCAACCAGTTTTCCTGAATGGCCCCGCCGGACAGTAACCGCACGGCGCACAACCGCACCGCGTTGGCCTGGCCCACTGCGGTCAGATATTCGGCGAGTCGTTGCTGTTGCTTAATATCCACAAGCGCTCCTAAAGTCCGCTGATCAAATGCCCGCCATCCACCGCCAGGGTCGCGCCGGTGATGTGTCGCCCGCCGTCACCCGCCAGCAGCAGCAAGGGAGCATCAAGGTCTTTCAATTCACCAAAGCGGCGGCTGGGGATCCGTTGTCGCAGCCGCTCACCTGCTTCGCTGGACAGAAAAGCCTGGTTCAAATCGGTGATGACATAACCCGGCAGCAGAGCGTTGACGCGGATGCCATGGCGGGCTAATTCCAATGCCAGCGCCTTGGTCGCCTGCACTACTGCGGCCTTGGAAATCGCATAGGGGGCCACCGCACCCGCAACACGCTCGCCCAATATGGACGCGGTGTTAATGATCACGCCCGGTTTTGCCTGCGCAACCAGGCGCCGAGCGCCTTCTGTTGCAACCAGCCAACTGCCCTTGAGGTTGGTGTCGAGCACCGCGTCGAAGTCTGCTTCGGTCTGCTCAAGCGCAGGCTTGGTGATCGTGACCCCCGCGTTATTGAGGATGATATCTGGCGTCCCATAACGTTCGCAGACCTCGTCGAAGGCGCGAGCAACGCTGCCCGCGTCAGACACTTCCATGGCGACCGCCGAAACCTTGCCGGTCATTTGCGCAGCCAGCTCATTTAGCCGATCAATCCGCCGGGCCGCCAGCACGACCTCAGCACCTGCTGCTGCCAAAACCCGAGCACAGTGCAGACCCAACCCCGAGGAGGCTCCGGTTACCAGTGCCAGCCTGCCTTGGAGCCCGAACAACTTGCGCAGCGCGGCATCGGTCATGACATATCCCTTTGATATATTTATGGGCATAATCATAGCAATCGTACATATATATAAGCAACAAGCACCTCGCGGGTCACGCCTGATTACTACCTTAATGATCTAGCTATATACGGAGTCACCATGAATAACCAGAAACCGGCCCCGCCTCGCACGCTCGACGAGCTGGTGCAATTACAGCTCATCGACGGCGCTTATCAAGGGCTGTGCGGACAGGCCAATCTGACGGGTAATATCTTCGGCGGTCAGCTGATGGCGCAGGCGTTTTACGCTGCGGCCCAGCGGGTGGGTGCTGGCCGGGCTCTACGCTCGATACACGCAAGTTTTCTGCGACCTCACCCGCTTCTGCCCTTACCTCTCTACACCGTGGAAATGACACTAGACGGCCGGTCCTTCAGCAACCTGGATGTGCAGGTTCAAGTGCAAGACCAGGCCTGCCTGCGCGCCAGCCTGTGTTTTCAGCAACCGGAGACAGGCGCCGCACACGCGCAACCCATGCCCGATGTACCAGGGCCAGAGGGGCTTGCAGACCTGGTGCAGCTTGCGCAAAACCATCAGGACCGTCTGAGCGAAGGTATGTGCCGGGTTCTGGGTACTCTTCAACTCCATGAGTTGCGACCCGTGGACAGTGAGGTATTTCTGTTTTGCGAAGGCCGTAGCAACCGGTTGCGTTACTGGATGCGCAGTCGGCTTGCGGTTGGCCCCGACGCTCGCCTGCACGAAGCGGCACTGATTTATATGTCAGATGCCTGGGCCAATAGCCCGATGGTCCTGCCTCATGTGGACGAACGATTGTCGCGCCGCTTTTATGCGCCGACGCTCAGCCACTCTCTGTGGCTGCACCAGACCCCGGACGTCAATGAATGGCTGCTTTTCGACCTGCACAGCCCGGCATTACAAGGTGGTGCGGGCCTGGTCCGTGGTGATATCTACGATCAAAAAGGCCGACTAGTTGCCAGCCTTGCGCAGCACTCGCTGTTTCGCCAGAGCTGAAGTCGGCCATTTCGGGCGCAAATGTAATCCAGCCGAAAATCTACTAGCAAGCTTGTCACAGGCATGCTTATGATAAGGATACTAACTATTATCGGTGCCATTATGTCCGCTCCTACTTCTCTGGGTTTCGTCCTGCACGATGTTGCGCGGCTAATGCGCAAGCGTTTTGAACAACGGTCTCGGCACATTGGCCTGACCCGCTCCCAATGGCATGTGCTGGCCATACTCTCGAAAAATGAGGGCATTTATCAGAAAGGACTCGCCGACTTGCTGGAAATCGAGCCCATTACCTTGGTCCGCCTGCTGGACAAGATGGAGAAACGTGGCCTGATCGAGCGCCGCCCTCACCCCACCGATCGCCGGGTGACGCAATTGTTTCTGACTCCCGAAGCGGTGCCGCTACTGGAAGTGCTGCGCGGCGTCGGCGCCCAGACACGCGCTGAAGCCATGGCTGACTTCACGCCCCAGCAAGAGCAACAACTCCATGATCTGTTGACGCGCATGCGCGAACACATGCTCCACGCATGCGATCAGCCCGTGGATGTGGATGCAGAGGTGAGTCATGGCTGAGACACCTCTCTCTGGAGTACCGCCAAAGAGCCAACTGCAAAGCGCGCCTCGTTCGGACGCAGGAGCGCACATCAGCAGCCACCCCGGCAGCCTGGGTAAAGCCGAGCCGTCTGCCACCCGGCCTGGGACCCCGCGCCGTCAGCGAATACGCCAAGGCATGTTTCTCGTGCTGCCGCTCGCCCTGGTGGTGGGTCTTTACCTCTATGCAACCGGGGGGCAAGTGATCACCACCGATAACGCCTATATTCAGGCGGACAAGGTTGCGGTCTCTACTGATGTTTCAGGGCTGGTGGCCAGCGTCGAGGTGCAAGACAACCAGACGGTGACCAGAAATCAAGTGCTGTTCAGACTCCGCCCTGAACCGTTCCAGATCGCCCTTGCCAGCGCCACGGCCAACCTCGGTGCGGTACGCAATGATATTCTCAACCAGCAAGCCAGTTACAACCAGGCGCTGGCCGAGATCGATCAGGCTCAGTCAGAACTGCCCTTTTTCCAACAGGCGTACCAGCGTCAGGAAAAACTCCTGCAGTTCAGTGCCGTATCCCGCACCACCTATGATCAGGCACGTCACGACGTAGACACTTCCCTCAAGAAGATCGCGGTTGCCAAAGCCAAGGCCAAGACGGTCCTTGCGCAGTTGGGCGGTCGCGTGGATGTGCCCGTCGAACAACAGCCTGCCTGGCTACAAGCCAAGGCACGGGTCGACGATGCCCAACGCAACTTCGACAATGCGGTAGTGCGCGCGCCATTCGACGGGGTTGTGACCAACGTTGACTCCCTTCAGGTGGGTGCCTTCCTGCAACCCCCGCAGTCGGGGATGAGCCTGGTCGCGAGTCATGCACTGTGGGTTGCCGCCCAACCCAAGGAAACCGAACTGACGCATCTGTTGCCTGGGCAGCCAGTAGACATCCGCGTCGACAGTTACCCCGGCATGGTCTGGCATGGATCGGTAGAAAGCATCAGTCCTGCGTCGGGTTCAAGCTTCTCGCTGTTGCCAGCGCAAAACACCACGGGCAATTGGGTTAAGGTCGTACAGCGTATCCCGGTGCGTATCCGCATAGACGATCAGGCCGGTAAGCCACCACTGCGTCACGGCATGAGCGTTGAAGCCGATATTGATACCGGCCAGGCCCGAGGCTTGCCCGGTGGTTTCTTTGCAGCAGGCAACAAGCCATGAGTGAGGCCGTAGCCCCGGAAAACCGTCGCTTGCTGACCTGCTGCGTGGTCCTGGCCGTGATCATGCAGGCTCTGGATACGACCATCGCCAACGTCGCCCTGCCTTACATGCAGGGCAGCGTCTCGGCCAGCGCGGATCAGATCAACTGGGTGCTGACGTCTTATATTGTTGCTGCCGCGATCATGACCCAGCCTTCGGCGTTCCTGGCACGCCGGTTCGGGCGCAAGCGCGTGCTGCTGACTGCGATCATCGGGTTCGTGCTGGCGTCGATGCTCTGCGGCTTTGCGCAGTCGCTGGAACAAATCATCGCCTTCCGCTTGCTACAGGGATTCGCGGGGGCAGCATTGGTCCCGCTCTCCCAAAGCATCATGCTCGACAGTTACAGCCTCAAGGAGCGCGGCTCGGCAATGGCGTTGTTTGGCGTTTCGGTGATGGTTGGCCCGGTCCTGGGACCCGTGCTGGGCGGCTGGCTAACCGAACACTTGAACTGGCGCTGGGTATTTTTCATCAATCTGCCGATTGGTCTACTGGCGTTCGTCGGCCTCATGAAATATGTCAGCGAGACCCCGGTTGATCGGGATACACGCTTGGACTGGCTGGGTTTCGCCTCACTGAGCATTGCCATTCTGGCATTTCAGCTGTTCCTAGATCGCGGCGAACAGCTGGACTGGTTCAGCTCCGGCGAGATCCTCCTTGAACTGGTGGTTGCGATGGTGGCGACCTACGTGTTCCTGGTTCACACATTCACCGCCGACAAACCGTTCATAAGCCCGAGCCTGTTCAAGGATCGTAACTTCGCGCTGGGCGTGGTGTTCATTTTCATTATTGGCATCACCTACCTGGCTTCTCTGGCGCTGATGACGCCCTACCTGCAAAAGCTGATGGGCTACCCGGTGCTCGAAGCAGGGCTGGCGATGGGGCCACGAGGCCTGGGTACCATGTTCACGATGTTTCTGGCTGGCAGGTTGATTGGCAAGGTCGACACCCGCTGGCTCTTGTTTGTCGGGCTGGCGCTTTCGGCGCTGTCTATGCACTGGATGTCGGCGTGGACACCGGATGTCTCATTGCAGACGCTGATTCTGGTTGGATTCGTCCAGGGTGCAAGCCTTGGTCTGCTGTTTGTGCCACTCAATACCATCGCCTTCGCCACATTGGACCCCAAACTTCGTGCGGATGGCACCGGGCTGTTCAGCCTGTCCCGGAACGTGGGCTCCAGCGTCGGTATCTCGTTGGTAACGGTGCTGCTGACCCGTAATACCCAAGTGTTTCATGAGCAGATCGGGGGGTTGGTCACACCCTTCAACCGGGCTCTTGAAAGCTGGCAGGCCAGCACCTGGCTGAGCCCGGACAGCGCCGCTGGACGAGCGTTGCTCGACCAGACCATTACCTATCAGGCCACTAGCATGGCGTACCTCAATGACTTCAAATTGCTGATGCTGCTCGCCATTGCAGTGATGCCGCTGTTGCTATTCTTACGCCCCGGCATCAGCGCCCAAGTGGTAGACAAGGAAGCAATGATAATGGATTGAACCGCAGGCGCCCGCCGGGGCGCAGGCCGTTACGGGCGGGTGTTACGAATGATTTTTTGCAGCAACCCCTTGAGTAGAGCCAGGTCATCCCAGTCCAGGCCTTCGATGGCCTTCTGCTCGGCAGACTTGGCCAGCACAAATAACTTCACGGTAAGCTCGCGGCCTTTCTCCGTCAGATCAAACTGGCGGTCGATACCCTGGCCTTCAACGGTGATCCAGCCCGCAGTCACCAGCCGGTCCAGCTCAGCGTCGTCGAAATGGTGCTCACCCAAACTGAGTATCTGGTTGATCTGCGCCAGGGTTCGATGCTTACCGGCAGCCAAGACGCTGAGTACAAAGTAACCGCATTCGCTCAAGCCCATTTCTTGCCATCCGGCACGAACCGGCACGGCCAACTGCATGGACGCTACTCCCAACAGAAAACCCAGGTAGTTCTTGTTGAAAGTGCTACCGACGTCTTCGGCCTCCGTCGCAGCCGCAGCGGCGCGGGGGAAGACCTTGGCGTATTTGCCGCCGTGAAAAGCCAGGGGGGGATGCGCCCAGTGATCGAAGGCGATCACCTCGCCGACAAAAATAATGTGGTCCCCGCCTTCGTAGCGGTAACTGGTACGGCACTGAAACCGCGCCGAGCAATCGCTCAGAAGCGGAATGTCGCCCGGCCCTCGCTCAAGTTCAAGGCCTTCGAACTTGTCGATGCCACGCTTGGAAAAGCGGTCTGACATCGCCTGCTGGCCTGAAGCGAGTATGTGCACCGCGAAATATTCGCCCTCCATGAATGCAGGCAGGCTGCCGGACGTTTTGGTCAGGCTCCAGAGCACCATCGGCGGTTCAAGTGAGACCGAATTGAAACTGCTGGCGGTCAGGCCGACGTCCCGACCCTCGCCGTCCTGGGTAGTGACGATGGTAACGCCGGTGGCAAAGGCACCCAGCGCATCGCGGAACTGCCGACTATCCATAATCACGTTTGACTGATTCACGCTGCTCTCCTCATTTCACCGCCGCCCATCTTGTACAGATGAACATTTCTTGAAAAATCATATTAATAATATATCTATTAATCAAGTTAAAAGGTATCGACCTACCTTGTAAATACATATCAATCATATATATCATAGCTATCAGTCCGCAATACTGGATAGCGCCATGACAATGAAAACTCAAGTGTGTGAAATGCTCGGCATTGAACTACCAATTTTCGCGTTTTCCCATTGCCGGGATGTAGTGGCAGAGGTTTCCAAGGCAGGAGGCATGGGCGTGTTGGGCGTCAGTGGGTTTTCGCCTGAACAACTGGAGCGGGAGCTGACATGGATCGATGAGCACATTGACGGCCACGCCTACGCGGTGGACATCCTTATACCCAACCGTTACGAGCAGTCTGTCGCGCGCCTTCAGGGGCTCCCGGCGCTGCCTGACGTCAACCAGCAGTTCCTCGCCAGACTGTGTGATGACGCTGGTATGGCGCCGTTACCCGCCGATGAATCACACGCCATGGTCCTGGCCTACCTCGAACGCTTGCACATGACCCCGGAGTCGGCGGAAGAACTGATCGAGATCGCCATCCGCCACCCGCTGGTCAAGCTTGTCGTCAATGCCTTGGGCACCCCGCCCCGGCACAAGGTCGACGAGCTGCACGCGCGCGGGCTGAAAGTCGGATCGCTGGTAGGCCGGGTTGATCACGCCAAGGCACAGGTTGCAGCTGGTGTAGACATCATCATTGCCCAAGGTAGCGAAGCCGGCGGGCATACCGGTACGGTCAGCTCCATGGTGCTGTGGCCCCAGGTGGTCGATGCGGTTGCGCCCATCCCGGTATTGGCTGCGGGTGGCATCGGCCGTGGGCGACAAATGGCCGCGGCCATGGCCATGGGTGCCGAAGGCGTCTGGTGTGGCTCGATATGGCTGGGTACCGATAAAAGCGAACTTGAGCCGGAAATGAAGCAGCGGCTGTATGCTGCCCGGTCAGAGGAAGCCATCCAATCGCGGGTCATGACGGGCAAGCCCTGCCGTATGTTGCGTAGCAAGCTGACCGAAGCCTTTGAACAGCCTGACGCCCCAAAACCGCTGCCAATGCCCCTGCAAACCATTTCAGTATTTGAAACGCGGACTCGAATCGAGCGCGCCCATGCCGTGGACTATATGACTCACCCGGTAGGACAAATCGTTGGTGATATGCACGGTGAAACCACGGTCAAGGAAATTTTCTACAACATGCTCAGCGAGTACCTGGATGCTACCGAACGCCTGCAGGCCCTGATCAGTGAGTGAAAACGGCTTAATCTTTCGACAATAAAAACAAGGAGTCACACTTCATGAATATTCAAGCGGCCTTGGCATTTGAGAGCAACGGTCCACTGCGTATGGAAACAGTGGAAATGGCAGATCCGGGCCCTCACCAGATTCGTGTTCGTCTGGTGGCAACCGGGTTGTGCCATACCGACCTGAACGTGTTGGCAAACCCGGCGATGCCCTGGCCGGTGCTGTTTGGCCATGAAGGCGCCGGTGTTGTCGAGCAAATAGGCGATCAGGTAAGCAAGGTCGCCGTGGGCGACCACGTGATCATGACGACTACCTCCTGCGGTGTATGCCCATCGTGCGTGCAGGGTAATCCGTCCTATTGCGCGCGGTTCCGTGAACTCAACATGTCCGGCGGGCGTACCTGCGATGGGGGCTGTTCCCATCAGTTCGATGCCAAACCGGTATTTGCCGGGTTCCTGGGGCAATCATCGTTTGCCAGCCACCTACTGACCGGCGAGCGTAACGTCATCAAGGTCGACGCCGACCTACCGCTGGACGTCCTTGCACCGCTCGGCTGCGGCATTCAGACCGGTGCCGGCGCCGTCCTGAATACTCTGCGTCCACGCCCGGGGTCGAGCCTGGTGGTGTTTGGCGCGGGTGGCGTCGGCCTGGCAGCGTTGATGGCGGCGGCAATCGCCGGATGCAGCCAGCGCATTGTGGTCGACAAGATCCCGAGCCGTCTGGCGCTCGCCACCGAGCTGGGTGCGACTCACGTCATTGATGCTGACAGTGTCGACGTACTCGCCGCGATCCGCGCAATCACCGGCGGCGGCGCGGACTTCTGTGTCGAAGCGACCGGTGTACCCGTGGTCATGGAACAGGCCATCGCTGCGCTTGGGATTGGCGGCAGCGCGGCATTGGTAGGTATCGCCGGGGCACAGGCCAACGTGGCGTTCAACCCTATGGAGCTACAGAGCAAGAACCTCAAAATTCAGGGCAGCATCATGGCGGGTGTTGGCGGCATACCGGATTTGTTTATCCCGCAACTGATCGGCTACTGGAAAGCAGGCCTCTTGCCTGTGGAAAAAATGATCCGTTATTACACGTTTGAAGAAATCAATCAGGCCATACACGACGCACGCGCTGGTAGTGCGATCAAGCCCGTTCTGCGCCTTTCCTGAGGATAAGCCAATGCCCAAGCAAGAGATCACTGCACATATCGACCGTGTTTTTGCCTTGCAACGAGCGTCAAGAACACTGCGCAAAGCCGAAAATGCCGAACACCGTGTTGCGCGCCTGGCGGCCCTGCGTGACGCCATCGTGGCGCGTATCCCACAGATCGAACAGGCGCTGTACGACGACCTGCGGAAAGCACCCAATGGTGGCAAAGGTGGCGAAATCGCTGCGGTACTCGGTGAAGTCGCCACGGCCATCGAGCAACTTGAACACTGGATGGCGCCCAAGCCAGTCGCCCAATCTTCGTACCTGCCCAATACCGCCTCACATATCCAGTACGAGCCACGGGGCGTGGTGCTGCTGCTGGGGGCCTGGAACTTCCCTTTCGCGCTGGTTTTGGCACCGCTGATAGCGATCATTGCCGCAGGCAACAGCGCGATCATCAAGCCCAATGAACTTCAGCCCGCGACCAGCGCGGTGATTGCCGAGTTGATCGGCGCGGTGTTCGACGAGCAGGATGTCGCTGTGGTGGAAGGTGGTATCGAGATTGCGGAATACCTGCAAGAACTGCCGTTCGATCATGTGTTCTTCACGGGCAGCCCGGCGATTGGCAAGCAGGTCATGGCGGCGGCGGCGCGGCATCTGACCTCAGTCACTCTGGAGCTGGGCGGCAAGTGCCCGGCGGTGCTGGACAATAACTATGACCTCAACGAAGCGGCGGCCAAGGTCGTCGGCGCACGCTTCAACAACGCCGGGCAGCTGTGCCTTTCTGTGGATCATGTCTGGGTCCCTCGGGCCTTGCATGAGCAATTCTGTGCAATCCTGGCCGCATTCGTCGAGAAGATGTTTTACGTCGACGGCGAACTCAGCCTTGAACGCCTGCCGAAAATCGTCAACACCCGCAACCTCGACCGGATTCAAGGTTATATCGACGATGCCACCCAGCGAGGAGCACGGGTATTGCGCGGTGGCCAGGTTGACCGCGAAAGCCTGACCCTGCATCCAACGCTGTTGGCCGACGTCCCGCTGGACGCACGCATCATGCAGGAGGAAATCTTTGGTCCAGTACTGCCCGTGCTGGCTTATGACAACCTCGACCAGGTGATTAGCCAGATCGACAGCACCGGCAAGCCGCTCGCCATGTATATCTTCAGCCACGACCCGGCGTTTGTGGACCAGTTGCTGTTAGGCACCTCGTCCGGCGGCGTGACGGTCAACCATGTGATGATGCATTACGCCGAAAAAAACCTGCCTTTCGGTGGGGTAAACGGCAGCGGAATGGGACGCTATCACGGGCATGCGGGCTTCCTCGAACTGTCTAACGCGCGGTCGATTTTGATCCAGCAAAGCGCGTGAGCTACTTCGCCGGGCGCATCGTGCGTTAAGCACAACGCCAATGCATACGGGGCGGCCAAAAAGCCGCCCCGTATGAGTCAGCCAGTCAGACCAACCCTTTCAACGCGAAGCCTTCGTCCATCAGTTGCTCAGGCTGCACGGTCAGCCGGTTCTGGATGATGCGGCGCGCCTGCATGAAGTCTGCCGGGCGAGCGACACAGTCCACGGCGATCACCTGCCCAAGCGCCAGATAAAACGCGCTGAAATGCCCACCCTCCGGGTCGCCCCGCAGCACCAACTGATCATAGCCCTCGGACAGGCCCGCCATTTGCATCTTCACCCCATATTGATCCGACCAGAACCAGGGTACCGCCTCCAGCTTCTGTGGCACGCCGCACAGGTTCGCGGCAATGCACCGCGCATGCTCATTGGCGTTAGGGACGGATTCAAGGCGCATGCGTCGGCCAAAAAAACCACAGGGATAATTGGCGCAGTCCCCCGCGGCATAAATATGAGGGTCGCTGGTCTGGCAGCTTGCGTCTACCTTGATACCGTTTTCCAGTATCAGCCCGGCTTGCTCGGCCAACTCGATGTTAGGGATCAAACCGACACCCATGATACTTGGTCAGCAGCGATCACCCGGCCGTCGGCCAGGGCAACTGCAGCGACTTTCAGACCGGCCGGATCTGCATGGAAGCCGGTGACGGCCGCCCCGGTCAATACCGTCACGCCATGGCTGCGATGCAGCTTTTCGTAGAATTGCGACAACTGCGGGGCAGTGACTCTGGCGAGCACTCGTTTCGCCTACTCCAACACCGTGACAGTCTGCCCGCAGTCACGTGCCACTGCCGCGACCTCAAGCCCAACATACCCGCCGCCGATAATCACCAGCCGCTGGCCTGCCTGCCAGTTTTCTCGGATGCGCAAAATATCCTGCTGAGTCCGCACCGCCTCCACTCCCGAGAGGTGCGCGCCGGGCAGGGTCAGCCGTCGTGCTTTACCACCGGTCGCCAGCACGAGCTTGCCGTATCCAAGCCGACTGCCGTCGTCCAGCTCTATCTGGCGCAGCCCAGGCAACAGCTGGACCACTCGGGTGCCCAGCAGCGTATCAATTGACGCCTGCGTATAAGCCGCCTTCGGCCACAGCTGCAATGATTGCAGAGCCACTTCGCCACGCAGGAATTGCTTGGACAGTGGTGGCCGCTGATAAGGCAGCACCGGTTCGTCGCTTATCAACGCGATGCTGCCTTCAAACCCTCGCTGACGCAGGGCAAACGCGGTTTGCGCTGCCGCTTGCCCGCCTCCGACAAGTATTACCTCGTACGTCTTAGTCAATTTGCACATCGTCCCGCTCCCGTCGTATTACACCCTTGTCGCAATCACATTAATCATCTATAAGATACAAATCAATGATCGTGACTCAAATCTTGATACGACCCACGTGACTCGTCTCAAACCACCAACAACAAGAGGCTGACTATGAAACTGGGAGATGTAGATCTGACTGATACCGGGGTATTTACCCAGGGCGTGCCATACGACTACTACCGTTTTCTACGCGAACAGGCGCCGGTGAGCTGGACCCCGGATCCGGTTGCCGGTGGCGGGTTCTGGTCCATTACCCGCTACGCAGACATCATGGAGGTCGAAAACAACGTCGAGGTCTTCACCAGCCGTACCAACCTGACTCCGCAACCGGTTCCTGATTCAGTGCTGGCGGCCACTGTGGACCGGATGATCATCCTGTCCGATCCCCCGCGCCACGGTTTTTTGCGCAAGCTCATCATGAGCGGCTTCACGCCCAAGGCAATCAACAAGATCGAGGACAAGATCCGTCAGCTCGCGGTGGAATCGGTGGACTCGATTATTGAAAGCGGCCAGTGCGATCTTCACGACATGGCGGCGTACATGCCCATTGAAGTGGTGGCCGACTTACTGGGTGTCCCTCAGCAAGACCGCCAGCGACTCTTTGATTGGGCGAATGCGATGTTTGGTGGCGGCGACCCGGAAGTATCCAGCCATGAATCCATGGCCAAGGCTCAGCAGGAAATGTTTGCCTATGCCACTGACCTCGCTCGCCAGCGACGGCTGGCTCCGGGTGACGATGTATTCAGCGCTGTGGCTGTCGCGCAGGATGACGGCGAACACCTCAGCGACGTGGACCTGGGCTGCTTTTTCCTGATCCTGGCCACTGCGGGTAACGAAACCACTCGCACCCAGATACTTCAAGGCGCGCTGGCCCTAATCCAGCACCCCGAAGCCATGCAGGTCTTGCATGATGACCTGTCGCTGATTCCCAATGCCGTCGAGGAGATGCTGCGCTACACCTCCCCCGCGCTGGGTTTTGCGCGCAAGGCCACGCAGGATTACGTGCTCGATGGCCAGGCCATCAAGGCGGGTGACAAAGTCTTACTGTGGTACTGCTCCGGCAGCCGAGATGAGCGGGTATTCGCTGATCCCGATCGCTTCGATATCTACCGCGCCAATGCCCGAGAGCATATGGCATTTGGTTCCAAGACCGGTATCCATCGCTGCCTGGGGGCCATGCTGGCACGCATGGAATTACATGCCATCTTCACTCAAATCGTCACGCGGCTGCCGGACTTGCAACTGGCGGGGCCGGTGAGCCGTCTGCGCTCGAACTTTACCAACGGCATAAAACACATGCCTGTCAGTTTCAACCCCGGCAAGACCGTAAACAATGCGACCGGCGTGCGCTTTTATGCCTCCAACGCCGCGCGGCCAACGGCATGCCCATTTACCGGCACGAACGCTGCGCAACACTCATCTCACTGATTCACGCATAAAAGGACACTGTGATGAATATGACTCTCACCCATCTGGCCACCGCCACCCTGAAACTGAGTGCACCCATCTCCTTGACCAATACCCCACGCGGGACCCGCGCAATTGTCGATGTAGTGTCGGCGCAATGGGAAGGCGAGCGCCTCAAGGCCAGCCTCAAGCCTGTTGCCGCAGCAGACTGGGCAGTGTTCAGCCCGGATGGGACGTTGCATATCGACGTGCGTTGCTCCATTGAGACTCATGACGGTGCACTGATATACGTCACCTACACAGGCCGCGCCAGCCTCGGCCCTGACGGCACCTCGCCGATTATCATCGCGCCCACCTTTGAAACCGGCGACAGCCGCTATACCTGGCTCAATCAGGTTCAAGCCATAGGCAGAGGGAGCAAGGGCGAGAACGATACGTTGGTCTATGACATTTACCAGGCGGACTGATTTCAATGACCCAGCTTTCCTCCAAAAACGCCGTCATCGGTGCTATTCACGCGGGTCAAGGTAGCGATGCGCGGGGTTTGAAAATGACTCCCCAATTCATCGCCCAGATAACCACGTGTATTGCTCGCACTGGGCTGGACAAGTTCTCGATGGACGATATCGCCGGGGCAAGTGAGCTATCCCGTGCGACGCTGTATCGGCGATATGGCAGCAAGGAAGGCTTATGCGCGGCGGTACTGGATGCGCAGTCGCGCCCCATGGAAGCGCAGGCGCAGCAAATGCTGACCGGAGCAGGATCCCTGCCCGAAAGGATTGCGCGATTCGTCTGCTGGGCAGTGCTGGAGGTACCGCAAACCGCCCTGCTCAAAAGCCTGCTCGACAGCGGGGTCTCCCGCACCGGCATGGAACTGTTCAGCGCGGTATTCACCGCCAAGATCAGCCATATCCTGTTGCCGGTCATCGGTGCCGCAAAATCGCGTGGGGAACTGCGGGCCGAGCTGGACGTGGAGGAAATGATCGGATGGCTGGTGCGCCAGCTCCTGCAACTCAAATCCCGTGAAGACTGGACTCCGGTAAGCTTGCGGCACCACCTGGACACCTATGTATTGCCCGTTCTGGTGCCGCCTGCCGTCCCTCCGCAAACCGGCACGGATAATACCGAACTGCGCCTGGTGCGCCTTGAAGAGCGACTGCTGGAAGTTCATCACTTGCTGGCTTTGCTGCGCCAGGAAGTGACGGGTATTACACCTGTTCAATAACACCTCTCCAATAAAAATAAAAGGAACAAGAACCGATGCCGACCCTCACCTACATTCAAGCCAACGGAACGCCCCACCAGGTCAACGCCAATGAAGGCAGCAACCTCATGGAGATCGCGGTAGCGAATCTTGTTCCAGGGATATTGGGCGATTGCGGTGGCTGTTGCAGCTGCGCGACCTGCCACACTTACATCGACCCGGAGTGGATCCCCCTGATACCCGCCGCAGAAGACGATGAACTGGAAATCCTCGAAGGCGCGCTCGACGTGTGGGACAACAGCCGACTGGCCTGCCAGATAGTGCTCACTCCAGCTCTCGACGGGCTGGTAGTGCGCATACCCCACCGGCAGTTCTAAGCCGACAGGGTATACACGCTGCAACGGCCAACGGGACCCTGCGCTCGGCAAAAGCAACGCAGTGGCCCAGGCCAGGATGCAGAGCAGCGTGATGGCAGCGAACGCCGTGTTCAAACCAGCAGCCGTCAGATACTTGGGCGTCGGGTTGAGGGGTCGACGACTCGATGCGCGGCAAAAATCATCGAGAAGAGTTGCGCCTTCACTTCCATGCACGTCATTCGTACCACCTGCGGGAGCCCGTTGATCTCGCTGATACGGTCGGGTGGTGCCTGCTCCGCGATCAGGCTGGGAATAGCGCTGAATGCCATGGCGGTGCCGATACCATTGAAGGCAACAATGCCCGCGATGAACCAGAGATTATCATGTTGCAGCTTTATCGCAGCCCAGCCGAATGTCAGAAACATCAACCCGATCAGCATGGCGCGCCATGCGCCATGCGCCATGACGGCCCGAGATACTCCCGGCTAGGGGCGATGCAACCACCGCGACCAGCGATGAAGGCAGCTTGAGTAACGCGGCCATGATTGCGGCCAGGCCTAATCCGGCGCCAGTTGCACTGGTTGCTGCAAAAGCGGGAAAAGCACCAGCGCGAACTGCATGGCACCCCGCCCGATCAAGCCATGCGCCAGGTTGGTCAGCGCCAACTGGCGATTGGCGAACAGCCTTACGTCAATCAAAGGGTTGGTGCGGCGAGCCTCATACCAGGCCCAGAACCCTAGTAACAGCAGGCTGCCAAGGCCGACAGTCAGCAGTCTCAGATCGAGCCAGCCCCAACTGGTGCCTTTGCTCAAGGCAAATAGCAAACCGGCGATGCCGGGGACAACCAGATCACCGCCGACGATATCGAGCTTTCCCTTCTGCCCTGACGAGACCGACACCGGCAGCAAGAGCAGCACCATCAACAGGCAAAACATGGCGATGGCCGAGCTGAAGTAATAAAATCCAGTGCCAATCCAGGTAATCAATGGTCACCCCACCCAGCACGAAAGCGAACCCTGCGGCGGTTGAGGCAGTGCCGGCCACGATGCCCCTGGCGTGCGTACGGCGCCTGGCTCAGACGCACACTGTGCTGCTGGCCGACCTAGACGGAACCAAGACGCAACAGGTCAGCGAATGCCTGAGTGTCGAAGGTTATACGGTGGTCGCTCAACCCTGCGACGTGATTGATCATGAGTCAATTGACGCGCTGTTCTCCCGCGCCGCCGAACTGGGGCCAGTCAGAACTCTGGTTTATGTACTCGGCTTGTCGCCCAGCATGGCCGATGGGCAGCGCATCATTGAGGTCAACCTGGTGGGAGCGGCAAGGGTTGCCGAGGCCGTATTGCCGCTGATGGAACAAGGCAGCGTTGCGTTATTCGTATCGTCGCTGGCCGCGCATGCGTGCAAACCGGACAACGCCGTACTCCCGGCACTGGATGAGCCGCAGGCTGCGAACCTTTTTGATCGGTTGGAGACGCTGCATGGCCAGCCCATTTCTTCGGCGGATGCCTATGGGCTTTCCAAAGCCGCGATGAATCGGCTGTGCCGTCGACTTGCGTCACGTTGGGGCGCACGTGGTGCGCGCATTGTTTCGCTGTCGCCGGGGCTGATCCGCACACCCATGGGAGACCTCGAATTCCGTAACCAACCGTCCAAGCATCAGTTACTGGAGCGCACCTTACTCAAGCGCCAAGGCCGTTTGACCGAGGTTGTCGATGCCATGGAATTCCTGTGCTCCGAGAGTGCATCATTTATCAATGGAACGGACCTGCTGATAGATGGCGGCCTGGCTGCCGCCGTCGAGTTTCCTACCTGACGTTGGTTCAGCATGCAGCCCGACCCACCGTGAAGGGTCGGGTCGGGATGCTTCGACACGTACTCAGGTAGTCGCTGGATACCCGCCGCCGCCATGGACACTATCAACGGCACGACGATCCAGTTGCCCATCCTGACCACGCGGCAGGCTTTGGACAAACTCTACGATTTTAGGCTTCTTGTAAGACGCCATGCGTGCCTTGCAATGCTCGACCACGGTATCGGCGTCAAGCTCCTCGCCCGGCCGTAACACCACCAGTGCCTTGACGTTCTGCGACCAGACCGGATCCGGAATCCCGATGACGCAGGCATCCTGCACCTGCGGCAGCATTCGCAGGCAGCCTTCCACTTCGGCGGGGTAGATATTCTCCACGCCAGACTTGATCATCGTGGTTTTGGGGCCGACGAACGCTATCGCCCCATCCGGCAATCGCTTGCCAAGATCACGGGTGCGGTACCAGCCATGGGAACTGCGCTGCTGATTTTCTTCTTCGCGATCAAAATAGCCCGCCATGACCTGCACGCCACGCACACAGATTTCGCCCACAATGCCATCGGCAACTTCACAGCCTTCATCGTCGTGGAGGCGTACTTGCACCAGCGGCGATGGGCGACCAGCGCCCTCGCCTCCCAGCCAGCCCATCACGGTAAACCCCATCAGTTCTGTTTGCCCATAAAGCCGTGGCGCACGATTGAGCGGCGCGCTCTGGGGCATTACAAGAGGGTTGGTCCATTCCGGCGCCAACGGCGAGGACCAAAGGCTCGATACGTCATAGCGCCCATCGGCATTGATATACCGAATCTGGTCCAGCGTCGGTTGTGCGACAAACGCGTGGCTGACCCGCTCCTGCTCAATCAACTGGAGCATGCGCTCGGCATCCACGCGGGCAATAAACACATTTTTACCGCCGAACTGAAACGTTGCCAGGGTGGACGTCAATGTCCCGAGGTGAAACAACGGTCCTGAATTGAGGAATACCGTGCTCTCACTGATGCTCTCGGTGTACGCCAGCATCAGGCCCTGATAAAGGATAGTGCCCTGCGTCAGCAAGGCGGCATTGGGTTGGCCCCCGAAAGCTGCGGTATAGATAGCCAGTAAAGGCGTATCTGCATCCACTCGGGTTTCAATATCCAGATCCGGCTGGCCCGCGACCCACTGCTCATAACCGGCCGCATCGTCGACCTGCACCCACAGCGCCCTGACGTGACAGAGTTCCCGAGCCTGAGCCACGGTCTCACCGGTCTCAGCCTCCTGCCAAAGCACCACGCGGGGCTTGAAATCGTCGAGGACGAATGCCAGCTCGTGGGCACTCTGACGCCAGTTCGCCGGACAAAATACCGCGCCAAGCTTGGCGGCGGCCAATAGTCCTTCGAGCAGCCTGAAGTCGTTCTGACCCAGCCAGAGGACCCGGTCCCCATGCTCCACCCCAGCGGCTTGCAAGGCATGCGCCGCACGGTTTACCCGGGCGTCGAACTGCGGCCAGGTCAGGCGCACATCGGCATCCACTACCGCCAGCATTTCCGGGCGCGAGCGACGATGTTCGCGTAATACATCGGCTACACCGTGCATGCGAATCAGGTTGAAATTATTCTGTGCCGTCAAAACGTTGTGCATCTTGCATGTCCTCATCCATACCCTGGCCAAGCCAGGTCGGCACTGGTCAGTCGGGAACGATTCGGGGGTCGGCGCTGCCGCAACTGCACGCACCGTGCAGTACCTGTGCGCGTAGCCCGGTGTGGTAATCATGGAACGGCTGGCAACGTTCCAGGCGGCTGCCGATGACAATCTCGCCGTCGACGCAATCCACCGCCCATTCAAAGCGATCGATGTGCGCCCCTGCACCTGCGCTGCATTCAATTGCCACAGCCGGGCCCGCTTCCAGGCAGCGGAATACGGTGATGCCCGGTTGCCCTTGCAGGCGCGCATATGCCTCAGGCCAGGCCCATACGGCCATGCCGGAAAACAGCTGCACAGGGTCATGGCCCAGGCGGGCCAAACCATCGAGCGTTGCCGCCGTAATGCCGAACGCGCCGACCAGATGGAAGCGGCGAATGATTGACTCGACCCGGCGAGCATCGTAAAGCGAAGAATCGGCGGAAATAGCAACCATGTTGAACTGCATCACCGCACGTTCCATACCCAGGACATGCGCGCCCTCGTCGAACAATGCAGTGATCAACAGGTTACTGCCCATGTGGAAGTTGTATGAATTAAGTACCTTCAGGATCGAACGCATGGACCGTTCGGTTTCCAGGAACGAGTAAGGCAGCGCTTGGCGTTCGCCCTGGGCATCGAAATACCGGCCCACTGCCATCACAGAGCACGCGGTTGACTGCTGAGCTGGACTAGTCATTGCTTGGTCACCCTGGGGATCTTGTTTGGTGGGCCGTCCTTGAGCAACGCCTGATTGCTGACCAGTTGGATTTTCACCGGCACCTGCAATGAAGTTGACACTAGATCGGCAATATTCGCCGCGAGTTGCTCAAGACTCGTGGTCAAGGCGGCCTCTTCGTACCCCACGCGCACGGTCAGGAAATCGACTTCACGCTGGGGCCGGACCATCTGGAACAAGCCTGTACGGGTTTCAGGAAACTGCTCCATCAGCGGAAAAATATCGATCGGCAGGATCGAGCGTCCCTGGACCAGCATCTCATCGCCTTTCCTTCCAATGGGCTTGAGCCTGCCATGGGTACGACCACAGGTGCAGGGCTTGCGAGTGAATTGCACCAGGTCGTCGGTACGGTAACGAATCAGCGGGCCAACGTCGTCCAGCAAGGCGGTGACGACCAGTTCGCCACGCGTGTTGTCGGGCATTTCCGTGTCACCGGCGGGGTCCAGGTGCTCGATCAATGCGATGTCTTCCCACGTATGCATGCCATCGTGAGCACGACAATCCATCGTGGTAGTGATATCCCCCAGGGAGCTGAGTTCGAAAATCTCAAGCCCCCAGCCTTCGACCACCGCGCGCAAATGCGGGCTCATCGGTTCACCGCCGAAAACGGCACCCTCATAGGAGCTGAACGCTTCGTTGAGGTCATCGCCGGTTTCTTTCTCGTACTTCTCAAGGGCAATGATCAGTGGCGTGGAAAGCATGAACATTGCCTTGGGCCGAAACTCTCTGGACAGTTTGACCAGATGCGGCATTTCGCTCGGCAAATGCTGGAGCGCCACCGGTACGAAACCGCTATCGATCCATTTATCCGCGTTCACGCCTTCGCGAAAGGTGAACAACGCGTAGGTGAAGAAATCGTTGGAACGCACGCCAATATGCCAAAGCTCGCGTTTGAGGCCAGCGATTGCGACGTGATACTCAGAACGCGGCAAAGGCGTTGGATCACCGGTCGTGCCCGAAGTAAAACCCACGCCGCGCAAGTGTGGCGGGCCGACGCAGACCAGGCCACCATAAGGATCGTCATGTTCGTCGCGGTATTGACGAATACGATCCTTGTCAATGAAAGGCACCTTGGCCTTGAAGTCAGCCAGGCTCTTGATGTCATCCGGCGTCACCCCTGCCTGTTCCCAAACTTCCCGGATCAGCGCCGAGCGGCTGTAGACGTAGGGAACCAGCTTGAGAATCCTTGCCTCTTGAAGCTTTTCGATATCAGCTCTGGACATCGTTTCGATGTCAGGATCAAAAAACCTGTCGTCGTCCATTTGTTTCATAGCAGTACCTTATTATTGTGAGTGCTATTGAGTACTTGCCCGTAACCGGTTACTGGAACTCCGGGCGGGGCAAGCGAAACAGCCTTGCCGCGTTGCCTCCGAGAATATCGGCCTTCTCCTGCTCGCTGATGTCGATGCCATCGAACAACGACGCGATGATATTGCGCGAGTCAGGGAATGTGCCTTCGGCATGGGGATAGTCCGAAGCCCACATCAGGGCACCTGTACCCGTTACTGCACGAGCTGCGATACAGGCGCGATCATGTTGAAACGAGACTTTGACCTGGCGCCGAATAATGTCACTGGGCTTGGTCGAGAGCTTGGGCTGCACGAACGCGGCGTGAGCGAAAAAGACTTCGTCCATACGCTCCGCCAGTGCCCCCAGCCAGCTTGCGCCACACTCGATTACTGCCACTTGGGTGTTTGGATTGCGATCCAGTACGCCACCCGCCACCAAATAGGTGACCGCATCAATGCCGTCATTCATCTGGCGCGTGTAGTTGACCACTGCGGCTCCCGGCCCGCGCTCATGAATCACGGTTTCAAGGCCGGTACCGGTGTGCATGACCAGCACGATGCGCAGGTCGCCAGCGGCCTTGAACACCGGATCCCATGCCGGGTCGTTGTAGCGCGGGATGCCCGTACTGGTCACCGAAGGCAGCATTGCCGCCGTGAACCCTTTGGCAGCGATCCGCGTCAACTCCGCAACGGCATTGGCCAGGTCGCGAACCGGCAGAATGGCGCAGCGCACGAAGCGATCCGGATGCCCCTGGAAAAACTGGTGGTTCCAGTCGTTATAGACCTGACAGGTGGCGTACTCGGCGTCAGCATCCTTCAGCGCATACGCCCACAAGCCCAGGCTGGGGAAACAGATTTCGGCATCGATGCCGTCCTTTTCCATGTCCAGCAGGCGCCCCTCAAGATTGTGCAAGCCGATGCGCTTGCTGCCGCCCAGGTCGGCAATGTTCAGGCGCATCTTGAAAATGACTTGCTCGTCAGTGCGAGTGATCAGCGTGTCGCCTTCTTTTTCCGCCCGGATAGCGTGGCGGCGCAACGAAGGCGGCAACCCCTGAACAAACAGATCATTGGGTTCCAGCACATGTGAATCGGCGCTGAAGATGAATTGGCCGGCCATCATGGTTCTCCTTTCTTATTATTAATATCTATATCATCTATCGGATTATGCGCGTGTCACCAGGGTGCTGCAATACTGCAATATGTTGTGTCTTGTTTCAGCCGGGGGCTCGGATCATGCCAACTGGTTGAACGGTGTATCGCGGTCATTGCGTAATTCCGGAGGTAGACCAAGCACCCTTTCGGCGATGATATTGCGCAATATTTCGTCAGTGCCCCCGGCGATGCGCAGCCCGGCGGACCACAGGTACCAGTAGTTGAAGCGACGGGCGACGGGGTCGTCCAGCTCACGCAGGCCGTCTACGCCCAGTTGTTCCAGTGCATAAGCACTCATGTCCTGCAATGTCTTGGCCATCACCAGCTTGTTGATAGAAGCCTCAGGGCCAGGAACGCCGCCGCGCGATACGGCAGTCATCGAGCGCAGGCGAGTCAGGGCAATCCCCTCATCGGCAATGTAGAACCGCGCCAACGCCTCAGCCTGGTCCACACCGACCAGCCCTTGGCTCAGCAGCTCGCGGGCATCGGGGGCTCCGGCAGGCTTGCCACCCACGGCAAGCCGTTCGAACATCAGGGTACTCAGGGAAACCTTCCAGCCATCGCCCACTTCGCCCAGGCGCTGATTGTCCGAGATGCGCACATCAGTAAAGAACACCTCGTTGAACTCGGCATCGCCCAGCAGTGTGCGTATTGGCCGGACCTCTATGCCCGGCGCGCGCAGATCAACGTAAAACATCGTCAAGCCTTTGTGCTTGGGCTGCCCAGGATCGGTACGAACCAACACGATGCCGAAGTCTGATTCGTGCGCATAGGACGTCCAGACCTTCTGGCCATTGATCACCCAATGATCGCCATCGCGTACGGCGCGGGTGCGCAGACCGGCCAGGTCCGAGCCTGCTGCTGGCTCTGAAAACAACTGGCACCAGACTTCCTCCCCGCGCATGCCTGGCTTCAGGAAGCGCTCCACCACCTCGGCAGAGCCGTGTGTAAACAGCGTTGGAAGGCACATGCCGATACCCACGGCGAAAGGCACGTTGGGTAAGCTCCAGCGCTCCTCTTCCTGGTGGAATATCACGTGTTCGATGGGTGATGCGCCCTGCCCGCCGGCCTCTTTGGGCCACATGATGCCGACAAAGCCTGCGTCGTACTTGAGCGCCTGCCAGGCACGCGCCTTGGCCATGAACTGCTCCGCGCCAAGTTCTTGCTCGGCACGGACCTCGCAGGCTGGTGCCTGCTCACTCAACCATTGCCGTACGCGGGCGCGATATTGCGCCTGCTCGGGGGTATCCAGGAAATCCATCAGTGCTGCTCCTTGAGAGGTGCTTCAGCGAGAGCCACCATCAGTCGTCGGGACCACAGCGCCCGGCCACCCAACTGGGTCGCCAGCAAGCGGGCGCGCCGATAAAACAGTTGGGTATCACTTTCCCAGGTAAAGCCAATCCCGCCATACAGCTCGACCGCCGTTTCTGCGGCGCAGTTAAGCGCATCGCTGGCCGCCAACCTTGCTCCGGCAGCGGCCCTGGGCAATTCGGCAGGGGCTTCGGTCAGCGCCCATGCGCCGTAGTAGCAGTGGCTGCGCGCCAATTGGATTTTTACGTAGACGTCTGCCAAGGCATGCTTGACCGCCTGATAACCGCCGATCATGCGATTGAAAGCCTTGCGCGTCTTGACGTATTCGAGGGTCAACTCCAGGGCCGCTTGCGCAGCGCCCAACTGCTCGAAGGCGGTAAGCACGGCGCTGGCATCCAGCGCCCGCTCAGCCAACGCTTGCCAAGCTTGGCCCGCGCCGAGGGCGATTGCCTCAGCGGCTTCAAAATGTACGTCCGCGTGGCGCCGAACCCTGTCGATGGACTCGACCGCAACCAGACGCACACCGGCATCGCTGGCGCGAACCTGCCACCAGCCCGGCCGTTGATACTCGTCGAGTGCAGACACAATGAACACATCCGCCAGCGCGGCATCGGCCACCATCGCCTTGATGCCCGTGAGTTTGCCAGCGTTCACCTGAGCCTTGGGAGTATCGACCCAGCTATGCTGCCCGCGCTCGACGAAGGCAACGGTTGCGATCAGCTCGCCACTGGCCAGCGCGGCCAACAGCGCTTTGCTGTCGGCACAGCCTTTTATCTGTTGCAGGGCAATGCTGGCATGTTGCACGGAGCTGGAAAAAGGGATCGGCGCAAGGGTGCGACCCGCCTCCTCGGCTAGCACGCACCATTCCAGCGCTGACAGCCCGAGGCCGCCATCGTCTTCAGCAATACCGGCGGCAGGCCAACCCAACTCTACGATCGAATGCCACAACTCATCGTCATGGGTTGTATCGGATTCCAGCAGCTTGCGGGCATTGCCCAGGCTATTGGCAAACACCCGGCGGGCCTGATCCCGGAGTTGTTCCTGTTCGGCAGAAAAATCAAAGTTCATGCTCAGGCTCCCGTGCCACGAGGGTAAAAGCGCTCGCCTCGTGCGGCTCGCTCACGCAGCCAGCCTGACGGCGTGAAGTGCGCGCCTGCGGCCCTGCTCAAGTCGTCACAGCGTTGCACAAATACGTCGGCACCCACGGTGTCGATCAGGCTGAAGACGCCGCCAGTCCACGCCGGGAAACCGATACCGAGGATGGAACCCACATCCCCTTCGGCCGGGTCAACGATGACACCCTCCTCCAGGCAGCGTGCCGCTTCCAATGCCTGGGAATAGAGCATGCGCTGTTTGATTTCCTCTACTGCGGGTTGCTGCGGCAACGGCGGGTAGACATCAGCCAGGCCTGGCCACAAAGCGCGCTTACCGTCCGGATAGTCGTAGAACCCTTTGCCCACGCGTCGGCCAATACGCCCCAGCTCGTCGCAAAACCGGGCCTGCACGGCAAAACCTGGCGATGGCTTCCATTGATCACCCAAGGCGCTGCGCTCGGCCTTGGCCGCCTTGTACCCATTTTCAAGGCCAATATCGTCCATCAAGCTCAACGGCCCCACCGGGAAACCTGCCAGCTTTGCCGCGTTGTCGATCAAGGCCGGTTTGACGCCGCTGGCAAGCATCGCCAGGACGTCCTGCAGATAAGCCGCGATAACCCGCGAAGTGAAGAACCCGCGCGAGTCCTTGACCACAATGGGTGTCTTGCGCAGCAAGCGAATGTAATCCAGTGCATGTGCCAGGGTCTGTTCGCTGGTTTGCTCGCCCACCACTACTTCAACCAGCGGCATACGGTCTACCGGCGAGAAAAAGTGCAGACCGATAAAAGTGCCCGGAGCCGTGAGGTCTTTGGCCATTTCGCTGATCGGCAGCGTTGAGGTGTTGGATGCCAGGATCGCACCGGACCGCAAGTATGCTTGAGCCTGGTCGAATACCGCGGCCTTGACCTTGAGGTCTTCGAATACCGCCTCCACGATCAGGTCGCAATCAGCGAGGGCCGAATAGTCACCCGTCGTATGGATACGTTGCAGAATGGCATCAGCGGCTGGCTGCTGCATACGGCCTTTGCCAATGCGCTTGGCAAACTCATCAGCCAGGCGCTGCTTGCCGTTGCCAGCCTGCTCGGCGCTGGAGTCAAGCAACACGACCTCAAGCCCGGCAGCCGCCGAACTGTGGGCAATGCCTGCTCCCATCATCCCTGCACCGATCACGCCTATCTTGCGCAAGCTGGCAGGTGCTATGCCATGTGGTCGGCGGCTGAGTTTCTCTAGCTCGCCTTTGTTGACGAACAACGTGCGAACCATGTTGCAGGCGACCGGATCCATGACCAGCCTGGCGAATTCACAGGCCTCAATGTGCAGCCCCGCATCAATAGGCACTGCGGTGCCGCGGGCAACTGCTGTGAGCAACGCAATCGGTGCCGGTAGGTTGCGTCCGGTATCACGGGCGATCTGCGTGGCAGTGAGGTTATAAAGATTGCCCAGCTCGGTATCCGCAAACCCCGCGCCCCCTGGCACCAGGAAGCCCTTTTTGTCCCAGGGTTGTTGAGCATCGCCGTGATTCAAGATCCATGAGGTGGCAGCAGCCAGCAATTGTTCTTGCTGGACCACCTCATCAACGATGCCCTTTTCGAGCGCTGCCTGAGGGGTCAACAAGCTGCCTTTAAGCATCAACGGCAAGGCTTGCGCCACGCCGATCAGCCGCGGCAGGCGCTGGCTGCCTCCGGCGCCTGGCATCAACCCGAGTGTCGCCTCCGGTAAACCCAGCAGGATTTTTGGATTGTCGGCGACCACCCGATAGTGGCACGCCAGGGCAATTTCCAGGCCGCCACCAAGGGCCGAACCATTCAGAGCGGCAACAACGGGCTTGCCACAGGTCTCAAGTTTCCTCAGTAACGGGCTGAACGCGGTGGCCATTGCGAATGCTTCATCGCGGGTAATGTCACGCGCCAGCTCGACCACGATCTGTTTGAGATCACCGCCAGCAACAAAATCTTTTTTTGCCGAAGTAACAACCACACCCCGAACAGCGGGGTCACCGCTGACCCGGCTGACCACTTCAGTCAGCTCGTCACGCAGCTGCGCGGTAATGGTATTGGCCGACTGGCCTGGGACGTCGAGGGTGACCACGACGATGCCCGCATCATTCTGAGAATATTGAATACTTTCGAACATGGAAATGCCTGCTCCGTGAAGTGAGGTCTTCAGACGCGCTCGATAATCGTCGCTGCGCCCATGCCAATGCCTACGCATAGAGTGACCAGCGCGGTGCAGGCGCCACTGCGTTCCAACTCGTCCAATGCGGTGCCCAGCAACATGGCCCCGGTAGCGCCCAACGGGTGGCCCAAGGCGATGGCACCACCATTGACGTTGATGCGCTCATGAGGAACGTTGAGCACCCGCATGTATTCGAGCACTACCGACGCAAATGCTTCGTTAAGCTCGAACAGGTCTATGTCGGCGACCGTCATCCCGGCGCGCTTCAACGCTCGGAGCGAAGCCGGGGCCGGGCCATCGAGCATGATGGTCGGGTCGGACCCGATGGATGCAAAACTGCGAATGCGTGCCCTCGGCCTGAGGCCCAGGCGCTCACCCGCCTCGCGGCTACCAACCAGCACAGCGGCGGCCCCGTCGACGATCCCGGAGGAGTTACCCGCCGTATGCACGTGATCGATCTCGAAGACTTCCGGGTATTTTTGCAAAGCGATAGCGTCGTACCCACCTAACGTACCCATCTGAGCAAAGGCTGGCTGCAAGGCAGCAAGGTCTTCCAGGCGCGTTTCGGGGCGCATGTGCTCATCGCGCGCCAGCAACGTATTGCCGAGCGAATCGACTACCGGCAATACCGAATGCTGGAAACGCCCTTCGCTCCAGGCATGGGCAGCACGTTGCTGGCTGTGCACCGCATACCGGTCAACATCGGCTCGGCTGAACCCTGCGCGGGTGGCGATCAGATCGGCGCCGATACCCTGCGGGGCGAACCAGGTGCCGTAGGCCACCGCCGGGTCCCGTGCCCAGGCGCTGCCCTGGGACCCCATCGGCACCCGGGACATGGATTCCACTCCACCGCCAATGGCCAGCCCCAACTGACCGGCCATGACCTGGCCGGCCACAAGATTGACTGCATCGAGCCCTGAAGAACAGGCCCGGTCGATATGGAAGCCCGGCACGGATTGATCATAGCCAGCCATGAGGACGGCGGGACGAGTCAGATTGGAACCCTGCTCGCCGAAGGGCGTGACGATACCGAAGCCAACTTCCTCGACTTCGCGGGTATCAAGCTGGTTGCGCTGCTGTATCGCTCGCAGCACCTGTGCCGCGAGCTCAACCGAAGGCACCGCGTGCAGCCCGCCGTTGGCGCGGCCGCGCCCCCGAGGCGTGCGCACATGATCAAATATATAGGCTTCAACCACCGTCTCTCTCCCTATCCGGATCAATCTGCCAGGCACGGTAAACCGCACCGCTATTCATATTAATCATATATATGCTTTTAGGGATAGACAACGGTCAGAGCCAATTACCCCTGGTTTTGGCGTTTATGACCGACCGAGATGCGCGACCCGGCAAAAACATCGAAGTTGCGACATAATGGTATGTATGATTATTATAATTAACAAACTACAAAGCCACGAAAAGGTGCAGGCCGTGAAGACGCAGATTACAGAACTCTTGGGTATCCGCTATCCCATCATTCAGGGCGGTATGCAGTGGGTTGGCCGGGCGGAACTGGCCGCAGCCGTTTCCAACGCGGGTGGCCTGGGCATCATCACCGGCCTTACTCAGCCCACGCCGCAGGCGCTGGCAGAGGAAATCGCCCGGTGCCGCACGCTGACCGATCGGCCGTTCGGCGTCAATATGACCATTTTCCCGACCATCAGCCCGCCGCCCTACGCCGAGTACATCGAGGCAATCATCGAAGGCGGTGTAAAAATAGTCGAGACTGCCGGCAATAAAGCAGTGGAATTCATGCCGAGGATGAAAGAAGCCGGGATCGTGATCATCCATAAATGCGTAGCCGTTCGTCACGCACTGGCGGCCGAGCGCCTGGGCGTTGATGCGATCAGCATTGACGGCTTCGAGTGTGCGGGCCACCCAGGCGAAGAAGATATTCCAGGGCTTGTGCTGATCCCTGCCGCCGTGCGCCAACTGAAGATCCCGGTGCTCGCCTCGGGCGGTATCGCTGATGGTCGAGGGATGGCTGCAGCGCTGGCGCTCGGCGCGCAAGGGGTGAATATGGGTACCCGCTTCGTCTGCACACAAGAGGCACCGGTACACGAGAACATCAAACAGGCGATGGTCAACGCCAGCGAGCGTGACACCAACCTGATATTCCGAACCCTGCGTAACAGCGCCAGGGTCTTCAAGAACAGTATCTCCGATGAGGTCGTCAACATTGAACGCCGCCCTGGAGGGTGTGAGTTTGCCGATATACGCCCGCTGGTTGCAGGTGCCCGTGGCAAGACGGCACTGGAAGCAGGCGATGTGGATGGCGGGATCGTGACTGCGGGGATGGTGATCGGCCTGATCGACGACATTCCCACGTGCGCCGTTTTGCTTGAGCGGATGGTCAAAGAGTGTAAAGAGCACCTGGACCAGGCTCAACGCTACTTCCTCTAGCGCCCAGATTCGTCACCCGTCGCGGTGACGAACTGGACCTGCCCGTACCGATCGCCCGGTTGTTGTGCGCCAGCTACCGGGCGAATCACGCTGATCGCCAGGAACTGACAATGACAAAAATAAATGTGATTTTGCGTAAAGAAGACCTCGATCCCGCGTTCCTGCACAACAAGGTTGCCGTGGTCATCGACGTGTTGTTCGCCACCTCCAGCATCGTGACTGCCTTGAATCAGGGCGCGACAGACGTCTACCCGGTGCTCAATCAGCAAATGGCGCTCCAGACGGCGCAGGAACTGCAACAAGGCAGCTATATCCTCGCCGGGGAGCAGCACATGCGCGGTATCGCCGGGTTCAGTGCCTATACGCCAATGGCACTGTCACGCGAGTCGCTGCAGGGACGAAGCCTGGTTTATACCACCACCAACGGGACGGTTGCGTTACGCCAGGCGGACAGCGCCGCCCGCTTGTACGTCGCAGCGCTGCTCAATGCACCGGCGGTTGTGCATCAATTGCAGCAACACCGAGACCAGACTCTGGTGCTGATCTGTTCCGGCTCTGCCGGGCGAGTGAATCTGGAGGATCTCTACCTCGCGGGCTACCTGATTGATCAGCTAAGCACGCAGCGACCTTCCGACTGGCAACTGACCGATACCTGCCAAATAGCCCTGGCGGTGTATCGTCGTTATGACTGTGCGGAACAATGCCTGCGACAAAGCCAGTTAGGCAGCGTGCTGGCGTTGACCGACATGGATGAAGAGATCAGCTACTCGGCTCGTCTGGGCCATATCGACCTGGTACCCCGATTTGAAGGTGCCAGCCTGCGGGTAGCGTAATGGCATAAATAGCGCCGGGGCATGGTGCATATCGATAAACCACCGCTTGCGCGCTAGTAGTCCTGAAAAAGCTCCGAGATCAGCATGTGCTCGTAGCCGGTGACCCACACTTTATTGGCTCGGACCATGTGCTTGCGCCAGTGGCTTTCGGCCAGATCAATCTCGCGGGCTTCAATAAGCTGGATCAGTTTTTCCTGGGATTTGAGTCCGGCGACAGCGGCCAGACGCGCACCTTCCAGAGACACGTTACGGCGCTGTAAGGCAACCACTGCGGCCTGGTGACGCTCCACGACTTCGTGCATCGCGCCCCACAGGTGGATCAGTGGCTTGTTACCCGATAACTCCATGAGCACGTGATGGAATCGGGCAACCTCGGCAGCAAACACTACAGGGTCCTCAAAGCACTCGCGCTCCTGCTCCAGCACTGCACGCAGTTTGGTCGGAGCCTGTTGAGCTGCATGCTCTACCACGAAACGTACCGCTGACGGCTCGAATGCCATACGCGCCTGATAGACCTCGGCGACGGTCGTGCCTTCAAACTGCAATACCATCAGTGCATAGCTGGCAATCAACTGAGGATCCGGTGCGTGGACAACTGCACCACCCTTCGCCCCTCGGGCGACAGTGATCAGGTGCTCAGCCTCAAGTATGCGAAATGCCTCACGGATAGTCGGCCGCGAAACACCGAACTCCTCCATGAGACGGCCCTCGGCCTGGAGCGTGTCACCCTCCCTGAGCTCACCGCGCACGATCTGTTTTTTGATCCGGGCGGCGACGATTTGCGGTGCCTTGGGTATATGCAGCACATGGCGCCGCTCGACGCCTCGGGTGGCGCGTAGCTGTAATTCCTTCATCTCAGTCATGTTGTCCCGCCCTGCAAATTGAAATGGACAGCTCGAACCCACACCGACCACAGGCCGGTAGCGTCAAACCCTTCAACCATAATGATACCTATGATTTATATAAAGGATCTTAATTTTTCTTGGCCCATCCGGCTTATGGATGGAAATGCGACGACTGCCCTGCTGTCGCGAATTTCTGGCACCATCGGCGAATGCGCTTGGGTATCCTAGACAACTCCAAAAATACGTGTATATGATTGGTATGTATATACGATCCTAGCCAGGGACCATCATGAACTTCGATTTTTCCGATGAGCAGCAAATGCTGCGTGAACAGGCCCGCCGGTTTCTCAGCGAAACCAGCACTTTCCACGGTTTGCGCGAGCGAATCGCCAGGAATGAGCGCTTCGACCACAGATTATGGGCCCAGGTGGCCGACCTCGGCTGGTTGGCCGTGGCGATACCCGAAGAGCACGGTGGCCTGGGTCTGGGCGCGCTCGAATTGTGCGTATTGGCCGAAGAGTTCGGCCGCAGCCTCGCGCCCGTGCCGTTCCATGCCACCGTCTTTGTCGGTGCAGAACTTCTCAAGCGCAGCCTCGCGCCTGACGCAGGGCAATGGCTGGAGCGTATTGCCACCGGTACCGCCATCGTTGCTGCACACCTCACGCCGGACTGGAAAAATATCAACGTGACGCTGCAAGGCGGTGTCCTTGGCGGGGGTTGTCCGCCCCTGGCCTACGGCGCCCATGCCCATGCGGTGATTCTTCCGGTTTTGCACGACGGGCAGCCAGCCCTTGTGCTGGTCGATCTGGAACAATCCCCAAACGCTCATAAAGCTGCGCAAAGCCTGGACGATGTGGTGCCCTATTCAACGCTGGCACTGGAGCAGCTCCCTGCAACGGTACTGGCAGCAGGCGATGCGGCAGTAAAAGCCATGCGTGAGGTGCTCGATCAGGACGCAATCCTCACCGCTTTCGAGCAGATTGGTGGGGCTGATGCCGCCTGCCAGCTTGCCCGTGACTACGCACTGGAGCGGCACACGTTTGGGCGTCCGATTGGTAGCTACCAAGCGGTCAAGCACAAGCTGGCCGACATGGCGGTGAACATTGAGCTGGCACGTTCCAACGCTTATTTTGGTGCCTGGGCCATGCACGCCGGAGAGGATGCGGATCGTAGCCTGGCTGCAGCGGCCTGCCGCCTCAGCGCCACGCATGCTTTTGAATATGCAGCTCGTGAATGCCTGCACCTGCATGGCGGCATTGGCTACACCTGGGAAGCAGACTGCCATTTCTTCTATAAACGCTCGCGCCTGTTAGCGGTGATCCTTGGCCAGCCTGGCGCCTGGGTGGACCAGTTGCTGTCGCCAGCCTCTCTGAACCAATTGCACATTCGCTAAGGAGTATAGCCATGGATTTCAACGACTCACCGACCGAAGCGCAATTTCGCCACCAAGTCCGCACTTGGCTGGGCGATCACGCCAGCGGCTTCATGAGCCCGGCCGACCACGCCGACGTAAGCGCATTCATCGGTAAAGCCAAGGCCTGGCAAGCGCAAAAGGCGGTCGAGGGCTACGCGGCTATTCGCTGGCCGAAAAGTGAGGGCGGTCTCGATGGCACGCCCATGCAGGAGGTCATCTTTCAGGATGAGGAAGCGCGTCATGACCTGCCGGTCGGTCCCTTCGTCACCATCGGCACTCAACTGGCGGTGCCCACGTTGCGCACCCACGGCTCACCGGCTCAGATAGAGCAATTCACGCAGCCGACCCTGAAAGGCGAACTGCTCTGGTGCCAGTTGTTCTCGGAGCCCTCCGCGGGTTCAGACCTCGCAAATGTGCGCACGCGCGCCATCCAGGACGGTGATGACTGGGTGATCAGCGGGCAAAAAGTCTGGACGTCCTGGGCGCATGTCGCAGACTGGGGCATCCTGCTGGCCCGCACCGATCCAGAGGCAACCAAACATAAAGGGCTGACCTTTTTTATCGTCGATATGCGCAGTGCCGGGATCGAGGTCAGGCCTATCCAGCAGATTTCCGGTGTATCGGAATTCAATGAGGTATTCCTCACCGACGTCCGGATACCCGACCGCTATAGGGTGGGTGCTGTTGGCGACGGCTGGAAATGTGCCATGACTACCTTGATGAATGAGCGGGTCAATGTCGGCGGCGAAAGCCAATCGCTGCCCAATGTACTGGAGTTGATTGAGCGAGCTGCGCAACAGGCGACGGGGGCCAGCCAGGATCGTTTCAAGATGGCCAGGCTGCTGACTCAGGAAATGGGCTTGCGTTACTTCCGCTTCCGCCTGTTGACGTCGCTGTCCAAGGGAGAAACCCCAGGCCCGATCGCCGGGATGAGCAAACTGGTGTACGCCAATACACTGCAAGAGCTGAGTGCAATGGCTCTGGACGCCACCGGGCTGCAAGGCTTGCAAGCAGGCGACAAGTTCAGGCACGGCTACGAATGGGCAGCCGCCCTGCGCATTGCCGGCGGTACCGACGAGATTCTGCGCAATCAGATCGCTGAACGAGTGCTGGGCATGCCGGGCGAGATACGAGTCGATAAAAACATTCCCTTCTCTCAATGCCGTTAGGAAATTCCATGCCCGACTTCATTGAACTTCAGCACCATGACGGCTGGCTCGAAATCACCTTGCAGCGCCCGCAGAAGCATAATGCGCTGACCCTGCGCATGTACGATGACCTCGCACAGGTGTTTCGGGAAGCCAACAGCAATGACGCGATCAACGCAGTGGTTATCAGCGGCGGCGAGACCTGTTTTACCAGCGGCAACGATCTGAGCGACTTCATGCAGTCTCCGCCGCAGAGCCTGGATGCGCCCGCCTTTCGCTTCATGGATGCCGTGATCGACCTGGACAAGCCGCTGATTGCGGCGGTCTGTGGCGCAGCCATTGGCATTGGTACCACCCTGCTGCCGCACTGCGACCTGGTAATGGCCAGTGTCGAAAGTCAGTTCGCAACACCGTTCGTCAAACTCGGTTTATGCCAGGAGTTCGGCGCAAGCCTGCTGTTTGGGCAGCGTTTTGGGCATGGCCGGGCGGCGCAGTTGATCCTCGCGGGTGAGCGCCTGAACGCCCGCACAGCACTGGAATGGGGTTTGTGTACTCATGTCTATGAGACCCCGTCCGAGTGCCTGGCTGCCGCGCGCGCTCAAGCTGCGCGCTTTGGCAAAGACTCACTCGGGTCCCTGCTGGCCTGTAAACGCCTGCTCAAGGCTTCCCTCCTGGCACCGCTCAAGGCCATCGTTCGCAAAGAGAATCAACAATTCATTACACGCCTGCAGACCCACGAGGCGCAGGCCGCACTACGCGGGGTCCTGGAAAAACGAAAATCATCGGCGTAGCGGCGCTTGCCACATACATATAGATCATTATAATGATGATTGCAGCGTTCAAAATTCCCATACAACAACAAGAAGGGATGAACATGAGTCCGATCTATTTACTGACAGGCGCCATCCTGCTTTTATTAACCGTCTGCTTCGAGGTCGACAGCGCCCGCTTGCAACAACAGAGCCTGGCGTTGGCGCACTGTGCTCCTGCGGCCGCCTGCACCGGCGGTTACTCTCCCTCTTGGCACGGTGTATTCCGATGATGAGAATCTCGGTCGCACTGACCGTCTTATTGCTTGGGCTCGCCTTGCTCACTGGCGCTCAAGCAAGCGATGACGCAGCCTATAGCGAGCAATCTGATCAAGCCCGGACGCTGTTGCACAAGGCAATAACTCGCTACCGGGAAAATGGCGATACCGTGCTCGCGCAAATCAGCCGCCAAGGTGAATTCACCGACGGCGAGCAGTACGTTTATGTCATCGATAGCCACGGGGTGATGCTTGCCAGTGGGGGACTGTCGGCGATTTACATCGGCCGCAATGTTCTACCGTTACTCGACGAGGAGCGTAAGCCTTTACTCGAACAGATACTGCGCGAACCGGACAACGGCCAGATGCGCAGCGAAGAATATCGCTGGATGAATCCTAACGACGGCAAGGTCGAGCGCAAGCGTGCTTGGTATCAGCGCGTCGGTGACAAGATATTCGCAGTCGGGTATTACCTGCCGCGCTCCAGCTCTCAGGCTGCGAAAGCCTTGCTCGACGACGCGCTGAAGGCGTTGCAGAACGACCCGGCGGCGACGCTGAAGGGAATCAACCAGCTGGACAAGGCATTCAACCGCGATGACTTGTACGTGTTTGTCGTGGATACCAATACCCGCAAGATGGTCGCCCACGGGTACAACCCACGGCTGATCGATACCGACTTCCTGCGGTTGCAGGCAATCGATGGTCAACCCATCGGCCATCAAATGCTCAAAGCGATCGAGGGCAAGACAACCGCGCTGGTCAGCTACAAGTGGCGCAACCCGGCGACCGGAAAGGCAGAGCCCAAGAACACTTTGATTCAGCGCAGCGGTCATTACCTGGTAGCTGTCGGATATTACGCGCAGCCCAAGGAAACAGCGCGGTAAGGCATCAGTCCTGCATGATCTCGGCGATGGTGGTTTCTTCGTAACCCGCGATCCAGGTCTTGTAGGCTGCTTGCATGTGCTTGCGCCAATGAGCTTCAGCACCATCCTCGTCGCCTGCTTCGATCAGCTTGATCAGCTTCTCCTGGGAGCGCAGGCCTACCGCCGCATTGGCGACGATTTCTTCTGCTTGCGTCGTCCGACGGTAGGCGGACACAGCCAGGGCCTGATGCTGCACGACGACCTCATGGATTGCACCCCAGAGATGAATCAGCGGCCGATTGCCGGAGAGCTCCATGATTAGCTGGTGGAACTCCGCGATGGCTTGAGCAAACGCGACAGGATCTTCGACGACCGCTCGCTCCTTTTCCAGCGATGCACGCAGAATGGCGGGAGCGGTTTTCCTCCCTGTTTTCGCGACCATACGTACTGCGGCGGGCTCGACAGCCATGCGCGCCTGATAGACCTCCGCGACTTTCGTGCCCTCGCATTGCAGGACCATCAGCGCATAACTGGAGATCAGGCCGGGATCGGGCGCATGAATGACCGCACCACCCTTGGCGCCACGGGACACTGTGACCAGATGCTCGGCCTCAAGAATCCGGTATGCCTCACGAATGGTCGGCCGTGACACTCCAAACTCTTCCATCAGTTTGCTTTCAGCAGGTAAAAGATCACCTTCCTTCAGTTGCCCGCCCACGATCAGCTTCTTCAAACGAGCGGCCACGATCTGCGGCGCTTTAGGGACTTTCAAGCGTTGTGTACGGGGACTTGAAGAAAGTGCGGAGGGCGTTGCGCCTGCGTTAGTCATGCTTGAATCCTAGAAGTCATGGATAGCCACAATTAATAGCTGCAGACGGCCAGGATCGCTGGCCGTCAGTAATCTTTGAATATCGGTTCACGGCGCTTGATGAAGTTCCGGATAACGTCCCGGCGTGGGTCTTGCCAATGCGGTGACGAATCGGATTCAGACAACGATTCATCGCGACCCGCCCCCATGGCTTGTCGAACAGCCATCAGAACTGTAGCGACTGAATCAAAGCGCAAACTCACTGGTTTTATCGATTTGTTTATCGTTGCTATCAGTAAGATGATCTACCAAACCTACACTATGAGCGCTCGCTCCGTCCAGCGCGCGCACGAAGGCACGCCGCTGACTGCATCAAATTCTGCAGCGAAAACAGCCCATCGAATGGCACTTTTGCTTCACTGTTGAAACGGTATAACGGGATCTAGAAAAGCTTGGGCCGTGGTTAAAGATGTCACTGGCGCTTCGTGCATTCGGAGCGACGCCCGCGTCGGGTAGTGGCGCGCTTGAGTGGTTGGTAGATGAGTTCGACCAGAGGAAGGCCTCGGAATCCTTGACCAAGGCGCCCCGCCACGATCGTCGGGCAGGACCAACAGCGTTCTGTGGGGCGGTCTCAGGCTAGGACGCGGCGCAGTACGAAGAAATAAGTCTGCGGCACGCCACGCATGTCCATCGCACCCAATATCGTATCGTCGTCGCTGGCCCGGAATGGTCGTTGATCGGCATCTCGTCGTAGATCACTGTTGCTGTGGCTTGGCCGAGAAACTCCACCATGCGAAGGCTCGAAGCGGGTTTGTCGGTTTCAACCTCCGCCTGATGATCTGCCGCGCCGCCGGTCCCGGCCTGTGCGCTCATGATCAGCTTGGGATCCGCGGGAAAAAAGCCCGCTCCGTCGGCAGTGTGAAGCAGCAGCGGATCACCGCTCTCGGCATCTTTGAAGGGCTTACCATTCCAGTCGTTGGACGCCAGCTTGTCATCCATTGGGTGACCGGTGGGAAATTCAGACCCCTTCCATAAACCAAACATGAACGCCACTGGAATCGGTCGTAGCGCTTCGAAGATTGCGGTGGCCTGCGCGGGTGTGGCCTTGCCTGCTTGCACGGCGTCGTCAAAAATTTATCATTTTCAGAGCTCCTGCTCTTGGTTTGAGGCATCCGGAGGATGGGCTTGCCGGTCTTGCCGGACGCCATATCGGCGATGGCTTCAATGATGTGATCAAACGGATAAAAGCTAACGAGCTTGTCAAACGGGAAGGTTCCGCGATACATCTCGATCATTCGAGGATCGCTGTCGCCCTCAATGATGCCCATCAGCCTGCGACCCTGCAGTAGACTGATCATTTCAATCGACACTTCGGTGCCGGGACTTGACACGCCAAGCAAGCCAAGCAAGCCAAGCAAGCCACAAGTGCCCATCGGCTTCAGGGCGTCAACTGCCTGGCGCAGCACTTTAGGTTTGCCGATGCATTCAAGAGCGAAATCGATCCCGCCCTGTACAATCTCTTGGATGACCTTGTACGCATACTGCTCGTCGCCATTGATGACGTGGGTTGCACCCAACGTGAGCACGTCTTCCAGACGCTGCGCGTTGAGGTTGACAGCAATGATCAAACCGGCGCCCACGCGCGAAGGCTTGTCGGTCTCACTGCCGATTTTCCGAAGAGCTTTGGAGATCAAAGCGCGGACGCTTGGAACATTCAGAATCTCCGCGAGCGGCTTGACGACCTCGACGCCGATCCGTGGGCTGACTTCAGCACGCCAAACCATTACGGCTGAAATGCGCAGGCGCGTTGGCATGAAATAAACACCCAAAACTAGAGCAACAAATGGACAGCTACCACATCACCAAGACTGACTCACCAAGCAAGGCGCCTAGCGCCCCTCCAAGACTGCTGCCACTAAGGCCGAAATCACAAAGCTTGCAGTTGAGTCGTCAGTCAGATTGAGCGCCGCGCTTACCCGGCAACATTGGGGCTTGGTGTTGTCCTGCCTACCATGGACGAGCCTCGTGCAAGAGCTTTGATCGGGGCCTGACAGCAATCACGGCAAAGACCAAGGCTGATCGAAAACGGCATGACGTCACCATGAGCGTCAGCTCGGGTGGTACTGGCATATGTGGTTATTGCAACCCCGTATGCGATCTAGGCACTGCAGAATCAATGGGAAAACCGTAAATATGCATTGCGCGCCGGCACTTGGTTCGGGATTTCGATTGAAGCGAGCGTGGACATACAGTGACGCCGCGCTGGATTTTCCTTGGAATTAATCACAGGAAATGGATGTGCTGACGAAAAACATGAAAGCACCGACCTCACCTACCTCGACACTGTGGGCGTTCGAACGGCGTATGAGCCTCGCGAAACACGGCCGTAACGAGACTTGTCCATGTGGCAGTGGCGACAAATACAAAAGGAGCTGTGGCGCATAGAGGCTGCGATGTGACGCAGAGCGCCATCGACCGACCAAGCTGGCTAAGTGATCCAAGGGGGCGGTTCGGGCGCAGCGACGCTGGCATCCCCCGCTCCGGCAATTATCAAATTCGAGCGCTCGTATAAATCAAAATGTTAAAGCTGCGGGCCAACTTCAACAAACTTTAATAACTTTCGTCCGATGTCATCCAACCAAAATTACTGTAGGTGAGCACGTAAAATGTGCTTGAAAAGTTGCTGTTAGAGATGCATGATTTATTCATCTGCCAATCAGAAAAATAGAAAAATGGAAAGACTCCTGTGATCTATCATCGAAAAAATATTAAGGGCAATGTGACTCACGTAAGTTTCGCCTACCTCGCTCAGGTACCGTCTGAGATGATTCATGCGAGCAGAGCGACGCGTGTAGGGTGGCTCCTCGCCGCGTTCTCTTGCTCAACGTCTTTCGCCGCACGTCCTAGGTATCACGTCGAAGATACGAGCATCCTTAAGAACAACCTTTTGGCCGAAGTCCCTTATATGGGACACAATGATATGAATGAAGATCTTTTGAGCTCTCCCGACTTGGCCTCCAGAGTTGATTATCTGTTGTGTCCCCACCATCCCTATTTCGATCTAAGAGCGGAAACGCCGGAGGAGCTGAGGAAACAGATGTGGGGTGGCTTTTTTAGATACCAAGCATTTGCGAATAGCCCAGCAGTGTTCGAAGATCAGGTGCTCCCTGCCATGGTCTGCGATTCATAAGCTGGCCGAGCACCAAAGCAGAGGGAGGACAGCCTCATTTGTTTTGTTCCTCCTGACATAGTAAGCAGCATGGCCATCGCCCATAACTTGTATCGCTCCACGTGGATGACTCTCCAACCGCATGGCGATCCCCCGGTCAACATTACGCTGAGACGCCGGGACCTTTAGGCCTAAATCAGCGCGTAGCGGCGCCAGAACGATTCCCGCCATGGACGTATACCGCGAACAACGCGCCGACCGAGGAACTCGTTCTTCAACTTCTTCTTGTGCTCAGTCATTGCTCTCTCCAGATCATGCCGATTGAAGCGCATGTAACGGAACCGTGCGTTAGCCTGCGGTGGTGATATTAAGCGTCTCGAACGTAAGCCTTGCCCAGACAAAGATCCGCCGGCCAGCACATTCCAATAGCAGAACCCAAGCAACGTAGGCTTGCTCGGCGGTAGGGGGCGACCAGAATTGATCCCACCAATATCGGGCACAGTATCCCGGTATTGCCATTCCTCACAGGTAATCTACCTGGATTCAGGCAAATCTTGCCAGCCTTCAACCCACAGCGGGGGCGCGTCGGAAGTATTGAAGCAGCTGAAGCAGCTGAAGCAGCTGAAGCAGCTGAAGCCACGTAGTTTCAGGGCCCGCTGCTTACGCCAGACAACACCCGATGCCAAGCATTCTGTATCGCGTCGTCCATCCAGTCCTGACGGCCCTCATATCTGCCCCGACTTGAGCGGGAAACGTCCGGTCACAACTTGGCGACCTTTGAGATAGTGGTGGGAGGAGAACCAATCACGGTGAAAACCTACCCGAGGTGCCAGGCTGTTGTCCAGCCGGGTCACTTTCCCTCGCTCAAGCGATATAAGATCGGACAGTCTCGGGCTCGATGCAGCACTTCTCCAGTTAGTGAGATCATCATCGATAGCGTATGAGGCGCTAAAGCTTTGCGTTTACTCAGTAAATTTTCCTGAGGTTAGTCAAAGTGTTGGCAGAAGATGCTGTCAGGAGAGCCAGCGTAGACCTGGCCGCTTTCGCCCTCAATCATACGTACCACGGCATAATTTTTGTCAAAGCCAAAAGAAACAGACGTGAGCTGTTCCGTTTTCAAAATCCCGCTTTTATCATCCAAGGGGGTGACGACTCGGACGTCGGTAATTACGAATCCGACGCTATGGAGCGCCTGACATAACCCAACTAAACTAGATGGCCGTTACTTTGTTGTCAAAGAGATGCTATGGGGCTGCTCTGATCCTGCACTCGATGAAGATGAACGGCAGCGACTGGTGAACGCCTTGATGGCTGCGCGGCGGGCAGTAAAGGCGGCCAAAGCATCAGGTGATCCCGATGATATGAAGGCGGCGAGATCGGAGGTTCAGGGGGCCAAGGTATCTCTTGGAGAGCGGGGCCAGTTTGGTGGGATGATGGTGCACCGGACTTCAATAGGCACAAGGTAGGTAATACACCTTATGCAAAATGGTATCGGGCACGGCGTTTCAGTGACTTTTAGACAGGGACACCGACTCTCATCATGTACACGCGCACGCTT
>DASVUK010000135.1:0-13706 GCA_036387095.1 Pseudomonas sp.
GCGCAGAAAGGCAACCGGCACATACTGCACCGACATAACCCAAACCAAAGATGCTGATACGCATCGTATTCTCCTCGATGTTCACGCCATAAGTTGGCTGGATATTAAAATTTGACCAGCAGTTATCGCGCGCTCGAAAAAAGTGACTTATAAGAGTCACCTATCGAACGCAGGCATAGTTGAAAAAGGTGAGCGCCAATAGTTATGGCATTCTCAAGTACTGCTGAGTATTCGTGGCAAGTAACCTATAGGTAACGCGCTACAGGGTCTCGCTCTGGGACGTGGCAAACCACTCCGCTAGGTGCTCCAGTGGCCTCTAGGCTAAAAGGCTCGGACTTATCGCCCTGGTCATCTTGCCTGATCTCGCTGTCTGCACATCGATAGTGCTTTGCCCGATTACCAATAGTTGAACAAGGGTGCAATTCTCTTCTGATACCTACCGCCTTGACCGTCCAGTCAAACATCGCGATTGGCAACTTCCAGTTTTTCCACCCTCCTTGTAAGTGATCTCTCACAAGGTAGGCGAGAATTGTTACGGGATGTAGGAGCCCCTTATTTCGAGATAAGTTCCTGGCCACTCGTCCTCTTTTTGAGAATCCGTAATTTCTGGCGCGCAAAAAGGGTAATTGCATATTGATGGCATTTGTCGTTTGGGCCCTAGTTTAAAGGGGGTTCCCGTTATTAATATAAAAATGCCACTATCGCGAAAAAACCAGAGCGTACCGTGCAAAAAGTTTGTTAAATTTTTGAGAACTTAGATACAAGAAAAGCGAAGACTAAATTTTGACGTCAGTAATTCGTCAAAAACCAGTGTGTAGTGGAGGGAAGTAAGCGCAACCAAAGTTAGCATTGCGCCCTTGATGTGACCCTTATTCTTCAGGCGCCAGGCGTTGGAACACCAACTTGTTTGGCGTGGACTGATCGCTGCTGTAGCGATATCCCTGTATATCGAACTCTTTAAGGGCTTCGACGGTATTGATCTGCTCCGCGATGACGAAGCGGCTCATCATTCCGCGTGCTTTTTTTGCATAGAAACTGATGATTTTGTACTGGCCGTTCTTGAAGTCCCTGAACTCGGTGTCGATGATCCGTGCCTTCAAGGCGGGGCGCTTGACTGCCGAGAAGTATTCAGTGGAGGCCAGGTTCAGTAGCAGATCGTCGCCTTGCTCGGCCAGCGCTTCGTTCAGCCATTCGCTGATCCGCGTTCCCCAGAAGGCATACAGATCCTTGCCGCGAGCGTTGGCCAGTCGGGTGCCCATTTCCAGTCGATAAGGCTGCATCAGGTCCAGCGGTCGCAGCAGGCCATAGAGACCGGAAAGCATGCGCAGGTGGCTCTGGGCGTAGGTCAGGTCTGCCTCACTCAGGGTTTCAGCCTGCAATCCGGTATAGACATCGCCCTTGAACGCCAGCAGCGCCTGTTTGGCGTTATCCGGGGTGAACGCGGGGTTCCAACTGCCGAAACGGGCGGCGTTGAGGCCCGAGAGCTTGTCCGACAGGTGCATCAACTCACTGATCTGCGCGGGGCTGAGCTCGCGCAGCTGAGTCATCAATTCCTGAGAGTGATCCAGATATTGCGGCTGAGTGAAGCGTGCAGTGGTCGGCGGGGTTTCGAAATCGAGGGTTTTCGCTGGGGAAATCACCATCAGCATAAAGTCGTCTCCTTTAATCGTGGGGCGATTCTATGGGGAATGGCGGTTGGACTCTACTGCGCCGACGTCGCTCTTGCCCTGACGGTGATTTATGGATGTATGCGGCGATCGCGCCGCGCGGCATCAATTCTGGTAGCGCATCAGTTGGGTCAGTTCGGCAGCACTGAGGCACACGCTTTGAACAATGGTGTCCAGGCGTTCGCGATCGATGTGGGCTGACGGAACCATTACGCCCAGGACGGCGATGATTTCCCCGGAGCGTGAGCGAACCGGTGCGGCGACACTGGAAAACGCCGGCTCGAAATAACCTTCGCCCATGACATAGGACTGCTGCTTGTCGCGTTGCAAGAGCTCATAAAGCTGTGCGGCATTGCCGGGCGTGTCGGGCGAATAGGCTTCCAGAGGGTCTTCCGGGTAGAGCGTCTGGAGCTGTGCCAGGCTTTTGTCCTGAAGCAGGATACGTCCGACCACCGTGGCATGGGCGGGAAGCCTGGCGCCGATGCTCATGGCGCTGGTCAGGGACGTCGGTGGCAGCGCTCGGGCGATGTACACCACCGAGCGCTCATCCAGCACGGCGATGTTGCAGGGGTAATTGATCAGCTCGGCCAGGCGATGAAGTATTGGCTGGCCCAACTCGGTGATATCCAGTGAGGCGACGTATTCGAAGCCCAGGCGCAGCACTCCGAGGCCAAGACGGTATTCATGGCCGGTTTCGCTGCGCTTGACGAAGCCGAGGTTTTCCAGGGTCATCAACAAGCGATAAACGGTGGCCCGGGGAACGTCCAGTCGCTTTGCCAACTGCGGTGCGGTCAGGGCCGGTGTATCCCGAGTGAATTCGGACAGCAGCATCAGGCCGCGCTCCAATCCGGGCACGAGGTATTTTTCTTGAACCGGTTTGGCAGGGGGAATGTCGTTGCCCATCAGGGGGCTCCTTGGTGTGGTGCGAATCTGTCTGCGAGCGATGGCGACTATATCGGTCTCGGTCGTCTCAGGCAAAAAATCAGAATCCTTCCAGCGTTGCAGTGCCGGCCAGGAAAAAAAGGCGCCTCCCTGCGCCAAACCAAAGGTGAAGCGTTACAGGTTACAACTCAGAAAACATTGATCGGGTAATCGACGATCAGGCGGGTCTCATCAATATTGCCGTCCCCTTGTGCGGCGTTGGCTCGATGTATCGCGTATTGCAGGCGAAAGGACAGATCCTTGGCGCTGCCGCTCTGGACCACATAGCGTGCCCACAGGTCCAGTTCATGGTGTCGGGCATCTTCGCCGTAGAACTGGTAGAACGCGCTGTTGGTCGGTGTGTGCGAGCCGTCGATGTCCCAACCTTTGAGGTAGCGCGCCATGAACGATACGCCGGGCACACCGTAAGTCTTGAGATTCAGGTCATAGCGCGCCTGCCAGGACTTTTCGCCGGGGGCGTTGAAGTCGGACCAGCTGACCGAGTTGGCGACGAAAATCGAATCGCCGCTGGATTTGTCGCCGAAGCCCAGGTAATCGAACGGCGTGTCGCCATGAACCTGTTGCCAGGCCAGGGTAAAGGTGTGGGCGCTGTAGGTGTAGCCGCCCTGCATCGACCAGATGACGTTGTTGATCGGCCCCAGTTTGGCGTCGCCGCTGTCATTGGTCTTGTAGATGTTGAAGTCCAGCAGCAGGGACTGGTTCTTCGACAGAGCCTTGGTGTAGTTGGCGTTGCCGTAATACTGATGCCAGACGTCCTTGAAGTCCGAACCGTAGAGGGTGAAGTTCAGCTCGTCATTGATCTTGTAGAGGCCGCCCAGGTAATTGACTTCCTGAACATCCAGATTGTTGACGCGGGTGTAGGGCGAGTAGGTGGTGGACAAGCGCCCGTCGGTCTTGCCTTCCCGCGATCCCGAGCCGGCAGTGAAGTGGCCGAATTCCAGATCCAGATCCTTGATCTCGTTGCTGGTGATATTGAGGCCTCGCACTGTTGCCGGAAACACCCGGCTGCCATGGGCAGCGAATACCGGGGCGCTGGTGCTCATCGTGCCGTAGCGCAAGGTCGTGTCCGAGATACGCATCTTCAGCGCCCCACCACTTTTACTCATGCTGTCTTCCGGATGCCCGTCGGCGCCGACCATCATATTGCCGGTGCCTGTACGTCCACCGCCGGTATCCAGGGCAAAGGCGTAATAGGAGTAGGCATCAAGACCGAAACCTACCAGCCCCTGGGTAAAGCCGGAGCTATAGGTGGCTGAAATCGCATCCACCCATTCCTGGTTGTAGCCATTGCGATCAGCCTTGGCCTTGAAGGCGTTGCGCCCGGCGTTGTTGGTTTCACCATGGCGATACTCGCGACTGAAGTAAAAGTTTCTGTTCAGTAACTTAAGGGAACTGTCTTCAACAAACCCTTTCGATTCCGCCTGATCCGCGTGTGCCATGACACTGGCGACGCCGGCGGTCGCGAGAACAATCATGCTGGCGATTAACTTCATTGTCTGCTCCGTACATGGGTTAGTGCGCTCGGGGCGCTGTTGGGCCTGGCACTCGACGTTGCCTTGGGTATTACAAATGATTAGGACGGCCGCCCACCCGTGTGCCTGAATGATCACTATTCACGCATGGCGATTTGTGTGTCTCACAGGTAAGTTGCCAGTTCATGTTTTTGCATGAGTGAATAAGCAGTAACTGTGCCATTTACTGTCCGTGCTTTTTAGGCGCTAAACCCTTGTTTTTAGCTGATTTCAGGGTGCAGGAGGCCTTTCCCGCGAAATGCGGGTTTTATGTTTCCTCTCAACTTTCCAACCTTTTTAATGTGGTAATTAACGGTGCGTTATTGTTTTAAGCGTGACGCGGTGGTGCAGAGTCTTACCGTTGAACAGGGGGTGAAATATCCGCTGGAATAGGGCAGCGATAAGGTGTGTTTGCAGTAAGACTGGAGAACTCTTCCCTGGCTGCTGTGACACGTGCGGTATCCGTCATTAAGACAAGTCCGGCGCGCGCTAATACTTTGGCTGTTTGCAACATGCCTTTATGCGCAAAGGCCGATTTGCCCTGGGCAACCATTTGCCAGGAATGAAAGGCGGTGCCAATGGCATAACACGCCATATATAACTGAGCGGTGGGTATGACCCGACTGACATCGCCGATGTCCGAAGACGCAAAGATGGGTTGGCGTTGGCTTGCCAGAGGCACTACGCCTTGGTGAAGCACGCAGTCGTCACGGGTCAGGCCCAGGTCGCTGTAGGCGCTGGCGATCTCTTGATCACTGAACGTCTCGCGGAACAATTGCGCCTGGCGTTCGTCGTCGGCATCGGCTCGGGCGCCGCCCACTTCTTCCAGGCACTCCTGCAAGACCTGTTCAAGGGTGCAATTACCCAGCACGCTGGATGTGGCCCGGTCGAACTGGACGCTCATGCGGGTTTCAGTCATCAGGGCTGCACCGGCTGCGACGTTTTTCACCCGTTCGAACAGATCCAGAACACTGTTCATTTCACCGCCACGCAACAGGTACAGGACCTCGGCCTGATGCTGGACGATGCTCGGCGAGTGGCCACCGCTGTTGGTGATCGCGTAATGCAGGCGGGTATCGGCGGGCATGTGTTCGCGCAAGTAATTGCTGCCCACGTTCATCAGTTCCACCGCATCCAGTGCGCTGCGGCCAAGATGCGGAGAAATTGCCGCATGGCTGGCACGCCCCTGGAATCGGAAAAAAGCCTGCAGGTTCGCCAGATTGGTGAAGGTCGAAACGCCATTGAAGCTGTCGGGGTGCCAGGTCAATGCGGCATCGACGTCATCGAATACCCCGGCCCTTACCAGATAAGTCTTGCCTGATCCGCCTTCCTCTGCCGGACAGCCGTAGTAGCGCAGGGTGCCGCCCAGACCGCCTTCGGCCATGGCGTTTTTCAATGCGATGGCCGCCAGAAGGCTGGCGCAGCCCAGCAGATGATGCCCGCAACCATGTCCCGCGCCTTGATGTTCCAGCGGCTCGGCCTGTGACAAACCTGCCGTCTGGCTCAGGCCGGGCAGCGCATCGTACTCACCCAGCAGGGCAATGACCGGTTTGCCGCTGCCGTATTCACCGAGCAGCGCGGTGGGCAGGCCGCCGAGGTTGCGCTGAACGCGGAATCCGGCCTGTTCAAGGGCCCCTCCGTGAGCTTCGCAGGATTGATGTTCGGCGAACTTGAGTTCGGCAAGGTCCCAGATCTGGTCCGCCAGTTCACAGAATCGATGCTGATGACTGTCGATGTAGCGGTCGATAAATGAATTCATGTTTCAAAGACCTCCGGCGGTAGCGTGCAGCGGTATCGCTTTGCCGCGTACCTGAAAATTGCGGGTTGTGTGATGCCAGCGCAGCGTCAGCGCCAGGGCGACTGCCGCCAGTCCCAAGGCGTAGCCGCTCCAGAAACCGGCCGCCCCCCAGCCCAGTCCCCGGCCCAGAAACAGCCCGACCGGAAATGCCAGACCCCAATAGCCGCAGAGGCAGATCAGCATGGGTGCGCGGGTATCTTTGAGTCCGCGCAGGGCACCGGTCGCGACGGTCTGGATGCCGTCGAAGACGAAGTAGAGGGCGAGAATCAGGAACAGTGAATGGCTCAATTCAAGGATGGCGCCAAAGTTTTCGTCATCACGGGCCAGGAACAAGGTCACGAGGCGCGGTTGCTGCCAGGCGATGAGCAACCCTGCCGACACCATGAACAGACTTGCCAGCGCTAGGGCTGTCCAGCCGCTGTTGCGAGCCGCTGCCGGTTGATTCAGGCCAACGAACGTCGCCACCCGGATGGTTGCGGCCTGGCTCAATGCCAGCGGGACCATGAACACGATATTGACGATATTCAGGCAGATCAGATGGGCGCCCAATTGCACCGGGCTGAAGCGGGCGATCTGCACTGAGGCCAGGGTCACCAGACCGATTTCGGCAGCGTACAAACCGCCGATGGGCCAGCCCACGGCAACCACTTCCCGTATGTTGCGCACAAGGACAGGCCAGGTTGCGATGCGGGCTTGGGGCAGTCGTCGTTGAACCCGGCAATACCAGACCATCACCAGCAGCATGCACCACCAAGTGATACTCAAGGCCAGGCCACCCCCTGCAACGCCCAGCCCTGCGCCGTGTTCGCCATCGAAAATCAGTAATCCGCCCAGCAACGCATTGAGCCCGGCTCCGGCGAATGCCAGCAGCAGAATCACCCGGACCTGTTCCAGTGCAGCAAGGTAATAACGCAAAGGTGCGTAGGCGAGAATCGCCGGAACGCCCCAGGCAAATCCCCGGCAGTACGCAGCCGTCAGCCCGGCGATATCGGCCTCGACACCCAGCCATCCAAGCACGGTCGACATGTTCATCAGCACCGGCACAATTAACAGCGCTGCGATCAGGGCCAATGCCAGCGCAGCCCATAAGGCTCCGGCGTAGGCCGCTTCGGTCTGTTCGTCCGCTCGCCCGCGAGCCTGGGCAATGATCGGCTGGATACCGGCCAGGACGCCCTGGCAGACCAGCACCAGTACCGACGTGATGCTCGCGCCGAGTCCTCCCGCCGCCAGGGCAAGGCTGCTCAGGTGGCCCAGTTGAATGCCGGTAGTGACCGCCATCGCCATTTGCCCGATCTGGGCAGTGGCCAGCGGCAACGCCAGGGCAAGCAGAGCCCGCAGCTCCTGCCGGTAAAGGCTGTGCGCGCGTGAAATCATGGCGCTCAGCGTGCCTGCATGGCGGCGATAAGTTCTTCGCTGCTGCGCAGGGCACCATGTTGCAGGTACTCCATGGCCACCAGTGACGCATCATGAGCCGCCTGGCTTGAGCCGGCGACGCAATCCACTGCGACCCGGCAGTGATAATCCCCTTGGTGACCATCGACGAAACTGTAGTGGATACACACGTCGGTGAAGCCGCCGACCATAATCAGGGTCTGCGCCTTGAGCCCCTTGAGCAGAATCTCCAGCTCACTGCCGTAGAACGCTGAATAGCGGCGCTTCTGAATGATGTAGTCATCTTCACGAATGCCCATTTCCTCGACCGCCAGCGGTGTGCCCGGCTGGCCGTCCAGGCAATGGATGTTTTCGTCTCCGTCCAGTTCGCGGCCGTAGTCGATCAGGTTCTTGCGATGGATTTCCTGAATGAAAATGACCGGGATATCAGCCGCACGGGCGGCGTCGATCAGGGTGCGGGCCTTGAGGTAGCTGGCGCTGTCGTCCTTCATGAATTCGAGGCTGGAGTTGGCTGGCCTTTGCAGGAAGCAGCCTTTCTGAATGTCGATGACCAGCAAGACCGGTTGGCCGACGATGACAGGGTTATTCTTTTTGACCTTTGTTACGGACATTGCGTGATTTTCCTTATGTAGAAAGGGCAGGGGCGGGCTTCAGGCCCGTCCGCCGAGAAGTCGGGGTAGATCGCCGATGCGGGCCACAAGACTGAACGCCGCTATGCCCAGCGCCATGAACAACACGGCACCGACGCACATGGTGGGCTGGAACCCCATCCGCAAACTGTTGAAGACCTTGATCGGCAGGGTCTCCACGGTGAAGCCGGCGACCAGGTAGGCGATGATGTATTCGTTCAGGCTGGAGACGAACACGAAGACCAGGCCTGAACTGACGTAGGGCAATACGATGGGGAAGATGAGGGTGCGCAGGATCTCGTTATCCCGGGCGCCCATGGTGCGGGCGGACTCGATCAGGCTGGCGTCGATACTGCTGAAGCCCAGCGTGATGAACGCCAGTGGCATCGCGGCAAACACCATGGCGTGACTGACCACCGTGCTGCCCATATGGCCGGCAAGACCCAGCCAGCTCCAGAACACCAGAAACACCACCGCCAACACCACCAGCGGCAACATGAATGGCAACGCGCCCAGTCCGTTGAGCACGCGAGTCAGCCAGGACGCACGTTTCCAGCCGATATAGGCAATCGGAAAGGCAATCAGGCCCGCCAGCAGCGACGCACCGGCAGCAACGCTCAGGGATACACGCAGCGCCGACATCCAGCCGGCGTCCTGAAAGAACTGCGAATACCAGCGCAGGCTTGGCTGGACAGGAGGAAAGGTCATCATCGGTTGTGAGTTGAAACTCACGCCGGTGACCACCGCCAGTGGTGTCAGCAAATACAGTGCGCAAAGGGCCAGGAATAACCACCGAAGCGCTTTTGACGACAAGGCGTTCATGCTTTTGCCCCTCGACGCAGCGCGACAGCGCTGACTGCGCCGATCACCAGCGTGACCCCCAGCAGGACGATTGCCATTGAGGTGCCCGCCGGAAAGTCTTGAGCCGACAGCACGGTGTTGCCGATCAGCACCGATAAGGTCCAGGTTTCCGGGCGACCGAGAATCAACGGCGCGGTGTAGGCGCCCATCGCCGAGACCACAGACATGACCAGTGCGGCAATGATCGGAATGCGGGTCATGGGAATCACTATGGTGAAAAAGCTGCGCAGGGCACTGGCGCCCATGGTTCGGGCGGCTTCGACCAGGCTTTGATCCAGGCGGGACAACGCCGGGAATAGCAGCAGGACACAGAATGGAATGGACACATAAAGCAGGCTGCACAGCACCGCGCCAACGCCGGGGACCAAGGAGTCGGTTCGGTCGAGCAGACCCAGCCAGACCAGCGATTGCGAGATCCACATCCTTCGGGCAAGCATCACCTGCCACGAGAACGTGATCAGCACATCCGACAATGACAGCGTTGCCAGCAGGAAAATCAGCCAGCAGACCTGAGCGCGCTTGGCCATGCGGGTTATCAGCCAGGTCAGCGGATAAGCGACCACCACGCTTGCCAACGAAACGCCGACCGCGAAAGCGACCGAGTAAAACAGCGCATTGCCAATACCGTGTTCGGCCAGATGCGTGAAAGCGGTCAAGGTCAGGCCGTCACCCCACAACTGAGTCCTGTCCAGAGGCGCGAGGCTGACCCGCAGCATCAACAGAAAGGGCACGGCAACGAAGATCCCGAGCATCGCGCCGGGCCATCCGAAACACAGCAGGGCAGCGAACAGCCGGGTGCGCTCCTTGGCTGGCACTGGCGCCAGGTGCAGTGAAGTCATAGACATGATGATCTCCTCAGTCCAGCAGGACGACACCCGCAGCGGCGGGAAAGTGAACTGCAACCTGATCGCCAGGGCGGATGCCCGGCCAGGTTGCGGGCGGCGCGGTGGCGATCAACTCCTGTCCTGCGCACAGCACATGCAACTCAATGCTGGCGCCTACGTCCCGGACGAAAACCACTTTGGCCGACGGTACGCCGGGCGGGATAGCCACGCAGGGTTCGATGCGCAGGTCTTCCGGGCGAATGGACAGCGTCACGCTCTGACCTCTGGCCAGACCTTGAGGAATTCGCAGGCTGTGCACGCTGTGCCCCAGCACTTCCAGGCGCTCATCGTTCAGTACTTTGGCGTCCAGCAGGTTGGTCTGGCCGATGAAGGTCGCGACGAAACGGTTGGCGGGGTTGCGATAGATCTCCAGTGGCGGCCCCATCTGCTGAATCACGCCATGGCCCATCACCACAATGATGTCGGCGATGGTCATGGCTTCGCGCTGATCATGAGTCACCAGAATGGTGGTGATTTTCAGTTGCTGCTGCAGCTGACGAATCTCCACCTGCATGTGATCGCGCAGTTGTGCGTCCAGGGCCGACAGCGGCTCGTCCAGCAGAAACAGCAGCGGTTCCTGAGCCAGCGCCCGGGCGATGGCGACCCGCTGACGCTGGCCACCGGATAACTGCGTGATGTTGCGCCCAGCGATGCCGGGCAACTTGATCAGGTCGAGCAGTTCATCGACCTTGTCCTTGCGTTGCTGGCGTGCGATGCCGCGCAATTTCAGGCTGTAGCTGATGTTGTCGCCCACATTCAGGTGCGGGAACAGCGCCAGGGCCTGAAAGACCATCGCGAAGTTGCGCTCGTTCACCGGCGTCTGGGTGATGTCGCGGCCGTTGAATTTGATGGTGCCGCTGGAGACGCTTTCAAGGCCTGCGACCATGCGCAGCAACGTCGTCTTGCCGCAGCCTGAAGGGCCAAGAAAACACACCAGTTTTCCTTGTGGGACATCCAGCGAAACATCCTTCACGACCTTGGCGTCGGCACCGTAGGACTTATTCACACTGCTCAATTGCAGGCCGTAAAACATGCTCATGCGGACTCCATCAGCATTCGGGTGAATTGTTGTTCGAGGTATTCGGCGTTCTTCATCCGCGCTTCGGTGGCGATATGAATCGGCGTCCCTTCCGAAGACACCAGCGCGAATTGCTCGTCGCTCAGGCTCAGTTGGGAACGAGGCAGAATCGGGGCCGAATTCATCTTCAAGGCGATGATCTCCTGAGCCTTGGATGAACAGCTCCACTCAAGGAAGGCATCCACTTCCTGGTTACGCTTGGACGACGACGGCTGGCACCAGTAATTGATGCCTTGTACGGCACCTTCCTTGGGGAAGATCGAGCGTACCGAAGTGCCGTTCTGCTGGAGGTAGACGGCGGTGTCGTGCACGTAGGTGCCGCCGACCAGCTCATCGTTCTGCAAGGCGGTTTGCATGGTTCCTTCGTCCTGCCACCAGAGTTTGACGTTGGGTTTGATCTCCTTGATCTTGGCCAGAACCTTGTCGATACCGGCATGGCTTTCAAGGATGGCATTGCCACCAAAGTAGAGATTGGCGGCAATTTCGAGCATCGGCGAACTGCCGCCGCTTTGAATGCCCCAGAAGTTCGGATGCTTTTCCCAAAGCACTGACCAGCTGTCCGGCAATGGATCGAGCAGTGTCGGATTGACCACCAGGGTCATGAAATAAGCCATTGCCGCGACGCCATCTATACCCTTGTCGGTGCGTCGCACATAAGGGTCGCCCAAGGCCGATGCCTTGCGCAGGTTGGCGCTGTCGATTTCCCGCCACAGTCCGCGAGCTCGCCCGCGTAGCACCTGAGCGTCCACGGCCATGCACAAATCCATGGGCGGTGTGCCGGCAGCATTGGCCTGGCCCAGTTGCAATAAAAACTGTGTGCCGGCCGGTTGTTCCACGCGCTGTACCGCGATGCCGGTGTCCTTGGTAAACGCAGGAAACAAGTGCTCGGCAAAGCTTTGGCCGAATGCCCCGCCAAACGTCGAAATACGCAGCGGCTCTGCCGCGTAGCCGGTCCGAATGAACGGCGGCAGCGCAGCAACGACGGTAGTCACGCCGATTGCTTGCAGCACACGTCGGCGCGATAGCGAAAGAGTGGACGCATCAGCGGTATGCAGGGCTGCGTCACGCGGGGTGTCGGTCATGCCAAAGCTCCTTGTCTCATATATGAACTGTTAGTTTGTATTTGATACGCTTAGCCAAAGCAGAATCCATGCCACGCAGGCGAGCGCAGCAAGTCCGCGGTTTCCGGGGCGGGTGTGCAGCGTTACAACCTGGCAATGTGAAAGGTTTCGGTGCGCGAGGGAGGCGCGATGCCATCAAACCGTGCAGGACGCTGGCCGATGAAGACGACAGCAAGGACGTGACCCCGCCGCTTTGTATCAACCCCGACACCTGCCAGGCTTTGCAGATCAGCTATAGTGCCGCGCTGGGTCCAGGGTTGGTTCGGTCAAAGGGGGCGTTTGGTGTTGCGTAAGTTTTTAGCTGTCTGCGCGTGTCTGTTCGGGCTTGAGGCCCATGCGGCAATGCCCGAAGTGGCAACTATCGATCGTAATTCGTGGCCGGAGCAGTTGGTCACCGAAGATCTGTTCGACGTCGCCTCCCGTGCGGAGATTCTTGGATTTGCCCACGAGCTGTATTTGAGCGAAGGCCTGGATGAAGAGGGCCTTAAAAAGCGTTTGGGGCTCAGGTACGTCAACGTCCAGTCGCTGAATCTGATCCGCAATCGGCTGTGGAGTCGGCTGCTTGAGAACTACCAGAGCGCGCAAAAGAGCTGCCCGCAGGATGCGTCGTTCTGCGTGCTGGTCGAAGACATGGACATGCTGCGTGAGCGTGCCGCCGAGTTCAAAATAGCCGACGACTCTTTTTATGCTGATTGGGCCAAGCCGAGTGCGGCGTTCTTTGAGCGCTACCTCAACGAATTGCTGCACATGGCGGCGCTGTTCCCGCAGACCAGCAGCGAAATCGAGCGCTATAACTCCGACGAGTTGAGCGGCGACGAGATGCCGGATCGCACCTTCGTCCTGAATTTCGACAGCGGTCCCACCGTCCCTGACGGTAATACCGACTGGCTTGCAGATTTCATGCGCCAGCAGAAAATGACCGCCACCTTCAATGTGTTGGGCAAGAATCTGCAAGAGCGCCTTGAGTCCACTTCAGTCAGTGATATCCAGGGCTTGTATCGTCAGCAATGCGTCGGCATTCAGGGTTGGGAATATCGTTCCCATAGTCACTGGAACGATTGGCAGGACTCTATCCAGCGCAGCGCGGGATTGGTCCAGCAAATACTCCCGGACAATTACCTGCCATTGTTTCGCCCGCCTTACGGGCATCGTCGCGCCGATAGCGCCCAATACTTTCGCGGGCAGAACCTTCGGGTGTCGTTGTGGAATATCGACTCCCAGGACTGGAACGGACGTATTTCTGCCGAGCAGACCGGGCATCGCGTGCTGACATTGATGCTGCTGTGGCGGCGTGGGACGGTGGTCTTTCATGACATGAACAGCAAGGCGCAAGCAGCGTTGCCATGGCTGTTGGCTAACACGGCGCAAAGCGGGCTGGTCTGGGATGACTGCCGAAATATCCCTGAAAGGCCCGCAGGCTAGGGGTATGCACGTATTTGAATGGGGAAGTGGTGGAAATCTACAGGCGATTTCAAGCGCGGCTGACTTCGGACTGTAAACGCGCTGGGGCAGGTCGCCAAGGGCTATTCGTCATACTGTGAAATAAACTTCAAAAAAGTGTCAAAGAGCTTTTTTCTGTCATGGGTTTTGCGGTATTACCACTACAGACCGCCGAAACCTGCAACACAGGTGGCGTCTCCCAAGACCCACCTTGAGCATCAATTCTCTCCTGCCTGAAGGAGAGAGCCCGGCGGCCTTTTCGTGGCGCAGTATTGTTGTGGTTCTGCGTCGCTTGGCTTTTATAAAGGTGAGCGAGTATGGATGATCACGGACGCACCCCTTCCTCAAACCAGCCAATCCTTTACGTGCTCGATACCAACGTA
>DASVUK010000136.1:0-17088 GCA_036387095.1 Pseudomonas sp.
CTTTCACTACGACCCGGTCGGACGACTCCTGGAAGAAAGCGGCTTCGACGGGCACACCACTCGCTATCAATACGATCCCGAAACGGGACGCCTTGCCGAGACCATTAACGGCCAGCGCACCATCGCGCTGACCTTCGACCCCGTGGGCCGCCTGACCGAACGGCGCGCCACGCTGGGCGAACAGTCGCAAAGCGAAACCTTTACCTACGACGGCAACGGTCATCTGGTCATGGCCACCAACGCCGCCAGCCGGTTGCAATGGTTCCATGATCCCGCCGGCAACCTGCTGCGTGAGCACCAGCATTACCTGAGTCTGGATAAGCCACTGGTTGCCGTTTGGCAGCACGAGTGCGACGCGCTCAACAACCGCATCGCAACCATCCGCCCGGACGGCCATCGCGTCAGTTGGCTCACCTACGGCAGTGGTCACTTGCTCGGCCTGAAACTGAATGATCACGAGCTGCTCAGTTACGAACGCGATGATCTGCACCGGGAAGTCGCCCGCCATCAAGGCAATAACCTGCTGCAAACCCAGCAATGGGACCCAGCGGGACGCTTGCAGGAACAACTGCTAGGTCGCACCGACGACAAAACCACACTCATCAAACGCGCCTACACCTACAATGCTTCCGGTCAACTCACAGACATCAACGACAGCCGCCGTGGTCCGTTGAGTTACCGCTACGACCCGGTAAGCCGCCTTCTCAGCGCCACCAGTCGCCTTGGCGCCGAAACCTTCGCTTTCGACCCGGCCAGCAACTTGCTCAACGAAGGCGCAGAACCCGTCCGCCGCCCACTCGACCGCGAACCCACTCGCAACAAATTAGTGGACAACCTGCTGCGCGACCACGCCGGCAACCACTACGAATACGACGAACGCGGCAACCAGATCGAGCGCTGGACCAACGGCCTGCGCAGCGAGCTGCACTGGGACCTCTTCGATCGCCTCGTGCATTTCCGCAATCCGCGGCTGACCGTCGACTTCGGCTACGACCCACTCGGACGCCGCCTCTACAAACTCTCCAAAGCGCACTACAAACCGCGTCCCGAAGCCGGCACCGGCTGGAACGAAAACGAACACGCCCGCAAAGAGCGCGAACTCGGCTGCGGCTTCACCCTGTACGGCTGGGATGGCGACAACCTGGCGTGGGAAAGCAGCCCGCCGCCACACGCCGGCGCTCTCGGCCGCACGGTGCATTACATCCACGAACCCGGCACTTTCGTCCCGGTCGCCCAGGCCATCCGCCACGAAACCATTCGCCTCGTCAGCCAGCCGACCTACGAACGTCGTTACAACTTCAAAGAAGACCCGCTCTGGACGTACAAACCGATCGCGCTGCCGATCGACGTCCTCGCCTGGTACCAATGCGACCACCTCGGCACCCCGCAGGAACTCACCGACCAAAACGGCAACACCGCCTGGAGCGCGCAGTACAAAGCGTGGGGCAAAGCCCAAGAACACCACTCGGAATTAGCCCAACAAATCGGCCTGACCAACCCGATCCGCTTCCAGGGCCAATACCACGACCACGAAACCGGCCTGCACTACAACCGGCATCGGTACTATGATCCGGGCGTTGGTCGGTTCATTAGCAAGGATCCAACTGAACTTGCTGGTGGTTTGAATCTGTATGCGTATGCACCGAACCCATGTGAATGGGTTGATCCTCTCGGGCTGATTTCATGCGGGTTGACAGGCAACGATATAGGGGACGCTAGCAATCTGCCTGTGATAAACAAGGGAAGTAAGGAATGGAAAACGGCCACCGAAAGCATAAAAAAAGGCGGAAAAACAAATTTCAGGGTTCCAGATCAAGCGACAGGCGAGAGACTACTGAAGGATGCTAAGGGGGAAATGGTGAGTTACGATACCTATACAACCCAGCGTTATAAGAAAGGTTTCGAACGCCATCCCAACGAAGCGCACACCGACAACGCTCCTGAGAACAATCTTCCTCACATCAAATGGAAAGACTGGAGTGCAGGCAAAAAATCAGGCGGAGCAGGACATATATTTCATGACTGAAAAGACTTACATAATAGACTGCGGAGTTTATCCAATCGCTTGGCGATTCAATTCTGAAGATTGCTCATTGTCTGACCAAGAAAAGCAAAGCATTGTTTTTTTTGATGAAAAACAATCACAACGACTGTGGAATATATCCATTCCTGTGAAAAACCTAATGGAGCTGAGCGATCAGAATTTTGTGCTTCATGAAAAAACCATATTGAGCTTTAGCAAGATTGATGAGTCAGCAAATTTCTTCGCAACTCGATTAGCTAACAGCAGTTTTGTATGGTTTTTTTGGGGTGCATGTGCAGCGGCTATAGTTCCTCGCCAAGTATTTCTGAAGTCATGGGACGATTTCTTCTACCCTTCTGATGAGGATTCTATTTTACTTACGCCTGATTGCCCTAAAGCAATATTTTCATTTGAAGATGCCTTTTTCTACGGTGATTTAGTGAGCTCGTATTTTCAGGACGAGTTAAAGACATAGGTACCTTCGCGGGCCATAAGTCCAAGGCGACGAAGGACAAGAAGGGGGCGGACCCCTTTAATATGCGTCTGAGGATGAGTAGGCAAGGGCGCAGTACTTTGAGCCGCTATCACTAAACTGTGAGGGAATGGTTTACGGTGAAGCGCTATCAATACACGAGGATATGCACGTGCGCTGGGAAGTTGCCATAAAAAGGAGGATAAACCGAGCGATTTTCCAGCAGCTTGCGCGTGATAAAAGCATCATCGTCCGGCACAGAATTGCCTGCAACCCCAAGGCGCCAGAGGATATCTTATTGCAGCTAACAATGGATAAAGACCCATTGTTGCAGAGGCAGCGAAAAAGAAATTAAGCCTTAATAGTGGCTTAGCTCAGGGTTAAGCTTGGCGTGTCGCTTTCTACTCGCGCGTCGGGAGGGGACGGACCGTTGGGAAACTGTTAAGTCCTCTCCTAAAAAGCCAGGGTTAAAGGGGACGGGGCCCTGTGGCCCAGGAAAGTACATAATTTCAGGTCTACACAATGCAGGGCAATAAGTTATCACGTCTGCAGAGGAATTTGTTGCGCTACGGACTGGCTCTATCAAAAGTGGGTACGACAGAGCGGCCATTGAGGAAGCACCTATTTAGGCGCGAAGCGATTAAAAAATATGCAGATTACAGATGATGGGTTTCACACAATAAAATTCTTTCATTTGAGGCCTGGGAGGAGTTGTACTAGTTTGACAGTACTGTCAGGCAGTTCGTAGCGGCTAAAAGAAAGCTATCACCAGCGATGTTTTATGCCCTTTGTGGGGCGAAGGCTATCCAAAAGCGCCAATTCCAATACTGGAAAGACTGCTCACTGATCAAGGAAAGCATGTCGCTCGCGCAGCTGCATATATTCATGAGGATGAAAGAAATAAAAATAACAACAAGAAAGAGGTTGGGTCTGTTTAATTTTTCATCTCCTTTGGGGGGAGATGGACGAATACCACGATCACGAAACCGGTCTGCACTACAATCGTCATCGGTACTATGATCCGGGCAATCGCACGATTCATAGTAAGTGCGGATCGGGCTATAACCTAGACGGATCGATTCATGACAAAGGTAAGGGGGGCGTGACGTTTTCCAAAAAAACGATCGACTGGTTGAACAGTTATGGATGGAGTATCCCTTCAAAATGAAGTTGACGAAGCTGTTCCGCAAAATAATCAGTAAAGAACCCTACAATGATATGAATATATTTTTCTCAGGGTTTGAAAGCTTCGAGGAAATCCCACTAATTTCGAGGCGTTACCGGCTGAAATTGCTTAAAAAAATATGGAAGATGAAAAGGTGTCCGACCTTTTGGTCGGTTTTTCATTTTTTCTGCTGAATTCAATAAAGGCGATGTCACGGACTGAAGAGGACAGCCACATCTTTCTTGCAATGACCTTTACGGACTTTGATTTGTTTGCAGAGGACGCCATATTAATGCCGAACATTTTTGTGTATCCAGCGCCCGGATCAGGTGATTTTTTAGCAAAGATCAAGGCCAGGCGTAAGGACTACGTTTCAAAGGAGATGAATGAGGTAAAGAAGTATTTTTCAAGGTGTAATATCGAGCCGATTTTTGATTTTTTTTGAAAGTCGATTTCATGATTCGGCCAGCAACGAAGACATAATAAGGGTCTACGCGGTTCCGAAAACCTTTAGCAAGAAGATAGAGAGGATATCTCCCTGACCTCGTGCTTGTACGTATGGGCCCTTGGAACGGGTGGTTAGCTGTCCGATTCGCCCGAGATGCTTTCGACGATATTGATGTCTTTGTCAACTGATACCCATAATTGCGGCTACCGAATCGTCATTGAAAGTTGCGTTTAATTGAGGGGCCACAGAAGAGCGCGTATCGAGCCTCCAAACGTTTGACTTCAAATACACGCGCTCCAAAAGCTGAAATGCCGCTCTAAAAGCGGCACCCCAACAAAGCATCTGCGCCAACCCGCAGTGACATCAACCAACCATCACCACCTAATCAGCAGAGTGCGGCTGCTTTTCAACAGCCCAGCACCCTCAGCGCTTACGCATCATCAACAGCGCGACCACAACCGCCAGAGCCGCGATGCCGGTCGCAATCCACCCCAGCGATCCCAGTCCAAAGTGGCCGATACCCAATCCGCCAAATATCGCACCCAGACCAATTCCCGCGTTAGCCGCGGAAATGTTCATGGTCGCCGCCAAAGCCTGGGCCTTGGCACCAGCTTGCATCACACGCACCTGGCAGACCGGGAAGAGCGCGGTGTAGGCAACGCCCCACAGCACCAGCGCGGCAATCAGCCAGGCGTGGTCAGTGGCGAGGGGAATAGCCGCGGCCATGCCGACACTCAAGATCACCAAAAACAGAACCATTGCGCCCAGCGGGCTGCGATCCACCAGTGCACCGCCCCATTGGTTGCCGATCATGCCGACCGCGCCGAAGCCCATCAGCCACCAGCCCACTTGATGGGCCGGAACGCCGCCAAGGGTCTGGAGGATGTCGGCCAGGTAAGTGTAGGCCGTGAACATCGCGGTGAAGGCGAGCACGGACAACAAGACGTGCGCGAGGAAGCGGGGCTGTTTCAGGATGTCGGTCTGCTTCTCGCCGTGCTTGGCAGGCGAGGAGGGCAGTGTCGGCATGCACAGTTGCATGAGCACGGCGATGACCAGCGAGATAACTGCCAGTACCCAGAAGCTGCCGCGCCAGCCGAGTGTGTCGGCGGCGACGGTACCCAGCGGAACGCCAAACACCAGGGCGGCGGAGATCCCCAGGTAGACCCGTGAGACGGCCTGACCCGATTTGCCGGGCGCGGCCAGTTGTCCGGCTGTTTCGCTTGCGGTGCCCCAGAACACGGGCAAGCCCAGCGCCGGAATGAACCGGGCAAGGGCCATGCCCCAGATGTTGGTGGACAACGCCGCAAGCACGTTGGAGGCGGCGAACACCAGCAGAATGAGGGTGAACAGTTTTTTACGCTCCACGCCGGCCAGTTTTGCGGTGAGGAACGGGCCAAACAGCATGACGGTGAAAGCAAACAGCGTGACGACCTGGCCGGCCACGGCAATCGACACGCCGAGGTCCTGAGCCATGGCCGGAAGCAGTCCAACGATCAGGAACTCAGTGGTGACGATGATGAATGCGGCGATCGCCATGATCAGGATCTGCACCCCTGATCGGGACGTAGCGTCGGGCGCGGACGCTATGGCGGAATGTGAGGGTTGCATAGAGGTAGCTCCAAAAGACGTTGCCATAGCCTATTGGAGATGTAAGTTCTCATCCGCGATATAAATGACTTACTATCGCGAACTCAATTCAGCAATGGTGATCGCGGTGTTCTCCTCGGAGCGTCTCAAGGGCATCGATGTGTTCGTTGCGGTGGCCGATATCGGCAGCTTCGCCAGCGCCGCATTGAAGTTGAACCTGACCGCTTCGGCGGTCAGTAAAAGCATTGCCCGTCTGGAGCAGCGGTTGGGCCAGCGCCTGTTCAACCGCACCACTCGCCGCCTGGCACTTACCGAAGCCGGTGTGAAGTTTTACGCCACGTGCAGCGGCGTACTGGCTGATCTTGAGGAGGCCGAGCTGGCGCTGGCGTCGGAACGGCACGAGCCCCATGGCCGGGTCCGCATTGATCTGCCTGCCTCCTACGGCCGTCTGCATGTGTTGCCGCTGATTCTGAACTTCGTCAAAGAATACCCGCTGCTGCAGCCGCACATTTCCTTCTCCGATCGCTTCATCGATCCGGTGCATGAAGGCATCGACATCGTGGTCCGGATTGGCGGGCGCGATGCCTGGGCGGCGGGGCTGGGTCATCGTTTCATCGGTGCCCAGCGGCTGGTGTTCTGTGCCGCACCGAGTTACATCGCCGAGCACGGTCAGCCGCAAACCGATGCCGATCTTGAGCATCATCATTGCATCGCCTACGGCCAGTCGGACGGCCAGGTCGGGCCCTGGTATTTTCGGGGACGCGTGCCGGGGGATCAGGAGCGGCGGGTCATCCATCCGCGCATCGCCGTCGGGGACGGGGAGGGCGAAGTGTCGGCGACACTGGCCGGGCATGGCATCGCGCAACTGCCGACATGGCTGGTGCAAAACCACCTCAACGAAGGTCAGCTGGTGGAGGTGCTGCCGGAGCTTGCCACCGACGGGCTGCCGATGAACCTGGTCTGGCTCAAAACCCGTGAGGCGCTGCCGAAGGTGAGCATCCTGCTGAAGTACCTGAGCGAGCACCTGGCGCCCTACGGCAGCGTCGATTCTGCGACCGGACCTGCTTAAGCTATCGGGCCTGCTACTCAATCAGAAGCGCACACTCTGGAGGCGGGAGGTCCTTGCCCATGGTGATTTCACGGGCAGCCATCCCCGACGCTTCGTACAGCGTCCGGGCGGCGACATTGTCAGAGAACACGTTCAACTCCAGGCGTCGAATGCCGCGCTCGATGCCCCACGCTTCGACCGCGCCAAGCGCTTGCCGCCCCAGGCCCTGACGTCTGAAAGCTTGATGAATCTCCAGGTCGTAGACGAACAATCTGGCGGGCAGCGGCGGGTCTTGCATAACGCCGAGCCAGGTGCTGCCGACCTCAACGCCTTCGTCGATGCACAGGCGGTAAAAGTAATGCCCCTCGGTTTCCAGCCCGTCCGGCAATAATTCGTCGAAGTCTGCCCGGGCGCTTTTGAGCGCCACAGGGTCAGGCAGTCCATAGGTGCGAGCGATATCCGTGGCGTACCCGGCGATCGAACGGGCGGCAAACAGCCGAAAATTATCTGCGTCCATCGGGATCAGCTTCAAGCAAGCGGCCCCGGCTGAGGCGCGGACTTACTCGCGCGATAAGCAATCAACGCCTGCTCCAGTGCCGCCATGGCCGCTTCCAGCGCTGACTGCCGTTCGCCAATGATGTCGTCTGAAGCATCAGCCTCGCAGGCTGCTTCCAGCGCTTCGCACCGTTCAATGACCGCCCTGGCGGATATGATGTTCGCCGCGCCGCGGACCTTGTGGCCGATGTCGTTCAGCTCCTGCGGGTGAGTGGCAGCGCTCAGCTCGGCGCGGTCGTGACGGATGCTGGCGATGAGTTGGTGGAGCAGCCTCTCACTCATGTCTGCGCTGCCCCCGGTCAGCGCTTCAATGGCCTGGGGGTCGAAGACATCTCGCGTGGTTTGGACGGCCAAGCCAGGCAACACAGAGAGCGGCATGACCTTGCTCAACCGGTCATTCAACGCGGTCAGGCTGATGGGCTTGAACAGGCAGTCATCCATTCCGGCATCACGGCAGCGCTGCTTTTCCTCGGGTTGCGCATTGGCGGTGTAACCGAGCACGGTGCAGCGCGGTCGCGCCTCGGTGTGTTCCAGTTGGCGAATGGCCCGCGCAAGGTCATAGCCGTTCATGACCGGCATGTTGCAGTCGGCGACCACCAGATCGAACCGCTCCGCACGCCAGCGCTCCAGCGCTTCGGCGCCCTGTACCGCCATGTCGCAGCGATGCCCGAGAAAGCACAGTTGCTCGAACAGCAGCAGGCGGTTGGCCGGATGATCGTCAACGATGAGGATGTGCAGCTGACTCGAAGCGTGCGGGGCCACTTCACGCGCGATGCTCTGGGCATCAAGGGAATCCAGGGTGGTGAATTCGAAGGTCATTTCGATTCGCGTGCCGTCGCCGGGGCGGCTGCTCAACGTGAGGTGTCCGCCCATCATTTCGCAGAGACTGCGACAGATCACCAGACCCAGGCCGGCGCCGGTGCGCGCCAGTTCCCCTGACTGGTCCACTTGAGCGAAGGGTGCAAATAATCGCAGTTGGTCCTGCTCGGCAATACCGATGCCGCTGTCGTGAATCACCACTTGCACACGCATCTGCTGCGGGCTGCGGCCGGCTTCGGTCTGGAGGCTGATCTTTACCTGACCCATTTCGGTGAATTTGATGGCGTTGCTGATGAGGTTGGACAGGATTTGTTTGAAGCGCAGCGGGTCGATCAACACGTCCGTGTTGGTCCGGGCATCCAGGTCCAAGGCCAGCGTGAGGCTTTTTTGCCGGGCCAGCCCGTCAAATACCCGCACTACCGACTCCACCAGCTGGCGCAGATTGGCGCGCTCGGGGCTCAAGCTCAAACGACCCGACTCGATGCGGGCGATGTCCAGAATGTCGCCGATCAGCTCCAGCAGATCCTTCGCCGAACTGTAGGCCACTTCGATGGCCGGGCGGTCCAGGTGGCCATGGTCGGCACGCTTCAGGGCCAGCTCAAGCATGCCAATAACGGCATTCATCGGCGTGCGTATCTCGTGGCTCATGGTCGCCAGGAAGGTGCTTTTCGCGCGGTTGGCATCGTCCGCCAGGTCCTTGGCCGTTTGCAGTTGCTCGATCAATTGCCGACGTTCACTGATGTCGATCCAGCCGCCGATTATGCCTTGCACTTTGCCGAGCGAGTCGCGGAACGGCAGGATCCAGTGGTAGATCGTCAACTGACGGGCGCCGATGTGCAGCGAGCGGTCCTGAATCAGCGGTTCGTTATCCGCCATGACGCGCTGGTAATCCTCGACGTAGCCCAGGGCTTCTTCAGTGTCGCTCAATACGCCGTCCAGAATGCTCTTGCCGATCACGTCCTCGCGTTGCTCGGCAAACGCGGCGAGGTAGCTGTCGTTGCATATCTTCAGCAGGCCGTCACGGTCGCGGACGTAGATGGGATGAGGGGTGCCGTTGACCAGCGCGCTCATGAATTCGAACTGGTCATTGAGGGCACGCTCGGCGCGCTCGCGCTGTTTGATCTGCCGGCGCATCCAGGCGTTCCATGCCAGAGAGCCAAGCAGCAACAGGCTCGCACCGACAATGATCTGGTAGATCAGCAGCTGATAGTCGTGCCATGCACCACTGCCCGGCGGCGTGTAGGTGCGCCAGCGATTGTTGATGGCGGCGAGGTCTTCCGGTGCGATGCTCGACAGCGCCTTGTCGAGAATCGACGTCAGTTCGGTGGCGTTGCGTGACGTGGCCATGGCGATGCGCGCCGGCTCCTGGCCGACCGTCACGCGCATCTGCAACGTATCGTTCAATGCGCGGGAGGACAGGAAATAACTCGCACTGAACAGTGAAGTCACCGCGCCTTCCGCTCGGCCATGGGCGAGCATGTCCAGCGCTTGCGCGGGGTTGTCGACCTCCACCGGATAAATGCCCGGATAACGCTCTTGCAGGAAGGGCAGGATGGGGCTGCTCAGGGCCAGCGCTACCCGCTTGCCGTCCAGTTGATCGAGGTTCGATGGCGCGGAGGTCTGCTTGCGCGTGACCAGCACGAACACGTTGTCCATGTAGGGGCGGCTGAAATTGAAACGGTTCTGGCGCTCTTCGCTGGGGATCATGGCACCGATCAGGTCGGCCTGTCCCTGGCTGAGCTGGTTAGTCATGTCATTCATGCTGGTGGCATGGCTGACCTTGAAGGTGAGCCCGGTGCGAAGTCGGATGAGCTCGAGCAAATCGGCGGTGACGCCGCTGAAATTGCCGGACGCATCAAAAAACGTCAACGGCGCGTAGGCTTCGTTGAAGACCACACGGACGGTCGGGTGTTGAGCGATCCAGCGTTCTTCCCGCGGGTTGAGCTGCAGCTTCTGATCGGTGAGCATCAGGTCGCTGCCGGCCCCCCAGCGTTTGGAAATGGCGATGCGCTCTGCCACGGGGATGCCTTTGAGGACCCGATTGACGATGTCCAGCAGCATGGGATTTGAAGCCTGCACGGCAAAGCTGAAACCGTTGGCCTCGTGCTTGCCGAAGTTGGCCATCTGCACATTGTTCAGATAACCCTTGTTGATTACGTAGTGGGTGGAGATGGTGTCGCCCAGAAACACGTCGGCCTGATTGAACGCCACGGCATTGATCGCGCTCTGGAACGAGGGGAAGGTCTGCAAGCGCGCCTTGGGATAAAGCGCGGCGATCTCATCGGGCGGCAGGTAGTGATACACCATGCTCAGGCGCAAGCCATTGAGGTCACCGTTCAAAGGCCGGGCTTCTCCCGTGCGCGTCACCAGGACGGGCTGGTCAACGGCATAGGGCGTGGACAGCGTGATCCCGCTCGCCGCTGCCTCATAACCGTTGGCGCTGCCCAGCAAGTCGATGTCCCCCTGGCTCAGCGCCTGAACCGCCTCGTCGCGACTGGCAAAACGCAGCACCTTGACCGGCAGGTCAAGCGCGCGTCCGACAATCCCGACGTAATCAGCGGTAAACCCTTCGTAGTCGTGCCCGGTCAGGGTCATGTCGAAAGGCGGATAGTCCGGCGCCGAGGTGCCCACCACCAGCTCGCGCTTGTTGCGCACCCATTGCCACTGCGCACGGTCCAGCGTCACGTCCATGTGCGCAGGGTTGGAGCGGCTCAACAGCGTGTAGCGTTCGGGCGTGACGGGATCTGCCTGGGTATCGAAGCCAAGGCAGACAAGTACGGCTGCTATCCAATAGTCCTTTAACGCCTTTGCCATCCTGTTTCTCACACTAGCGAGTTGCGTTTTGCCATCTCGATAAGTTCTACCAGAGTCTTGGCCTTGAGTTTTTGCATCAGACGGGTTTTGTAGGTGCTGACCGTTTTGTTGCTCAGAAACATGCCCTTGGCTATTTCCTTGTTGGTCCGGCCTTGGGCAAACAGTTGCAATACCATCAGCTCACGGTCATTGACCAGTTTGAAGCGCTCGATCTCATTGGGGTCACCTTCTTTTTTGATCGAAATGGCGAGGGCCTGACTGGGAAAGTAATTGTAGCCGGATAATACCGCTTTAACCGAGCTGACAAGTTCGCTGAGGTCTTCCTGCTTGCACACATAACCCGAGGCGCCCGACTGCATGCATCGGATGGCGAACAGGCTCGGTGCCTGAGCGGTCAGCACGAGAATTTTGGAAGGCAGGTTCATGGCGTTGAAGCGGGCCAGGACTTCGAGCCCGTCCAGCTTGGGGATGCTGATGTCGAGGATGATCAGGTCGGGCATGCATTCACGGACCATCTGCATGGCGTCGACGCCGTTGTCGGTCTCTCCGACCACCTCGTAATTTTCATTTTCCAGAAGCATGCGTATGGCCATTCGTACGACCGGGTGGTCGTCGATGATAAAAATAGAGTTCATGATCAATCCATTACGGGTGGCGAGAAAGCGCGAACCTTATCCCAGATGATGAAAGGCGCACATAAAGAGATCATGCCCTAAACGCTATATAGGAATGTTCTTACAGAAATAAGCGTATGTGCGTACGTAAATGCACGCGGCGGTCACGAATGTTTAATAGGTAACAATGTTTGCCCGAAATTAAAAGGCAGGGAGCCAAGGGTGTTTATTTCCAATTGGAATAACCCTACCCATCCGAAAAAAGAGGCCTGCATATTTAAACAAGCCTGTTGCGCGACAATAGCGGTCTTTTTTCCAAACTGCACTCTGCAGCGGCGTGGTTCGGTCCTGGCGGACACCCGGAAAGCGTCGGCATGCAGGCGTGTTACACCGGTGTGGAGAGCAGGCTGATCAGCTCCAGGGTGTTGAGCGGCTTGCTCAAACACCCCAGCAGTGGCAGGCCCATCGTCCGGGCTTCTGACTCAAGGCTCGCCAGCGGATCCGCGTCGAGACCGCTGAGCAGCACGGCGCGCTGGATCAACCCGCGCCGGCTCGCCGTTTCAATCAGCTCCAGCCCGCACATGCCCGGCAAACGCTGATCGCAAAGCAGCAGGTCGTAAGGCTCGGCGCTGCGCTCCATGGCGCCCAGTGCTTCGCTGGCATTGAGCGCCGGGGTGATGCGGTAAAGCCCATGGTTGTTCAGCAGGATCTGCAACGCGATCAGCTGAAACGGATGATCCTCTACCAGCAGGATTCGAAAATCTTTAGTGAACATCGGCGGTTCCAGACGTAGGGGGAGGGAGCATCACCGCTTGACCGGGGTCCTGCGGCGCGTGCAGGCGAGCAGTGTCTTCGGAAGGTAATGGGTCGGGTTGTCCGAAGGCTCGGATGGCGCGGATTATTCGGCAGAGATGTACGACCAGCGATAAGGGCATTCCGACGGTTGCGTAGGAAATTTCCGAAGTTGCTGTTGTATTTGCTGAAGCCCCAACGCGAAAAGCCCGGATCCGGACTTGGATTCGGGCTTTTTTGGACCTTGGAGAAAAGGGCCGTTAAGGAGAACCGCTAGACCGGGCTTGAGTGCCCGGTCATTTCACGGGCCATTTCGCTGGCGTAGCTGTCGGTCATGCCGGCGATGAAATCGATGACCCTGAGAAAGGACGTGTGCAGCGGCCAGCTCGGGTCCGGCGCGTTATTGCCCAGCAGATCGAGGATGCGCCGGCTCTTGAACGACAATTCATGTCCGCCGAACTGTTCGAGCGCGGCGCCGCAAAAGGCATTGAGCAGGATTTCCAGGGTCGTGTAGGCGCCGATCTCGTGCAGGGTCTTGCGCTTGTCCTGGAAGATCTTCTTGCGCGCCATGTCCTTGGCGTTGAGCACGCAGCGTTTTGCAGGTCCGTGCATGTGTTCGACCAGATCACCCTGCAGCGTGCCGGCCAACAGCGCGTCCTGTTGTTCGACGAAGGCGCGGGCAGCGGCGTTGGTCAGGTGCTCGATGGCCTTGCCGCGCAGAATCGCCAGCTTGCGACGGCGCGAGTCATCGGGGCCCAACTGACGATAGGTCTCCGGCAGATCGTCACCCACCAGCCCCAGCAGCAGCGACTCGACCTCTGCGTAGGTGAGCAACTCCATCTCCAGGCCGTCCTCAAGATCGATCAGCGCATAACAGATGTCATCGGCGGCCTCCATCAGGTACACCAGCGGATGGCGGGCCCAGCGTTGGTCTTCGATCTGCGGCAGGCCGAGTTTGCCGGCGATCTGCTCAAGAATCGGCAGTTCGCTCTGGTAGCAGCCGAACTTGTGCTTCTTGTAGCCCAGGGAGTCGGCGTGACGGGCCGTCCACGGGTATTTCAAATAGGTACCGAGGGTGGCGTAGGTCAGCCGCGTGCCGCCTTCGAACTGGTGGTATTCCAGCTGGGTCAGAACGCGGAAGCCCTGGGCGTTGCCTTCGAAATTGAGGAAGTCATTGCGCTCGACCTCGCTCATCGCGTCCAGCCAGCCACGCCCGGCGGCCTGCTTGAACCAGTTGCGAATGGCGTCTTCGCCGGAGTGGCCAAAGGGCGGATTGCCGATGTCGTGGGCCAGGCAGGCCGATTGCACGACCATGCCCAGATCGCTGGGGTCGCACCAGTCGGGCAGGGCGCTGCGCAGGGTCTCGCCAACCCGCATGCCCAGCGAACGGCCGACGCAGCTGACTTCCAGGGAATGGGTCAGGCGCGTGTGGATGTGGTCGTTGCTGGTGACCGGGTGGACCTGGGTCTTGCGGCCAAGGCGGCGAAAGGCGCCGGAAAAAATGATCCGGTCGTGATCCTTGTGGAATGGACTGCGCCCCAACTCTTCAGGGCTGTGCAGGGTCTTGCCAAGGCGCTCGCGGGTGAGCAGGGTTTGCCAATCCAAGGCCGGTACTCCGTCGTGTGATTACCGCGCTAGCTTCCCGGTTCGCCCCGCACGCTGCAAGCACAAGATCGCTGACGCGGCGCTACCTGCGTGATCAGAATCCGGCCGCATCGACGTCGATCAGCAGCAGCCGCTCGCCGTTGTCGAAGAACTGCCCCGCCGTCAGGCAATACTGGTTGCTGGTGGCGTCGCGGTAGGTGCTCGAAAGCGTCAGGCGTCGCTCATGCCAGCCCTCGGCAAGCAAGTGGTAGAAGTAGGGCCGCCAGGACCAGTTATGGCCCAGATAACTCGCGTCGGCGCTCCATGCCCCGTTGCGCCATTCCAGATTGGGCGTCAGCTGAGTGCCCTGGCGGTCGCACTGATAAAAGCGCAGCAACCACGGAAACTCAGTCAGTTGCGGCAGATCGCTCAGGGGTGCGTTTTCCCCGGCCCAGCGCTGCAGCCTGGCCATCAGTTGCGTGAGGAGCTTGCGCAGGGTCATCAGCCGTTCCCGCTCACCGACTTTCGTCATCACGTAGCGATCGCGCAGGGCGGCAAAGCGCTCGACAAACGCGTCGGCTTCAAAGAACGCCAGCTGCGCCTGGGCGAACAGGTATCCCTGGACGTAACGAGAGCCGCATTCCAGGGCGAAGTCCAGCTCGGCTTCGGTCTCGACGCCTTCGGCGATGATCCAGCAACCGGTTTTCTCGGCCATCTGCGCCAGGGCCTTCACCACGTCACTGCTGGGACCGCCGCGGGCTGCGGCCTGAAACAGGCGCATGTCGAGCTTGAGGATGTCGGGTTGCAGCGCCAGCACTCGATCCAGCTGCGAATAGCCGGCGCCGAAATCATCGATGGCGATGCGCGCGCCCGCGTCACGGTAGCGAGCCACCACTTCGTTAAGGCGCTGGCCGTCACCGTCTAATTCGGTGATTTCAAAAACGATGCGTTCTGCGGGAATGCCGTGGCGCTGCAGTTGCTTGAGGCTGGGCGGCGATTCGGCGGTGCGCAGACGACTGATCCAGCGCGGGGAGATGTTCAAACTGAGGAACCAGTCGGGTGGCGCCTCATGAAACCGGCTCAGGGCGTTGTCGCGAATCTGCCGATCCAGCCGACGCAGCTGCAGTGCCGGGCGCCGTGGGTCCGCAAACAGCGCGCCGACCGATTGCAGGCTACCGTCTGCCTGGCGCAGGCGGCCCAAGGCTTCAATGCCGGCGATGCGTCCCGTCGCGGTGTCGATGAACGGCTGGAAACAGGCGAGGGGTTGCCCATCGAACACATGGCCTCCTTAGTGGCGGTTGATAGGGATGACGGTGAGTGTCGAATGGAACGCCAGGCTGCCGGGGAAGGTCATGCGCAAAGCACCGTCGCCCCGCCCGATGTGAACATCGGGCAAGGTGAGGTTTGTTAGCAAGAATGCAGCCAGAAGGCTTTTAGCGACGGCGGGAGGAGTTCTGCAGGGCCATCTTGATCAGCGGCAACACCGTCGCGCTGAACTTGATCAGCCGGGTAACGCTACCAGTGCGCTTGCTGCGAGTGCCTTTACCGGTGAGAAAACCCAGCAGCGTCACCGCACCCATGCCCCACAGCGGCGCATGCTTGATGCCGAGGGAGCCGGGCAGGTCAGAGGCCATGCCGCGCATGCGTTGCAGGGGATGCATCAATCGCGAGGATTCCTGACGGATCTCTTGACGGTGCATCTCCATGCGCAGACGGATCAGCGCCTTGCGCAACTCGCGACGGTTGTGGGTCTGGGGCAATTGAGGTTCGCTCATGGCATCAGTCGCTCGCGGTCGTTGGCCAGTTCTTCCAGGGTCGAATGGAAGGGTGAAGACTCGTCGAAGACAGCGGCCTTCAGCCTCATCGCGCAGAACAGTGCCGCCAGGGTATAGAACCCGCACAGGGCGAGGATCCCGTAAAGACGATAAGTGTCCCAGACGAGGATAAGCACGAGCGCGGACAGGCCGATGAGCAGCAGCAACGCGAAAACGAGCGCAAGGCCGGCGAACAGCAGCAGGCTGACGGTGCGCGCTTTCTGCTCCTGAAGCTCAATGCCGAACAGCTCGACATGGCTGTGCAACAGCCCCAGAAAAGCCGCACCCAGCCGCCGTGGCGAAGAGGTTTGATCGGTCCCGGTTGGACCTGTCGGCTGCGTCATGGCCGTTAGCGCCTGGTGGCCAGCAGACCCAGCAGGAAGCCGACGCCAGCAGCGATCCCTACCGACTGCCAAGGATTGTTCTGCACATAATCCTCAGTCACGATGACCGCTTCCTTGCCGCGTGCGCGCAGGGTTTCTTCGGTCAGCTTGAGGGTTTCACGTGCACGGAGCAGGCTCTCGCGAATCTGTTCGCGCAATTCGTCAGCCTGTTCACCGGCCAGGGAGGCCGTGTGCGCCAGCAGTTTTTCCGTATCGGCAACCAGCGTCTGGAAGTCAGACATCAATATGTCCTGGGCTTTTTCTGCTGTAGGTCGAGCCATGGTTTTCTCCTTTGGGGATGACGATATGGGGTTTCGAGTATGGCGCATTCCTGAAGGTTCATTCCAATCGCGTGCAACTGCGCCACCGTTTCGCTGAAGCCTGTTCTGCGCTGTTTCGGTGCGCCCATCAAAGCCGCGCTTCAGTGTGGGTGGTGAGCAGAGTTCCCTAGTGGGACCGGCTTCAGCCGGGAAGAGGCCAGCGCAGTGACCATCGATTCTGCGGCGTGACATCCGACACCTTCCCGGCTAAAGCCGGTCCCACTAAATGCGCGTGTTCAGCCACTTCCACTAAATGCACGTGGTCAGCCGGTCCTGCTAACTGCACATGGTCAGTCAGTGGGACCGGCTTCAGCCGGGAAGAGGCCAGCGCAATTACCATCGATTCTGCGGCGCGACATCCGACGCCTTCCCGGCTAAAGCCGGTCCCACAACTGGTGCGCCGCCAATCCCACTGCATGCACGCGGTTCCCTAGTGGGACCGGCTTCAGCCGGGAAGAGGCCAGCGCAGACACCATCTATCCTGCGGCGTGACATCCGGCGCCTTCCCTGCTAAAGCCGGTCCCACAATTGCTGCGCCACCAATCCCACTGGATGCATGCAGGGGTAAGGCGGAGCGTCACGCAGAAGTTCGACGAAATTTCCGGGCAGACCTAAACTTGTCGATCCAATCTTTGGGAATCGCAGGCAGA
>DASVUK010000137.1:0-4381 GCA_036387095.1 Pseudomonas sp.
AGCGACGCTGGCGCGGGTACCGTGCATCTTCCAGTTACCAGCTACCATAGGGCGACGCATGCTGTACCTCGTCGGTCAAAGTGGGCGCAGATGTTACCCAACAGTTTCAACACTGGCAAGCCGAAATCAGGCGCAAACTTCCGCAACCAGTTTTGCAAGCTCATCGGCATAGCCACGAACCTGAGCTTCGTCATCACCTTCCACCATCACCCGGACCAACGGCTCAGTCCCGGACTTACGAAGGAGCACGCGACCGCGCCCAGCCATAGCATCGGTCACACGCTGACATGCCTCCTTGATGGCAGGATGCTCAACAGGGTCAACACCGCCTGCAAATCGGACATTGACCAGCACCTGCGGACATTTACGCAACGCCTGGCGAGCTTCAGCCAGACTCTGATTGCTTCGGCGTAGCGCCAGGAGCACTTGCAGCGCGGCGATAATCGCATCGCCTGTCGTAGTGTGTTGGAAGCAAACGATGTGGCCGGAGTTTTCGCCGCCAACTTGCCAGTTGCGCTCCTGCAATTCGGCAATAACGTACCGATCACCCACATTTGCTCGAACGAATGGAATATTCAACTCGCCCAAGGCCAGCTCCAACCCCAGATTGCTCATGAGAGTACCGACGACACCGCCCTGAAGGCGACCTCGCTCGTGAAGATCACGAGCAATAATGAACAGCAAGTCATCGCCATCAACAATGGCGCCGGTGTGATCCACCATAAGGACACGGTCGCCGTCGCCGTCAAAGCCGATGCCCATATCGGCATGCCCAGCCAGCACGGCAGCCTGAAGCGCGCCCATATGGGTGGAACCGCAATCCTTGTTGATATTGAGGCCATCTGGCTGCGCTGACAGTACCGTCACCTGGGCACCAAGCTCACGAAACACGTTGGGTGCAACCTTGTAGGTAGCGCCGTGTGCACAGTCGATGACCAGCTTGAGCCCTGCAAAGTCGGTACTCGACGGCACACTACTTTTGCAGAACTCGATATACCTCCCCGCCGCGTCATTGATACGCGACACTTTGCCGAGCTTTTCAGACTCGACAACAGTCATCGGGGTATCCAGCAACTCTTCGATCATCATTTCGATCTCATCAGGGAGCTTGGTGCCCTGCCCGGAGAAGAATTTAATGCCGTTGTCGTAATGCGGATTGTGCGAGGCGCTGATCACGATACCTGCTTCAGCGTGGAAGGTGCGCGTGAGGTAGGCGATTGCCGGGGTAGGCATTGGCCCTAACAACATGACGTCCGCACCTGCCGCCGAAAGACCTGCCTCCAAAGCAGATTCAAACATATAACCGGAAATTCGCGTGTCTTTACCTACGAGGATTCGGCAAGCACCCAGCCGACGAAAAGCCATACCTGCCGCCCAACCGAGTCTCAGCATAAAATCGGGGGTGATTGGAAACTGCCCTACTCGACCACGAATGCCGTCGGTTCCGAAATATTTTTTGGTAGCCATGTTTACCCCATCATTCTTATTCGGCCGCTTCGACAGCGGCAATCATGCGCACCACATCAACCGTTTCGGCGACGTCATGCACACGTAGAATTTTTGCGCCTTTGATCATGGCCAGCGCTGCGAGGGCCAACCCTCCAAAAAGACGCTCGCCCACAGGCCGAGCCAATGCAGCGCCTATCATGCTCTTGCGTGAGACACCCACCAATAAAGGGCGCCCCAAGGCATGCAACTCGTGCATATGCTTGAAGAGACTCAGATTGTGGTCCAGATTTTTTGCGAAGCCGAAACCCGGATCAAGAATGATGCGCTCGCTCGGTATGCCAGCAGAGGCGCATTGTTCCATTCGCCCCCGTAAAAACGCGATGACCTCGCTCAACAGATCCTCATATTGAGGATTGTCCTGCATGCTCCCAGGCTCACCGCGCATATGCATCAGGCATACGGGAAGGCCGGTCGCGGCGGCAGCATCAAGTGCCCCCTCGCGACGCAACGAACGCACATCATTGATAAGACCAGCCCCCAGACGCGCCGTCTCGCGAATTACCGCAGGCGTGGACGTGTCTACGGAAATAATGACATCCAACTCGCGGTTCAATGCCTCGACTACCGGAGCGACCCGCTCAAGCTCCTCAAGAGGGGACACGGCGCGGGCGCCAGGCCTTGTGGACTCGCCACCCACGTCGATCAGCGTCGCACCGGCGGCAACCATTGCCTCGGCGTGACGTAAAGCGGCGTCCAAGCGATTGTAACGACCACCATCCGAGAAAGAGTCGGGAGTCGAGTTCAAGATCCCCATAACATGCGTATGGGAAAAATCAAGAACCCGGTTGCCGCAAGGCAACCGGGTTGGGTACAGCACAGAAGTCATGTCAGACCTTAGTGTTCAGCAGCGGGACCGCCGATGGGCGTTTCCGGACGCGGGTCCTGAGGGGCGATCGGCGTACCTGAAGTACCCGAACCACCTTCCCAATCGCGAGGCTCACGAGGAACCCGGCCGGCCATGATGTCGTCAATCTGCTCGGCATCAATGGTTTCATACTTCATCAAGGCATCAGCCATTGCATCAAGCTTGTCGCGATTATCCGTCAGGATCTGCTTGGCGGTGCCATAGCACTGATCAATGATGCTGCGCACTTCGGAGTCGATCAAACGAGCCGTCTCAGCCGACAAACCACCACTTGGACCACCACCACCGCGACCCAGGTAGCCTTCATTCTCGTCTTCGCCGTACAGCAGCGGACCGAGTTTTTCCGAAAGACCCCATTTGGTGACCATGTTCCGGGCAATCTGACTTGCTCGCATGATGTCGTTGGACGCCCCGGTAGTGACGCCGTCAAAGCCCAGCGTCATTTCCTCAGCAATACGACCGCCGTACAAAGAACAGATCTGACTGATCAACGCACGCTTGGAAAGGCTATAACGGTCTTCCTCAGGGAGGAACATGGTTACACCCAGCGCGCGACCACGAGGAATGATTGACACCTTGTAGACCGGATCGTGCTCAGGCACGACGCGACCGACAATCGCATGACCGGCTTCGTGATAAGCAGTGTTTTGCTTCTCTTTCTCGGACATGACCATGGATTTGCGCTCGGCACCCATCATGATCTTGTCTTTGGCCAGCTCGAACTCTTTCATTTCGACGATGCGCTTCCCAGTGCGGGCAGCAAACAACGAAGCCTCGTTAACCAGGTTTGCAAGGTCAGCGCCGGAGAAGCCAGGCGTACCACGAGCGATCACACCCGGATTGACGTCTTCACCCATTGGCACTTTGCGCATATGAACTTTAAGGATCTGCTCACGACCACGGATGTCCGGCAGCCCAACCACGACCTGACGGTCGAAGCGACCGGGACGCAGCAATGCTGGATCCAGTACATCAGGACGGTTGGTGGCGGCAATGACGATGATGCCATCGTTCATTTCGAAACCATCCATCTCGACCAACAATTGGTTGAGAGTCTGCTCGCGCTCGTCGTGACCACCACCCATGCCAGCGCCGCGATGGCGGCCTACAGCATCGATTTCGTCGATGAAAATGATGCAGGGAGCGTGCTTTTTGGCTTGCTCGAACATGTCACGGACGCGGCTAGCACCGACACCCACAAACATTTCCACGAAGTCAGAACCGGAAATAGTGAAGAACGGAACCTTTGCTTCGCCAGCAATCGCTTTGGCAAGCAGAGTTTTACCCGTACCAGGCGGGCCAACCATCAGTACACCGCGCGGGATGCGGCCGCCAAGCCGCTGGAATTTCCCCGGATCACGCAGGAACTCGACCAGCTCGCCGACCTCCTCCTTGGCTTCATCGCAACCCGCGACATCAGCCAAAGTAGTTTTGACCTGATCTTCGGACAGCAGACGCGCCTTGCTCTTGCCGAAACTCATCGGACCGCCCTTGCCTCCAGCACCACCTTGCATCTGGCGCATGAAGAACATGAAAACGGCAATGATCACCAGGATCGGAAAACTAGCGACCAGAAGCTGAGTCCAGATGCTCTGCTGCTCAGGCTGCTTGCCTTCGATCACAACGTTATTGTCGACCAGATCACCGATCAGACCGTTGTCCTGTATCGCAGGACGGATGGTCTTGAAGGTATCGCCGTCGCTGCGCTTACCTGTGATGACATAGCCATCAACAGCAACCTTCTCGACCTTGCCATCCTTAACCTGCTGGATGAACTCGGAGTAATTGAGGGTCTGCGGCTCGTTAGGGCTGGAGAAGTTGTTCATCACCGTCACAAGGACCGCCGCGATGATCAACCACAGGATTAAATTCTTTGCCATATCGTTCAATTAGCTACCCTCTGAAGCAAGCTCCACGCAGGAGCGTGCCTCGCATGATATTCACCGGCCTAACTTACTACAGAACCTACAGATGTGGCAGGCGCCGTCTGTAACCCTTTGTGAAACT
>DASVUK010000138.1:0-46073 GCA_036387095.1 Pseudomonas sp.
GTCCTTGCGCAAGCGCCATCCCTGCCCCTCATAGCGGCCTTCGGCGACTACCGTATCAAGGGCGCGTTGCGGGATGCCGTTCTGTGCATCTTCAGGTTGAAAGAAGATAGAGAAATGTTTGCCTATGACCTCTGCAGGTTCGTACCCTTTGATGCGTTGTGCGCCTGCGTTCCAGGTGGTGATAATGCCGGTGCGATCCAGCATATACAGGGCGTAATCGGTGACGCCCTGCACGAGCAGGCTAAACTGCTGCTCACTGTGGCGCAGTGCTTCCTGGGCCGCTTTACGCTCGGTCAAATCCCGAGTGACCTTTGCAAAGCCGATGAGCGTGCCATCAGATGAGCGTATCGGATCGATCACGACCGACGCCCAAAGCTGCGTTCCATCCTTGCGCAGGCGCCAACCCTCACCTTCGAATCGGCCCACACGAGCAGCGATTTCCAGCGCCCTGGCGGGCAATCCTGCCGCAAGATCATCTGGCGTGTAAAAAAGTGAGAAATGCTCCCCCAACACTTCACTTTGCTCGTACTGCTTGATCCGCCTGGCACCCGAATTCCAGCTGCGGATTATCCCGTTGATATCGAGCATATAGATCGCGTAGTCGACGACGGCGTCTACCAGCAGTCGATAGCGGTCGTTCTCGGAAAATGTCTCAATGAAGGATTCGGACGGATGCATGCTGATCTCGTGAGAGCAGAGGATTACGGTCAGTCATTATGGCGAAGTAGCGGCTCAAGGCGAGCAACCTTTGGCACGTTTGTGCAGTATGCGGATGGTTTTCAGCCAGACACAGCGTTGACTCGATTCGTTATCCATTCACGGGTGTACGCAAGAATGCTGTCTGCCATGGAGGTTGGAAAACGGGTTGTGACGATATCGTCATCAACGAAGCTTATTGAGAGTGGGGTGGCCCTATAGCCTCAACAGCCCCCGCCAGGCGGCATTTAGCCGTAACGCCAACATCCTCAGTTCTTCCCCAGAAAAAGCGATTCATCAGACCTCAGGTTTCTTACGGAAAAATTCGACCGCTAACTTGATTCTGCTCCCATACCCGTACGGGTCAGGATCATGCCAACCACCGTCTCTCGCTGCTTACTGCTCTCTCTGGCTATCGTCGATGGCAGCAGCTATGCCGCATCTGCTCATGAGCAGGATCAGCTCAGCCTAGTCCAGCGGCAGCTCGACATTATCGAACGCATTGCAATGCAAGCTGAGGCAACCAGCGCGACTAAACACGACGAACGCTTTCGCTTCGACTACCCCCGATTGATTCGAGACATACAGCGCATCCGTCTTGGTGTGCAGGGCTATTTCTCCCCTTCCCGCGCTCAACCCCGCGATCCCGCTGAATTGGTCGGCGATTACCGCTTCGACGCTCAGCCGAGGGAATCCTCGCCATGAGCATGACTGATGCTCAGATCGCTGCCTTCCAAAACGCCTCCGGCTTCTCGGCACAGAGCAGTTCGACGCTCTGGCTATCCCTGGTTCTCGTCCTGGCTTTGCTGTGGTGTGCCTGGGTGATGTGGACGGCTTACCGGGGATGGGCAACAGGCAGTGTGCGCTTCGGCGCGTTTGGTGGCAGCGCCGCACGCGTGCTGCTCACCTTGCTGCTTTTGATGTTCTTCACCCTGTCTTAATACCGGAGACCACCGTCATGCTCAAGTGCCTCGCCCTCCTGAAAAACAACCTGCGTGATCGCGCCAGTCAGCGCCTGATCGGTCTGCTGTTGGTACTCGGTCCAAGCCTGGCTTTTGCCGAACTCCCGACCATGGAAGCACCTTCACGGGGTGAAGGTTCCGGATTGATCGAGACGATCAAAAACTACGCCTACGACGGCGGTATCCTGCTCGGCTTGCTGATCGCCCTGCTCGCGTTCTTGGGTGTGGCGTGGCATTCCCTGACCGTGTATGCCGACGTCCAGAACCAGCGCAAGACCTGGAAAGACTTGGGCGCAGTGGTTGGTATCGGCGCCCTCCTGGTAGTGATCATCATCTGGTTCCTGACCAAGGCTGCCGCGATTCTGTGAGGTTGGCATGAACGACGCTATCGAACGCCTTGCCGACGGCACCTTGGTCTTTCTGCCAGAGCGACTCAATCGTGATCCCGCCGTATTGCGCGGTTTAACCAATGATGAGATGTGGGTAGCGCTCGGCACCGGTGCCGTCATTGGCCTGCTGCTGGGCGTTCCTCTAGGGATCGTCACCTCGTCTATTGCCGTTGCGCCGACCAGTATGATCGCAAGCATGGCCGTGGTGTTATTTGCCGGTGGCACACTACTGCGTCGGACCAAACGGGCTCGCCCCGAGACCTGGTTGTACCGCAAGCTCGAATGGATATTCGCTAGTCGTTGGCGCCTGGGGCGCGGAAGTTTGATTCTCCACTCTGGCGCCTGGACGGTTCGCCGTTCGCGTCGACTGCGCCCTGCCCTGTCCCGGTGGCAACCATGAGTCGCTTTCGGAACAAGGTCGATGCCCAACAGGCTCACATCTTCAGCCTGCGCCTGGCGGTAGTGATCCTCGCCCTGCTCTGTGCCGGACTCTGGTATGGCTGGCGCTCGGCACCGACCGATCTGACCGTGCATGTCCCCCCGGATCTGCGCTCGGGCAGCACTCGCAAGTGGTGGGATATCCCCTCGGAGAATGTCTATGCCTTTGCCCTGTACATCTTTGGCCAACTCAACCGCTGGCCCTCAGATGGCGAACAGGACTATCGCCGCGCTATCTATGGCTTGCAGTCCTACCTGACACCCTCCTGCAAGGCCTTCCTCGATGGCGACTACGAGTACCGCAAAGCCGCCGGCGAGCTGCGCCAGCGGGTGCGTGGCGTCTACGAAATTCTGGGCCGAGGCTACAGCGAAGACCCGGAACTCAGGGTCAAGCAACTCGACCATGACAGCTGGCTGGTCAAGCTCGACCTCAACGCCGATGAGTATTACGCCGCCGAACCGGTAAAACGGGTGGTGGTGCGGTATCCATTACGCGTGGTGCGTTTTGATCTGGACCCCGAACGCAACAAGTGGGGACTGGCACTGGATTGTTATCAGGGCACGCCGCAAAAGATCTCGCTGCCTGGAGGTGAGCCATGAAGCGGATGTCTATCCTGGGATTCACTGTCGTACTGATGTTATGGGGTGCTGCAGCGCAGGCCGTCGAGTTGATACGTTGGGAACGCCTCCCCCTCGCGGTCCCTCTGGTGATCAATCAGGAGCGGGTGGTGTTTATCGATGAGGCTGTTCGCGTCGGTGTGCCCTCAACGCTGACAGGCAAGCTGCGCGTGCAATCAACCGGTGGCACGCTGTACCTGCGAGCGTCGGAAGCCATTGCACCGACCCGACTGCAACTGCAATCGGTCGCAACGGGCGAGATCATCCTGCTGGATATCGCGGCCACGCCTGGTGATCTACCGCTGGAGCCCGTGCGTATTCTCAAGAATGCTCGGGTGCAAGCTACCGAGGCTGAGCCCAGCACCGTCCCTGTTCCAGAACGTACACCGATCCCGGTCGCTTTGACGCGCTACGCCGCGCAAAGCCTATACGCGCCGCTACGCACCGTGGAGTCCCTACCCGGCATACACCGCGTCCCGCTCAAGCTGCGCAGCGAACTGCCGACCCTGCTGCCCACCGAAAACGTGTCCAGCACGCCCATCGCCGCCTGGCGACTCGGTGATTACTGGGTGACGGCGGTGAAGTTGCGCAATCGTGGTCCAGAGACGGTGCAACTCGATCCGCGTCGGCTTCAGGCCAAGCTGTTCGCCGCGGCCTTCCAGCATGCTTTCCTCGGGCCTGTCGGCAGCGCTGAAGACACCACGATCGCCTACCTCGTCACTCGCGGTGCTGGCCTCGAACAAGCCGTGCTGCTCCCGCCCGTTGCGCGAGGTGCTGACGATGAAGGCTAACGCATTGCTCAAATGGCTGGTACCGGCTGCACTGCTGGCCGTGGTGTTGATCATCCTGAAAACCTGGGTCGTGGGTGGCAGCACGCCCTCTCCAGAGAACCCAGTTGATCAGGGCAATATTCAGTTATCCGCCGAGCAAGCCAAGTCGCTCGGCATTGCTGGCGATACCCCACGCGACACCGTCGCCACCCTGATCGGGCAGGTGAAGGCCATGCGCAGCGACATGCTCGGTTTGAAGAAACACAACGATTCGCTGCAGACGGAAAACAACCGCCTGCGCGAACGGGAGAACAGTGTCGATTCGCGCATCCAGACCGCGCTTGGCAGTGTGACCCAGCAAGTCGACGAAGGCCGTCGACAAGCCAACGAGGCCCGGCTCAAAGCAGAACAAGACAGCCGCCAGGCCCGTGGTCTGCTGACGCAATTGCAGGACCAGTTGTCGGGGCTGACCGGCAAAGGTAAGGACATGCCAATCGGATTGGGGCTTGAGCCCGGCGACGGTGCTCAGTTCGAAGGGCAGCATTCTGCCAATGATGCGCTGCAGTGGATTGAACCCTCGGATGCTCGGTCGAATGACACCCGAGGCAAACCCAAGACCTCCTCTGCGCTGAGTCTGCCTACCGCCTTCAACTCACTGGAAGGTTTGAAAGATAATGCCATTGATCGTAGCCAGAAACAGCTACGTGCAGTCACCAAGGGGGAGCGTGACCTGACGCGATCCGTTGACCGTACTGAAGGAGCGAAGCCGGTCTACACCATTCCTGAAAACGCCACGCTGATGGGCTCGGTCGCCATGACCGCGCTGATCGGCCGAGTCCCGGTGGACGGCACAGTGAATGATCCCTACCCCTTCAAGGTGTTGGTCGGCCCCGAGAACCTGACCGCCAACGGCATCGACCTGCCGGACGTCGCGGGCGCCGTAATGAGCGGCACGGCGTCCGGCGACTGGACCCTGTCTTGTGTCCGCGGACAAGTCGAGTCGATCACCTTTGTGTTTACCGACGGCACCATCCGCACGGTGCCTCAGCCGAAGTCGGTAGCCAGCCGCAATGCCTCCACCACCCAGAGCTCAAACACCGACAAAATACGCGGTGGACTCGGTTACCTGTCCGATCCATATGGCATTCCTTGCATTGCCGGCGAGCGCCGCTCGAACGCCCAGCAGTATCTCGGCAGCCAGAGCTTGATCACTGCGGCGGGCGCGGGTGTCGCTGCCTTGCTCGGCAATGAGCAAAACAACAGCAGCGTGATCAGTTCGGGCGGCACTGCCTTCGGAGTCACCAGCAGCAGTGGCAATAGCGCACTGAATTCAATTCTCAGTGGCGGGGTCAGCGACATCCGTGAGTGGATCAACAAACTCTATGGTGAAGCCTTTGCTGCCGTATACGTGCCACCGGCCGTCCAAGTCGCGCTGCACCTCGACCATGAAATCACCATCGACTACGAGCCCAAGGGCCGGAGTGTTCGCCATGAAAAAGATCATGCCTCCCTACCTAATCTGGATTAGCGTGTTCTGCTGGGGCATGGCAGGGTGTTCCACCGACAAAGAAACGCTTCTGCCCCATGGCGAGCAAACCATGCTGGACATCTGGAACGGCGCCGGTTCGCAAGGCACTCAGCAGCAACTGCTGGATGCTCGGCAGCAGCTACGCCGCCCGCTGGCTCAGGCGGATTTCTCCGCATCTCTCCAGAAACCGTATACGCGCACCGCAGCGAACGAGATCCACAATTTGTTCCCTCGCCTGCCCAATCCCGATCTGGTGCTGTACGTGTATCCGCATCTGAGTGGTACCGAGCAGGCACCGGTCCCGGGTTACTCGACCGTCTTTCCGTTCTACCAACGTGTGCAGTACGCATTGCCGGGTGAACGTCAGGAAGACTTGTAATGCGCAGCGGCGATTCGTGTAACCGCACTGGCGCGTGGAAAGCCTGGCGCAACCCATTACGTCCTCGCGCCACGTTGGCCGATGACGCCGCACTCTATGCACACAACCCCAGCTTCACCGATCACCTGCCGTGGGTCGAGTACCTCGACACCGAGCAGTGTTTCCTTCTCGATGACAATCGCTCGGTGGGTGCGGTGTTCGAGTTGCTGCCTATCGGCACTGAAGGGCGCGAACCGGATTGGTTGATGGCGGCCCGAGATGCTCTTGAGGATGCCCTGCAGGATAGCTTTGACGAGCTGGATCAAGCGCCTTGGGTGGCGCAGTTTTTCTGCCAGGATGACAACGACTTCACCCCCTACCTGACCCAGCTCAACGATTATATTCAGGACAGCGCGCGAGGCACGGTCTTCACCGAGGCGTATTTAGAGCTCAGCCGTCGTCATCTGAAGGCCATCGCCAAGCCCGGGGGGCTGTTCGAGGATAAGGTGGTGACGCGCCTTCCCTGGCGTGGCAATAACCGACGGGTGCGCCTGGTGGTCTATCGCTGGCTTGAGTCTGACTCTGGAGAGACGGGGCTCACCCCGGTGCAATGCCTGCAACAGGCTTGCGAACGTATCGCGGCTTCGCTGCAGGCGTGCGGGGTGCAATCAACGCGAGTCGATGGCCGCGGTTTGTATGCCTGGTTGTTGCCCTGGTTCAATCCGGCGCCCAGGCTGACTGATGAAGCACCTGAGGAGTTCTACCGCCGCGTAGCCTATCCGGAGTCGGGTGACGATGGGTCGCTGGATCTGCCCTTCGATCATGACTTCGCCGAGCGGCTGTTCTTCAATGAGCCGCGTTCGGATGTGCAGCACGGACTGTGGTTTTTTGACGATCAACCCCACCGGGTCATGGTGGTAGACAAGCTGCGCCGAGCGCCCTTGATTGGTCAACTCACCGGAGAAACCCGCAAAGGTGACGCGCTGAATGCACTGCTCGACCAGTTACCCGAAGGTACAGTGATGAGTCTAACGTTGGTGGTCAAACCGCAGGATGTACTTGAGGATCAATTGAACCGCCTGGCGCGCAAAGCCATCGGAGAAAACCTGGCCTCCACCCAGACTCGTCAGGATGTCGAAGAGGCTCGCGCGATCATAGGCCGCCAGCACAAGCTTTACCGAGGAACATTGGCGTTCTACATACGCGGTCACGATGAACAGCAATTGCACCAGCGCTTGGTCAGCCTGGCCAACGCGCTGCTGGGGGCGGGGCTGCAACCGGTCCGCGAAGGCGATGAAGTCGCCGCCTGCAACAGCTACCTGCGTTGGTTGCCGATGACTTACAACCCGGCCCGAGACACGCGAAACTGGTACACCCGCCTGATGTTTGCCCAGCACCTGGCGAATTTGGTTCCGGTGTGGGGCCGCGGCACCGGCACCGGCAACCCGGGCATCACCCTGTTCAATCGGGGTGGCTCGCCGTTGAGTTTTGATCCGTTGTCACGTCTAGACCGGGCCATGAACGGCCATCTGCTGTTGTTCGGCCCCACCGGCGCCGGTAAGTCGGCCACCCTGGTCACCCTACTGATGCAGGTCATGGCGGTATACCGCCCTCGCCTGTTTATCGTCGAGGCCGGCAACTCATTCGGCTTGCAGGGAGACTACTTCGCGACACAGGGCCTGTCGGTCAACAAGGTCCAATTGAAACCTGGCGCCTCGGTCAGTCTTGCCCCGTTCGCCGATGCTTGGCGCCTGGTCGAGCAGCCGGATCAGGTGGCGAGTCTGTCGATCGATGAGCTGGACGATGAGGTGGTAACCAGTCGCGAAGACCAGCGCGACGTTCTCGGCGAACTGGAAATCACCGCCCGGCTGATGATCACCGGCGGCGAGGCCAAGGAAGAGGCGCGCCTGAGTCGAGCCGATCGTAGCTTGATCCGCGAGTGCATTCTGTATGCTGCACAGAAGTGTGTCGCGGTGGGTCGGCAGGTACTGACCCGAGACGTGCGCGACGCGTTGCTGCACGTCGCCGCTGACCCGCATTTGCCGGAGAAGCGTCGTGAGCGTGCCCAGGAAATGGGTGAGTCCATCGATCTGTTCTGCCAGGGTTTCGAGGGTGAACTGTTCGATCGCGAGGGCACTCCTTGGCCCGAGAGCGATGTGACCATTGTCGATCTTGCCACTTACGCTCGCGAAGGCTACGAGGCACAGATGTCCATCAGCTACATCAGCTTGATGAACACCGTGAACAACCTCGCCGAACGCGATCAGTACCTGGGCCGACCGATTATCATGGTCACCGACGAGGGCCATATCATCACCAGAAACCCGCTGCTGGCACCCTTCGTGGTCAAGGGGACGAAGATGTGGCGCAAGCTCGGCGCCTGGTTCTGGCTGGCGACGCAAAATCTTGCCGACTTCCCCACTGCCGCGCAGACCATGCTCAACATGATCGAATGGTGGATTTGTTTGAATATGCCGCCGGCGGAGATTGAGGAGATAGCACGATTCAAAAAGCTCACGCCGGCACAGAAAGCATTATTGCTCTCCGCCAGTAAGGAGCCAGGCAAATACACGGAAGGAGTGGTGTTGTCCAAGAAACTTGAAACATTGTTTCGAGCAGTGCCGCCCAGTCTTTACTTAGCCCTAGCCTTGACGGAGCCTGAGGAAAAAGCCGAGCGCTGGACACTAATGCAGAGCACCGGCTGCTCGGAACTGGAGGCGGCTTATCAGGTAGCTGAACGGATCGATAGGATGCGAGGAATTAAGTGAAACAGAGCTGATCCTAGGTTTCGATCAACCCGGTAGCAAATCCTTGAACACCTTCTCCACGTAGGCCTGCATAAACCAGTCAGGGACCTCATCAGCCCTGAACTCTAGGTCAGTTCCGTCCGTTACTTCAGCGAGCAGCATCAGATCAGCACCGGAGTTATCAAAGATATAAGCCCGGTTGGAGGCTGCGATGGCTGCTGGCAATAGGTTCAGGCAACGACCGTAGCGCTGCACAATTTTTTCCGTGGGAACTGGATGTCCGCCCGCTGCAACACGGTTCTTGACCCGGTTGATATTGATATCAGGGTCTTCAGTGGCCACAAAATAAAGATAGGTTCGGTAACCCGACGCTCTTGCCTTGAGCATAAAAGCGATTTTATCCTCGCTAGACATCACCGTTTCGAAGGTGAAAGACAGCTGGGCTTCGAGGAGCTTGTGCCGGATGAAATCAGAGAGCACGGATGCAAAATAGGAGTTCATCGCCACGGTCTGGAAATTAAGGCCGTTATTGCTAAAGCCTATTTTGGCGGCCTCTTCACCGAGCTGGGTCGACCGAATCAGTCGGTGCGCCTTGATAAAACCGAGAACCTCATCGCCTTCGGCTTCCAGCTGAAAATCGCTGAATTCCAGGCGTCCCCCCTCTTTGGCGGTCTTTTCGATTTCATCCGGATTGATGTAGATACCGATCAAGTGGGAAGGGACGGCACTTTTCATTGTGCTTTTACCGGAACCATTAGGACCGGCAAACACCCTCAGCCGAGGGACGGTCATGAGCAGCGATGCACCTTGATAATGCCGCCCAAAGTCACTTTATGCTTTGGTTTGGCTACTCGAATAACCTTGTGCTTACCATCAGCAGTCGTCTCAACGAGCATACCGTCCATGACTTCCATCACGCTACGTCCGGCCGCCAGGGCATTGATATAGGCCGTATTGATCGCACCTTCAGCCATGGATGGGATTTTACCCTCCAGTCGACTCACCAGATCATCACTCAACACTTGGTCGGCTTTCATATCGCGCTCCACGTTCTCAGAGCGTGCAGAATCTGCACTTATCAGAATCCTAGCTAATCTGTTTGTCGCAGACCAATGCTACGTCTGTCAGATATCCATTCTAGAGGAATGGAGGCTGAGAACCATACCTTCCAACAAATTTTCCTGCCGCAAGCCATGTCATCAGGACTGGAGCCGCGCGGTTACGCTGACGCGCCCCGAAGCCGTTGTTGAATTCTCAGCAAAAAACCGGCTTCGAACGCATCTTGGCTGTCTCCTACAGGACAGGTTTTACGTGCCTGCGCCAGCTCCCACCACAGCGGTATCTCACTAGGTGTATCGAGCCATGTCTGGGCGCATTGCACGCCATGTTCGATTACGGAAGCAAACTCGCTACCCCACGGTATTAGAAGGCTTGGACAACCATCCGCTGCTGGAATTGAAACGTAGTTTTCGTCCATACACACCTTAGATTCTGTTTATTTTTGACGTTGCGTCTGGTCTGCGCATCATAGAAATGCAGCTGATACTGGCGCCTAAGCTCTAAAAAACCCAAATCAGAGCCAATGTAGACTATATCCCGTGGATTGAGAGTCCCTCAAGGCGCAGTTTGCGCGCATGACTCAAGACTACGAACAGCTTCGTCTGCAACTGGCGGAAAATATCCGCTCAATGCGACGCCTAAAGAACCTCACCCAAGAGCAATTGGCGCTCATGGCCGAGGTGGATCGTACCTACGTCAGTCAAATCGAACGATGCACGGGCAATCCGTCGCTACTGGTCCTGTGCAAACTCGCCAACATTTTCGAAATTACCGCAGATCAGTTACTTGTGGAGCCCGATAACTCGCGTAGCTCCCTTCCCGTCAAATAATAGTCTCACTTCTCACAATCCCGATAGATTCGCCTTCATAATTTCCGCTGACAGTCTTCAGTCTCTAATCGAACCTGCCCAGGCCATACACATAGAGCCTGGATCATGCCTGTTGCCCGCTCGTCAATCTCCCCACCCACGAAGCTACGGCCGTTAGCGCTGAGCGCCCTGCTGGCATGCGGCCCAAGCGAGGCACTGGATACCGCCAGCATTACCGCCTCCGTGCTTTCTCCAGACTGCCTCGAATACAGGGTCGTCGGCATTTGTTTCTGGCTGCTCTGCACGCCCCTCGGCTGCACGGTTAAAACCCCAACCAAGGTTCGACATTTCATTCCTGAACTGGTGGTCTCGAGCTATGCCACCACCGGCAATAACCCCTGGACCGAGATGGCTACCCTCTCCGCTCCCATCAGCGGTGCGGAAGGGGGTGGAAACCTGATCACGCCGAACACACAGCGCGATAACCTGCCACGTTTCAAAAACGTTGACGGCATCGGTCATCCGGGTGGATGGGCTGCCACGCAACTGGCCTCGCAATCCGGCTACGCCTGCGCCAGCGGCGCCACGGCGTTCATGCCCTACTACCTGAGTACTTTGGACTCACTGGCCTGGCGCCATGGCATTCCGGAAAGCCTTTACCCGGAATCGCTCGTGCCGGGGATCCGTGAAATCGGGCGTCAGCTTGCGGGAAACATGTGGGGCAACGTCTATCCCCGGCAAGGATTTCTGGTACAACCTGACGACTTCAAAGCCGCTGCGGTGATGGCGCAGCGAGCGGGCGACTTCATTACCCGCAACTGGCAACCACACGTGTATTTACCGCTCACACCCGCACCGCGCGATGGTTATTGGCCGCCTGGCCCGATCGTTGAAAACGACGCTTCGACCCACAAATGGCAATTACTCTCCCCCTTCGTTCAGCCAACATGCGCCATCTTCCCTAGCGATCCGGTCCAGAGCGCGGACGGCGGCTACGCCTGGTCGTTGTGGCGTCCCTATAGCTGCTGCAAGCGTGAGGGGCAGACCTTCCTGTTCAGCATCGACTTCGAAGGCGGTGCGTCATGAGTTGGTTTTTCACGCAACTACGGTTTGGCGTGATGAGTCTGTTGCTCTGTGGACTGCTGGTCATTGCGTCCCATGTCCTCGCCGCCGAGGATAATTACCGGCTGGGCACGCAGGGCGAAGTGCTCGACGACCGGGTGATGTACACCATCGGTGGCGGTTCGGCAGTGGGCTCACCGAGCTCGCTTTACCGACCCAGCGGTCTCGGGGTCGGAGGGTCCTGGCGAGCCAATATGATGTGCGGAAACATGAGCCTCACCAATACCCTGCAGAACCAGTTGAACGGCGTCACCGAAGGTTTCCAGCAGATCATGGGCAGCGTTGTACAAAACGCAACCCAAGCAGTGATGTCGCTGCCAGCGTTGATCATCCAGCGCGCCAATCCCGGCCTCTATGAGCTGCTCAGTAATGGGGTGTTGCAGGGGCGTATCGACTTCGACCGTTCAAAGCTGACCTGCCAGGCCATGGCCGAAAAGATGGCAGACAAGGTCGGTCAAGCGGGCTGGGGCGCGCTGGCCAAGAATCAGGAGATGCAGGGTAATCTGGAACAAACCGGTGGTGATGCAGTGGCCGCGGTGAAAAACACTGAGGCTCGTAATGGCGATAATGGGGTGTCCTGGATTGGCGGTTCGAAGGCAGGAGGTAATGGGCAGACACCCATTCGAGTGACCGCCGACGTGGTGCGCGCGGGCTATAATCTGCTGCATAACCGGTCGGTGGATGACAGCACCTCAATTAGTAGCGGCGACTGCCTGGGTGGGGCTATTTGCCAAACATGGAATTCACCCCAAGAGGAATCCGAATGGGCCGTTCGCGTGTTGGGCGAGAGCGAAGTATCGACCTGCGACACCTGCGAAAGCCTGCGTGCGACCGCTGGCAGTGGATTGACGCCGCTGATTCAGGAAGCCTACAGCGAACGCCTCAAGGCCCTGCAAGGGTTGCTGTCTGGCTCTCTGCCGCCTACCCCTGACAATCTGGCTAAAGCCTCCAGCTCAATGCTGCCGGTGACCCGGGGTGTGGTTGAAGCCCTGCGCGACGATCCTGATCAGGATGTGTTGGCGCAGCGCCTGGCCAGTGAGACGGCCTTATCCAGTGTGCTCGACAAAGCACTGCTGCTACTACGCACGCTGCTGGCGGGCAGTCACGAACCGAACATCGCTTCAGCCGAACCGGCACAGACGGCCTTGACGAAAAACATCGACGCTCTAGAGCGCGAAATACGCCTGCTACAAACCGAGCTGCAGGTTCGGCAGATGCTGGCCACCAACACCGCCAGCCTGGTGCTCGATCGGCATGCCGGTGGGGCCGGTGCTTCGCGTACCGTCGAGCAAGGCGACCCCGAGCCCGGTCGACTCCATGATGCTGACGCCAGGCGCAAGTGAGCCATGAAACGCGCACCGCTATTCACTTTACTTTCAGGTCTGGGGATTGCCGCGGTGATGATTCTGACCGCCGCACTGGTCGCCTGGATCGGCCGCACTGCGCTGGGTAGTTTCGAGGTCTGGCAGCAGGCATTCGAATCCGCACGGCCTTATCTGCGGTGGTGGCGTGCCCTGCTCTACGGCGCCCTCTCTGCGCTCTGGTGGGATCTGCTTCGGAGCTACCGACATCGACCACTGGACCGACTGCGCATGAAGCGCATTGGGGCATTAGGGCTCGTGCTCTTGACCGTCGTCGAGTTCACCCGATTGTGAGGTCACCACCATGCTCATGAGCACCAACAGCTACCTGGAGTTTTACCTCTCCTTGCTGGCGTGGATCATCAACAATGGTATTTGGAACGTCCTGTCCGACACCGGATTGTTCGCCGCGCCCTTTGGCGCAATCATTTTGCAAGAGTGGTTGTCGGCCCGTCAGCAAGGCGCGGATGAAGGCAACAAGGGCCTGCTCTCGGTCCCGCGGATCGAGAACCGGTTGTGGCTGGCCTACATTGTCGTATTGTTCGGCTGCGCGCCGGTCTTTCCGTTGAGCCTCACATCGATGGCGTTTGATGATGCGGCGAGCCAGCGCTGCGGTGTCAGTGTGGCTAAGCCAGCAGAAACCACCTGGGGGACGACCTTCAATACCATCGGCGAACGCTCCGCCAACGTACCGATCTGGTGGTTTCTGGTGCATGCGTTGAGCAAAGGAGTGACCGCGGCGGCCACCGCCTCCATCCCGTGCGCACCGGATATCCGGCAAATGCGCATGGAGATTGACAGTTCGCGCATCGACAGTCAGGTACTGCTGCAGGAAGTCGCCGACTTCACCCGCGACTGCTATGGCTATTCCCGCTCTCGGCTGTTCACCAACCGTCCGCAGTTGAACAAGGCACAAAGTCACGACGCCTCGTGGATCGGCTCAAGCTATTTTCTCGACACACCCGGCTACTACGATACCGATCGTTCCCGCACACCGCGAGTTAGCTGGCCGTATGACGAAAGCCGCGATGTTTCCTTGCCACGGCTGGAGAATGGTGCGGGCTACCCCACCTGCAAGCAGTGGTGGAGCGATAGCGGTGTCGGGTTGCGCGAGCGCTTGACCCAGCAGGTCGATCCTTCGCTGCTGACTCAGCTTAAAGGCTGGTTGACTGGCCGTTCGAGCAACGAGATCGAGGATGCCACCCTGCGCGAACTGGTCAGTCCGCGCCAGCAGTCGATGTCCATGTCGCCCGGCCAGGTGTACCAGGACTATGGCTCCAGTGCTCGTGGCGGCTCGATCAATCAGGGGCTCAATAACCTGGCGACCAACACTGGGCTAGCCCTCGGCTCCTTTAGCAACTTCCCGGCGATGAACGCACTACGCGCCGCCCTGCCGATGGTGCAGGCTTTCCTGATTATGGGCGTCATCATCAGCTTGCCGCTGATCCTGCTGGTCAGCACCTACCAACTGAAGACCGTTATGACAGTGACGTTCGCGCTGTTCACGCTGCACATGCTGACCTTCTGGTGGGAGTTGGCCCGCTGGGTCGACTCCAGCATGCTTGATACCCTGTACAACCAAGTGTCGGCGTCCAATCAGGTGCTGTTGTCGCTGCCGACATCCGGATTTATGGATGGAACAGTCACGGCGCAGGTGATTGAGTATGTGATGGGGGCGATGTTCATCGTACTGCCGATGCTGTTCCTTGGAGCCATGAGCTGGACAGGATATGCCGTAGGAAACGGGATTCAAGGCATGTTGGCCAACGGCAGCAAAGCCGCAAGTGATTCAGCAAGCAAAGGAACGGATCAAATAATGGGGGCTGCTAAGCGCTCAGTTAGATGACTTGCTGTCGCCGATATAGTGCCCGTTGTCGTCGAAATCACCAATGTAGAGGTCGGCACCGAGATAGTCTGGCCCAGTTTCCGCCTCTTTAAGATCCCCATCAATGGCCGCCTTGGACAACAGGAGACCAATCACAGCAATCATCGTTACGACAGAAGCTACCAACCAGAAACCGATGAAGAGCAACCCGAGGATGAGTGCCAGCTTCGTAACCAGAAAGCTCCCACGAACCAATAGCCCACCCGCAGGCATACCTGCCGCCACCGCACGTTTAGCCACACGAGATTCAAATCCTTTCAACCTGCGATAAACACGTTTTACCGACATACCGCATGCATATGCCCACCGGTGTGTGCGGGAGATTTGAAGTGGCTGCTGAGCCGACATGATTGCGCCCTCTTCTGAGCGTGGTCCTGTGGAAATCGAGATTACAGGCTACTACTGAAAACCGCTGCTGCTTAACCGTTTATCAGCTTGCTCGGTCGAAAAACTCTCCACTGGAAGACAGAAGACGCAGCTCGTGCACCGGCGCCTCTATGGCCGTTGACCCATCCATATCATCCAGCTACATAGAGGGTACGGATCGCTGTTATCGACAGCACTTTCCCAGGTAGCCAGGGCCTTCAAAGCTACGTCATTTCGGTGATGGTTCCCCAAGTGCGATTAGCGTTCGGTGGCTCGCACGGTCACTTTTCACAGTGGTGAACGCCTACTGCTCTCCCGAGCGCCTTTCAGGCTTTGCTCGTCCTAAACCCTCTTGTTTTTCTTCAACCCAGCATGGAGAAATTCTTTCCCCATGGGACAGGTTTCTTCGCGCTATCAACGGAGGCACACCACGTCCGACTCATTCACAAGCGAAGCACTGAACACTCTGCGCTTGCCCGTTGTGTTCACCCCGGAGGCGTGGCAACGCGCAGTACTGCTCGATGGCTCAAGTCATTCTGAAATGCTGCAAGTCGACAGGCTGAGTAACGTATTACGCGCAGCCTTCAAAACTCACCTGGCCTATCCAAACGCATCCTACGTGGTGTTCGAGGTAGCCAAAGCCGCCTCAGCGAGTGCCGCGAATCATGAACCGTTGCTGCAACTGAGCCTCAGCCTGCTTCAGGCACCGAACCAGCCTGAGGCCTTATTGATAGCGCTTGCGGAAGAGCATCAACGCTAAACGCATACGGTCATACCTGACCACAGATCCACACTCAGACTGCGCGCAGTCCTACAACAATCCAACCCAACACCCACCGGGGAACCCTCCCCGACGGGAAAGGCGTTCCTCCGTTTTCTCTCGAGGAAAATGCCATGCGCAATATCTACCAAGACGTGACTGACAAGATCGTTACCGCTTTGGACCACGGCGTTGCCCCCTGGATCAAACCCTGGTCCTCAAGTGGCTCAGCTTACATCCGTCATCAACCCTACCCCATCAATGCCATCACGCAGCGTCCCTATTCGGGTATCAATTTGCCGTTGCTCTGGGCCGAGGCCAGGTTGCAGGGGTTCACTCAAGATCGTTGGCTGACCTTCAATCAAGCCAAAAAAGCCGGCGGGCGCATCCGTAAGGGTGAGCACAGCACCCTGGCGGTGCTCTACAAGCCGATGGAGCGCGAGGAACAGACCGAGTCAGGCCAACCCATACTCGATGAAAACGGACAGCCCAAGGTCGCTCACTTCGGCATTCTCAGGACACATTTTCTGTTCAACATCGAGCAAACGGAAGGGCTCGAAATGCTCAATGACACCCTGATCGAGACGGAACAGAGTGATCCCTTCCAGCCCAACGGCGCCGCGGAAAATCTGCTGTTAAGTTCAGGTGCACGCATCGTTCATCGGCCTGCCGACGAAGCCTTTTACCACCCGATCAGGGATCTCATCCAACTGCCGACAAAAGCACAATTTCACGATGAAGGCGGGTACTACGCCACCGCACTGCACGAGCTGACGCATAATGCCGTGACCTAGGTTATGCCGTATAGCAGACCACAACACCTGTAATCCGGGACTTCTCGGCAAAAGTGTTCGGCATAACTTGCGCACCGTCAGCCAGCGGTTCCCCATCAGTGCTCCAACAATATGGAGCATGCTAATGAAGACGCCTCAAGCAAATATCTTTCCCGGCGGATCAGTGACTTGTTTCGATCCGTACTTCCCCTCGTTCGAGAGCAGTCTCGCGGACAAAAACTATAAGCCCGGAACGATCAAGACCTATCGCGTGGTGATCCGCCGTCTTGCCTCGGTCATGGAGGCGCGAGGCATCGCGCCAGAGCATCTCACGCTGGACTTGGCCGCTCAGCTCGTCCGTAGCGAAGAACGTAATCGGCGTGAACCTAACAAGTACCAGAACATCGCGCGGCGCTTTGCCCAGCATCTCATCGTCCTCGGTGTAGCGTCTGCGGCTGTGCCAACTGAGCAACAAATCGAGCGGGCGAAGCTACAGGCTGGCTACGAGGAGTACCTTCGTCGGCAGCGAGGGCTCAGTGAGCGGACGATCTTCCATGCCTGGCGCTTCGCCGATAGGTTCCTAGACCACTGCTTCGGCGACGCCAACATTGATCTGGGTGCGACCTGCGCCGGTGACGTGATCGCTTTCCTGCAGAGTCTGCTATCGAGGAAAACGCCGTACCGCGACAAGACGGTAGGAACGCATCTACGTAACTTCTTTCAGTATCTGTTTAAGAGCGGCCTCACTACCTCAAACATAGCGCTGTGTGTACCGAAGGTGGCACAGCAGCGCGTGGTGAGGCTTCCGCGACATCTGTCTCCAGATCAGGTGGAAGCCGTCCTGACTGCAGTACGCGTCAGCCCGAAACATGGAAGGCGCGATTATGCGATGTTGCTACTGATGGCTCGCCTCGGTCTGCGCGCACCCGAAGTGATCGCGATCCAGATCGACGATATAGACTGGCGAGCAGGCGAGCTTCTGGTGCACGGCAAAGGACAGCAACAGGATCGTATGCCGCTCCCTCCCGATGTTGGCGAAGCGCTTGCAAACTATATCCGGCATGATCGCATCGCCGCATCGCGGACTCTTTTCGTCACGAAACGTGCGCCCAATGGCCCCTTCAAGAATGGCCAGGTGGTCAACGCCCTCCTCAAGGATGCGTTTGCGGCAACAGGTGTCAAGCCGCCCAGTCCCTATGTTGGTTCGCACGTGCTGCGGCATAGCCTGGCAACGAACATGGTGCGAAAAGGTGCTTCTCTCGCCGAGGTGGGCGACGTGCTGCGCCATCGATCGCGAAGCTCCACGATGATCTACGCGAAGCTGGACATCGATGGGCTCCGCTCGATCGCACAGCCCTGGCCGGTGGCGGGAGGTGTCCAATGAGCCTGGGCTACGAGCTAGATCGTTACCTGAGCGTCAGGCGGAGTCTGGGGTACAACCTGGAAACCACCGAACGGATACTGCATCGTTTCATCGACTTCGCCGACACTGAACGGGCAAGCCACATAACCACCGACCTCTTCCTACGCTGGCAGGATGCGTTCGGCGCGGCAGGGCGACAGACCTGGGCCGCCCGGTTCGGCATGGTACGTTTGTTCGCGCAGTGGCTGCATGGGCTGGATCCGGCGCATGAAGTGCCGCCGCGTGGGCTCGTTCCGAGCCGCTATCGGCGAGTGCGCCCTTATATCTACAGCGAGTCGGAGATCGCTTTGATCATTAAGGAAACCGCCACGCTGCCGTCGATTTACGGAATGCGGGGCCTTACCTACTCCACGCTGTTAGGCCTTATCGCCACGACTGGCCTGCGGATCAGTGAGGCACTCGATCTCGATACTGGAGACGTCGATCTTGAGGACGGCCTGCTTTGCATTCGCCGTGGCAAACTCGGTAAAGAACGGCTGCTCCCACTAGATGGCAGCGTCGTCCAGCGACTACGTGACTATGCCGGAGAACGTGATCGCCTGCTCGGCCTGACACCGGTTCCGTTCTTCGTATCCTGCGGCGGTTATCGACTTGGTTCCTGTGGCGCACGCTACAACTTCGCGCTCGTATGCCAGCGGATCGGTCTGCGCGATGCGCAGCAATACGGTCGCCACGGTCGCGGCCCGCGCATCCATGATCTGCGCCACAGCTTCGCGGTCCGGACAATCATCGGCTGGTACCGAACAGGCAAGGATCCCGAGCGCGAAATGATCAAGCTGACGACCTATTTGGGTCACGTCAGTCCTGCCCACACCTACTGGTACATCGAGGCGGTGCCTGAACTGCTCGAACTGGCATCGGCCCGAGTCATGAGCGCTGAGGGCGAAGAGGTGCAGCAATGACCACCACGACCTTCCCAGCACTGATCCAACGCTTCTTCACCGATCGGCTATGCACGCAAATGGAAGCGAGCCAGCACACGATCGCCGGCTATCGCGATACGTTCCGCTTACTGATCCGCTTCGCCAGTGCGCAATGCCACAAGCCACCGACCAAGCTTGGAATCGAAGACCTCAGTGCCGAACTGATCGGCGACTTCCTCATCCACGTCGAGACCATGCGCGGCAATGGCGCACGTAGCAGGAACACCCGGCTCGCTGCGATACGCTCCTTCTTCCGCTATGTCTCCATGAGCGATACCTGCGTGGTTGCTTCACTGTCAGCGCGTGCTGGCGATGCCTAATAAACGGTATGTGAAACGCACCGTAACATTCCTTAATGGCTGCGAGATCGCGGCATTGCTCTTGGCGCCAGATCGATCAACTTGGACAGGTCGGCGCGATCACGTCCTCCTGCTTGTCGCGCTGCAGACAGGCCTACGGGCATCCGAGTTAGTGAGTCTTCGTTGCTGCGATGTGGTTCTGGGTACCGGTGCTCACATCCGATGCCTGGGCAAAGGTAGAAAGGAAAGAAGCACACCGCTCCGGCGCGATACGACTGAGGTATTGCAGATCTGGCTCAAGGAACGCCGCGGTGACACGGACCAAGCGCTTTTCCCATCCATCCGTGGCGATCGGCTAAGCCGAGATGCTTTGGAGCACCTGGTGCGCAAGCACTGTCTGACAGCGTCCCGTTCTTGTCCAAGCCTAGTAGGAAAGCGCGTCAGTCCTCATACGCTACGGCACAGCACTGCAATGGAGCTGTTGCAGCACGGGGTTGACCACTCCGTGATCGCCCTTTGGTTGGGGCACGAGTCGGTTGAAACGACGCAGATATACATTCATGCCGATATGCGGTTGAAGGAAAAGGCGCTGTCCCTCGTCGCCACGCCAACAACCAGTCCGGGGCGCTACCAACCGGATGACCAGCTTCTCGCATTCTTAGAAGCACTCTGATTATGCCGCGTCGCCGTATGGCCGGAGCCGGTGGTTCCCTCACCCGAACCGGCCATGCGGCATAATCCAAGTCACGGCATTATGCGTCTTATGCCGATATCGGCATAAGACGCACTGGACCGGGCATCACGCTCGGTTGCATCGCGAGGGGGTGACGTCAGCCTGTCCGTTCGGCTCGCCAGGCTACGCGTTTGAGGAGTTGATCGCCGAGATGGGCGCTGCGTTTTTATGCGCTTACGCCGGCATTCAGGGGGAGCTGAGGCACGAGGGCTATATCGATTCCTGGCTCAGCCTGCTCAAGGCTGACAAACGCGCGATCTTTCGTGCCAGTGGCCAGGCCCGAAGCGCCTCGGAGTATGTACTCAACCTGGAGCAGCAACTGAAGCAAGCGGTCTTGGATGACTCGCTGTGCATGAACGATGGAGCTTGATCGTACCTCACCGCTGCAAACGCTTCACAGGGCCCAACGCGAGTTGAGCCTTTTTTTCTGTTTCCAGAAAACAGACGGAATCATACGGCGGGCCCCTCACGCAAAGAACAAGAGAGGGGCACACACCCGCAACCTGTCATTCCGCATCCAGGTTCTGCGCCAGAAAATCCACCAGCTCGAGCGGACTTCGGCTATCGATCACCTTGTAGATCAGATCGCGTTTACTGCGCGGTAACTTCTTGACCACGCTCTTTGCCGAGGCCCGGACGGCTTCGTCGGTCCCATGGATACGTGCCGCGAGCAGCAGCACGAGCGTGGCGTCAGTGAGGTTCATGGCAAGACCCGATAAAATTCGCACCGCAGTGTACCGATACTTGCCTCTTTCGCACCAGCACACGCATCCAACAAAACGACACCAGGATAAATCGATATTCCGATTGCCGTACAAAGGGACACACGGCAAAAGGACGGGTAAGGGTTGGAAGGGGAATGGGAACTCAAGGGTAAGAGCCCTATCCGAAAAGGCTAAAAGGCCACTGACCCAGCCACCTCCCGGAGGTCACGATGCTCAATCTGTTTCGCCATAAAAGGCAGAAGCCCCCTCCGCCACCGACCGTCAACGTAGCCGAAGGCTACCTAGCCGTTGAGTCGGCCCACAGCTTGTTAGCGGCGGAGCACCGCTGTCAGTTGCTTGATCGAATTTGGCAGTACACCGCCCTCTCCCACGCGCAGTTCAGCCAGCTCTATTTAAATCCGATCCATCGTTACGCCGAACAGGTCCAGCAACTCCCGGCCAGCGAAACACACCACCATGCGTATCTCGGCGGCATGCTCGACCATGGCCTGGAGCTGGTCGCTTGCAGTTTGAAACTGCGTCAGTCGTATCTGCTTCCCACCGGCGCCGCGCCCGAAGAGCAAGCCGCCCAGACCGATGCTTGGTCGGCCGGCATCGCCTATGGCGCCCTGCTGCATGACATCGGCAAGATCGCAGTGGACCTGCAGGTCGAACGCCAGGATGGCCGGCTTTGGCATCCTTGGCAGGGTCCCCTGGATCAGCCCTACCGTTTTCGTTACCTCAAAGGTCGTGACTACCACCTGCACGGTGCCGCCGCAGGCTTGCTCTATACCCAGATTCTCGACCGACCTATCTTGGATTGGCTCAGTGGATTTCCGTCGCTTTGGGCCAGCCTGCTGTATGTCCTGGCGGGCCAGTACGAACGTGCCGGCGTGCTGGGCGAGTTGGTGATGCAGGCCGACCGTGTTTCCACCGCACAGAACATCGGTGGTAACCCGAACAAGGCGCTGCAAGCGCCGATTCATTCGTTGCAACATCACTTGATCAGCGGACTGCGTCACCTGATTCAACACGAGCTGAAACTCAACCAGCCAGGTGCCGCGGGATGGCTGACCCAGGACACACTCTGGCTCGTCAGCAAGACGGTCACAGACAAGCTGCGAGCCTATCTGCTGTCGCAATCGATTGAGGGCATTCCCTCGTCCAATCTCGCGGTGTTTGATGAACTGCAATCGCATGGGCTGGTCGAGTCGACTCCAGAAGGTAAAGCGATCTGGACTGCATTAGTCGCCCAGGGAAACTGGCAGCAGAGTTTTACCTTTTTGCGCCTCCAACCAGCACTGATTTGGGGGAACGAAGACCGGCCTGAGGCTTTCAGCGGAACGGTGAGCATTGAGGCCAATGACCACTCAACTGACACCCCGGTACCAACACCAACGCCCGAGACAGCCAGTACAAGATCAGGTCAAAGTCAACCGCAGCCGGATACCTTGACAGTAGAGGATGCCGATTACCTCGGCACGCTGCTGGACATGTTCGAATTGGAAGAGCCCGAGGCCAAAGCCGCACTGTCAGAAAGTTCTGTCGAAATTCCAACGCTTCAATCGGATAACCCAGGCCAGGCATTCCTGAATTGGGTCAAGGAAGGCATTCTGAGCCATAAACTGATCATCAACGACAGCAAGGCCAAAATCCACACGGTGGGTGGCAGCGTATTTCTGGTCACGCCTGGTCTCTTCCAACGCTATGCGCAGGAGTTTCCAGGCGTTTCGCAGGGTTCAGATCAGGAGGTTGAGGAATGGCGCTGGGTGCAAAAGCAGTTCGAGAAGCTGAAGGTTCACAGGAAGCGAGACAACGGCCTGAATATCTGGGCATGCCAAGCGCAAGGCCCTAGGAAGAGAGCAACTTTGAAGGGCTACTTGATTGAGGATCCCAAGCTATTTTTTGAATTGATGCCACTCGATAATCCTTTTCTTAAAATCGAAAAAGATTAAATTTCAATAGCCCATTAAACATCGCCCGCGACGTTGCTCTTGCCGCAACGGTGGCTGGTTTTGACCGAGTGATCTATCCGTTCTTTTTCAGAAAAAGATTCGCACTGGCGCCATCCTTTCGAGACGGCCTACGGCCTTTCGCTTTTCGACTCCATCCAGAGCGGGACCCCCAATATGCGGAAGTATAATACCATTCGAAATCTCGCGCTTTTTGGTAGGCCGGTAGAGAGCGGCTAGGTCAGCATCAAGTGCACTAATCGCCCGATCCTCACCCAGGTTGGCTATTGTGGGCATTTCGGGCCGATTGAGTAGTGAAACCGTTGGGGTTGCCGAGAAAATCCTCATGACAACTATCGTCCATTTGCAAACGTCTGTAGAAGCACGGATGATCCGGATCCAGCCCGGTTATCCACCGATACGGGGCGCATTCAACCAGTACCGGCTCACTGGAACAGCGTTGTCCCCGTACCTTTTTCCACCTATGGGATTGCCTGAAACTCATCATTGGCAAACCAGTTGCTGACCTTGATTTTAGCCAATGCCGCTGCAGGGTCGGACGACCAAAGCACAAGGGCCAGCGATTCCTGGGCGCGGCTACAGGTTACGTAGAGCAACCGCAAGGTGCGGTCGATAGTCGTCTCTTTGCCCAGCCCAACGTTCTCTTGGTCCCGCTTGCTAAGCTCCACACCACCAAAAATCTTGTCGTAGGAGATAAGAAACCCGCCGGCAAGCGCGTCATCCATCACAACCATTACGTGTGCAAACTCGGAACCTTTGACCACCTGATGCGTTGCGAGAACGGTCCTCCCTGCGAGGTAAGTTCGGTACAGCCTGAGTTGATTCCAGGGGGCGGCGAACAGTGCACACCACCCACGACGCATTCTGGCTTGCTTCGATTCCTCCTCTCCTCGACCCGGCGCCGGAAGACGTGGCGACTTATCGGCATAAGCTTCCGCAAGGCGATGATCGATTTCAAATAATTGTGCGCTCAAGATAGGTTCGAGCACTTCCTCAACAGTTGACTTCGGATCAATACAGGCAGTGGCAAATGCTGTTATAGCCTTCTGCATCTCTTCGACACGACTCGCTCGCGCGGCACATTCCTCCGGCATGTTGTCGAGGCTTCCATACCGACGAAATACTTCTGTAGCCTTGAACTCGTCCACCGCACCGTTGATACCTACACACGCCTCTAATTGAGTAAGCTCGTTGAGGAGAACCTGTACTGCAGAAGGCCCCTTGTTATCGCCACTACCAGACGGCGCTGCGGCGTCAGGATCTAGTAGGACCATAGCCTCATATACATGGAGAAACGAACCGCGGATGGCGACGAGCTTGTGCTCCAGCGCGAGCAATTGGTATTGACTTTGACTCCAGGCGGCTGCCCCGGTGGCTTCGTGCATCATATTTGCGCACCAACGTTCGCCGAGCACTTTTTCCTCCGGAGAACGCGAGGTGTCACCCACAAAGAGCCGGACCACGCCTCCGGCCTTTTCAGTTCTAGGATGCTGCTCCACACCGTTTGTAGGCTGCGTCCGTCCTTCAAGCTCAGCTTCCCAGACTTTGTTAATGAGCGTGACGATTCGGCGCTGACTGCGATGGTTCATCTGCAGCTCTGGCGTTGGCCAGTTCTTCGGGACAAGACTTGGAAGATCGGCGTGCCCGTGCGCATAAATGCGCTGGCGGTGGTCACCGAGCAGCCCAAGAGTTAAGTAACTCCCCTCTTGTGCTGCAAGCCCCATCAAGGCATCCAGCATGCCTTTCATTGTGTCCTGCGACTCGTCAATGAGAACTATGGGGTGACGATCTTTGAGAATGGTTTGGAGCGTAGGTTTATTTCGGAGTAGCCACGCTGTCACGTCGAGGACGTAGTTGTGAGCAAGCGCGCCGGAGCCGTACGTGTTGCGATCGGGATGGTAGATGAACACATCGGTCGCTCTGAACGCATCGATATCATCGTTGATTTCGTCAAGATCTCGCTGTTTAGCTGGCGTGATGCCTTTCGGCTTCGCTTGTGCCTCGGCGGTATCTTTCGCAAGTTGAGCTTCTTTTATGGCAACAAGGGCCTCTCGAATGTCATCGTTGAACCCGTTGATGAGTTCCCAGCAAAACGAATGGATCGTCGATACACAGACTAAGTCGTTGTCGCCGAGGCGTCCGCTGATGACCGAGACAGCATTCTTGGTGTATGTGACCACCCTAATCGAACGCCCGTACATTCGCAGACGTCGTGCTAGATGTTCGCCTTTATCGTGCTCGATGACACCGGTAAGCCGCCGGAGAACTTCAACCAGAGTACGCGTTTTACCGGAACCGGCACCCGCAAAAAGGAAATAGCTACGCGGCGGTTCTTCGGTGAGATAGCTGCAGATTTCCTCAACTACGCCGGCATCGCGGTCGTTGTCGCCACTGATCGGCACCGCGGTCATGACATCAATTCCGGGTTAGGATCCAGCTGTGTTTGAAGCCATTCCAAGGCATCCGAAATGTACTTAGGGCAGGCAATCGGTTCGTCCGTCGCGACCAGCTCAAAGATGCTTGCAGCGAAGTCTCCTTTATTGAAGGAGCCGTGCATGAGTTTGTGCAGAGCTGCGAGCAAGTCCGAAATATTTTCATGGTCGACAACCCGTCTAGCTACGGACCCAAGCGCGCCTTTTGGCGTCTTAATTTTGTTGCCATCAGCGTCGACCTTCTCATCCATAAGGCCTTTGAACCAAGGAATATTCTTGAGAATAAGAGAGTCCTCAAAGGTGCTAGGCCAATGATCACCCGCTTCAGCCACGGGCAGTTGCCAAGCGAAACGCACTAGGCATTCAGCGACTTCTTTCCAAACAAGTTGTACCTCTGCCGGGCTCTTGAAATCTTCGAGCTGTTGCAGTTTCGGGTGCCATCCGCGCAGAGTCGGATTCCCGCATTGGAGGCCGGCTTGGCCAGTATTAGCCACTGCAACTAGAGTGGTGGTCGGCTCACCATCCTTAGTTGGCTTGCCAGCCCTCTCTTCAACGGGGTCGACGTCGGTGATGATGACCGTGGGAATACGAAGTTTTTCCACGAGCGGCTTAAGCCGATGGGCGTGACTACCGCCAATATCCAGGAAGGACAGATAGCGGCTGTTGAGCATTTTGAAATCTCGTTCGATGAAAAGCGGCACCAGCATGCGCTCAGCAACGCCTTCAACGAAAATTGCAGCGTTGGCAAACAAAAGGTCAGTATGCTGAACGCGGAAATACCGTTCTGCGAATTGACGGGTCTTCTTGTCATCACCGAAAACCTGCCCAAGATTGACCACCTCGGTGGTCGGCATGAGATTTTCTGCACTCTTCGCTATCCGGCGGACGTACCGTAATCGGTCAAAACTCTCCGCATGCGCGAGATGGCTGGAATGAGTACTGATAATTAACTGGCTTTTAAGCCCCGATGCGTCTTTGTCGTTCGGGCTGATCAGCTTGTGGGCCTTTTCAGGGAAGACGCGCTGCACTTGGACATGGAGATGTGCCTCAGGCTCCTCAATTAATACCAGATGAACGGGTACCGGGGAACCCTTTTCAGGCTTGAGTCGTGCGGCTTTAAAAGAAACCAATTGATAGCTGAGCGATTGGAGATTTTGGTATCCGAGCCCAATGGAGTATTCGGGAAGAAGCTCATCCAGTGAGTCTTTCTGCATGCTGTATTGAACAGCGGTCCCATGGTCGAGCAAATCAGCTGTCTGTATCCGCGTGCGGAAGCGAATCTCTTGGGGATCGTGCAACCCTGGATACCCGAGTTCTTTGACCTCTTCCACAGACGGAGCGATCGCCTCGTGAATTTTCTTATCCAGCTCCTGCTGCGCCTCAGCGACAGCTTTAATAAGATCCGCACGATGTCCATGACCTGTTGTAGCAACGTTTAGGTGCTGTCGAGCAAACTTGAGAAGTTGATTGGAGAACATGCCGACACGGTGGGGACCAGAAGCAGACCGTGAGTCAGCTTCCTCACTGCCAAGACCCCGCTGCGCTGCAACGAAATCAACGCATATCAGCTTCTGTAGATGTTTGCGCTCAATTGGACTGGAGTCTGCTGTCAGAGTCTGAGTCGTATAGGTCTGTAACCCTTCCAGAGGGTTGTTATCGGCATCCAGTTTGTATGCACGGACTTGACCCAACTTGTGCGGCTCGCGCAACCAAAAGTCGAGGAGGTCAATGGGCCAGGCAAGCGAGTCCGCCCCCATATCCTTCACCGGCAGTCGCGCCGTGTGATATGCCCAAGCCAACTGCTTCAACTCATCAACGCTTGCAGCGGGCTCAAGACGCAACCGTACCCCAACGGCTCCGCCTTTCCAGCTGAATTTGGAGAGAAACGGGGCGACATAGTGGAACATGCCAGCCTCCGCATCGAGCCAGAGGTCCAACGTCGGCATAGCCGAGTGGATGATTCCGAGCTGCTCCACCCATTGTTTTTCGGCCCCGGTCACTGTCGACGGGTCTTCCTTTAGCACCTCCCAAGCTTTGCCCAGCGCTCGTAACGTTGGCCACTGCGAAAGACTTATATCGAAAGCGCCAAAGGGAGAGCCATCCGAAAGGAAGTGACGTAGCGCTGCAAGAACCGATGTTTTGCCGCTGTTGTTGGCTCCGACAAGAATAGTAGTCTTCTTGTCGACATCGAGTTGGACCTTACCAAGTCGACGGAACTGACAAAGCTCTAGGAATCGAAGTGCGATATTTCCGGCTACCGGCGTGGTGACGATCGCTTCTGACATTGTGATTCCTCTCCAGTCCATGGGTGGCGCGCCAACTTAAAACAATATATCTAATCGTCCACTTTTGGCTGAAAGCCGCCGCTCGTGAACGGCAGTAATCAGCCAGAAGAAGGCATTATCTGAAAACGCAACCCTCACCAAGTGCGTCATAAGTAGGGCGATGCCCCTCTCAATTCGCGTTCTTCGCCTCCCATGTTGCAAGCAGAAAAAGCGCAGTTGACCCCGCTAGATTCACTGCCAGCTCTGCATGACGTGGGGCAGCCTTCGCTCCGCCCTTTCCTTTTCCATGGGCATCGCTTAGACGATTACGAAGCGCACCTAAACCCTCTATAACTGCTGTGCAACCCCCAAGGATTTGCTTAAACACAACCTCTTCATGCTGCGCTTTCGTGAGATTTAGAAGCGCAGCTGTTTGCTTGTAGAGCTTGTTCAGGTCGGGAGTCGCCTCATGGTCGCTTGTCCCAGCTTCGTCAAGTATGTGTTTACATACTGACTCCAGGAGGGTTCGAGCCATTGTGATGGCGCCCTCAGGATCAATAGAACGCCTTTCTAAAGCTTTGGTCCATGCGATCCGAACGTGCTCAGCGTCAACGCGATCCAGCGCCTCTGAAACAACGATATCAGAAGGATGTCCTCCCTCTGACTCAGCGAAGTCAACAAGCGTCTGGAACTCATCCCAGATGAATTTCCTACGTTCGGCGTAGCTTGGAAATTTTGGTTGGATAAACCCCCAAAACTGGTCCAAGTTCCGGTGACGACGCACCCACCCAGGAACCAGTGACGCTACGCGAGGATCATCAAGCACGCTCTGCCGGTAAAGAGGGTAGTCCCGCTCATCATCGTTGTTCCCGTTCCCGGTGGCACGATTGATATAGATCGATTGCAAGCTGTCAACGTCATTAATGAGAGACATAGCCTTCCACACCCTCACCGCATGTAACTCCCGAACCTTTATAGCACTCCCATGGTCGTCTGTGCCCCAAGCACTTATCTCAGCTGTGGATTCAACCGGCTGCCGGACATGACGGAGCCTGTCAGCGCAATCGGCAGGTAATCTCGTTGGTCGTTGGATAACACGCTGGTCAGGTACACCCGCTCACATTTACCTCCCGCAGAGAACTGCTCGCTACGACCAGTGAGTTCTCACCCTTTCCAGGGAATAAAGCGTCAGCCCTCAATCAGATATCCATGTACTCGACCGATCGGGAGTGCTCGGCCGTCAGAGTAATTTGGCCATTTGCCCAAACGGCGTATAACTCTGAAACCTGCTGCTGTCCCTGCGCATAAGCATAAGCATAAAATCGTGCGTTCAGACGCCTAGGTCTGGTGCGCCAGTTCGCGGCGCTTGCTCCCAGTTCTATCTGCCGGTAAGGCTCGGCGCGTTCAATGAGGCGTTTTTTGAAGTAATTCTCAACAGTGCTCTGATTGGAAAGGAGATGCATGCCGCCAGGATTCGGGAAAAGCACCGCTGCCAGCTCATTTTCTTGAGCGATGCTGACGGCGACATCGAAAAACGCGTTGACTATGCTATGTACCGTATGAGTAGCCAACATCTCATCCATCGGGTTGATCGCGCGAACGATCAGGCAACGCTTGGTTGGATGGAGCGCCGGAATTGATTCGAAATAGATCATGGCCATCCCCACCAGCCGACGTTGCACAGGGTCAAACACCACCATATGCGCGTGCCGCTCCTCCTTCCACATGTCCGTGTCATCGCGCGTGCACAGGTTCGCGGCTTGCCTAGCGAAAAACACTGCCGGATACTTTGACACGAACGCCTGCAATTCAGTGACTTCGTCGTTAGCAGGCATAGCGGTGAACTTGCCCTGCTCGCGCTTCAGCCAGTTTGCACATGTCGCGAGCACAATTGCTTGGGTGTGACTAAGCGCGGCCTGCAATCTTCCACGGCCAGTTTGCGACTCGGCCAGATGAGCCTCACCCACCATTCGCTTAGCCAGGCTATCAGCCTGCTCATCGCTGAAGCTCACAACAAACGCCGGCATATGCGCCTCAAGAGCGTCCGGCAAGGTGCTGGTGAACAGCGTGTCGAGCTGCTCCAGCCCCTCGGCGATGTCAGCACTGAAATCCTCCAAGGCAGTTATCTGTCCGAGGTCAGTTTCGAGCCACGATCCGATCAATGAGTCCTCACGACTCGCCGCGAACAGTACACCTAGATGGGCCGCCACGGACTGAGGATCACGCGACTTGTCGTATAGCCGTTTGGAACGGATGGCCTGGCACACGTCGGTGAAGTCCTTCTTTGAACAGATCTTCGCGCTGATCGTCTTTGCCTGAACCAGCGCTTGCAGACTACTGCGCTCAAGGCGCTTTTCCATGCGACGAATCGAGCGCGCCCAACGCATGGGGTAACCATCCCACAATTTCAATCCAGCCATGTGCGATTCGAAGCCCAGGACATTCTTCCACTGTGACCTGACGCTGTGGCTGTCAGCCTTGTAGATCATGGATATAGCCTCAACCTCCTGAGCCTGCAGCTCAGCGCCTGATGGTCCGCGCCCCATTAGCAGGCTCTCTACCAACGGCACCAATGCGTCCATCTTTTCTTGTAGCTGCTCAGCTGACGACCACGCATGGCGAACCATGCTCGGCAGCAGGACGCCACCCGTTTGGTTCAAGATAGCTGGTAAACGAGGCAAAAGTTTTAGACACTCGGCCTGAGCAAGCGCTTCCCTTCGTTCGTCGTAGCGCTCGCGTGCCGCATCGTCCGGTTGCTTATGGCGATACCCGATGTCCGCTAGCACCCGATCATCAATGGCCCTCATGATGCAGCTCAGGTTCTCAGTGAAAGCAGCAAAGTGGTTACGACGGAAAGCATCGTCCAGCAGCACACGAGATGTTGAATTCAGGTCCCAGCAACAAAGCGTATGTACACCACGTGCCTTGTAGTACCAGTCCATGATCGCCTTGAATGAGTCCAATCCCTTGTCCTCGACCAAGTACTGCAAAGTGCCTGTCCCAAACCGTACCACGCGCTCCGCTTGGCACAAATGGCTGAACTCTGGCATGGGCACGGTGGCGAGCAGATAGTGATAGGGTTGGGCGGCAAGAGTGCCAGCACAGCGCATGATCCAGTCAACCAACTCGCGCTCTTTACGCGGTTTACGCTGCCCTTTGATCTCAAGCCAAGTTTCAAGGCTCTGGACACCGATGTCGGTATACGCACGCTGAAAACCCAAAACTGCCTCAGGGTAGCCATACCCATGTCGCTCAAGCACTGCCAAGTATTCCTGCAATGCTCCGGGGCGCGCCAGGTAAGTGCAACACTGCCCTATCTGCTCGAAGCTCAAACAGTATGGAGCACCGGCCAACAGCGCGATCTCGGCAAGCGGTTCGCCCTCTCCCTCTCTTTTGTTGAGCTCCAATATGAGCGTCTGGCAATGCGCGAGGTCTTCGACGCTCGCGCCCAGAGCAATCAAGTGCTCGACCAACAATGAAGAAGGCTTGCAGTAGTGGGCCAGCATACGCTTGAAGTGTTGAATCTGATCAGCTGAACGGGCCTTAATCACATCCAATACAAAGGCCCAATTTGCGCTGGAAGCTCGCCAAAGCGACTCGCCAATGACCTCGTAGATCGCCTCTGCGCCTGCTGCGCCAGAAGCAACAATCAGTTGCAAGTTTACCTCCAGCCGATCCGGGTCTATAGCATCCAGGTCATGACGAAAGATACCCGCTACCTGCTTGCGCTTAACACCATTGGCCAGCAATAGATCAATGGCCTGTTTGAGGGTGCGAAGGGCTTCAGGGGTGATCTCAGGCGCGTGCGCGTGATAGCGCTCTTTCATTTGATAGTCTAGCCAGGCCAGTTCTGCTTCTGTCTGCACCACATTGGTCAGCACCAGCAGATTGGCGAGTGGGCCCTTCAATCTGAAGCTGCCATAGCGAGCATAATGTTCGATTCTCGCAAAGCTCTCCACGCCGACCTTACGCACGGCCATGAACCAGCCAGCATCCAGTCTGTCGATCTGTCTTGCGCGTTCATAGGAGAGCAGCGGCATGCCTTGTATGGCCTGATCAACGGCTGGGGTGTAGCGGTTCAAGCGACACGTCACGACTCGTTCGTAAAAGGTCTCGTAAAGAAAGGAACGTCCTTCGTAGGTGCGTGTTTTTGCTAACTGCCTACGCGTGTATTGCCATGTCAGCCAATGCGGGACGAAGAATATCCCCAATTTGCCATACCAAGGCCACGCCTCTGGTTTAACCAGTGACTGCGAAGCGGGTATGCCAAGCATTCGGCGGATATGAAGTGCCTGGTCAGAGTCTTCGGCAAGCAGATCGCTGACATTGTTCTGAACCCAACGCCGCGCAGCTCTTAAGGCAATTCGCTGAGTATATCTGGAGTGAACGTCGGCACTTTCATCGTAATCGGAAATGGCCAGTCGTTTGACCGTGTCTCGCCCTTGCTCTATGGCATGGGTACGAAATGCCCGATACCCACTTTGATCACTCATTGTCATTCCTTTTACGTGGCGGTGAGATCGTGCAAACGAATGCGGTTGAATCAGTTTTGTGATTGATGGCGCGACAAGACTGACACAGACCCGATGCGCGGCTCAAACAGAGTCGGCCCTCATATTTTTACGATCTAGTGGATTGTCAGCGGCCGGCTACTGGTGCCGGTGATACTGCATTCGGTGGCCGAGGCCCAATAAGCGTCAGGCGCTGATAGCCTACGCAGTTGACTGCAATCCCGACGTCGAGCCATTAGACAACTGCTGGGAACTGGCGCGCGTCAAGCTGGGCGGCGAGTTCTTCGACCCGAACGAAGGCATGCTCACGCGTATCCTGAACAGCACTGATGACCTAGAACTGTCGGTCACATACATGCAATGTCCCTGCACGGACTGGCATCAACTGACCAGAAGCACTGCCTCCGTTGATACCAAAAGTCTTCGCCTGTCAAAGGCTCCGCTTCTTTGGCTGAGGTTAACGCGAGCGCCGGCCATTTCCTATTGGTCGTGGCGAACCTTCGCGCGCAGTGTGACGCTCCGCCCTTGCCTGCGGACGTAGCCAGTGACAAGCCAGGCAACCATCGGTCTTAAGAGTTACGGCACAGCACCCGGTACGTAACAACGCCAGTTCGCATCACATCCTTTCGCAATTTGCTCCCCAGCGCTGAATTGTTCGGGCTGGTAGTCAGCCTTGCGGCTGGAAGGTTCAAAAACACCTTTCATGGGTTGGAATGAGTCTTTCCTGGACAGGCGAACAAAGGACCTGGTACCTACAACCAACGAATAGTTTTGTGCACAGGTACCGACAGACGCGTGTTTGCACATTAGCCTTGGCACATCTTCTACACCTCAGGTGAACCGAACGATGACAACCACCTCACAAGCTATTCAAGTCTGCGAAGCAGTTCTTCGAGCGGATTTGGAGTACAACCAGACTAACAAGATATGGCCAAGCGTGAATCGCGTGATTGAGCGTATGCTCGGTCGACGCAATGAGCTGTGCGACGCTTACGAGGAACTTCATGAGTCGCTCGCGCAACGCCCTCATGCCCTAAAGTCGTTCTTTGACATCCTCACCTCGACCCCGGTGGCATGGAGTCCGGAAAAGATCACCGAAGCGCGACAAGCGCGCAAAGAGCTCACGGGTATCAACGCACAGATCGCCGCCGCTGCAGTGGCACTTGCGCAACTGCTCACACGTCGTGACGAAAGCAAGGAAGGCTCAAGCTTTAGTTGCGATACCTTCTACCACCCACTTGATGTGCTGAACGCTGCTGCTGAACATGAGAACCATCACCTTTTCGAGTCCTACGTCAAAGATGGTTTGGAAACGTTGCAGTATCAGTACGACCTGAAATACTGGCCCTCGCTGAGCTCACTCGTTGAGGCTATTGGCGAGGATGCTGAAAATGCAGAAGTATATGCGCAGGACCCTGCCACTGACTCGGCTACAGAGGGTCGCCGTCCTGGGCTTTCCGATTTCCTGAAGGCATTCTTCACTCGCTTGAAGGAAAACAGTGTAAGGGAGCACGGCTTCATTCCTAATAACCTTAGTGTGTCTGATAACACTGTGGCTTCGCTGGTCAACTGTGCCCTTGATCTCAACGCAGACAAACTGATCGATGGAGATTTCGTCAAGCGCTTCCGGCAGCGCGAGCGTGAGCGCTAGAACACCCTATATCACCTCGAAACACTTAAATCTGGAGTTACCGTTAGCAGCTGAGGAGATTTGCTTCAGGTGAGTACTCACCGAGATTTTCCTTGAGAGAGCCCTAAAAGCGACAATATTTTTCTGCGGCATACGAACGAAACCACCAACGTTCAACTCGCAGTCCGCACAGTCGTCTCTGAAAAATACCGCATAGCTGCCAGAGCCGCGACACTGAAACATTCATGGAGGAAGCATGCAGATCACATTACAAGGTGAGGACGACCTGGAACAGGCACTTCGCGAGATACATCGACGAGCTTGCACGTATGAGGGACCATTGATGCACCAGTTCATGGAGCTGGCCAAGCTCAGCGCGCCAGTCGAGCCTGATGAGCCCCTTGGAGAGGAGCCCCAGGGTAATAGGTTAAGCAGTGCCAACGCGGAACCCGCGAGGCGCAGCGAGACCAAAGAGCGATTTGAAGAAGCCCTGTCGTTACTGATGGTGCTCGCTTTTCCGGTGAACAGCGGAACCGAGCAAGCAGTTCGCCGCGAACTCAACGAGGTGCTCGCACGCGATCAGCAGGTTGAGTCAATGCAAATGCGCGTCGGCAACCGAAAATCCAACCTACGACGTAACCTTGGACGGCGCCCGACGAAGCAGCAAATTGCATTGCGGGGAGCGTTGCTCGAATTTCTCCCTCGAGAGACCAAGGAGGATTTATGAGTACGACTACATCCCACGCGACAGGCGCCAAGAAGAAAAAGAAGAACCAACCGGCACCACCGGAACTGGTCAAAGCGGTAGGCGCACTCTTCGACATTGCCGCGAAAGCTCCTCCCCCTCTTCAGCTGCAAGCGATGACCCGCGACAAGCTGTACGAAATGCTGGTTCTAGCTCGTTTACTGAGAGTATTTCGGCGTGCACACCCAAAAGGGTCAATCATTCATAGGCCACCATCCAAGGGAGGCAAGACGTCAGAGGTGGTCGTGGCGAGTAAACCAGCTCTGGCCGATCGCAAAAGGTTCTCGCACTTTGATCTGCTCGACGCCGCTGGACAGTTAGTAGGGGAAGCTTGGAGCTCGGTCGAGTTTGAGTCGCTGAGTTGGGCACATAACGGCGGAGCTCCGGGCAAGGCCCCCCGCCAAGCCCGACACGAGCTTGACGTTTGTGTACTTGAGCCTGGCGCGGGAGAGCGTCCGTCTCACTTGCAGGTCTTTGCGGGCATCAGTTGCAAAGACGTGCGCAGTTCCTCGAAGGAGAACGTACGTGAGGCATTGGGGCTGCGGCGCGAGACGGCGTTCCTGCAGACGCCTGTGCAAAGCCTCGCCCCTTGGTTGGTCACTGAAGTCCCCGCGGAACCGAGTGCACCGATCCTTCTCATCAGCTCCGACGTCGGGGTAAGGAAATACTCTTCACCAGTTGACGCCCTGGGCGTCTATGTCCGATTCGTGCGTCGCCCTTGGGAAGCAGAGGTTTAAGTCTTTATTGATCAAGCAGCCAAGCCTGGAAATCTAAGCGGCATGCCATTACTTTTGTCGCCACCGACTTTTCGGTGGCGAGAAGCCACTCCGTTTCACCCCCCGTACCGGCATAGGTTGCTCTGGGTCAACATAAACCCTCAACAGCTGCATTGGGCTATTGCTCCTCAAGGAGAGGATTTTCAGTCTGCATCTACTGGTCTTCTGGGACCTGATCCCGTTGAGCCACGCTTGCAAGGCAACGGTCGATAAATTCAAGCTCTTGGACAAGGTCGGCAGCACGCTTTTCGAGCGCGCTCAATCTCGTCTGTTGCTCCTGCTGGACATGGTCCGGTGCGCGAGCAAGTGACGCCATTTCTCTCTTGCCCCACTCGATTTTTCCATTGATGTCCGCAAGGAGTTTTTCCCCGGAATCTTTTTTCCTCGCGGTGAATAACTGACACTCAAGCAAGCGGATTGCATCATAAATCCTGACGACCTCCTTGCTGGTTTTGGAGTGCACGAAATTCAGACTACCTTCATCGAAAGCATGATGCTCCTGGTTCTGTCCACCCCAGTTCACAAGATCATTTTTGATAACGTTAAAATGCGTAAGATCGTAATCAATATAGGGTTCAACGAGTGAAAACGTCGCTTCAAGACTGACCTGAAGATACATACTCTTTTTAAGCTGAGACTTATTAAAATGAGCAGTGACACTTACGCCCTTTTCAATGCAGTACTCCAGCACCATTGACTCAAACCAGATGCGACAATAGATTAACGCCTGCCTGATATCGTATACAGCTAATGCACGGTACACCTTCTCTTGAAAGCCCCCCGCGTGATCAATAATCACGATGCCCTTATTCGTATAGCTCAGCACGTTGCTGGTGTGTTGATCGCATTGGGTATGACGCTCCGCAATGATGCAAAACCTTTCCCAAAAAAGTCGATCGTGGGTGGTAACTACCATTTGAATCTGGCGGAGATAGGGGTCAGAGAAAAATAGATCAATGATATTCGAGCGGTGGTCGCTATCGATGGCGTTGACCACGTCGTCGAAGACTATCAAAGGAAACTTATTTTTTTGAGCCATCGCGAGCAACAATGACAGCCCGAGCGCTCTTAGATGCCCTTCGCTCAATATTGAGAACGCATCTAACGAGGATCCGTCTGCATTGGATATCTTAATCCTGTAGCTGTCAGCTACCTTGTCAAAGCTCAACGAATCGATTTGTTCATGCTCATCGTCGTGATTATTGATGGCTCGATAGTACTCTGCCGCTTTAGCTTCGATCCCGGAGATGCGGGATTTTTCCAATGTCAGTTTGTAAGTCAGCAAATCGCGATAAAGGTTGCCGTACTCAATCTCAAGATTTTTAAGCAGCAGGTTAAAGTGACTATTGTCAGTTGCATCATTCATCAGCTCAGCTTTTTGCGCTGAGAGATCAGCCATCTTATTGCTAACGATCTTAAATTCGCTCTCGGCGGTTCTCTTTTCATCGAATAGCCGCCGTAGCACCTCGCCAAGCTGACTCAGCTCCTTGGTCTGACGTTCGAGTTCTGCTGCTTGAGCTTCAGCCTGAGCCACTTCATTGCTTGCGTTGGCAGGCTTGGAGATACGCCTCAAGCTCGCTGGTGTATTTAGCTCGGAGCTCCAGAAATAAGCGGAGGACGATCGACGCTACCTCGGCACGATCCGTCGCTGCGTGAAAGTCAGAAAGTGACACTTGAAGATCATCTGTAAGCAAAATGCATGGAACGCCAGCTTGCTCATTGGCTTTCACGATGGTCAACCCTGTAGCAACCCTAGACGCCAAGTACGCGATTCGTTCGTCATTCCGTCGTTTCGAATACTTCAATTGCTCTAAAGCACTTAACGCCTGAAGCTCATGCCGCGCCCTCTCGAAAGGGTTCACAGAAACTCTATCCAATGGGGTCAAACAAGCCGGGCAAGTGTCGCCTGTTTCCGAGTTTTCGATTGCTTCAAGGGCTTGGTAAATCGCCCGATAGTTTACATCCGAAGCTCGTCGAAGAAATTCTGCTTCGATTGTTGCCTTGCGTCTAAACAGCCGATTAGCGATGGCGCAGGCACGACTCACTTGCTTCGGGGAAATGACGCTCGGGCCTTGCGCTACTCGTAGGCGCTCGGCTTTACGAATCCTCAACTCGATTAATTTAGGTAGCCTCTGGTATCTGAGACGCACATCGTAATCTTGGTCAGCTCGCAGCCCCAGAAGCCCACAAACTTGTGAGATAGAGGCTCTCATTGCAGCGGCATGAATTCGTCGCGTCTTTCCAAGAGCAGCCCGATCGCGCTCTAAAGCTACCAGGGCATCAGCCTGATCAGGGCGCATGAAGGGCTTGAGGACGAAACTCTCAGGCCTGACAAATCGGGAAAGGACCTCCTGGAATTCTTCCAGCCCAAACAAGGTGGCCAAGACGTCTCCCTCGGCGCTTCCCGTGTCCTTCGAGCCCAGCAGAGAAAACTCCTGAAGACGGTTGCGGTCGATAAAGCAACTCGACCAACTGAGGCTCTGCGTCACCGGCGCCTTGTTTGTGTCGATCAGGCTTAGCTGAGGTCTGGTTGCTCCACGCGCAACGTATTGTTTGACCTTGGTCTTGCGGCGGCCGGCCTCTTTGATACTCCCGGTAGCGCCGATTTCTAATGCTTCACACAGTGATGATTTACCTCCACCATTAGGGGCGTAGAAGATGTTCTTGAGAGGGCTGAAATGAAGGAGAGTCCCTTTATCATCGGAGCCAAATTCTCCGAACCCTCGGAAATTCTTTACTCGCAGATGAGCCAGCGGATTCAGACCTGATGGTGCCACCCAATCCAATTCAGGTCTGCTATCGAGAACTCTTTTGAAACGTGCAGCAGCCCGTTGGTAGTTACGGCCTAGCAGCTCATCAGCCGTTGTGGTGATGTACGACTTGATGTGGTCGGAGTAGCGCCCTTTACTCTGATTGGCCTTAAACATACACCAGAGGAGTATGAGGTAAGCATCAGGCCTTCCTTCAAGGTTCTGCCTTGCGAAACTCAAAAGATACTGGCTCATTACACCTCCTTGTTGGTACGCACCAGCCTAGCCGTACTGAAATCAGAAAGCCATCACACTATTTCTTTGTACGTTTCAACTGAGTTCGATGTCAGGCCAATACTAAACGTGGGAATCTGGCAGCGCGATTCGCAGCTTAGGCAGAGGTGAACTTGACCTGTAGGAGGTCTACTAAGCCGTCTACGCGCTCGACGACAACGTCATCCAGCCCCGTCGGCGCACTCAAATCTAACTAAGGGTGTTGCGAGCTGGCCCGGCAGATCAATCGCAAATGACCCGGAGGTCTTGCCGGCTCTGGCAGATGTAACCTGAGGGGGTGATCGCGTTGTTCTTGATGTCTTCAGACAGGTTAACCTAGACGAAATTATTGGCTGAAGAAACAGGCTATGGAAAAGGAAGTTCCTTTCATCCCGCGTACTCTGGTGCACCAAGATGGGCGACACGGCCCCCTTCGTGATAGTGAGCTTGACCCGCATCAAGCCCCGATCGTGATACTGGGCGAGGCTGGAATGGGGAAAAGCCGCTTACTCGCACAACTGGCCGCACAAGCAGGTTGGCACATCGTGCGAGCCGACGAGATCGAGCTGGTTGGCGACGCTACCTCGACAGTCATGCTGATAGATGCGCTCGACGAGTCAACAGACGCTGCCACCGGAACTGCGCTGAAGGCGGTGTTGCTGGAACTGAAGAAACGCAACTACCCACCCTTCATTCTGTCCTGCCGTGCCTCGGACTGGTAGCGCGCGAAGCATGCACACTTGATCGAGGCCGCCTACCGCCAGAAACCCACCGAGCTGCGCCTGCAACCACTCGATGACGAAGATATCCAGGCACAGTTGCATGCATACCTTCCCCCGGAGCGGGTCATCACTCTTCAGTCGCACCTCGAGCGCTTCGGCCTGACCCACTGGCTTGGCAACCCACACACACTGAAACTGATTGCCGAAAGCGCCATGCATGGCGAACTCCCCCGTAGCCGCTCCGAACTGTTCCGCAAGGCCGTGGAGCAACTGGTGAGCGAGCATAATGACCTGAAGACAAACAACGCGTTCGCCATCAAGGACGCGTTCGAGTTGGCCGGCGCAGTCTGTGCGGCACTTCTGCTAACGGGCCACACAGCTATTTCACGCCAAGCACAACCTGCCCGATCAACCGATGTCTCCATCATCGAACTGAGGCAACTGCCAAACGCCGATCGGGTCGAAGACTTGCTGGGTACCCGCCTGTTCAGGGCGCTAGATGCCAATCGCTTCGAATGCATCCACCGCAGCATTGCCGAATACCTGGCCGCTCACTGGCTCGCACACGAACCGTTGCCTCGCAGAACCCAGCGCCGGCTGCTTGCGATGTTCCATCAGCATGGCATCGTGCCCTCTGGCCTGCGCGGCATGCACGCATGGTTGTGCATGAGCCCGAATCTGGCCCAAAGAGTGATATGCATGGACCCAGCAGGCGTCATCGAGAACGCGGACCTGGCCGGGCTTGATCCAGCCTCAACCACCCTGTTACTAGAACGATTAGAAGAATGCTATTCGAGTAACCCAATGGCACTTTCCTGGTGGCGCACCGGCGCCGCCGTTGAACTGGCCAGCAAAGGTCTGGTGGGCGAGCTGGTAAACATCGGTACAGATCGAAGCAAGCCAGTGCATCTGCGCCTTCTTGTTCTCGAATCGCTGGACGCCTCGGCGAAGCTAGAGCCGTTCAAGAACCGGTTGTCGGCCGTCATGCTCGACAGTACGGATGTGTATGGCGCTCGTCGAGCAGCAATACAAGCACTGCTTGCCCTCTTGTCAGGTGATGAGTCCCTTGAGTGCATTCGCGCCCTGCACGCAGGTGCCGATCCGGACTCCGTCAGGCTAGCCTTCGACCTTGCTTGCCTGGTCGATTTCGACGGTGTCGAAAATGAAGTACTCGCCGCGCTGATCATTGGCTGCTCAGACCAGAACGACCGCTTCGGTGAGCTGTGGGACAAGTTCGCCCCGCTCAAGTCCGACTTCCCGGCGTCGCGACGCACGCCACTGTTGAATTGCCTGATCGACCAGGCTCCCGCAGGGCTGTCCTGTACCGAGTTCTATACCCGGCAGGTTGACGAGTTTCGCGAACTGCTTACTGCCCTGACCTTGGCGGCGATGACGGACAATACGCTCTCTCCGGCGCAAGCTTGGCGTGCGTTCAGCTTCTTCTGTTCAGTTCCGCTTTACCCAATGCTGGCCCCCTCCATCATTGAGCGTTTGGCCGCAGACCACGCCTTTCGCCACGCCGTTCAACAACATGTGATATTCGACTGCACAGATGGTGAGAGCCTTGGCCAACGGCATGAGCGGCTGCAAGAGATCGGTCTTGATTGCTCGGAAAGCGACGCGATCGAGATGCTGGCGAGGCTGGACGCCGACGATCTAGAGGACGAGCGCTGGAAGGCTCTGGTAAGCCTCATACATCACGACAACGAGCACGGCGTGCGACTGCGCGCCGCCGCGCTGCAGTTTGCCGGCAGCCACCCGCAAAGGCTGGCCTGGGCAAGCAACATCGAACTGGACTCCCGTCGGCAAGCGCATTGGGAACGACAACTGCGCGAAAACCAGACCCGCGTGGAACAGGACCGTCACGACGCCACTGCCCGGCTGAATGAGCACAAGGCAGCAATTGCCGCCATGAGCAAAGGCGATCACCGGTACCTGACGATACCGGCGCAAACCTACCTGCGCGGATCTCGCCATAGCCTTGATGCAGGGGCCGGAAATGGCGCTGTCGTGCAGTGGGCAGGTGACGAATTGGCAGCCGCAGTTTTCCAAGGTTTCGAAAACTACCTACGAAACATTCAAGCACGCCTATCGACTGAAGCGATCAGCCAGTACTTCGCCCGATTCAGCCAGTACGAACGCAACGACCAAGACGTGGCGTTGGCAGAGCTTTCCGCAGAGATCATCCTGGCTGCGGCAATCGAGCACGTGCGCACCCGAAGCTCTTTGGCATGCTTAACGACCGAAACGCTGTTCGCCATCTTACTTTCGCTCAAACAGCTCCCCTTCAAGGCACCCGACACGCTGGAAACGCTGGTGTACAAGACGCTAGGCGAACGCAAAGTTCTGATGGAGGCCATAAAGCTCTGGTTCGAACCCTGCTTGCTTATCGGCGAGTTCATCCCGCAGCTTTATCCAGATGACCCGGAGCTCTACAACCAAACCGAGAAAATCCTGACGAAACTGGCAAGCGACTGGCTGGAGTGCCGACCGGACCTGCCCGAGGCATCGCAGTACTGGTGCTTGCAGCATCTGGCCCACAATGAGCCAGACACAGTCCCCCATGCTCTGCGGCATTGGGGCTCGGGAAATTCTCGCCCCATGCCGCTATTCATTGAAGCCGCGCAACTCATCGTGAACTTCGAGGAAAAGTCGGCGCTACTCGACTGCACACCGGTGAACCCTGAACTGCTGCTGGCACTTAGTGAGTTTCAGATGCTCACTCCAAGTGTGGCCACCACCAGCTGGATCATCGAAAGATTCCGGGGCTGGTATCCCATGATCGGCTGGCTCAAGGGCAACCTGATCGATGAAAACTGGTCGAGACCGCAAAGTGAATACCTGCAACGCCTGATCTTCCAGCTAAGCGAGCAGCAAACCCACGAAGCACACTCGGCCATGGACCTCCTGTGCGAAGCCTCCCGTGACAGTTACACCGATTACCTGTGTGAACGCCGCACCCTGCAACGCCAGCAAGGCCAGGGATTGGCATACCAACCACCCACATTGGAGACGTTGATGGCAATCAAGCGTGACGAACCACCGCGCACCGGAGCCGATTTGCTGGCCTGCATCCTCGAACAGCTGGAAGATGTACAGCGCCGGATCAAGAATGACGAGCTCAACTCTTGGAAGCTGTTTTACATGGACGACGGCAAGGCGCCACAACGAGAAGAATGTTGCCGAGATCGTTTGATCGGTATGTTTGAACATATAACGGCAGATATCCGATTCGATCCCGAAAGACACGTGGTCGGCCAACGACGCGTGGACATCATGTGCGAAACCATGGGCATCACACTGCCCATCGAAATCAAACGTGCCTGGAACGGGCAACTCTGGGACGCGGCCGACCAGCAGCTCGATGCCGCGTATGTCAGCTTCCACCGTGGCTCGGGCCTAGGCATATACCTGGTGCTGTGGTTTGGCGAGCACTCCAAGAAACCGCGCCGCCCAGCAGATGGAAGCCCGTCCCCCAGCTCCCCGGAGCAGCTGAAGACGATGCTGGTCGAGCGTAGCAAGGCTGCCACGCAGGGACGCGTGGCGGTGGTGGTGCTGAATATGACACGTAGCCAGCCCGCGAAGTGACTCGTAACCGCCCGGACAGCTTTTCGTCGCTTGAGGCCGCGGCGGGAACGCTGGCCATCCTGCGCTCTCTGTAGAGCGAATCGTCGACCAAACCTTCCTACCGGACAATGCTCTCTCACGAACTGGTGCAGGAGCTCGCCGATGCGCTGCCGCTGGAGATCTAGAAAGCGGCATTCACACCAACAGTCTCACCGACGGTAGAGCTCGAGCTGCTACAGGCCGATCGGCGGAGGCTTCGTACCCATCCATCGGTTGTTCAGCCTGGCTAGGCAAATTTCAGAGAAAGCGTGCTGGCGCGGTATGGCGGAGAGTGCTGCATCAACGGGTGCAACTTCGCCGCGCTGGTCGAGACTGCGCACATCATTCCGTACACGGAAGACCTGTCGGATGATGTGAGCAACGGATTACTGCTGCGGGTAGACCTACATCGGTTGGCCATTCAAGTGAGGCGCATACCGGGCTGCAGCCGCTCCGTTTCGCATGGTAAATACGCACCTTTAGTTAACGATACCAAAGCCGCTTGGTACCTCACCGAACTGACAGGCACGCCCAATCTGAATCTGAGCCATGATGATCTGGATCACTCACGTGCTCTTGTCATTTGCAATACCGTGACTTGATACCCCCGCCATACCCAAGCGCGATTGATCACGGGAGCAGGCCGCCACCTCCATCACCACCACAAAGGGTAGAAAAAACCGCATTCACTGAATAGAGTCTTGCATCCATATCAGATCAGAAGGTGTTAGAGCCGAATGAGCACTTCATCAGCAATACTGGACGAGCTTGTTGAGTCCTTGAAGACGCAAGCTTCATTGCTGATCGCTGCATCAGAAATGGAAGCCATAGGGCCAAATGATCTTCGCGACGAGTTTGCTCGTCGACAGCTGAGGCGCTCAGCGGAGCTGGTGAGCGGAGCAGCGGCATTAGGGGCAGTGGCAAATTCCGCCTCCTTGGGAGTCTTAAGCCGCAGCTTACTCGAGCAACTGATAATGGTTTTGTGGGGCATTCGATCTATTGACAATGCGAAGTCCCAAAGCGACGCGGGTACTGCTGAATTGGCGAAAGCACTAAAGATGAACTTAAAAGCAGGCACCGCCAAGATCTTTGACCGGCGCACTGGCGAGGAAGTAACAGCCAGATATCTCGAGAGGGAGCAGGCAAAGGGGAGTCCGCGACGTAAGAGTGTTGAGGAGCAAGCCAAAGAGGCAGGCGTTTTGGACCTGTATACCGTTTTCTATAGATTTTTATCGCTTGAGACCCATGGCCACAACGAAAGCCCCAAAGAAAAATCAGAAATCGCAGCTCTGTGCGTCACCCACCTTCAAGGGATTGGTGGCATCAGTCGCGCCATCGGTCAGGCAGGTGTTTGGTGGCTGATGCATCGTCACTGGCCAGACAACGAGTCACTACGTGAAGTGTTGGGCCTAAATGCAAAGGCTTAGAAACAAAGCTTGACGACACACTGCCCCTTCTTGGACAAATACTCTCCATCCAATCCCAAAACGCAATAACACTGAAAGCCACCCCGCACCATCTTGTTATTCTGACAGGAATCGCCATTCGAGATCTCTCGCAAACCCATACGAGTGGGGGCAAAAATGGGGGCATAACTGATCTTTTTTGACCTAAAACTACCTTCCTAGAGCCGAGTCAAAATGTTTTTCGGAAGCTCTGACAACATGTAGCAGCTATGACTGACAGCTCTCGGCCATAAGCGGACGTTGGCAAGCGACCGCTACCGGCCGATTCTGTTGAAAAAGTAGATCTCCTGCTCGGCCTTCGGCAAAATCAGGTCATCGGCCAGCGGGAGGATTCGCAGCATGATGGGACAATTGTCGAGCGGACAAGAGAGACTGTTTTACTCGTTCAACATTGAAGATCGCATCCCAGCCAATCACCTCCTGCGCAGCATTGATCGATGCCTCGATCTAAGCGATCTGCGCCATTATCTCGCCGATTTTTATAGCCCAATCGGGCGTCCATCGATTGATCCCGAACTGATGATCCGCCTGTTGGTCGTGGGCTACTGCTACGGCATTCGTTCCGAACGTCGGTTGTGCGAAGAGGCTCATTTGAACCTGGCGTATCGCTGGTTCTGCCGTTTGAGTCTTGAAGACGAAGTCCCCAACCACTCTACGTTTTCCAAGAATCGGCACGGTCGTTTTCGTGACAGCTCACTGTTTCGCTGGCTGTTCAACGAGGTGCTGCGTCGGTGCATGGACGCGGGTCTGGTCAAGGGCGAAGGTTTTGCTGTGGACGCAAGTGTGATCAAGGCAGATGCCAGTCGGCAACGTGGCGTACCTGGCGATGATGAAATCAACTGGCGCGATCCGTCGCTCAGTACTCGCGCCGTCCGTGAGTACCTTGAAGCGCTGGATGAAGAGGCTTTGGCTGAAACACTACCGAAGCGCTTGTCACTGACCGATCCCCTTGCGCGCTGGACGGCAGCTCCAGGCGGCCCAGCGTTCTTCGCTTATTCGACCAATTACCTGATTGATGTCGAGCATCGTGTGATCATGGACGTGGAGCCAACGCCTGCCCATCGAACCGCCGAGGTCGAAAGCACCAAGACCATGATTGAGCGGGTCGAAGAACAGTTCGCCATCAAGCCGGATCGGCTCATTGGCGATACCGCTTATGGAACCGCACCGATGCTGGCCTGGATGGCGGACGAAAAAGATATTGAGCCGCATGTGCCGGTTTGGGACAAAACCGAACGCAAGAACGACAGCCTCTCGATCAGTGATTTTCAATGGAATGAAGAAGCGCAGGAATATCGTTGCCCCACTGGACACGCCCTTCGTAGCGAGTGGCGGGCCTTCAAGAACCAGCGCTCACATGTCACGAAAGCCGGCACCATCATCTTTCGATCCCGACAAACCGACTGCGCTACATGCTCGATGAAAGCGCGCTGCTGCCCGAACACTTCGTTCCGAAAAATCGCCCGTAGTGTCCATGAAGCGGCGCGAGAGGTGGCCCGGCGGATCGCTACGACACCGCAATACGTGTGCTCTCGCCATGAGCGCAAGAAGGTCGAAATGTTGTTCGCGCACCTCAAGCGAATCCTGAAACTGGATCGGTTGCGACTACGAGGAATGACCGGTGCGAACGACGAATTTACCTTGGCGGCTGCGGTACAGAATCTCAGAAGACTGGCAAAACTGACCTCGCAAGGGCCGCCAACCACGGGATAGGTACGCCCGCAATCAGCAAAAAACCTCAAATCAACCTATTAACCAAGCTGCAACGATCAACGCGGAACCGGAAAGCCACGCAACGTGGTGAATAGGTTCTGAAGAGACGGCCAACCTTGATGTCTTCCAGTCTGAAATTTCGACTTTTTCAACAGAATCGGCCAAAAGCGGACGGTCAACTCTTTGGGAAAATGGCGAATCAACGATTTTTGCCCAAGCCGCCAGCCGACAGGTGATTATCTGGTTATCTGCTATCGGGCTTAGTCGCAGCGATTTTTAACGGGCCACGATAACCTCGACTGGCATTTTTAGAAGATGCCTACGCAGGCTGCCGGCAACAAGTTTGAGATGCCTGAACTCCAAGCGTGCCGTGCGCTTCAGCACAACTCAACAAGAATCCCCTGCAAGCACCCTTCGATGGAAATGCGGCAGATGATGCAGAGCATACATCGCAGCCTCCCTCTGCATTTCATGCCGGTCGCCGAAGAA
>DASVUK010000139.1:0-9219 GCA_036387095.1 Pseudomonas sp.
CGCTAAACACGTACGACGCTCCCTCGACGGGCGCGGCAAGGGTGATGGCGTTCGTCTGGGTGTTCGCACCACAGGTTGTTCCGGTCTCGCCTATGTGCTCGAGTTCGTCGACGAGGCGAACACTGAAGATACCGTGTACGAGCTGCACGGCGTCAAGGTGATTATTGACCCGAAAAGCCTGGTCTACCTTGATGGCACTGAGCTGGATTTCGTCAAGGAAGGGTTGAACGAAGGCTTCAAGTTCAACAACCCCAACTCGCGCGGTGAATGTGGCTGCGGCGAAAGCTTCAACATCTGAGGCTTATCGTGGGTACTCCTTGTCATTTTGCGTTATTCGAGCTCAAGCCGAGCTTTCGTCTGGATCTCGATCAGCTGGCCACGCGTTATCGCGAGCTGGCTCGCGGTGTCCATCCGGATCGTTTTGCTGACGCCAATGAGCGTGAGCAGCGTCTTGCGCTAGAACACTCTGCCAGCCTCAACGAAGCCTACCAGACCCTCAAGAGTGCCCCGAAACGGGCGCGTTATCTCCTGGCGATGCGTGGCGATGAGGTTCCGCTAGAAGTCACTGTTCATGATCCCGAGTTTCTTCTGCAGCAGATGCAATGGCGCGAAGAGCTTGAGGATCTGCAGGACGAAGCGGACCTGGCGGGGGTTGCGGTCTTCAAGCGACGCCTGAAGGTTGCCCAGGAAGAACTGAACGAAAGCTTCGCCGCCTGTTGGGATGACGCTGCGCAACGCGATGAGGCCGAACGGCTGATGCGGCGTATGCAGTTCCTCGACAAGCTTTCTTACGAAGTGCGCCAGCTAGAAGAGCGCCTCGACGATTAACCCCGTGCTGCTCCTGGCCGCACGCCCTGTGATTATTCAGATAAAGCATGGCCTTACTGCAGATCGCCGAACCCGGCCAAAGTCCTCAACCGCACCAGCGCCGCCTGGCTGTGGGTATCGACCTGGGCACTACCAATTCGCTGGTCGCTGCGTTGCGCAGCGGCCTCTCCGAACCGCTGGCCGACGAGCAAGGGCAGGTCATTCTGCCGTCCGCCGTGCGCTATCACCCTGACCGTATTGAAGTTGGCCAGGCTGCCAAAGATGCGGCGGCAATCGATCCATTCAATACTGTGCTTTCAGTCAAACGCCTGATGGGGCGAGGATTGTCGGACGTCAAGCAACTGGGCGAGCAACTGCCTTACCGCTTCGTCGACGGCGAATCCCATATGCCGTTCATTGAAACCGTGCAGGGCCCGAAAAGCCCGGTCGAAGTGTCTGCCGATATCCTGAAGGTTCTGCGTCAGCGGGCCGAACAGGCATTGGGTGGTGAGCTTGTGGGGGCGGTGATCACCGTTCCGGCTTATTTCGACGATGCTCAGCGCCAAGCCACCAAGGATGCCGCCAGACTGGCTGGCCTCAACGTGTTGCGACTGCTTAACGAGCCGACGGCTGCGGCGGTGGCTTATGGCCTGGATCAAAACGCCGAAGGCGTGGTTGCCATTTACGATCTGGGTGGCGGCACCTTCGATATTTCCATTCTGCGCCTGACTGGCGGCGTCTTCGAAGTGCTGGCTACGGGCGGCGACACCGCGCTGGGTGGCGATGACTTTGATCACGCTATCGCCAGCTGGATCGTGGCCGAAGCCGGCCTGTCGGCGGATCTCGATCCGGCGGCACAGCGCAGCCTGCTTCAAGCCGCTTGCGCCGCCAAAGAAGCGCTCACCGATGTTGCAAGCGTTGCCGTTAGTTATGGCGACTGGAATGGTGAGCTGACTCGTGAAGCCTTCGAAGCGCAGATCGAGCCGATGCTGGCTCGCAGCCTCAAGGCCTGTCGGCGTGCTGTTCGTGATGCCAACATCGAACTGGATGAAGTCGAGGCCGTGGTCATGGTCGGCGGTTCGACCCGCGTCCCCCGCGTGCGTCATGCAGTGGGCGAGCTGTTTGGTCGTCAGCCATTGACCGAAATCGATCCGGATCAAGTAGTCGCCATTGGTGCGGCAATCCAGGCTGATACCTTGGCGGGCAACAAGCGCGACGGTGAAGAGTTGCTGCTGCTCGACGTGATTCCGCTCTCCCTCGGGCTGGAAACCATGGGCGGGCTGATGGAAAAAGTCATCCCGCGCAATACCACGATCCCGGTCGCACGGGCTCAGGACTTCACCACTTATAAAGACGGCCAGTCCGCCATGATGATTCACGTGCTGCAAGGCGAGCGTGAGTTGATCAGCGATTGCCGCTCCCTGGCACGCTTCGAGCTGCGAGGCATTCCGGCCATGGTTGCCGGTGCCGCGAAAATCCGGGTCACCTTCCAGGTCGATGCCGACGGTTTGCTCAGCGTTGCCGCCCGTGAGTTGGGTTCGGGGGTCGAATCCAGTATCCAGGTCAAGCCTTCCTACGGCCTGACCGACGGTGAAATCGCCCGGATGCTCAAGGATTCGTTCCAGCACGCCAGCGACGACAAGGTTGCCCGTGTTTTGCGCGAGCAGCAGGTTGATGCCCAGCGTCTGGTCGAAGCCGTTGAAGCGGCGCTTGAAGTTGACGGCGAGCGCTTGCTGGATACCGAAGAACGTATGGTCATCGATCTGCAACTGCAGGAATTACGTGAATTGATGCAAGGCACTGATGGTCCTGCCATCGAGCAGCAGACCAAGCGGCTGTCGCAAGTGACCGATGCATTTGCAGCCCGACGCATGAATTTGACGGTGAAAGCCGCGCTGTCGGGGCGCAATCTGAATGAAATCGAGGAATAACTGATGCCGCAGATCATTTTTCTGCCTCACGCGACATTGTGTCCGGAAGGTCTGGTTGTAGAGGCGGCGCCGGGCATCTCCATTCTCGAGCTGGCTCATGAGCACCATATTGAGATCGAGAGTGCCTGCGGCGGCGTCTGTGCCTGCACGACCTGTCACTGCGTCATCCGCGAAGGCTTTGACTCGCTGCAAGAGGCGGATGAGCTTGAAGAAGATATGCTCGACAAGGCCTGGGGTCTTGAGGCGCAGTCGCGGCTGTCGTGCCAGGCTATTGTTGGCACTGAAGATCTGACGGTCGAAATTCCGAAATACTCGCTTAACCACGCGGCTGAAGCGCCACACTGACAAGGAGCTGCCATGAGTCTTAAATGGGTAGATGTTCAGGAAATCGCGATCCAGCTGGCGGAGTTGCATCCGGATGTTGATCCGCTGTCCGTGAACTTCGTCAAGCTGCGTAATCTGGTTATCGCGCTGCCTGATTTCGACGATGTGCCAGATCGCGGTGGGGAAAAGGTCCTCGAAGCGATCCAGGCAACCTGGATCGAAGAAGCTGACTAAGCTCTGTTACTCATGCAGTTAGGCAATCCCCCAGAACCCGCGTATAATTCGCGGGTTTAATTTTTCGCTTTAATCATTGTTTCTGGAGTTACACCATGGCTGTTCAACGTACTTTCTCCATCATCAAGCCTGACGCCGTTGCTAAAAACGTAATCGGCGAAATCACGACTCGTTTTGAAAAAGCCGGTCTGCGCGTTGTGGCTTCGAAACTGAAGCAACTGTCCAAGGCCGAAGCTGAAGGTTTCTACGCTGAGCACAGCGCTCGCGGCTTCTTCGGCGACCTGGTTGCGTTCATGATCTCCGGTCCTGTTGTTGTTCAGGTTCTGGAAGGCGAAGACGCCATTGCCAAAAACCGCGAGCTGATGGGCGCTACCAACCCTAAAGAAGCTGCTGCCGGCACCATCCGCGCTGATTTCGCTGATTCCATCGATGCCAACGCGGTTCACGGTTCCGATTCCGAAGCAGCCGCTGCTCGCGAAATCTCGTATTTCTTCGCAGCTACCGAAGTAACCACTCGCTAAGTCCTGCTGACTAACGAGTGAAGGGTGAATTCATGATTGCATCGACTGGCAAAACAAACCTGTTGGGTCTGACTCAACTGGAAATGGAAAAATTCTTCGACTCGATCGGGGAGAAGCGCTTCCGTGCCGGTCAGGTCATGAAGTGGATTCACCACTTTGGCGTCGATGATTTCGATGCCATGACGAACGTCAGTAAGGCCTTGCGCGAAAAGCTCAAAACCTGTGCCGAAGTTCGTGGCCCTGAAGTCGTCAGCGAGGACATCTCCAGTGATGGCACCCGGAAATGGGTGGTTCGCGTAGAGTCCGGTAGCTGCGTCGAAACGGTCTATATCCCCCAGGGAAAACGCGGCACCTTGTGTGTTTCGTCCCAGGCGGGCTGCGCGCTGGATTGCAGTTTCTGCTCCACCGGCAAGCAAGGCTTCAACAGCAACCTCACCGCCGCCGAAGTGATCGGCCAGGTGTGGATTGCCAACAAATCCTTTGGCAGTGTCCCGGCAACCGTCGACCGTGCTATCACCAACGTGGTGATGATGGGCATGGGTGAGCCACTGCTGAACTTCGACAATGTCATTGCCGCCATGCATCTGATGATGGATGACCTGGGCTATGGCATTTCCAAGCGCCGAGTGACCTTGTCTACCTCGGGCGTGGTACCCATGATCGATGAGTTGGCCAAGCACATCGACGTTTCCCTGGCGTTGTCGCTGCACGCGCCCAATGACGCGTTGCGCAACCAGTTGGTGCCAATCAACAAGAAATACCCCTTGAAAATGCTGCTTGAGTCTTGCCAGCGGTACATGAAGACCCTGGGCGAGAAGCGCGTGCTGACCATTGAGTACACGATGCTCAAGGACATCAATGACAAGGTTGAGCATGCGGTTGAAATGATCGAGTTGCTCAAGGATACGCCCTGCAAGATCAACCTGATTCCGTTCAACCCGTTTCCGCATTCGGGTTATGAGCGTCCTAGCAACAACGCGATCCGCCGTTTCCAGGATCAACTGCATCAGGCGGGCTACAACGTCACGGTGCGCACTACGCGCGGCGAAGACATCGACGCGGCCTGCGGCCAGTTAGTGGGCCAGGTAATGGATCGGACTCGTCGCAGCGAGCGTTACATCGCTGTGCGTGAGTTGAGTGCCGAGGCCGACGTGGCCCAAAGCGCCGCAACTCGTTCCTGATCGCGAACTTGACCAAGAGAATCTTCATGCCCTTGCGTGCCGCGCTGCTGCTTTGTTGCTTGACGATGCTCGCGGGCTGCGTCACGTCGGGCAATGTCGACCCGATGAGTACAGGAAAAGGTCGTAACGACGCTCGTCAGGCTTATGTACAGTTGGGTTTGGGGTATTTACAGCAGGGCCAGACCGAGCGAGCCAAGGTTCCCTTGAAAAAAGCGCTGGAGCTCGACAGTTCAGACGCTGACGCAAATGCCGCCCTGGCTTTGGTTTTTCAGGTTGAAATGGAGCCTGAGCTGGCGGATCAGCATTTTCGCAAAGCGCTGTCCTCACGCAAGGGCGACGCTCGTATCCTTAACAATTACGGCAGTTTCCTTTACGAGCAAGGTCGTTACAAAGAAGCTTATTCGCGTTTTGAAGAGGCGGCGGCAGACACGCTTTACCCTGAGCGTTCCCGTGTATTCGAAAGCCTGGGCATGACCGCAGTGAAGCTGGGTGATCGCGAAACAGCGCTGAATCACTTCACCAGAGCCTTGCGACTTGACCGTCAACTGTCACGATCATTGCTGGAAATGGCTGAGTTGTCCTTCGAAGACAGGCATTATGTGCCCTCGCGCGACTATTACGACCGTTTTAGTCAACTGAGTGAGCAAAATGCACGTAGTCTATTGCTCGGTACGCGATTGGCAAAAGTCTATGACGATCGCAACAAGGCAGCCAGTTACGGGCTACAACTTAAAAGACTCTATCCCGGTACGCCGGAATATCAGCAATACCTGTCGGAGCAATGATGAAAGCGGTGCATCCCGAAGTTGTAGCAGCCACTCGCGTGAATCCTGGAGAAACCCTGCGTCAGGCCCGCGAGAATAAAAACTGGTCGCTGCCAGATGTCGCCTTGAGGTTGAACCTCACCGTAACGTCTCTGAGCAACCTTGAGGCTGGCGATTTCGACAAATTGCCCGGGCACACCTTTGCCCGTGGTTATGTGCGCGCATACGCCAAACTGCTGGATCTGGATCAGACCGCGCTGGTGAATCAATTCGATCAGTACACCGGCACCGACGGCAAGGGTTCGGCTGTACATGCGCTGGGCCGTATCGAAGAACCGGTTCGGCTGTCGCACAATATTTTGCGCATCGTCAGCCTGCTGCTGCTGGTGGTCCTGGTGGGTGGAGGTTTCCTCTGGTGGCAGGATCAGGCTTCCCAGCGTGGCAAAGAGCCGCTGAGTATCACCCCTGAACATGTTGAGGTCGAAAGTGCCGATGGCACGACGCAGATTCACCCGTTGGATGAGCCGGAAGATCAAGCCGTTACAGAAGGCTTGAGCAGCAATCAGGCACCTTTGCCGCTGAATTCGGGTTCGCCGGCAACGGAAACCCAGTCAGCACCATCAACCGGCGTGCCTGCCCCGTCTCATTCGGTACCCGCGACTGTGACGCCTTCGACTCCAGTCGCGGCGGCTCCTGCCGCCACCGAGCCTGCGGTTGAAGTACCTGCCGGTGCAGGCCAGGTCACCCTGCAGTTTTCAGGTGATTGCTGGACCCAAATCAAAGACGCGGGCGGCAAGATTATTTTCGCGGGGCTGAAACACAAAGGCGACAGCCTGAACGTGAACGGCAAGCCTCCTCTGGAGCTGACCCTGGGTAATCCACCAGGTGTTTCGGCCAACTACAACGGTCAGCCGATCGATTTGTCGTCGTTCACCAACGGCCGAACCGCTCGTCTGAAGCTAGGGCAATAAGTCATGCACGGCGAATCTCCGATCAAGCGTCGCGAATCTCGAAAAATCTGGGTCGGCTCGGTTCCGGTCGGTGGCGATGCACCGATTGCGGTGCAGAGCATGACCAACAGCGATACTAATGATGTCGCTGCCACGGTCGCCCAGATCAATCGCCTTGAAGCTGCAGGCGTGGACATCGTGCGGGTATCAGTCCCGGACATGGACGCCGCCGAGGCATTTGGACGAATCAAGCAATTGGTCAAGGTGCCACTGGTTGCCGATATCCATTTCGATTATCGAATAGCGCTGCGTGTTGCCGAACTGGGCGTCGATTGCCTGCGTATCAATCCGGGCAACATCGGTCGTGAAGACCGGGTTCGTGCGGTCGTGGACGCAGCCCGTGATCGTGGTATTCCCATCCGGATTGGTGTCAACGCCGGCTCCCTGGAAAAGGACCTGCAGAAGAAATACGGCGAACCCACCCCGGCGGCTCTGGTGGAGTCGGCGCTGCGGCACGTTGAGCATCTCGAACGCCTGAATTTCCCCGACTTCAAGGTCAGCGTGAAAGCGTCCGACGTGTTCATGGCCGTTGAAGCCTATCGCTTGCTGGCCAAGGAAATCGTCCAGCCTTTGCACCTGGGCATCACCGAAGCCGGTGGGCTGCGCTCAGGCACAGTGAAATCCGCCGTTGGCCTCGGTATGCTGCTGGCCGACGGAATTGGCGATACTATCCGCATCTCGCTGGCCGCTGATCCGGTTGAAGAGGTGAAAGTCGGCTACGACATCCTCAAGTCACTGCACCTTCGTTCGCGTGGCATCAACTTCATCGCCTGCCCGAGCTGTTCGCGGCAGAATTTCGATGTGGTCAAGACCATGAATGAGCTGGAAGGGCGCCTCGAAGATTTGCTGGTGCCGCTGGACGTTGCCGTCATTGGATGTGTGGTCAACGGTCCGGGCGAAGCCAAGGAAGCACATATCGGGCTGACCGGCGGGACCCCTAACCTGATTTACATTGATGGCAAGCCGGCGCAGAAGCTGACCAATGACAATCTGGTTGATGAGCTGGAACGCTTGATCCGCCAGAAAGCGGCCGAAAAGGTCGAAGCCGACGCAGCGCTCATCGCGCGTGGCTAACCCAGAATTGTTAAGGATTTTTTGTGAGTAAGTCTCTGCAAGCCATTCGTGGCATGAACGACATCCTGCCCGAGCAGACACCGCTGTGGCGTCATTTCGAAGGTACCGTCTCGCGTTTGCTGGATAACTACGGTTATCGGCAGATTCGCATGCCCATCGTGGAGTTCACCGAGCTTTTCAAACGCTCCATCGGCGAAGTGACCGACATCGTCGAAAAAGAGATGTACACCTTCGAAGACCGCAACGGCGATTCGCTGACCTTGCGCCCTGAAGGGACGGCCGCATGCGTGCGTGCGGTGCTTGAGCATGGCATCACCGGTGGTGGCCAGGTTCAGAAACTCTGGTATATCGGCCCGATGTTTCGGCATGAGCGCCCGCAAAAAGGGCGTTATCGCCAATTCCACCAAATTGGTGTGGAGGTCTTCAATCTTGATGGTCCGGACATCGACGCCGAGCTGATCGTACTGACCTGGCGCCTCTGGGGCATGCTGGGCATTCGTGACGCGGTCAAGCTGGAATTGAACAGCCTCGGCACCAGCGAGGCTCGTGCGCGTTATCGCGATGCGCTGGTGGAGTTCCTGTCCGCGCGATTGAGCGAGTTGGATGAAGACAGCCAGCGGCGTCTGAAAACCAACCCGTTGCGCGTTCTGGATACCAAGAATCCTGAAACTCAGGCAGTGCTGGTGGATGCGCCGAAACTGGCGGATTACCTGGACGACGAATCCCGCATTCACTTCGACGGCCTCAAAGCGCGTCTGGACGCTGCGGGTATCCCCTACCTCATCAACCCGAAGCTGGTACGCGGCCTGGATTACTACAGCAAGACCGTTTTCGAATGGGTCACCGACAAGCTGGGTGCCCAAGGCACGGTGTGCGCCGGTGGTCGGTACGACGGCCTTGTCGAGCAAATGGGCGGCAAGCCAACCTCAGGTGTCGGTTTCGCCATGGGCATCGAGCGTCTGGTGCTGCTGCTGGAGACGCTGGAGCAGATTCCCGAAGAAATCTCCCGTCAGGTCGATGTCTACCTGTGCGCATTTGGCGAAGCTGCCGAACTCGCCGGGCTGGCATTGGCCGAACGCGTCCGCGACCGATTGCCAAACCTGCGTTTGCAGGTCAACGCCGGTGCCGGTAGCTTCAAGAGTCAGTTCAAGAAAGCCGACAAGAGCGGCGCTCTTTATGCCCTGATCCTCGGTGAGGAGGAATTGGCGCAGCAAGTGATCGGTGTCAAACCTCTGCGTGGTCAGGGCGAACAACAAAATATTGCCTGGGATGCTCTGTCCGAGCACCTGGCCTCCTGCGTTGTGCAGGGTTGAAGCTGATTAACAGCCGATTTAGCGAATAGGAGTATTGGGGTGTCGCGTACCGAAGATGAA
>DASVUK010000140.1:0-27814 GCA_036387095.1 Pseudomonas sp.
CAGCTACGACATTGAGGAAGAAAGACGCAAATGGCTGGAACAACCCTTCTATACAAAGATGGGCGGACAACCCAACTTTCACGGTATTGCAGCGGGTAATCAGATTGCGGCAGCGGCGTTGTGGGCTGAAATGGTTGGGCAGAATCGGGAGTGGGATCATAAGCCGAAGTTGAAAATATTATTCAATAATGATGTGTGGCATAAACAGGGTAGATACGCCTATTACTTTGATATTTGGTCGAATGTCCACTACGGGTATATCGGGATGGCGTGCGGGTTTTCAGAGGAGTGGTTATTTGACGGTGCCGGCCTCGAACAGATTGGTTCGGACGCCTGGAGAAAATTAAACGACTGGACGGGTAAGCCAGGGCCTACAAAATCCGCAGGCGTTGATGGCTTAAGGGCATGGGACGATATGCCGGACCGAATATCTATCTCCATAGGGATCGGGCTTTTTCGGCAATACTTAAATGGAGGTTTGACCTCAACCATTGTTATGAATGCAATCCTTGCACTACCCGTGGCTGATTGGGGGAAAGGAGTTCGTTTACATAGCTGTTATTCAGTTAGTCAGGCTGATTGATATGAGATTTTTAGGAAAAATAGTTATTTCCCTATTGTTCCCTTTGGCTATCTGGTACTGCGCAATGCCTAGCGCCACTTTGCACTTCCCGAAAGATGGAATAGGCGAGATTGGTTACTTATGGAACACCGGAAACAGGATTTATCGAGGTCATTTTCTTCCCGGAGGAAGAGCCACTGAGCCGGGCGAATTATTCCCAGGAGAAGGCTTTACGATGACCGTCGATTGGTGGGTTGATCGCAACCATCGCGGATGCGTCAAAGTCATCCCCAAATGGTACGGCACCGATATCTATCTGGACGCCAACGGCAATCTTGATCAGAGCGTCGAAGGTGGCACCGATCTGGATCGAGTCACTAACTGCACTAACCGCCCTGAGGAAAACATCACTTGCAGACCTTGTTAACCATAGGAAAGACCGGATGAGATATTCGTCGCCTGGACCGGCCCTTCGGGGATAAATCCCCTGCCACTGTACCTGCGTCCACCTCATGTTCGGACCAGCAATCATCCATGGCTCCATGGGGTGGGTTTACGAAAGCGAATGGATCAAGGCAGTGGCACTGGGACACAAAAAAGAGTGGGCAACCCAACTTTCACGGTATTGCTGCGGGTAATCAGATTGCGGCAGCGGCGTTGTGGGCTGAAATGGTTGGGCAGAATCGGGAGTGGGATCATAAGCCGAAGTTACTAACGAAATTCAATGGTGCCGCCTGGCATAAATATGGAAAGCACACCTATTTCTATGACATCTGGTCAAATATTCATTACGGCTACATCGGTATTGTCTGTGGATTTTCAGAGGATTGGTTGTTCGATGGTGCTGGGCTTGAGCAGATTGGTTCAGATAGCGTGCGAAAGTTAAATAATTGGAATGACAAGCCTGGTCCTCGACGCTCTGAAAACGTCGACGGATTGCGCGCGTGGGACGACCCACCAGACCGTATTTCAATCGGCATAGGCATCAAACTCTACCAGCGATATCCGGACGGCAGTCTGGTGGCAGGCATTGTTATGGACGAGGTTCTTGCCGTATCTCACGCTGATTGGGGAAGTGCTGTTGAGCTGCACGAATGCTATAAGGAAAAAGCCGAGGGTTCCCTATGAGGTGGATGGCAGCAATATTTATCACACTTTTAATTCTATTCGTCGGCTGGTATTCGGCGATGCCTGTAGCCACGTTGCACTTTCCTGAAAGCGGATTCGGCGAAGTGCACTACCAGTGGAATACGCGGCACAGGATTTACCGAGGCGTTCTGTTCCCAAGCGGCAAAGCGACTGAACCGGGCGAATTATTTCCCAAAGAAGATTTTTTCATGGTCGTCGATTGGTGGGCCAACGGCGGAAGCAGACAGTGCGTCAAAGTCATTCCCAAATGGTACGGCACCGACATCTATCTGGACGCCAACGGCAATCTTGATCAAAGCGCCGAAGGTGGCACCGACCTGGATCGAGTCACTAACTGCACTAACCGCCCTGAGGAAAACATCAGTTGTAGGCCTTGTTGAAGATAAAAAGGCCGGACGGACCATTTATGGTCTTCTCGGCCTTTTCGACGATCCCTCTTGGGGAGCGAGCTTGCACAGTTGCAACGCTGCTACCGCCTGACCAACAAAACCCCCGACTCCATGTGATGGGTATACGGAAACTGATCAAATAACGCGCAGCGCTCGACACGATGGGTGTCGTGCAGTTGGGCGATGTTGGCGGCGAGGGTTTCCGGGTTGCATGAGATGTACAGGATACGCTCGAAGCGGCGGGTCAGTTCGCAGGTGTCCGGGTCCATGCCGGCGCGGGGCGGGTCGACGAACACGCTGCCGAAGTCGTAGCTTTTCAAGTCCACCCCATGCAAGCGACGAAACGGGCGTACTTCATTCAGCGCCTGGGTCAGCTCTTCGGCCGACAAACGCACCAGCGTGACGTTATCCACGCCGTTATCCGCCAGATTGCTCAAGGCCGCATTCACCGAGGTCTTGCTGATTTCGGTGGCCAGCACTTTGCGCACGCGCGTCGCCAGCGGCAGGGTAAAGTTGCCGTTGCCGCAGTACAACTCCAGCAAGTCGTCTTCCCGCGTGCCCAGCGCATCAAACGCCCAGTTGAGCATTTTCTGATTCACGGTGCCGTTGGGCTGGGTAAACGCGCCTTCGGGCTGGCGATAGCTAAAGGTGCGTCCGGCGACGTCCAGCTCTTCGGTCACGTAGTCGCGGCCAATCACCAGCCGCTGGCCCTTGGAGCGGCCGATCAGGCTGACATCCAGTTCGGCGGCGAGCTTCTGCGCCGCAGCGGTCCACTCATCGTCCAGCGGGCGGTGATAGCACATGGTGATCATGGCATCACCCGCCAGCGTGGTCAGGAAGTCCACCTGAAACAGCTTGTGGCTCAACACGCCGCTTGCTTCCCAGCGGTCGCGCAATACCGGCATCAGCGCGTTTATGCGCTCGCTGGCGATGGGCAAGCCTTGCAGCAGGATCGGCGTGCGGTTGTCGCCGGGGGCGAACATCGCGTAATGGCGCTTCTGGTCCTCGCGCCACAGGCGGAATTCGGCGCGCAGACGGTAATGCTCACGGGGCGAGTCAAAGATCTGCGGCTCAGGTGCGTCGAACGGTGCCAGCAACTCACGCAGGCGAACGGCTTTCTCTTCGAGCTGACGGTCGTAGCTCGCGGGATCGAATGGAATACTCATGCAGCGAACCAACCCAACTTGATCACGAACAGGATCGACAGGATCACCAGCGCAGAATTCAGCTCGCGCCAGCGGCCCGACAACAGTTTGATTGCTGTCCAGGAAATGAAGCCAAAGGCGATGCCGTTGGCGATGGAATAGGTGAACGGCATCGCCAGCGCCGTGATGACCACGGGCGCAGCGACGGTGATGTCATCCCAGTCGATTTCAGCCAGACCGGAGGTCATCAGCACCGCCACGAACAGCAGGGCAGGGGCCGTGGCAAAAGCAGGAACGCTACCGGCCAGCGGGGCGAAGAACAATGCCAGCAGGAACAGGATCGCCACCACGATGGCGGTCAGGCCCGTGCGGCCGCCAGCGCTGACGCCCGCTGCGGATTCGATATAGCTGGTGGTAGTCGATGTACCCAGCAGCGAGCCAGCCATGGCCGCGGTGCTGTCGGCGATCAGGGCGCGGCCCATTTTCGGCATGTGACCATTCTTGTCCATCAAACCGGCGCGTTTGGCGACGCCGATCAAAGTGCCGGAGTTATCGAACAGATCGACGAACAGGAAGGCGAAGATCACGCTGATCAGACCGATGTCCAGCGCGCCCCTGATGTCCAGTTGCAGGAAGGTCGGGGCTAGCGAAGGCGGCATCGACATCACCCCGCCAAACGGCGTGAAGCCCAGGACGATCGAGGCGATGGTCACCGCCAGGATGCCGATCAGTACGGCGCCACGGACCTGAAGTTTTTCCAGGGCGACAATCAGGAAGAAGCCCAGGGTCGCCAGTACCGGCGCCGGTTGTTTCAGGTCGCCCATGCCGACCATGGTCGCCGGGTTGCTGACCACGATGCCCGCATTGTGCAAGGCGATCAGCGCCAGAAACAAACCAATGCCGGCGGCAATCGCCGAGCGCAGCGGCAACGGGATGCTATTGATGATCCATTCACGAATACGAAAGATCGACAGGATGAAGAACATCACGGCCGAAATGAACACCGCGCCCAGCGCTACCTGCCAGGTATGACCCAGGTGCAGCACAACGGTGTAGGTGAAAAACGCATTCAGGCCCATGCCCGGTGCCAGGGCAATCGGGTAGTTGGCGATGATGCCCATGGTGGCCGAGCCGATGGCGGCGGCCAGGCAGGTGGCGACAAATAGCGCGCCCTTGTCCATGCCTGTGGCGCCGAGAATGCTCGGGTTGACGAACAGGATGTAGGCCATGGCCAGGAAGGTCGTGATGCCCGCGAGTATCTCGGTGCGCACGTTGGTGTTATGTGCCTTGAGTTGAAACAGCCGTTCCAGCATGTCTGGCTCCCCGTGACGCGCCTGCGTCGTGAATGAATTCGACTTAAACAGCAAAGCACAGGCTGCCTAGGCAGCCGCAACATTTTCTGTGGGTCGGAAAAAGCCGCGCATCATACCAGTAGCGTGTTCATATGACTGCTCACGATCATCGGCGGTCGTTCACAAATTCTGGCTAAGCTTGCCGGAACCCTTTTCGAGGAACTGCCTGTGAGTAAAAGAGCCTTGATTGTGGTTGCAGACGGGATCGACGATCTGCACAGCGTGACCTTGATCGACGTGCTGCGCCGCGCTGACATCGACGTGGTGGTTGCCAGCATCGAAGCCCGACGCATGCTGACCGCCGCACGCGGCACCCGCCTGACCGCCGACACCATGCTGGTGGACGTGCTGGCGCAGACATTCGATCTCATCGTGCTGCCAGGTGGGATTCCGGGTGCGCAGCATCTGGCCGAGCACCAACCGCTGGCGCAACGGGTGCGCGAGCAGGCCGCCGCAGGCCTGTTTTATGCGGGCATCGGCGAATCTCCTGTTTTGGCGCTACAGGCCTATGGCGTGCTCAAACAGCGCCGCATGACCTGCAGCGAGGCAGTGAGCGATCATTTATCGGGTTGTTCATTTGTCAGTCAGCCGGTGGTGGTCGATGGCAATTGCATCACCGCCCAGGGCTCCGCTGCGGCATTGGAATTCGCCTTGATGCTGGTGGAGCAGTTGTGCGGCAAGTCGCGGCGGTCCGCCGTCTTCAAGTTGATGGAGTGAATGCCCGGTACGGGTGGCGGAAAATTGAGGGTGCGATTTATTCGCGAAACTCCCGCTACGGCTGAGTATTTCCAGCGTCAGACCCACTGCGTACGCGAATGAATTCGCTCCTGTGGGTCAATTCCACGCCCGGCAATCCTCAGGATTTGCGCCTTCGGCCCTGACCTTTCACGCCCGTCCACAAACCCTGAACGTTGCGAACCTCTCGAAGTCGTACCCCTTAAGACGCAGAAAACTGCGCTAAAAAGTACTTACCGTGAGGTTCCCATGAGTGCAACGACCCCCAAGGATTTCGCCGGCCATGCGATAAACCTGACGCTTAACGGCCAGCCCCGGCAGCTCAATGTGCAGCCGTGGACCACATTGCTGGACATGCTCCGCGATCAGCTTGACCTGACCGGCAGCAAAAAGGGCTGCGACCATGGCCAATGCGGCGCCTGCACCGTATTGCGCGACGGCAAACGTATCAACGCCTGCCTGACGTTGGCCATCATGTGCGACGGCGTCGAGCTAACCACCATTGAAGGGCTGGCCGACGGCGAGCAACTGCACCCGCTGCAACAGGCCTTTATCAAACACGACGCTTTTCAGTGTGGCTATTGCACGCCGGGGCAGATCTGCTCTGCCGTAGGTCTTGCCAATGAAGGCCGCGCCAATAGCCGTGACGAAATCCAGGAAATGATGAGCGGCAACCTGTGCCGTTGCGGCGCGTACAGCAACATCCTGGCGGCTGTGGAAGAGGTGCTGCCTTCGCTGCGCGATACGCAAGACGCGAGGGACAGCCAATGAATCCGTTCACCTACAGCAAACCTGCAACGGTCAGTGATGCGGTGCACTTGAGCGGCGCGGCCACGCGCTTTATCGCCGGCGGCACCAACCTGCTGGACCTGATGAAAGAAAACGTCGCCCGCCCTGAGCATTTGATCGACATCACCGGCCTGCCACTCAAGAACGTGATGCAGACTTCCGGCGGCGGCTTGTTGATTGGCGCTCTGGTAAGCAACGCGGATCTTGCCTGGAATCCAATGATCGAAAAGCAGTACCCGCTGTTATCCCGGGCGGTACTGGCCGGTGCATCGCCGCAGCTGCGCAATATGGCGAGCACCGGGGGCAATCTGTTGCAACGCACCCGCTGCTACTACTTCTACGACGCCAGCGTGCCTTGTAATAAACGCGAGCCTGGCACTGGCTGCCCCGCGCGGGATGGCTTGAACCGAATCCACGCCATTCTGGGTGCCAGTCAAGAGTGCGTGGCGACTCATCCATCGGATATGTGTGTCGCCTTGGCTGCGCTGGATGCAATTGTTCACGTTGAAGGGCGTGCAGGTCGTCGCACCATTGAGTTCGCCGACTTCCACCGCCTGCCGGGCAACACGCCGGAACGTGATAATCAACTGGCGGATGACGAACTGATCACCGCTGTGGAACTGCCGCCGGCTGGCTTCGCTGCACACAACAGCTATTTGAAGATTCGTGATCGTGCGTCTTATGCCTTCGCTCTGGTGTCCGTTGCTGCGGCGCTGGACCTTGATGGCGATGTGATTCGTGACGTCCGCCTGGCGCTGGGCGGCGTTGCTCACAAACCGTGGCGCGATAAGGCGGTGGAGCAATCGTTGATCGGCAAGTCGGTGTCTCGGGAGAATTTCGCTGCCGCAGCCGATGCACTGCTTAACGACGCACAACCGTTGGAACACAACGCCTTCAAGATAAAGCTGGCACGCCGGGCAATCATTCGCGCCCTGAGCGATGCTGCCGTGGGAGGAAGCGCCCAATGAACACTCCGCTGAATCATCCCGTTTCACCGCTGGGTCAGCCGCTTGATCGGGTTGATGGTCGTCTTAAAGTCACCGGTCAGGCGCGTTATGCCGGTGAATACCCCGAAACCGGATTGCTGCACGGCAGCGTAGTGTCCAGCACGATCGCCCGAGGACGTGTGACTCATATTGATATCACCCAGGCGTTACAAGTGCCGGGTGTATTGATGGTGCTTGATCACAAGAATCGTCCCCGCCTTGCCAGCTACGATGAGGATTATGAAGACGCGGATTCGGCCGAAGGCTCACCATTCCGGCCGCTCTTCAACGACCGCGTGCTCTACAGCGGCCAGCCCGTGGCGCTGGTTGTGGCCGAAACCCTGGAACTGGCCCGCTACGCCGGTTCGCTGGTGCGCATCGAATATTTGGTGCAAGCGCACGAAACGGATCTGCTCGCCGCTGTGCAAGAGGCTCATGACGCGCCGGCGGAGCTGCCCAAGCCGCGGGGTAATTTTCAGGCGGAGCTGGCCGGTTCGGCATTGAGTGTCGACGTCCACTACAGCACGCCCATCGAACATCACAACCCCATGGAGCCTCACGCTTCTACCGTGCTGTATCAGCCCGATGGCATCCTGCACATTCATGACAAGACTCAAGGTCCGCAAAACTGTCAGGACTACCTGCACAAGGTGTTTGGCCTGGATAAAGAGAAGATTCGTGTGTTCGCCGCCTTTGTTGGCGGAGCGTTCGGGTCGGGTCTGCGTCCGCAGTATCAATTGCCATTGGCTGTAATGGCGGCGCTTGAGCTGCAACGGTCGGTGCGCGTTACCCTGACTCGACAACAGATGTTCACCTTCGGCTACCGCCCGCGAACCTTGCAGCACTTGCAACTGGGGGCTGCGGCCAACGGTCGGTTGTTGGCGGTTGGGCATGAAGCCATCGGGCAGACGTCGCGCTTTGAAGACTTCACCGAGCACGTCGTGGAATGGAGCGGCATGCTCTACCAATGTGACAACGTGCAACTCACTTACAAACTCGCTGCGCTGGATGTGTTTACCCCGCTGGACATGCGTGCGCCGGGTGCGGCGCTAGGCTTGATCGGCCTGGAATGTGCCATGGACGAACTGGCTTGTGCCGTGGCCATCGACCCGGTGCAACTGCGGCTGATCAACTTCGCCGAGCGTAACGGCAACGAAGACAAACCCTATTCCAGCAAGCAGTTGCGCGCCTGTTACGCCCAGGGTGCGGAGCGTTTCGGCTGGAGCAACCGCAACCCGGAACCACGCAGCATGCGCGAAGGCCGGCAGTTGATAGGTTGGGGTATGGCGGGCGGTGTCTGGGAAGCCATGCAGATGAAAGCCAGCGCCAAGGCGCGTATCGACAGCGACGGCAAACTGACCGTCAGCAGCGCGACCACCGATATCGGCACCGGGACTTATACGGTGATGACCCAGATTGCAGCCGCAGCCGCAGGTGTGGCGGTCGAGCACGTCACGTTTGTTCTGGGGGATTCATCGTTACCCACGGCGCCATTGCAGGGCGGATCGTTCACGGTTTCCTCTGTGGGCACGGCGGTGCAGCAAGCGAGTAAGGCGTTGCGCGAAAAGCTGTTCAAGGCCGCGTGTCAGGTGGATGCACAATGGACGTCAGGCCGAGCCGACCAGATGACGCTTGCCGAAGGCTATCTGCACCTAGGCGATCAGCAGTTGGCGTTGGCTGAAGTGTTGAGCGGTTTTCCGGAGGGGCTGGAGGTCCAGATCGACGCTGAGCCGGATAAAAAACGCGACGCATACGCCACGGCGACCCATTCGGCGGTTTTTGTGGAAGTGCAGGTTGACGAAGATCTGGGCAGCATTCGGGTGACGCGCGTCGTCAGTGCGATTGCCGCAGGACGCGTGGTGAATCCTAAAATGGCCCGTAGCCAGATCCTTGGCGGCGTGGTGTGGGGCATCGGCATGGCGCTTCAGGAAGAAACCCAGACTGACCATCACCTGGGGCGCAACATGAACCACAGCCTGGCCGAGTATCACATCCCGGTTAACGCCGATATCGGCGATATTGACGTGATCTTCGTCGAAGAAGACGACGAGATCGTCAACGCCCTGGGTTCCAAGGGTGTAGGTGAAATCGGTATCGTCGGTGTCGCCGCAGCGGTGGCCAATGCGGTCTACCATGCTACTGGCAAGCGCGTGCGGGACTTCCCGATCACACTGGATAAGGTGCTTTAACCGCACGCTCTGTAGGGGCGAACCTGCCTGATGGAGCGAGCTTGCTCGTCAAAGATCTAAACGTCTTCGCGAGCAAGCTCGTCTCCCTGCATCCCTTCCTGCGTGCTGAATGTCGCCAGAGTGCAAACACAGGTCGCGCTGGTGCGTTTCGTGCAGCGTCCTGCTGCGTAATTTGGTCACTCCGGCAGCACTCGTATTGCCGTAGATGCTTGAAAAAACCAAAAAAATCGAGCCGACCGAGGGAGCACGCATGAAGAAACTAATTCGTCATATCAGTTGCGGCGTATTGATGCTGAGCAGTACAGCGCTGCTGGCGGCTGAGCCCGCGGCGTGCCAGAACGTGCGGATGGGTGTGGTCAACTGGACGGACGTCATCGCCACCAGTGCAGTTGCTCAGGTTCTGCTGCAAAACATGGGTTATGACGTCAAACAGACCAGCGCCGCGCAGCAGATCGTCTTTGGCGGCCTGCGAGACGGTCGGCTTGATATCTTTCTGGGTTACTGGAAACCGGCGATGGACAAAAACATCGCGCCTTTTGTTGCGGCAAATCAGGTCAAGGTTCTCGATAAACCCAGCATGAGCGACGCCCAGGCCACGTTGGCCGTGCCGGATTACGTCGCCGCAGGCGGTCTGAAGACGTTCGGCGACATCGCTAAATTCAAGGACAAACTGGGTGGCAAGATCTACGGCATCGAACCAGGCACCGGAGCCAATACCAACATCAAGGACATGATCGCCAAGAACCAGTTCGGTCTGGGAGGCTTCCAGTTGGTGGAATCGGGTGAAGCCGGCATGCTGGCGGCGGTGCAGCGCGCCGTTAAACGCAACGAGTGGGTGGTGTTTGTCGGCTGGACCCCGCACCCGATGAACATCAACATGAAAATTGATTACCTGACGGGCAGTGAAGACGTGTTCGGTCCGCAGGAAGGCGCCGCGACCGTTTCTGTGGTGACCGCGCCGGACTACGCCCAGCGGTGTCCCAACGTCAGCAAACTGCTGAGCAATCTGACCTTCACCGCCGCTCAGGAAAGTCAGATGATGGTGCCGATCATGGACCGCAAGGCTCCAGACGACGTCGCCAAGCAGTGGTTGAAGGATCATCCGGAAGATCTGCAACGCTGGCTGGCGGGCGTGACCACGTTCGACGGCAAGGATGCAGCGCCCGCGGTGGTAGCGGCGATTGCCAAGTAAGCCGGACGCGGTTTTTGTGGGGTCAATGTGTTGGCGAGGCGAAGGACCTGGATAGCCAGGGGATATCGTTTCGCCAACAAGCCTGCCCCACGTCTGACCTCAACGGAGTTTTTGTGACCTCTCATTATCCTCTGTCCGCCGAAATGGCCGGGTTCGTTGCCCAGACGCAAACGTTCAGCTCCGGCGCCCCGGATATGAAAGACCAGCGCGCGGCGTATTCCCGGATGTGTCGGGCTTTTACCAAGGCGCGTCCAGCGGGCCTCACCATCACGGATTTCGAGCTGGCTGACGTGCCGGTGCGTTGCTACCGACCGGACAGCCTGGCGCCGGATACGCCTGCCAAATGCGTGATGTACCTGCATGGCGGCGGTTGGGTGGTGGGTGATCTGGATTCCCACGACTTTATCTGCGTCGAGCTGGCCATGGACTTGAGCTGCGCGGTCATCGCGGTGGATTATCGTCTCGCGCCGGAGCACCCTTTTCCCGCCGCGTTCGATGATTCGGTCGCGGTCTGGCACGGCATTCAGGCGCAGGCAGACTGGCTGCGCATCGATCCGCGAAAGGTCGCGGTGGCCGGAGACAGTTCGGGGGCCAACCTGGCGGCCGCTTTGTGCCTGGCCTTGCGCGATGCCGGTCAACCTCAACCTTGCGGTCAGGCGTTGATCTATCCGGCGTTAGGCGGCGCGGCGGACTTGCCATCACGCAGCGAATGCGCAGATGCGCCGCTGTTGAGCAGCGTCGATATCGACTGTTATCTGGCGTTGTATGTAAACACGCCTGACTATTGCCGATCCCCCTATGCCTTGCCGCTGTTGGCGCAGGACTTCAGCGGTCTTGCCCAGGCTTTCATTGCCGTGGCCGAGTTCGACCCGTTGCGCGATGACGGCGTGGTTTACGCGCGAAAGTTACGGGAGGCAGGAGGGGACGTGCGCCTGTATTCCGGGAGCGGGCTGGTTCATGGCTGCTTGCGGGCCAAAGGGCAAGCGCCGCAAGCAGACGCGTTGTACGAGCAAATGGTGAGTGCATTGCGAGGGTTTTTATAGGCCAGCTCGCTCCCACGGGGCTAGTGCTTTCGGCTGGTAACTGTCACACCGGTGCTTTCTGCACCTCGGCTTCTTCCACCACATCGCGCATCCGGTCGCGTTTGGCCAGGGTCGGGAACAATTTGATCCAGATACCGGTGACCGCCAAAGTGCCGACGCCTCCCAGCACCACGGCAGGCACAGTGCCCAGCCAGTGAGCCGTCAAGCCCGATTCGAACTCTCCCAGCTGATTCGACGCACCAATGAACAGGCCATTGACTGCACTGACTCGGCCCCGCATTTCGTCAGGTGTTTCCAGCTGCACGAACGAGGCGCGGATGACCATGCTGATCATGTCCGCAGCGCCCAGCACCACCAGGACGGCGAGGGAGAACCAGAAGGATGTCGACAGGCCAAAGGCGATAGTCGCAACACCGAACACACCGACGGCGGTAAACATCACGCGTCCCACATTGCGCTCGACATTGAAATGCGCAAGCCACAGCGACATGGCCAGGGCGCCAACGGCCGGTGCCGAACGCAACAGCCCCAACCCCCACGGGCCAGTCAGCAAAATGTCCTTGGCAAACACCGGCAACAACGCTGTTGCGCCGCCGAGCAATACCGCGAACAGATCCAGGGAAATCGCGCCGAGCACATCGGGACGACTGCGGATAAAACGAATCCCTGCCAGCAGCGAATCGAGGGTCGCCTTGCCTTTATTCAACGCAGTCTGGCGAGCGGGCAGGCTGAGCATCAAGGTGCAGGCCACGACATACAACAATACGGTCGGGCCGTAGACCCAGCTGCTGCCGAACGCATAAAGGAAACCGCCCAGAGCCGGCGCGACAATGGTGGCCGATTGTTGCGCCGATTGTGCTGAAGCCACGGCGCGGGGAAACAGCGCGCTGGGCACGATGCTCGGTAGCAGGGCTTGAGTGGCAGGCATTTCAAAGGATCGGGAGGCGCCCAGGGCGAATGCCAGAATGAAGATCATCTCCCGCGTCACGCTGTCTGTGCTGCTGCCGATGAACAGCGCCAGTGCAATCAATGCCTGGACGGTCTGGCAAAGGGCAGCGATCTTGCGCCGGTCGTAACGATCAGCGACGTGCCCGGTGTGCAACATGAACAGCACCCGAGGGGCAAACTCCACCAGCCCCACCAGCCCCAGATCCAGAACGTTGCCCGTGAGCTGGTAAAGATTCCAGCCGATGGCCACGGTCAGCATCTGAAAACCGCTGGCGGTGAAGATGCGGGCGAACCAGAAAGCGACGAACGGACGATGATTGCGTAGCAAAACGGGGGTTTGAGTCGGCATGAGCTACAGCGGCCTGGGAAGGGATGGTCGAGATTATCACTTTGTAACAATGCATTGCGTGAAACCGAGCGTTTTGCCGGGAGGTTTATTGGCCGACGGCGCGCCGGTAACAAATTTCAGTTCACTCTCGAAAAATTCCCAACGCCACGCCGTTCGGGGCTTTGCCGGGTGAGGCAACTCGTCACGCGACAAAAGACCACACGGACCATGCGTTCAAATGGGTCTACTCTTTGGTCGTTGGTTGACCTGCGTCAATGCGCGCTTAGCGGTAGCGTGATGGCGCAACCGACAAATCCCCCATGCGAAGAAACAACTTAGAACAATTGCAACCTGCCGTGCTCCATATTTGTGGGGGCAGTTGCTGCTGGCCTCGGGTCATCAGCTGTTTACCTGATTAGAGGAAGACCTATGTTCGGCTTAGAGGCTATTGATCTCGCCCGAATTCAGTTCGCATTCACCATCTCGTTCCACATCCTGTTTCCTGCCATCACCATTGGGCTGGCAAGTTATCTGGCTGTACTCGAAGGGCTGTGGCTGAAGACCCGCGAAGACGTCTACCGTGATTTGTATCATTTCTGGTCCAAGATTTTTGCCGTCAATTTCGGCATGGGTGTGGTTTCCGGTTTGGTCATGGCCTATCAGTTCGGCACCAACTGGAGCCAATTCTCCGATTTTGCCGGTGCCGTCACCGGGCCGCTGCTCACTTATGAAGTGCTGACAGCGTTCTTCCTCGAAGCAGGCTTTCTCGGCGTCATGTTGTTTGGCTGGAATCGCGTCGGTCGCAACCTGCACTTCTTCTCGACGGTCATGGTGGCTATCGGCACTTTGATTTCCACCTTCTGGATTCTGTCCTCCAACAGCTGGATGCAGACCCCGCAAGGCTATGAAATCGTCGATGGCCGTGTGATCCCCACCGACTGGTTCGCAGTGGTGTTCAATCCGTCCTTCCCGTATCGCTTGGCGCATATGTCCGTTGCGGCGTTTGTGGCGACGGCGTTCTTCGTCGGCTCGTCGGCGGCCTGGCACTTGCTGCGGGGGCGCGACACTCCGCCCATTCGCAAGATGCTGTCGATGGCCATGTGGATGGCGCTGCTGGTTGCACCTGTACAGGCCGTGATCGGGGACTTTCACGGTCTTAATACCCTTGAGCACCAGCCGGCAAAGATTGCAGCGATTGAAGGTCACTGGGAAAACATCGGTGACGAACCGACGCCGCTGATCCTGTTCGGCCTGCCGAACATGAAAGACGAAAAAACCAATTTTGCGGTGGAGATTCCTTATCTGGGCAGCCTGATCCTGACCCACAGCCTGGACAAGCAAGTGCCGGCCCTCAAGGAATTCAAACCTGAAGACCGGCCAAATTCCACCATCGTGTTCTGGTCGTTCCGGGTCATGGTCGGCCTGGGATTCCTGATGATCTTCACCGGTTTGTGGAGCCTGTGGCTGCGCAAGCGTGACGCGCTCTACAAGTCCCGTCCGTTTCTGTATCTGGCCCTCTGGATGGGACCTTCCGGGCTGATTGCCATCCTGGCAGGCTGGATTACCACGGAAGTCGGTCGTCAGCCATGGGTCGTCTACGGCCTGATGCGTACCAAGGATGCATCGTCCGGTCATAGCATCGAACAGATGACCATCACCCTCGTGCTGTTCGTGGTTGTGTACTTCCTGCTGTTCGGCACCGGGCTTGGCTACATGATGCGCCTGGTCCGCAAAGGTCCGGTGGTCAACGAAGGCGACGTGCCTAAACAGGGCGGCCCGGGTCAAAAACGTACACCGGCTCGTCCGCTCTCCGCCGCCGAAGAAGGCGCCGAAGACCACGTCAATCAAGACAGCCTGACCAAGGAGATTTGAGCCATGGGTATTGATCTTCCGCTGATCTGGGCCGTCATCATCATCTTCGGCATCATGATGTATGTCGTGATGGACGGCTTTGATCTGGGCATCGGCATTCTCTTTCCGTTCATGAAGCAAGAGCACGACCGTGACGTGATGATGAACACCGTCGCTCCGGTCTGGGACGGCAACGAAACCTGGTTGGTGCTAGGCGGTGCCGGTCTGTTCGGGGCTTTCCCGCTGGCTTATTCGGTGGTGCTGTCGGCGCTGTACCTGCCGCTGATCCTGATGCTGATCGGGCTGATTTTCCGAGGCGTTGCCTTCGAGTTCCGCTTCAAGGCCACCGCCAGGAAGCGTCATTTGTGGGACAAGGCATTTATCGGCGGCTCGCTGACGGCCACGTTCTTTCAGGGTGTGGCGCTGGGGGCTTTCATTGACGGTATTCCGGTGGTCAACCGCCAGTTTGCCGGCGGTTCGCTGGACTGGCTGACGCCATTCACGATGTTCTGCGGCGTGGCGTTGATCGTGGCCTATGCGCTGCTGGGCTGCACCTGGCTGATCATGAAGACTGAAGGCGCGCTGCAAAAGGCGATGCATGATCTGGCGCGTCCCTTGGCGTTTGCGGTATTGGCTGTGATTGGCATTGTCAGCCTCTGGACTCCGCTTGCCCATCCGGACATCGCCAATCGCTGGTTCACCTTGCCGAATCTGTTCTGGTTCCTGCCGGTGCCGATCCTGGTGCTGGTGACCATGTACGGCTTGTTCAAGGCTGTGGCTCGCAACGCGAACTACACGCCGTTCCTGTTGACGTTGCTGCTGATCTTCCTGGGCTACAGCGGCCTGGGCATCAGTTTGTGGCCGAACATCGTGCCGCCATCGATTTCAATCTGGGACGCTGCATCGCCACCGCAAAGCCAGGGCTTCATGTTGGTTGGAACGCTGTTCATCATCCCGTTCATCCTGGGCTACACCTTCTGGAGCTACTACGTATTCCGCGGCAAGGTCACCCATGAAGACGGCTACCACTAGCAGAATCGGTCCTGCGCAGCGGGACTCATTGATAGAGGAGATTGGCGATGTCCGGTAACGAATCGTTTCATGATGACCAGGACCCAGCTCTGAAAAAACCGCTCTGGCAGCGCGTAGCCTGGTTGATCGGCATTTGGGCGGGCAGCGTATTTGCCCTGTATCTGGTTGCCAGCCTGCTGCGCATGTTCATGACTGCGGCCGGCATGCGCACTCATTGAACCAAATTCCCATCCCGCGCTTCGTTGCGCGGCTTTATAGCCCTTCTTGCAAGGGCTTTTTTTTGGGATTATTTCCGCGCTTTGAGAATGACGAATTTCGGGGTTGCCGCCACTTGTTCGACACCGCGAAACAGTCGCGCCAACTTGCTGTGATAGCCCAGATGACGATTGCCCACGACGTACAGCGCACCGCCGACGACCAGCGCCGAACGGGCCTGTTGAAACATGCGCCATGCCAGGAAATCGCCGACCACCTGTTGCTGGTGGAAGGGCGGATTGCACAGCACTACATCCAGTGAGTCCGGCTCCTGACTGGCAAGGCCGTCATCGGCCCGGATCACTGCGTCGCGCTCGCCCAATGCTGCCTTCCAGTTTTGCGCCGCTGACTGAACCGCCATGAACGACTCATCTACCAGCGTGTAGTGGGCCTGGGGATTAGCCAGGGCGCTGGCAATCGCCAGCACGCCATTGCCGCAACCCAAATCTGCAACCCGAGACGAGCCCAGATTCTTCGGCAGATGTGGCAAAAATGCGCGGGTGCCGATATCCAGTCCTTCGCGGCAGAAGACGTTGGCGTGGTTGATCAGCTCAATGGCTGGATCATCGAGTTTGTAAGCAGTCGGGTAGGGCGAAGGCCGAATTTCGCTGGGTTGCGGTGTGGCGAACAGCAGCCGGGCTTTCTTCAACGCCAGTGACGCGGTGACCGGGCCGACGTATTGCTCAAGCAGATCACCGGCCGAGCGTGGCAGGTGTTTGACCATGGCCGCCGCGACCACCTGTGCCCCCGGAGCCAGCTGGCCTTGCAGACGGATCAGTTGTTCTTCCAGTAACGCGAGGGTTTTCGGCACCCGGATCAGCACCCAGTCGAATGGGCCTTTGAGCGGCTCGCTGGCGGGAGTCATCGGCACTGCGTCATAGGCCATGCCATTGCGGATCAGGTTCTTTTCCAGACCATGAGCGGCCAGATACGAATCCGTGCTGCTGACTACCGTTGCGTGCTGTGCCAGGCTCGCGGCCAGCGCACCAAAGCTGTCATTGAGCACCAGCACTCGGCTTTGCAGGGTCACGCCATGCTCGGCCACATGATTGAGCAGGTATTCATCGGCGGCATCGAATGCCTGTAGCGGCTCGTCTTGCTGTTCCGGCTGACGAACGAGGTCAAGCTGGGCGAATGGCGTTATAAGCAAAGGCATGGGCGGGCAAACTCGGGGCAATCAACGTTTTGTCGCGTGCCGATGGTTCGCTGGCGCGCAGAAGACGGGGATTTTACGTGCTTTTTGCCACTTGGCACGCTGTCGTTTGCCTGGCTGCCTAGAACATACCGATCCGGGCGGCCTGCACCACCGCCGATATCTTGTTGCATGCGCCCATTTTCTGAATGGCGTTGGCCACGTGAAAGTGAACGGTTCGCTCCTTCATGCTGAGGATTATCGCGATATCCGCCGCTGTCTTGCCTTCGGCAGACCATCTCAAGATCTCGATTTCTCGTGGGGTCAGAGGTTTGTCGCAAAGGTCGTGTAATGAGTTGACCGAACTTCTGTCCATTGCCGCCTCCTTGCTACTTTTCGTTCATTCCATGCTCCGAGATTCCAAGTGTAGGAAAAAACTACGTTGAGCAATTCGGGGCACAAAGCCTTATAGACAAATGGATGCTGGCGTTTATCTGCCATCCAAACGAAGTGTTAAGCCCGCGACAGCGCGAGGCGGCGTCTCGCTGCGGTTACGCCAAATTCAAGGTCTGGTAATGAATTTTGTGGCGATAGAGGCAAGAGTGAAAAAATCTAACCCATTCCCAATGGTATTCGTGCGCCCCTTGAGCGATATCACTACAAACCGCCAGTGTTTATCCGCCGGGCTTTGCGGGACACTGGGCACCTTCTTTTTTTTGCTTGCAGGTTGAACATGACCGCCAGTGCAGACAAATTCACCCGGCAGACGCTTTTGAGCGTGACGCCGTTGACCCCCAGCCTGTTTACCTTGCGCACAACGCGGGATGCGGGATTCCGTTTTCGGGCCGGGCAGTTCGCTCGCCTGGGAGTAACCAAGGCTGATGGCAGTGTGGTATGGCGTGCCTATTCAATGGTTTCCTCGCCCCACGATGAGTTTCTGGAGTTTTTTTCCATCGTGGTACCGGACGGTGAGTTCACCAGTGAACTGAGCCGTCTGCGCGAAGGGGATTCGCTCTTGATTGAAAAACAGGCGTTTGGCTATTTGACCTTGGATCGTTTCGTCGACGGTAAGGATTTATGGCTGCTGTCCACCGGCACCGGTGTCGCGCCCTTTCTGTCGATCCTTCAGGATTTCGAGGTGTGGGAAAAATTCGAGCACATCATTCTGGTTTACAGCGTGCGGGAAGCCAAAGAGCTGGCGTATCAGGAACTGATCGCGACGCTGACCCAACGGGATTATCTGGTCGACTATGCCGACAAATTCCTGTTCCTGCCCACCGTTACCCGCGAGCAACCCAGCGGGATGTTGCACGGCCGGATTACCCATCTGCTGGAAAGCGGGGATCTGGAAAAGGCAGCCACGCTGGACATGACGGCCGAGCATTCGAGGGTGATGCTGTGCGGTAATCCGCAAATGGTGGAAGACACGCGCGCGCTGCTCAAGGAGCGAGACATGAATCTCAGCTTGAGCCGGCGTCCTGGACAGGTCGCGGTCGAGACTTATTGGTGAACCCAGGCCATCCGCGGAAAACTCGCTCCGTCCGCGGGAGCGAATTTACTCGCAAGGCGTTGATACTGGCGGCACATACCTCATGGCCGCACCAACGCCGCTCGTTCCTGCAGCAGTAGTTCAAATCAAGCCGGACGCATCGGATCCACGGTGATCGGTGCTGCAGGCTTGTTCTGTTCCTTCAACAGATCACGGATTTCCCCCAGCAGGACTTCTTCCTTGCTTGGAGTAGGCGGCAGGGTGGGTGCCTTGGCTTCTTCACGTTTCAGGCGATTGATCGCTTTGACGCCCATGAAAATGGCAAACGCCACGATGATGAAGTCGATCACCGTCTGGATAAATTTGCCGTAGGCCAGCACAACCGCAGGCGCGGCACCTTCGGCAGGTCGCAGGATGACCGCCAGGTCGCTGAAGTCCACGCCGCCAATCAGCAGCCCGAGGGGCGGCATGATTACATCGCCGACGAACGACGAAACGATCTTGCCGAATGCCGCGCCAATGATGATACCGACGGCCATATCGACCACGTTACCTTTGACGGCAAAGGCTTTGAACTCGCTAAGTACGCTCATGGGTCATTCCTTGTTACAGATGAGTTGGATCGATGCAGTGTAATTGAGCACTGCGCATCGCGCTTCACCTGCAATCGACCGGGTTCTGTGATGGAAGTTTTATTGAAACACCCAAAAACATGCATCCATCAGGCTCCGGAACGCGGTGGCGGCAACCTGCGTTATGATTGCCGACTTTTATGAATGGGGTTGTCATGGCCAAGGCCAAGCGCATGTACGGTTGCACCGAATGCGGCGCGACCTTTCCAAAGTGGGCCGGTCAGTGCAGCGAATGCGGTGCCTGGAACACTCTGGTTGAAACCGTCCTGGAAAGCGGCGCGGCTGCTGCTCCCAGTGGCCGTGCCAGCTGGACCGGGCAGCAGGCGCAGATTCGGACCCTGGCAGAAGTCAGCGTCGAAGAAATTCCGCGTTTCTCGACCAATTCCACGGAGCTGGACCGCGTACTTGGCGGCGGACTGGTGGATGGCTCCGTCGTTCTGATCGGCGGTGATCCAGGCATCGGCAAATCCACCATTTTGCTGCAAACCCTCTGTGCCATTGCCGAGCGCATGCCGGCGTTGTACGTCACGGGCGAGGAATCCCAGCAACAAGTGGCCATGCGCGCCCGGCGTCTGGGCTTGCCTCAGGACAAGCTCAAGGTCATGACCGAGACCTGTATTGAAAGCATCATTGCCACGGCGCGGGTGGAAAAGCCCAAGGTCATGGTGATCGACTCGATCCAGACGATTTTCACCGAACAACTGCAATCCGCACCGGGTGGCGTGTCTCAGGTGCGTGAAAGTGCGGCGTTGCTGGTGCGTTATGCCAAGCAGAGCGGCACGGCGATTTTCCTGGTCGGCCACGTCACTAAAGAGGGTGCGCTGGCTGGCCCCCGCGTGCTGGAACACATGGTCGACACGGTTCTGTACTTCGAAGGCGAATCCGATGGGCGCTTGCGCCTGCTAAGAGCGGTGAAGAACCGGTTTGGCGCGGTCAATGAACTCGGCGTATTCGGTATGACCGACAAAGGCCTGAAAGAAGTCTCCAACCCGTCAGCGATTTTTCTCACCCGTGCCCAGGAAGAAGTCCCAGGCAGTGTGGTGATGGCGACGTGGGAAGGTACTCGGCCAATGTTAGTTGAGGTTCAGGCGCTGGTGGATGACAGCCATTTGGCCAACCCACGTCGCGTGACGTTGGGCCTTGATCAGAATCGCCTGGCGATGCTGCTGGCGGTGTTGCATCGTCATGGGGGCATTCCTACGCACGATCAGGATGTTTTTCTCAACGTGGTGGGCGGCGTCAAAGTGCTGGAGACCGCGTCGGACCTGGCCTTGATGGCCGCGGTGATGTCCAGCCTGCGCAACCGTCCGTTGCCTCACGACCTGCTGGTATTTGGCGAAGTGGGCCTGTCGGGCGAGGTGCGGCCGGTGCCCAGCGGCCAGGAACGTTTGAAAGAAGCGGCCAAGCACGGCTTCAAGCGAGCCATCGTACCCAAGGCCAATGCCCCGAAGGAATCACCGCCGGGTTTGCAGGTGATTGGCGTGACACGGTTGGAACAGGCGTTGGATGCATTGTTTGAGTAATGGGCGTCAGAGTTCACCCTTGTGATCTAAGCCATTTTTTTGCCGCCGGCTGTATAACTGACTCTGCAGCCGGCAATACCTCGAAGTTTCTATGTGTGTGCATATATACACCTGTCAATTCTGACAGTTGACACCCTCTCGTGCCGATGGTTACCTCTCTAGGGCTGAAGATGGTTTGGGTTGAATTCTATAATTGGGTGCAGGCCGATGCTATTTGGCTTTTAGTGGCTGGCGGCTTAGTGCCGATAGTGACACTCTCATGGTTTCGATTTTATATCGGGCTCATGCCGGATTGATAAATTACGTTTGGTATTTTTTAACGCCAGGAGGCGAAAATGAAAATTAGATACATTGCCGGGTTGCTGGCGGTGATTACGTTATCTGCGTGCTTTACTAATAACTCGCAGCAAAGCAGTGCATCACGCGTTCCACCCGTTCAACCTCCGGAACAGGTGGTTGCGAGTTTAAACAAGCTATATAACGATTCAGCTACCGAGTGCCGGGAATTGTTTACCAATAAGCCAAGAGGGCTTTATTACTGCAGCGGGATAACCATCCGGGTGGCAAGCGACAGCCCGGATTACGAACCTTGGACCCACAGCCCGAGGGCCATTGAACTGGGCGCGTCGTCCTATTCCTGGTTGCGTCATGACGTAAAAATGCTCGGGTTACTGGACGGCGACGACGCGGCTGGATTCATCTTGCGTAATCCGGTGGAAGGCGCGGCCGCTAATCTTCCCATCTTGGAAAAAGGCTTTATTTGCCAGTACCCATTCGATGCTTTTTCAAAAAATCGATTGCATAAAGGATGCGGTTTAGGTGGTCCTGCAGTTTTGTACCCACAGCCCCCGGCTGATCATCGCAATTCAGCGTATGCCTGGGGGCAATGCGAAGGAATGGGTATAGGTTCTATGGAGCGTTGGATAGCATACTATTTCAATGAGAGCGTTCCGACGGTCGCGTTAAGGCCGCAATGCTCTTGGAACGCGGACAATATCGCGGGTTGGAATTACTCCATTGCCACCCATGCTAGATTTATTGAAGACTATATTCAGGAACTCAAGGGGCCCTATACATGGAATGAGTTGATGCTGGATGTCATGGGGGATAATGGTTCGATGTTAAAACCTTTTATTAGTGCTTTTTTTTATGATGTCAGAGGTCCAACAAGCTTGGGGAGCGCGAGAAACTTTCAGCGCAAGTTGAATGCCAGGGGTTACAACGTCCCTATTGTACGGCTCGACTTTGCGGCGCCTGCCAGCCAGCGTTTTTCGTACTGGCCCGAGGACCAGTTCATTCCTCAATAGTGCGCGTCGCGTTGGATGCATTGTTTGATTTGGGGAAAAGCGTGCTGGCAGATGCCTTTTTCGCGAGCAAGCTCGCTCCAACAGAGCACAGAGCACAGAGCACAGAGCACAGAGCACAGAGCAGTCAGGACACTTACTCCTTAATCAACGCCGCCAGCTCGCGCTCCAGCTCGTCGTGATCCGCCAGGTTCAGCTCGATCAGGCGTCGTAGGTGGCTGATCGACTCCAGGCCAATGTGCAGACAGACGAAGCCCAGTTGCTGATGGTCGTCGTGGGTCAGTTGAACATCCATCTGGACATGGGCGTCGCTGCTCAGGCGAATATCCACTGAAAACGGCTTGCCGGTATCGGCCAGCCACGCGTCCGGGCGCTGGATAAGCAGACCTTTGAGGGAGAGGTCGATCAGTTGAACCTGCCATCGGTTCTTCCCCTGGCGCAGCTCTGTCTTTGCGTCGAAGGCGATGCGCTTGAAGCGTCGGCGGTCTGTGGCGGAGTCGGTCATCTGATCAGTTCTCTTATAATCGACTGACTGTTACATCAGCGGATCGGCGCCGTTGGCAGCGCCGCACTCAACGACAATAGACCGGTTAAGGGGTGTCGAACAGTGCTCGCCTATATATTTATCCGGCGGCGTGCTGCGCTCAATCCTGCTTATTGCTGTCGCCGTTTTTTACAGGCTGCATCAGCGAATTCTTTTACCGTGTATACCATCGTTGGGGGTGGCCTTTCGCTGTGACATAGCTAAACTCGCAAGGTTGGTCTTCTAGTCATCCTGCTGGAATAAAAAAATGAAAAATAATAATAGCCTCATGCGCCATGTGCCTTGGCTGATCGTCGCAATTATCGGGGCCTGTGCTCTGGGAGTCGTGGCCTTGCGCCGCGGGGAAGCAATCAACGCGCTATGGATCGTAGTGGCAGCAGTCGCTATTTATCTGGTCGCGTATCGTTATTACAGTTTGTTTATCGCCACACACGTCATGCAACTCGACCCTCTGCGGGCAACTCCGGCAGTGGTCAACAATGACGGTCTGGACTACGTGCCAACCAACAAACACATTCTCTTCGGTCACCACTTTGCTGCCATTGCTGGCGCAGGTCCGCTGGTGGGCCCGGTGCTGGCTGCGCAGATGGGCTATCTGCCCGGTACGCTCTGGCTGATTGCCGGTGTAGTGCTGGCCGGTGCGGTCCAGGACTTCATGATCCTGTTCCTGTCCACACGCCGTAACGGTCGCTCCCTGGGCGATATGGTGCGCGAGGAAATGGGCCGCATTCCCGGCACCATCGCCTTGTTCGGCTGCTTCCTGATCATGATCATCATCCTTGCGGTGCTGGCGCTGATCGTCGTCAAAGCCCTGGCCGAAAGTCCATGGGGCATGTTCACGGTCCTGGCGACCATTCCGACCGCGATGTTCATGGGCATTTACATGCGCTACATCCGTCCGGGACGCATCGGCGAAATTTCGGTGATCGGCGTCGTGTTGCTGCTGCTCTCGATCTGGGCCGGTGGGCAGATTGCTGCCAGCCCCGAGTGGGCGCCCATGTTCACTTTCACCGGTGTGCAGATCACATGGATGCTGGTGGGCTATGGCTTCGTCGCTGCCATGCTGCCGGTCTGGCTGCTGCTGGCGCCACGTGACTACCTTTCTACCTTCCTGAAAATCGGCACCATCGTCGCTTTGGCCATCGGCATTCTGATCCTCGCGCCAGAGCTGAAAATGCCTGCGCTGACTCAGTTCACCGACGGCACCGGTCCGGTCTGGAAGGGTGCGTTGTTCCCGTTCCTGTTCATCACCATCGCGTGCGGCGCGGTATCGGGCTTTCATGCACTGATTTCCTCCGGCACCACGCCGAAGCTGCTGGATAACGAAACCAATGCCCGTTACATCGGTTATGGCGGCATGTTGATGGAGTCCTTCGTGGCCATCATGGCCATGGTTGCTGCTTCGGTGATCGAGCCCGGTGTGTACTTCGCGATGAACAGCCCGGCGGCCATTGTTGGCGCTGACGTTGTAACCGTTGCACAGACCGTGACGAGCTGGGGCTTTGCCATCACGCCGGATCAACTGACGGCGGTAGCCAAGGACATCGGTGAAAACACCGTGCTGGCCCGTGCCGGCGGTGCGCCGACTCTGGCGGTCGGTATCGCGCAGATTCTGCACCAAGCGTTGCCGGGCACCAGCACCATGGCTTTCTGGTACCACTTCGCGATTCTGTTTGAAGCGTTGTTCATCCTGACTGCGGTGGACGCCGGGACTCGTGCCGGTCGCTTCATGTTGCAAGACTTGCTTGGCAGCTTCGTGCCCGCCCTGAAACGCACCGAGTCCTGGACCGCCAACGCCATCGGCACCGGTGGCTGCGTCGCGTTGTGGGGTTACTTGCTGTACCAGGGCGTGATTGATCCGTTGGGCGGTATCAACACCTTGTGGCCTCTGTTCGGTATCTCCAACCAGATGCTGGCGGGTATCGCACTGATGCTGGCGACGGTGGTCCTGATCAAGATGAAGCGTCAACGCTACATCTGGGTCACCATGCTGCCGGCCACCTGGCTATTGATCTGCACCGTCACGGCGGGTTTTATCAAGCTGTTCGATGCCAACCCTGCGGTTGGTTTCCTGGCCCTGGCCAAGAAATACAGCACCGCTGCTGAGGCTGGCCAGATCCTGGCGCCTGCCAAGACCATGGACCAGATGCAGCATGTAATCTTCAACGCTTATACCAACGCGACGCTGACCATCCTGTTCCTGTTTGTGGTGTTCAGCATCCTGTTCTATGCGCTGAAAGTCGGGATCGCGGCGTGGGGCAAAACGGAGCGTACCGACAAGGAAGCTCCATTCCACGCCCTGACCACGCCGACTCAAGTGTGATGACGCACCCCGGAAGAGGATCTGCACGTGTTCAATGACCTGAGTCGTCTCGGTAAATATCTTGGTCAGGCCGCTCGCCTGATGGTGGGCATGCCTGACTACGACAACTACGTTGCGCACATGCAGGTTAAGCACCCTGACAAGCCGGTAATGGACTATGAGGCGTTCTTCCGGGAGCGCCAGGAAGCCCGATACGGCGGCAAGGGTGGGCCCAAGTGCTGCTGATCGGTTGATCAGTGGCAAGCCAGATCGAAAAAACGCGCCACGCTTGTCGTGGCGCGTTTTTGTTTGTCCCGTGGCAGATACATTGAGCCAATAGTTTGTAAGTACAGGAGCACCCATGCAGACCTCGTCACCCATCCCCGTCACAGTCCTCAGCGGCTTTCTCGGCGCAGGCAAGACCACCTTGCTGCGTCATTTGCTCAAGGCCGAGCACGGTCTGAAAATCGCCGTGATCGAGAACGAATTCAGTGATGCTGGCATCGACACCCAATTGTTGGGTGAGGAGCCGGTGCAGGTCATGACCCTGTCCAACGGCTGTGTCTGCTGCACGATCCACACCGATTTGACCAAAGCCCTGTTCCTGCTGCTGGAACGTCTGGACAGCGGCGAAATCGCTTTCGACCGACTGGTAATCGAATGCACCGGTCTGGCTGATCCCGCGCCGGTGGCACAGACTTTTTTCATTGATGAAGAACTGCGCGAGCGTTACATCCTCGACGGCATCATCACGTTGGTGGATGCGGCCAATGCCGAGACACATCTGGCGCAAACCATTGCCCAGGCCCAGATCGGTTTCGCCGACCGACTGCTGGTGAGTAAGCGCGACCTGGTGGATGACGCGACCTTCGAAGCCCTCAGCGCCCGGCTGACACGCATCAACCGTCGCGCCCCGATTCGGGTCGTGGACCATGGCAACATCGATCTCGCAGAACTGCTGGACGTGCGGGGTTTCAACCTCAACGCTGATCTGGGCGGTGGCATGATCTTGCGTCCGCTGGCGCCCGCGGGGAACTCAATCGACCGAATCTCCAGCCTTGTCCTGCGTACCGACAAAGCGCTGGATATCGACAAGCTCAGCGAGTTCATGAACGAGCTGCTGGAAGACCACGGCGCGCAATTGCTGCGTTACAAAGGCGTGCTCAATATCGCTGGCGAGCCGCGACGCATGGTTTTTCAGGGTGTGCTCAAGCTTTACGGGTTCGATTGGGATACCGAGTGGGCTGAAGATGAAAAGCGCGAGAGCGTGATTGTGTTCATTGCCGACGAGCTGCCGGAGGAGAAGATTCGGGAGGGGTTTGCCAGGATTTCAGAGTAGCGCCAGGCTCAAGAGCCGTCGAAGCGGTGATGATGTGTAGGAGCCAACTTGTTGGCGAGGCGATGGTCGGGGTCCGACAGATCGGCTGCCTGAGAGATTGTCTCGCCAACAAGTTGTCTCCTACAGGCATCGCGGACAATGAAAAGCCCCGCTCAAGAGCCGTGGAAGCGGTGATTATGTGTAGGAGCCAACTTGTTGGCGAAGCGGTGGTCGGGGTCCGACAGATCTGCTGCCTGGGAGATTGTCTCGCTAACAAGTTGGCTCCTACAGGCATCGCGGACAATAAAAAGCCCGGCTCAAGAGCCGGGCTTTTTGTTACTGCTGCAAACGGTGCTGATTAAGCGCCGTATACCGGCAGCTTCGCGCAGATAGCTTTGACTTTTTCACGAACGGCGTCGATCACGGCTTCGTTGTTCAGGTCAGCCAGGATGTCGCAGATCCAGCCGGCCAGTTCCTTGCACTCTGCTTCCTTGAAGCCGCGAGTGGTCACGGCCGGTGTGCCGAAGCGCAGGCCGGAAGTGACGAACGGGGAGCGTGGGTCGTTGGGTACGGAGTTCTTGTTGACGGTAATGAAAGCACGACCCAAAGCGGCGTCTGCGTCTTTACCGGAAATGTCCTGCTTGATCAGCGAGAGCAGGAACAGATGGTTTTCGGTTCCGCCGGAAACCACGTCGAAGCCGCGTTCGATGAACACACCAGCCATGGCCTTGGCGTTTTTCACCACTTGCTGCTGGTAAGCCTTGAACTCAGGCTGCAGCGCTTCTTTAAAGCACACGGCCTTGGCCGCGATAACGTGCTCCAGCGGGCCGCCTTGTGCGCCAGGGAAAACCGCCGAATTCAGTTTCTTCTCGATCTCGGCGTTGGCGCGAGCCAGAATCAGGCCGCCACGTGGACCGCGAAGGGTTTTGTGCGTGGTGGTGGTCACCACGTCAGCGAACGGCACCGGGTTCGGGTAAACGCCTGCTGCAACCAGACCGGCAACGTGCGCCATGTCCACGAACAGGTACGCGCCGACTTTGTCAGCAATGGCGCGGAAGCGCGGGAAGTCAAGAATCTGCGAGTAGGCGGAGAAACCGGCCACGATCATTTTCGGCTTGTGCTCAACGGCCAGACGCTCGACTTCGTCGTAGTCGATCATGCCGTTGCCGTCGATGCCGTATTGAACCGCGTTGTACAGCTTGCCCGACGAGCTGACGCTGGCGCCGTGAGTCAGGTGGCCGCCGTGGGCCAGGCTCATCCCCAGAATGGTGTCGCCACCTTGCAGCAGGGCCAGATAGACCGCGCTATTGGCCTGGGAACCCGCATGAGGCTGGACGTTGGCGTAATCAGCACCGAACAGCTCTTTGGCGCGATCGATAGCCAGTTGCTCTACCACGTCGACGAATTCGCAACCGCCGTAGTAACGCTTGCCTGGATAGCCTTCGGCGTATTTGTTGGTCAGGACCGAGCCCTGAGCTTCCATCACCGCTGGGCTGGTGTAGTTTTCCGAGGCAATCAGCTCGATGTGCTCTTCCTGGCGCTGAGCTTCTTGCTCCATTGCGGCAAAGAGATCGGAGTCGTACTTGGCGAGAGTCAAATCACGGCTGAACATGGCGGTCCTCAAG
>DASVUK010000141.1:0-6500 GCA_036387095.1 Pseudomonas sp.
CCCTTCCTCAAACCAGCCAATCCTTTACGTGCTCGATACCAACGTATTGATTCATGATCCCAATGCCCTGCTGAATTTCGAAGAACACCGCGTCGCCATTCCCATGACCGTCCTCGAAGAGCTGGACAAGCTCAAGGCCGGAAAACACTCCGTTGCCGCCGAATGTCGCCAGGCAATCCGCCTGATCGACAAGACCCTCGGCGAGGCCACGCCTGAAGAAGTCGAACAGGGCGTGCCCATTGATCGCGGGACCGGTGTCCTCAAAGGTTTCCTGTCCATCCTGATGAGCAAGCGCGAGGAGCCCAACAGCCTTCTGCCTGAGCACCTGAACGACAACATCATCATCAACCAATTGATCGACCTGCATGCGCGCGACAAGGATTTGCGCCTGGTGCTGGTCACCAAAGACATCAACATGCGCCTCAAGGCGCGGGCGTGTGGGATCGCCGCAGAGGATTACAGCACCGATCAACTGGTGGACGACGTCTCGATGCTGTCCCGTGGTTATCACACCATGACCGGCTCGTTCTGGGATCGGGTCAGCAAGGTCGAGACCCGCCAGGATCATGGCCGCACCTGGCATCGTGTACAGCTGACCGACGATCTGCCGGCGGTTCACATCAACGAATTCATCATTGACGAACAGGGTTTCGTCGGCTGGATCAAGGGCATCAAGTCAGACGAGTTGCTGATTCTGGACATGCACCAGGAACCTTTGCTGCATCAGGAAGCCTGGGGCCTCAAACCCCGCGACATTTACCAAGGTCTGGCGCTGTTCGCCTTGCTCGATCCCGATATCCATCTGGTCAACCTCTCCGGTGCGGCAGGCTCCGGCAAGACCATCCTGGCGCTGGCCGCTGCCATCGAGCAGACCATGGTCAGCAAACGCTATCGCCGCATCATCGCAACCCGCAGCGTGCAGGGGCTCGATCAGGAAATCGGCTTCCTGCCCGGCACCGAAGCGGAAAAAATGGAGCCCTGGCTGGGCGCGATCACCGACAACCTCGAAGCCCTGCATATGGATGACGAGAACACCCATGGCAGCGTCGACTACATCCTCAGCAAGGTGCCGTTGCAGTTCAAATCCCTCAACTACATCCGGGGACGCAGCTTCCAGCAAAGCCTGATACTCATCGACGAATGCCAGAACCTCACCCCGCACCAGATGAAGACCATCATCACCCGTGCCGGCGCCGGTTCCAAAGTGGTCTGCCTGGGCAACCTGGCGCAGATCGACACCCCTTACCTGTCGGCCACCAGTTCCGGGCTGACCTACCTGACGGAGCGCTTCAAAGACTTCCCCAACGGCGTGCACATCTCGCTGCAAGGCGTGCCACGTTCCATCCTGGCTGAGTATGCGGAGTCGCATTTGTAATGCGTTAATCCTGTAGGAGCGCACTTGTTCGCGAAACTATACGCCGAGGTTTGCCAGACAAATCGCGTTGAATGGCCTTCGCGGACAAGTCCGCTCCTACGGTTTACAATCCCCGCTCCTGTTCAGGAGTAAGGCTTGTGCTCACTCACCTCGATTCCCAAGGTCGCGCCAATATGGTCGACGTCACCGATAAAGCCGTGACGTTCCGTGAAGCCGTGGCCCAGGCGCGCATCCGCATGCGCCCCGAAACCCTGCAAATGATCGTCAGCGGTGGTCATCCCAAAGGGGATGTGTTCGCCGTTGCACGGATTGCCGGCATTCAGGCGGCGAAGAAAACCAGCGATCTGATTCCCCTGTGCCACCCGTTGATGCTCACCAGCATCAAGGTCGAACTCAGCGCCGAAGGTGAAGACGCCGTACTGATTCAGGCGCGCTGCAAACTGGCCGGTCAGACCGGTGTCGAAATGGAGGCGTTGACCGCCGCCAGCGTTGCTGCATTGACGATTTACGATATGTGCAAGGCCGTTGACCGTGGCATGGTGATTGAGTCCGTGCGCCTGCTGGAAAAGCTGGGTGGCAAGAGCGGTCACTTCATCGCTGACGAACCACAAGCGGAGGCCTGATGAATCTGCAAGTCCAGTATTTCGCCCGTTATCGGGAAGTCCTCGACCTGGATGGCGAACAAGTCTCGGGCGATTTCGCCACGGTCGAAGACCTGCGCCAACACCTCTTGCAGCGCGAAGGCGTCTGGCAGGTTCTTGCCGAGCAAAGCCTGATGTGTGCCCGCAACCAGGAACTGTGTCAGCTTGACGAGCCTTTGCAGACGGGCGATGAAGTCGCGTTTTTTCCGACTGTGACCGGAGGCTGAGCATGGCTATTCGGGTACAGGCCGCGCCTTTTGATCCCGGTGCTGAGGTCAATGCGCTGCATGCGGCGAATGTCGGCGTCGGTGCGGTAGTGAGCTTTGTCGGTTACGTGCGTGATTTCAACGATGGCCGGGAAGTGGCGGGGATGTTTCTTGAGCATTATCCGGGCATGACCGAAAAGGCATTGGCGAAGATCACTCAGGAAGCCGAACAGCGCTGGCCGTTGCTCAAGCTTGAGGTGCTGCATCGCGTGGGTGCCCTGGAGCCGGGCGAGCCGATCGTGTTCGTCGGCGTGGCCAGTGCCCATCGTCAGGCAGCGTTCGAGGCCTGTGATTTTGTCATGGACTATCTGAAAACCCGCGCGCCGTTCTGGAAGAAAGAAAACACTTCAGAAGGGCCACGCTGGGTAGAAGGACGAGACAGTGATCATGCAGCGGCCGGGCGGTGGAAGTGATCCGTGACGCTGAATGAACCTGTAGGAGCGAGCTTGCTCGGGATCAATGGTGTATCTGCCACCGTTTTTGGACAGATGTACCGCTGATCGTGAGCAAGCTCACTCCTACAGTCCGTCAGGCCTGCTGCGTTGGCTTGCGTACCACTGCTCGCAACAACTCAGTCGGCGGCGTTTCGCAGCTGATCTTGCGGCCCAGTTTCTCTTCAATGGACGGCAGCTGATACGAATCGTCTTCACCGGCAAAGCTGATGGATACGCCGCTGGCGCCAGCACGACCGGTACGACCGATGCGGTGTACGTAATCGTCCGGCACTTCCGGCAGGGTGAAGTTGATCACATGGCTGATGCCATCAATATGGATCCCGCGACCCGCTACATCGGTCGCCACCAGCACGCGAATCTTGCCTTCGCGGAAACCTTCCAGGGTCTTGATGCGCTTGTGTTGCGGCACATCGCCTGACAATTGCGCGGCGTTTACGCCGTCGCGCACCAGACGCTCTTCAATACGGCGCACTTCGTCCTTGCGGTTGGCAAAGACCATCACCCGTTCCCAGTCATTATCAGTGACCAGGTTGTAGAGCAGTTTGTATTTGTCGGCAGCGGCCACGGCATAGATATGCTGTTCGACCATTTCACTGGCGACATTTAACGCTTCGATCTCGACGATGGCTGGCTCGGTGGTCCACTGTTTGGCGAGGTTCATCACGTCTTCAGTGAAGGTCGCGGAGAACAGCAACGTCTGGCGTTCACCTTTATGCGGCGTCTGACGAATGATCTGACGCACTTGCGGGATAAAGCCCATGTCCAGCATGCGGTCGGCTTCGTCGAGCACCATGACTTCGACCATGTCCAGATGCACTTCGCCGCGCTGATTGAAGTCCAGCAGGCGGCCAGGCGTGGCTACCAGAATGTCGCAGTGCCGCGCTTCAAGCTGCTTGAGCTGTTTGTCGAAATCCATGCCACCGACGAACGTCATGACGTTCAGGTCGGTGTACTTGGTCAGGTCGGCAGCATCCTTGGCAATCTGCACCACCAGCTCACGGGTCGGCGCGATGATCAGCGCGCGAGGCTCGCCCATGTAGCGTTCTTTGGGCGGTGGCGTCTGGGTGAGCTGGGAAATGATGGAGATCAGGAACGCCGCGGTTTTGCCGGTACCGGTCTGGGCACGGCCGATGGCGTCCTGGCCTTTCAGGGTATAACCCAGCACCTGCGCCTGAATCGGCGTGCAATAAGGAAAACCGAGGTCTTGAATGGCGTGCATCAATTCCGGTGCCAGGGCGAAGTCATGGAAGCGGGTTTTGCCTTCCTGAGGCTCGACGACGAAATCTTCGAGATTCCAGGCCACCACTGGCGGCTTGGGAGCCCGCTCGCGACGTGGGCGCTCGGACTTTGGTTTGGAGGAACTGACCGGTTCGGCCTTGGCGGGCTCCTCACGCGATTCCTGTGCAGCGACGGATGCGACGGGCGCAGCCGAAACCTGGGCACGACGATCCTGTGAATCGTCAGCTGCAGGGCTGATAGGGGCGGGGGAGGATGTGACAGGGCTAGGCGCGAGCTGCTCAGCCTCGCTTTTACCGAACATCTTTTTAAGTGCTTTGAGCACGGTCATCTCGTCAATTGATTAGGGAATGTACGCCGAGCAGTGTAAAGCAAGAATCGGGCGCGGCGTAGTGTCATCCGGAATGGGCTACAAAAGGCAGGCAAGAGGCCCATTCCAGAGGCGTCTGTAAACGGTGTTACCGAAGTTTGTTTGCCAACCAGCTGCCGATGTCGGAAATCTCCTGCGGTAACACTTCGTGCCCCATTGGGTATTCCTGCCATGCGACGGTGACGCCCAGGGTCTGCAGGCGCTCATAAACGTCACGCCCCATGCTGTACTGGACCACGTCATCGTTTTTACCATGCAAGCAATACACCGGGATGCGCTGCTGACTGGCAGAAATCGTCATCTGCTCAGTGAATGTCGGGGCGTAAGTCGAGAGCGCGAGCACGCCGCCCAACGGACCCTGCCAACGGCGGAAAGCTGCATGCAACACGACTGCGCCGCCTTGGGAAAAGCCCGCCAGGAAAATCCGCGACGGGTCGATGCCGCTGTCCCGTTGCGCTTCTATCAGCGTCAACAGCATTTGCGAGGAAACCTCCAGTTGGTCGCTATCGATGGCGCGGGCGGGGCTCATCGCCAGAATGTCGTACCAACTGGGCATGGCATAACCGCCATTGATGGTTACCGCTCTGGTTGGGGCTTGTGGCAGAACAAAGCGAGTAGTCAGCAGGCTGCGCTGAAGCATCTCGGCGACGGGCATGAAGTCATAACGATCCGCGCCCAGACCATGCAGCCAGATCACGCAGGCGTCGGCTGGTTGGATCGGCTCTAGAACAAGGGGTTCGCTCATGTGTGCTCCATTAGCGTGCGATCGCTCTTTTGCAGTGCGTTAAGGCGGTGCACAGGCTGTTAAAAATGAAAGAAGATGTCGCAAGGTTACAAGTTTTCCTATTGACCTGTCGCTAATTCGACTCTGCCACCATGCTGGTACGGGCTTTGCTATAAGAACGATGGAGTGAAAGCGCTCACCTCGGTCGGTAACACTATTAGCCTAGTAGTGATCACCACCGGGGCTGGCACGGAATCCATGCATCAGGATTTTCGGCACGGTTCGTCCTGTACCGGCTTGGTCCAGGAACATCATGGGGCTTGAATCCGATAGGCCGTTTAGGGGTGGTGATTACGAGTGACGAGAAGATCTTACACTCGATTCATGATCCGGGTCTTACGCCGCATGACCCAAAAATAAGCCAGCACGGGTCATTAGCGCCTCACAAAGGTGCGGCGGGGCTCAAGCTCCGACACAACAAAGAGCAAACTGGAGGTTTGAATGAAGATGTTGAAATCCACCCTGGCTGTAGTGGCCGCCGCAGCGGTACTGGGCGTGAGCAGTTTCGCTCAGGCAGGCGCAACACTGGACGCAATTCAAAAGAAAGGCTTCGTACAGTGCGGCGTCAGCGATGGCCTGCCAGGTTTCTCCGTTCCTGATGCCACGGGCAAGATCACCGGTATCGACGCCGACGTCTGCCGCGCTGTTGCTGCTGCCGTTTTCGGTGACGCCAACAAAGTGAAATTCAGCCAGCTGAACGCCAAAGAGCGTTTCACCGCGCTGCAATCGGGCGAAATCGACATCCTGTCGCGTAACACCACCTGGACCAGCTCCCGTGACGCTGGCATGGGCCTGGTGTTCGCCGGCGTGACTTACTACGACGGTATCGGCTTCCTGGTGAACAACAAGCTGGGCGTGAAATCCGCCAAGGAACTGGATGGCGCAACCATCTGTATCCAGGCTGGTACTACCACCGAGCTTAACGTTTCCGACTACTTCCGTTCCAATGGCCTGAAATACACCCCGATCACGTTCGACACCTCTGACGAAAGCGCCAAGTCCCTGGAAGGCGGTCGTTGCGACGTTCTGACTTCCGACCAATCGCAGCTGTATGCACAGCGCAGCAAATTGGCCAAGCCGGACGACTACATCGTTCTGCCGGAAGTCATCTCCAAAGAACCTCTGGGCCCGGTCGTGCGTAAAGGCGACGAAGAGTGGTTCAGCATCGTCAAGTGGACGCTGTTCGCCATGCTGAACGCTGAAGAAGCGGGCGTGACGTCGAAAAACGTTGTAGCCGAAGCCAAATCGACCAAAAACCCGGACGTCGCTCGTATGCTCGGTGCTGACGGCGAATACGGCAAAGACCTGAAACTGCCGAAAGACTGGGTAGTGCAGATCGTCAAGCAAGTCGGTAACTACGGTGAAGTTTTCGA
>DASVUK010000142.1:0-7388 GCA_036387095.1 Pseudomonas sp.
ACCAGTACATCTATGCGCAATAGTGCTTAGCCACTACACTCGGCCCAAATTACTTGAAGAAATAGAGGTTCGCGCGGTGACACCACTCATGATTACACTGATGGTAGTAGCTGGCATCGCACTCCTGATCGCGATTGGCTATCTTAACCACGTTGCCGAGAACGCCAAGCTGGATAAAGCACGGGCAAAAGTCGAACTGAGTGATCGCCTGCGCCGCTGCTCGGAAATATCAGAGACATTTCCCGGCCAACTGGTCACCCCCGCCCTGAAGCTATTAATGACGCGTCTGGAACTTAACGTTCTGCAACGCATGCAGTCCCTGGATAAAGGCAACGAGCAGGTCAAGGCCCGTATCGGTGAACTCAACGCACTGTCTGCCCAAGGCGAGGCAATCGTCGTCACCAACCCGCCAAGCCCGATCCAGACCGAGGCCAAGGCCAAGGACGTGCGCTTTTTACTGGAAGCGCTGCACGGCCAGGTCACCCGGGCCGCCCATGACGGTTTCTTGCAAACCAGCGAAGCCAAGCACTGGATACGCGAGATCCGCACCATTCTGGTCATGCTGCACATCGAGTTCTTCAATAACCTTGGCCAGGCGGCATTGTCCCAGGATCAACCAGGTCAGGCACGTCTGGCATTCGAACGCGGCGTGCAGTATCTGCGCAATCAGCCCGACCCGGTGACGTACCAAAACGCGCTGGCCGCCATGGAGAAACAACTGGCTCGCGCCAACTCCATGGTATTGACCAACATTGCGCCAACCGAAGACGACGACAATGCACTGACCGAAGGCCTGAAAGCCGACGACGTCGAATCGGAATGGAAGAAAAAAGTGATCTACGACTGATCGATGCAAGGCGGCGCGCAAGACAACACGTGCGCGCCGACCGCATCAGCAGTCTGTAGCGTTCACAAAAATTCGCGCCAACGCCTCGATACCCGCCTGATCCTGCTCCGAAAAACGCCCGACACTCGGGCTGTCCAGATCCAGTACGCCGATCAGGCGCCCTTCCTTGATCAATGGCACCACCAACTCACTGTTCGAGGCACTGTCGCAGGCAATGTGGCCGGCAAACTCGTGGACGTCATGGACACGTTGGGTCTGCCGGCTCTCGGCGGCTGCGCCGCATACGCCTCGACCGAAGGGGATACGCACGCAGGCAATCTGACCTTGAAACGGCCCCAGCACCAGCTCTTCGTCACGATTCAGGTAAAAGCCTGCCCAGTTCAAATCTTCAAGCTGACTGTAAAGAAAAGCCGAAAACTGGGCTGCGTTGGCGATGAAGTCTCGCTCATCGGCCAACAGAGATTCCAGCTGCGCCGCCAACAACGTATAGCCCTCAAGACCGCTACCGGCGTTTTGCAAATCAATCATGGTTGTTGCTCCAAAAGTTTAAGGCCCACCCAATAACGCGCGAACTGATAGGCGCAACGGCCGTTGCGATTGCCGCGCCCGGTAGCCCAGCGGATTGCCAGCTTGTCGAGTTCCTCGTCACGCCGCCAGACCAGGCCCGCAGCAAGTGCCAGTTGGGTAATCCAGTGCTCGACGACATTCAGGAAATGCTCCTGAGTAAAGGGGTAGAACGACAGCCACAAACCAAAGCGATCAGACAAAGCAATCTTGTCTTCCACCGCCTCGCTTGGGTGAAGTTCACCGTCGACGTGTTTCCAGTTGGCGTTATCGCTCTCTTTTTCGGGCACCAGGTGGCGACGGTTGGACGTGGCGTACAGAAGGACATTGTCCGGAGCCTGCTCCAGCGAGCCATCGAGCACGCTTTTGAGCACACGATAGTCACTCTCGCCCGCTTCAAAGGACAGATCGTCACAAAACAACACGAATCGCTGTGGCAGCTTCTGCAACAGCTCGACCACTCGCGGCAGGTCGCCAAGGTGATCGCGCTCGATTTCGATCAGACGCAGGCCCGCCCCGGCGTACTCGGCAAGCAGCGCGCGGATCAGCGAAGACTTGCCGGTCCCCCGCGATCCCCAGAGCAACGCATGGTTGGCTGGCAGGCCATCGATGAATTGACGAGTGTTGCGCCCCAGCTGCTCGCGTTGCAGGTCGACTCCGATCAGGTCAGACAAGCGCATGTCGAGGCTGACTTCCAGGGGCATCAAGTAACCACTACGCCCTTCACGAACCCATCGCGCGGCAAGGGAGCTGTTCCAGTCGACCGCTTCGCGAGGCGCGGGCAGCAAAGGCTCAAGACGGGCTAGAACGGCGTCGGCACGTTCGAGAAAAGCATTCAAACGAGAATCCACGATATCTCCTTAGATTGTTGATTAAAGCCAAGGGCTGATCAGCTATGCTTGCCCGGCGATGGACACGAGAAGTGGCAGTGCCCCTTATGGATATAGCGTTTACTAACCGGCTCTCGTACAAACAGGCTCGACTGACCGTCCTGGTCGGCTTCATTCTGGGAACATTGCTGAGCCTGCTACAAATTACCCTCGATTATGCCAGCGAAGATGCGTCCATCGATCGTGAAATTCGTTCATTGCTGGAAATCAGCCACAATCCCGCCTCGCGTATTGCCTACAACATCGACGCCGAACTGGCGCAGGAACTGACCCTGGGCCTGCTGCATTCCCCGGCGGTCGTCAGCGCCCGTCTGACCGATAACAACAATATGGTGCTGTCCAGTGTCGAGCGGCCTTTTGCCAAGAGCCGCTATCGAATGGTCAGTGATTTCCTGTTCGGTGAAAGCCGGCAGTTCGAAGATGCGCTGCACCTGGATCACCTGCCCAACGAATCCATCGGGACCCTGCGCCTGAACGTGGACACCTTTGCGTTCGGCAGCCATTTCCTGCAGCGCGCCGAAATCACCCTGATCACCGGGTTCGTCCGCAGCCTCGCACTGGCTGGCATCATGATGCTGCTGTTCTATATGACCCTGACCAAACCATTGGTACGGGTCATTCGTTCCCTGAGCAATCGAGAACCAGGCAGTCCTGCGGTGAACAAGGTGCACTGCCCACCCAACCATGAAAATGATGAAATCGGCGTGCTGGTCAGGGTTACCAATCAGCAGTTTGAAAACGTCGCCTCCGAGTTCGCCCGACGTCGAGATGCCGAAGACCGTCTTACCGCGCACCTTAATGAACTGGAAGACATCGTTTCGGCGCGCACCATTGAGCTCAAGACCAGCAATGCGCGCCTGAGCCAGTCCAACGAGGAATTGCAGGTCGCCCGTAGCACGGCGCTGGACATGGCTCACGCGCGCTCGGCATTCCTGGCCAACATGAGCCATGAGATTCGCACACCTCTCAATGGCCTGCTGGGAATGCTCGCCCTGTCACTGGACAGCCCGCTCAATGCCGAACAGCGCCAGCAGCTTTCCATCGCCCATGACTCGGGCAAGGTGCTGGTCGAGTTGCTCAACGACATCCTCGACATGTCCAAATTCGATGCCGGGCACCTGGAGATGGAGCGCATTCCGTTCGATCTGGGAATTCTGGTAGAGGACACCGCCAATCTGCTGTCACAAAACGCCGCGCCCAGCGTCGAACTTACCTGCCTGATTGACCCGGACTTTCCGGCCCTGGTCATCGGCGACCCGACAAGGGTCCGGCAGATTGTCAGCAACCTGCTTTCCAATGCGTTGAAATTTACCCGTTTCGGGCGCGTGGACGTGCGTTTGAACCGGTATGAGGATCCCGATACTCACGAAAACCGGGTGCGTATTGAAGTCTGCGACACCGGAATCGGTATCGCACAGGAAGCCCAGGCTAGGATATTCCAGCCGTTCACTCAAGCTGAAGCGGCCATCACCCGGCAGTTTGGCGGAACCGGCCTGGGCCTGGCACTGACGCACAACCTCTGCGAAGCCATGTCCGGGCATTTGAGCATTCATTCACAATCGGGCTTGGGCAGTCAGTTCTGTGCCGACCTGCCGCTGCCCATTCAGCTAACAGCCGTTGCGCCACCCAAGCTTCGGGGCCGTATCGCCGTGGTCAGCACTGCCGGAAGCGGGTTGGTGGAATTGCTCGCCAGCCTGCTGCCCGCGTGGGGTATCGACTATCAGCGATGGGGGATCGACGACAAAGTCGTCTGCACGGGGCTCGGCGCCCAGGCAGAGCTGTTGATTACTGACTGTCCCGAATGCCTGTTCGGACTGCGTCCGGAAACCCACATCCCCATCCTGCTGGTCACCGCTTACGGCAACTTCATGCCCAGCGAGCAAGTCAGCGCGCTGGCGCCTTTGCAGCAACAGGCAAGGCCCCTCGCCCGCAACGCGCTTTATCAGACCCTGCGGCGCATCCTGCAGCGCGAAGATGCGGTGGTTGATGATCTGCTGCTGGACAGCGAACTGCGTGCAACGCATTCCGCAAAAATCTTGCTGGTTGAGGACAACCCGGTAAATCAACTGGTCGCCAAAGGCATGCTGAGCAAGCTGGGCTGTGAGGTCATTGTCACCAGCCATGGTGGGGAAGCGCTTGATCAGTTGGAGCAGCACACCTTTGATCTGGTGCTGATGGACTGCAACATGCCGGTCATGGACGGCTATGAAGCCAGCCGTCAGATACGACGCAGCGGACGCTGGCCGCAATTACCCATCATTGCCCTGACCGCCAATGCCATGCCCGAAGAACGGGAGCGCTGCCGGGCCGCGGGCATGAGTGATTATCTGGCCAAGCCATTTCGCCGTGCGGAGCTGGCCAGCCTTCTTGACCAATGGATTGTCAGCAAGCAGGTCGGTTGACTCATTTGAGCAATGCTTCGATTTCGCCCGTGAGGTCTTCTGGCTTGGTCAGCGGGGCAAAGCGTTTGACGTGCTTGCCGTCCTTGCCGATCAGGAACTTGGTGAAGTTCCATTTGATGCGCTCGGAGCCCAGGAGCCCGGGTGCCTGCTTTTTCAGCTGGACGAACAGTGGATGTGCATCGCCGCCATTAACGTCGATCTTCTTGAACAGCGGGAACGTAACGCCGAAATTCAGCTCGCAGAACTCACTGATGGCCGACTCGTCGCCGGGCTCCTGCTGACCAAATTGATTACACGGAAAGCCCAGCACGACCAGGCCCCGATCCTTGTAGTCCTGCCAGATTTTTTCCAAGCCTTTGTATTGCGGGGTAAAGCCGCATTTACTGGCTGTGTTAACTACCAACACCGCCTTGCCAGCGAAATCGGCAAGGGTTTTGTGTTCACCCTGAATCGTCGTGCATGGAATGTTCAGCAGATTTTCGCTCATGACACTGGCTCCAGAATAAAAACAGGCATTCACGTTAGCGCGCGGCAAATGAGCGCACACCTGAATTCCCCGGCGTGATGATTCGATATAAACCGCCACACCCCATCAATCACGCGGAACCAGATCCAGGCAAACCGAATTGATGCAATAACGCAGGCCGGTTGGCGGCGGACCGTCCGGAAATACGTGACCCAGATGCGCATCACACTTGGAGCACACCACCTCAGTGCGGATCATGCCGTGGCTGACATCTCGCACCTCGACCACCGCGCTGCCTTCAATGGGCGCGTAGAAACTTGGCCAGCCGCAGCCGGAATCGAATTTGGTGGTGGAATCGAACAGGGGTTCGTTGCAGCACACGCAATGGTAGACACCATCGGTCTTGGTGCTGTTGTATTTACCGGAAAACGGCCGCTCGGTGGCCTTCAGGCGGCAAACGTTGTACTGCTCGGGGTCGAGCATGGCCCGCCATTCCTCGAGGGTTTTGTCCAACTTTTCCACAGGTACACCTCCGCGACTGAAAAAGGCCGTTCTGTATCTTCTCCACAGAACGGGTGGCACGTATGATTGCGCCTCGTTAGACGCCAGTCTGTCACCCGCGTTTCAAGCATACAAATCCATTTTCAAGGCGTCATGCCCGGCGAACCACGTGATCAGCAAGTCGCGGCTCGTCCATTTTCGGGATCAATCATCATGCAGGTCAGCAAATCGAACAAGCTCGCCAACGTCTGTTATGACATTCGCGGGCCGGTGCTCAAGCACGCCAAACGCCTGGAAGAGGAAGGCCATCGCATCCTCAAGCTGAATATCGGCAACCCTGCGCCATTTGGTTTCGAAGCGCCGGAGGAAATCCTGCAGGATGTGATCCGCAACCTGCCGACCGCCCAGGGCTACAGCGACTCCAAGGGGTTGTTCAGTGCGCGTAAGGCCGTGATGCAGTATTACCAGCAAAAGCAGGTTGAAGGTGTCGGCATCGAAGACATCTACCTGGGCAACGGCGTTTCCGAGTTGATCGTGATGTCGATGCAGGCCTTGCTCAACAATGGCGATGAAGTGCTGATCCCGGCACCCGATTATCCGCTGTGGACCGCCGCCGTCAGCCTGGCGGGCGGCAATCCGGTGCATTACCTGTGCGACGAGCAGGCCAACTGGTGGCCGGACCTTGCAGACATCAAGGCCAAGATCACCCCGAACACCAAGGCCATGGTGATCATCAACCCCAACAACCCGACCGGCGCGGTGTATTCGAAGGAAGTTCTGCTGGGCATGCTGGAACTGGCTCGCCAGCACAAGCTGGTGGTGTTCTCGGACGAGATCTACGACAAGATCCTCTACGACGACGCCGTGCATATCTGCACCGCCTCCCTGGCACCGGACCTGCTCTGCCTGACGTTCAATGGTCTGTCCAAGTCCTATCGTGTCGCGGGCTTCCGCTCCGGCTGGGTCGCCATTTCCGGCCCCAAGCACAATGCACAGAGCTATATCGAAGGCATCGACATCCTGGCCAACATGCGCCTGTGTGCCAATGTGCCAAGCCAGCATGCAATTCAAACGGCTCTGGGCGGCTATCAGAGCATCAATGATCTGGTACTGCCGCCCGGTCGCCTGCTGGAACAGCGCAACCGTACCTGGGAATTGCTCAACGACATTCCCGGCGTCACCTGCGTCAAGCCCATGGGCGCGTTGTACGCGTTCCCGCGCATCGACCCGAAAATCTGCCCGATCCACAACGACGAAAAGTTCGTCCTGGACCTCCTGCTGTCGGAAAAACTGCTGGTGGTCCAGGGGACTGCATTCAACTGGCCTTGGCCGGACCATTTCCGGGTCGTGACCCTGCCTCGCGTTGATGAACTGGATATGGCTATCGGTCGCATCGGCAACTTCCTCAAGACCTATCGTCAGTAAAAGCCCGCCCCCCCGCCTCTTGCGCGCCTGACCGGCCGCAATGCGGGGATCTGCCGATCAGTGCAACGAAATAAATACATATCGAAACATTCTGTGCAGCGCCCGCCGCTCTGGGCCGGGAACCTTGCGACCAGATAGAAATGCGGCGCAATCCGACAAAACGACACAGTTTGAAATAGTCGCCGGGTTGAATAGCCGCAAGCATCCCCTTATATACCCCGCAACGTGTTACATATTCTTCACGAGGAGAACTTCCAAACCATGATGCGCATTTTGCTGTTTTTGGCCACTAA
>DASVUK010000143.1:0-90763 GCA_036387095.1 Pseudomonas sp.
AGTCCGCTCGCCCATCCGGGCATCGCGCATCCGCATTTGCTACGAGGAATACCCATGGCCCGCGTAACCGTTGAAGACTGCCTAGAACACGTGGATAACCGCTTTGAGCTGGTCATGCTCTCCACCAAGCGTGCCCGTCAACTGGCAACCGGCGGCAAAGAACCCAAGCTGGCATGGGAAAATGACAAGCCCACCGTTATGGCTCTGCGTGAAATCGCAGCGGGCCTGATGGACTACGCAGTTATCGCCGAAGCCGAAATCGTTGAAGATGAACCACTGTTCGCCGCGTTTGAGGACGAGTCCAACGAGGCCGTCTAAGCCTATGCCGGGTCGACGTAGTACGGCGCAGGGTAAAAGCTATCGGCAGGAGGTCAAACCTTGCCGAGCATAGACGCCCTCGCCGATAGACTGTCGGCCTATCTCGGAAAGGACCAGGTCAATCTGGTCCGCCGAGCGTATTTCTACGCCGAACAAGCCCACGACGGCCAGCGCCGCCGAAGCGGTGAAGCCTACGTCACGCATCCTCTTGCAGTGGCCAATATCCTTGCTGATATGCACATGGATCATCAAAGCCTGATGGCTGCGATGCTGCATGACGTCATCGAAGACACTGGTATTGCCAAGGAAGCGCTCTGCGCCCAGTTTGGCGAAACCGTGGCCGAACTGGTGGACGGGGTCAGCAAACTGACCCAGATGAACTTCGAGACCAAGGCCGAGGCCCAGGCTGAGAATTTCCAGAAAATGGCCATGGCCATGGCCCGGGATATCCGGGTAATTCTGGTCAAGCTCGCCGACCGGTTGCACAACATGCGCACGCTGGAAGTCCTTTCCGGTGAGAAGCGCCGCCGCATTGCCAAAGAAACCCTGGAGATCTATGCACCCATCGCCAATCGGCTGGGTATGCACAGCATTCGCATAGAATTCGAAGACCTGGGCTTCAAGGCCATGTACCCGATGCGCTCTTCACGGATCGGTCAGGCGGTCAAGCGGGCGCGGGGCAATCGCAAAGAGCTGGTCAACAAAATCGAAGAATCACTGAGCCATTGTCTGGCGGTTGACGAGATCGAAGGCGAAGTCAGCGGGCGACAGAAACACCTGTATGGCATCTACAAGAAGATGCGCGGCAAGCGCCGCGCCTTCAATGAAATCATGGATGTCTACGCGTTCCGCATCATTGTCGACAAGGTCGACACCTGCTACCGCGTGCTCGGTGCTGTGCATAATTTGTACAAGCCGCTGCCCGGCCGCTTCAAGGATTACATCGCGATCCCCAAGGCCAACGGCTATCAGTCGCTGCACACCACGCTGTTCGGCATGCATGGCGTACCCATCGAAATCCAGATTCGTACCCGCGAAATGGAAGAAATGGCCAACAACGGGATCGCCGCGCATTGGCTGTACAAATCCTCGGATGATGAAGTGTCCAAGGGCACTCACGCCCGGGCGCGCCAGTGGGTCAAGGGCGTGCTGGAAATGCAGCAGCGCGCCGGCAACTCGCTGGAGTTCATTGAAAGCGTCAAGATCGACCTGTTTCCGGACGAAGTTTACGTCTTCACGCCCAAAGGCCGGATCATGGAGCTGCCCAAAGGCTCCACAGCGGTGGATTTTGCCTATGCGGTGCACACCGATGTCGGCAACAGTTGTATCGCCTGTCGGATCAACCGTCGTCTGGCGCCGTTGTCCGAACCGCTGCAAAGCGGCTCCACCGTGGAAATCGTCAGCGCCCCCGGCGCGCGGCCCAATCCGGCATGGCTGAACTTCGTGGTCACTGGCAAGGCCCGCACCCACATCCGCCATGCCCTCAAGCTGCAACGTCGCTCCGAATCCATCAGTCTGGGTGAGCGCCTGCTTAACAAGGTATTGAACGGATTCGAGAGCAGCCTGGAGAAAATTCCAGCCGAGCGCGTGCAGCTGGTCCTGGCCGAATACCGTGTCGAGGTCATCGAAGACCTGCTCGAAGACATCGGTCTGGGCAACCGCATGGCCTACGTAGTCGCCCGTCGCCTGTTGGGTGAAGGCGAGCAACTGCCAGGCACGGAAGGTCCGTTGGCGATTCGCGGTACAGAAGGTCTGGTGTTGAGCTACGCCAAGTGCTGCACACCGATCCCTGGTGACCCGATTGTCGGCCACCTGTCCGCAGGCAAAGGGATGGTCGTGCACCTGGATAACTGCCGCAATATCAGTGAAATCCGCCATAACCCGGAAAAGTGTATTCAGCTGTCCTGGGCCAAGGATGTCACCGGCGAATTCAATGTCGAACTGCGGGTCGAGCTGGAGCATCAGCGCGGCTTGATCGCGCTCCTGGCCAGCAGCGTCAACGCGGCCGACGGTAACATCGAAAAAATCAGCATGGATGAGCGTGACGGCCGCATCAGTGTGGTTCAGCTGGTGGTCAGCGTTCACGACCGAGTGCATCTGGCCCGCGTTATCAGAAAACTGCGTGCCTTGACCGGGGTCATTCGCATTACCCGTGTGCGTGCATAGCCAATCATCATCAGGAGTTCTTCATGACCAAGACTGTTATCACCAGCGACAAGGCACCTGCGGCCATTGGCCCTTATTCTCAGGCCATCAAAGCTGGCAACACCGTCTATATGTCCGGCCAGATCCCACTGGACCCGGCAACCATGGAGCTGGTCGACGGCATCGAAGCCCAGGTCGTTCAGGTCTTTGAAAACCTGAAGTCCGTTGCTGAAGCAGCAGGCGGTTCTTTCAAGGACATCGTCAAGCTCAACATCTTTCTGACTGATCTAGGTAACTTTGCCAAGGTCAACGAAATCATGGGCAAGTATTTCGCGCAGCCTTATCCGGCGCGTGCAGCTATCGGCGTTGCAGCCTTGCCTCGCGGCGCACAGGTCGAAATGGACGCCATTCTCGTCATCGAATAAATCCCTTGCGGCGCGCCACCGTCCCGCCGCACCTGAAAGGAAGGACTTTGTTATGCGCTTTGCGCTTGCCCTCTCGCTGGTTGCCGTTTTTTTGACCGGCTGCGCCAGCCACGCTGACAGCAATCCCGATGGCACCTGGATCAATCAGGCTGCTATCGATGCCGCCGTCAAGGGCGACAATCTCCGCCAAGCGTTGCTTGCCAATGGACCGAACCTTGAATGGCAAATCAACACCAAGGCCAGCCAGGCGCTCTATTCCAATGGTTTCGAAGTGGGCGAAGGCAAAATCACCAGCGCCTCCGAAGGCAAGCTTCGTATTGATTACTACAACTCTGTAGAAAACTTGCAGCTCAAGGGCGAGCAGTTGATTCAAGCGGCCAGCGAGTCCGGCCCGGAACAGCGCTTCGAAAAATCTGCATCCCCTGCTCCGGCCGGCGCGCCGGCGGGCAGCACCTTTGAAAAGGCTCTATACGGCGCCTATATGGGTGGCAAATGGACGATCGTCAGTGGTGATGGCCAAGGCAGTACGGTGCAATTCATGCCTGATGGCAGTGTGCAGGGTCTTCCGGAAAACGATCGTTACGCGCTGTGCCTGGCGGGCGATTGCGCAGCCATGAGCGGTGAATACGACAGCATGTGGCTGGAAAAAGCCGAGCAAGGCAATGCGTGGATTTTCTCGCGCACCGGTAAGCAACTGGAAATTTTCCAGGCGGTCAACAACGCCGCAGCAGACCAGATGCCCGAACTGCGCCCAGGCGAGCGTCGCTGGTTGCTTGAGCGGAACTGATCAGCATTTTTGTGAGGGGGACAAGGTTCCCCCTGTGGAAGCGCTGATCCGATGCGGGAGCGGATTTATCCGCGAAGGCGTGCGAATTGCCGACGTGAATCCGTCGTTTTCATGCCGCTCCCTTCGCGAATAAGTTCGCACCCACAAGCCTTATTTATCCGCCAGCAACGCCTCATAACCTTCCCTATACGTTGCGTACTGCGGCACCCATCCAAGTGCTTTGGCGCGGGCATTGCTGCACCGTTTGCTGCCGGATCGGCGCAGGGTGGCGTTTTCTGACCATTGGGTAACACCCAGATACTCGCGCATCCAGGTGACCACTTCGGCCAATGGTGCTGGCGCGTCGTCAACGCCGATGTAGCAATTCTCCAGCTCAGTGCCCTGCGAGTCCGCCTGAAGTAAAAAAGCCAGCAAACCTGCGGCGTCATCGGCATGGATTCGGTTGCCATATAAAGGCGGCTCGGCCGGCACGCTGTAACCCTGGCGGACCCGATTGGCCAAATCATTGCGTCCTGGGCCATAAATGCCTGTAAGGCGCACGACGCTGGCGGGAAAACCACTTTGCAATGCGACAAGCTCCGCTTCCAGCATGACTCTGCCCGAATAAGTGCTGGCGTCGGTCGGCGATGTTTCGTCGACCCATTCCCCGTGCTGCTGCCCATAAACGCTACTGCTGGATACAAAAAAGATCCGCTTGGGGCGCTGACCATATTGCGTGAGCCATCCCAGCACATGTCGCAAGCCTTCTACATAGGCTGCACGGTAGCCGGCTTCATCGCGCTCGGTGGGAGTGGCGCAATACACAAGGTAATCGAGGTTGGTGGCGGGCCAACCGGTGGGAGCCGTGGGCTGAAACAAGTCCCCTGCGATGCCGTTCACGCCCGCGGGTAAAAGCGAGACCGTGCGACGCAAACCGAAGACGGTCCATTGCTGAGCCAGCAGTTGTTGAGCGAGACGGCTTCCGATATCGCCACAGCCGGCGATCAAAACGGAGGGGGCAGACATGTCGAATCTCCACAGAAAATAGCGTTCTAAAGCGGCCCAGGCAGGGCAAACATTTGTTCACGCAACTACGATTGATGGAAAAAAAGAAACTCTATTACTTTTGTTAACAAGAATTACTTGCAATAATGACGGCCCGTTTGTTCTCCTCCCGACGTCGAACGCACAGCGCGACGCAGCAGAACGACTCACCTTTTCTCCTCTCAGGTCCGGCCAGCATGACACGTATCGACTCCTCCGCTTCGCCTACCAAACTCCCCAGCCTGCCGCGGGCATGGCGTGCAATCGCCGCGCTGCTGATGAGCCTGATGCTTGCCCCTCTCGCGCTGGCCGGTCAGGCCGCCCCTGCTGTACCGGCTGCTGCCCCAGCGTCTTCAACTGCTGCGACGCCGTCTGCGTCTCCCGTCCTTCAGGAGCAGACTGCGCCTGCTGAAGGCCCTGCGGCCGTTGAAGTTGAAGATAACAGCCTGGGCATGGCGCATGACCTGTCGCCATGGGGCATGTTCCAGAACGCCGACATCATCGTCAAAGGCGTGATGATCGGCTTGGCTATCGCCTCGATCATTACCTGGACCATCTGGATCGCCAAGGGTTTCGAACTGCTGGGCGCCAAGCGCCGTCTGCGTACGGAAATCGCCAACCTGAAAAAGGCTCGCACGCTGACCGAAGCCAGCGAAACCGCCGCCAAGCAAGGCACACTGGCGAACCTGCTGGTGCACGACGCCCTGGAAGAAATGCGCTTGTCGGCCAACAGTCGCGAACGCGAGGGCATCAAGGAGCGCGTCAGCTTCCGTCTTGAGCGCCTGGTTGCTGCCTGTGGTCGAAACATGAGCATGGGCACCGGCGTACTTGCGACCATCGGTTCCACTGCGCCGTTCGTGGGTCTGTTCGGCACTGTCTGGGGCATCATGAACAGCTTTATCGGCATCGCCAAAACCCAGACCACCAACCTGGCCGTTGTGGCGCCGGGCATCGCCGAAGCCTTGCTGGCCACCGCGCTGGGTCTGGTTGCAGCGATTCCTGCGGTGGTCATCTACAACGTCTTCGCTCGCTCCATCGCCGGTTACAAAGCACAGGTGTCCGATGCTTCTGCTCAAGTCCTGCTGCTGGTCAGCCGCGATCTTGATCACCAGCCGAGCGAACGCTCCCAGTCGCCGCACATGGTCAAGGTGGGCTAAGCCTTGGGCATGCATCTGAAAGAAGGCGACGACGATCTCGTCGAAAACCACGAAATCAACGTTACGCCGTTCATCGACGTGATGTTGGTCCTGCTGATCATCTTCATGGTGGCGGCTCCTTTGGCTACGGTCGATATCAAGGTCGACCTGCCCGCCTCCACTGCCAAGCCGCAGCCTCGACCCGAGAAGCCGATCTTTCTCAGCGTCAAGGCTGACCAGAGCCTTTACCTGGGCGATGACAAGGTCGCCCGTGAGCAGCTCGGACAGACGCTCGATGTTCGCACCAATGGCAAGAAGGACACCACGATCTTCTTCCAGGCCGATAAGGGCGTGGATTACGGTGATCTGATGGAAGTCATGAACGCCCTGCGCGGGGCGGGCTACCTGAAAGTAGGCCTGGTGGGTCTTGAGACGGTTGGTAAGAAATGATCAATTCGCGCCAAAAACTGACGCGCTATGGCGGTAGTCTGTTGTTGGTGCTTGCCGTCCACGCCGTCGCGATCATTGTTGCGCTGCGTTGGCCGGCATCCCAGGCAATCGAACTGCCTCCGGCCGCAATGATGGTCGAGCTGGCCCCGGAGCCTGTACCGGCACCACCGCCTCCGCCTGCCGTTGTGCAGCCGCCGCCACCGCCTGAGCCCGAGGAGCAGATCCCTGAGCCGAAAGTGGCTGAAGCGCCAAAGCCGGAAATTGCGGTTCAGAAGCCGGTGGAAAAGCCCAAGCCCAAGCCGAAACCGCAGCCACCTAAGCCGATCAAGAAACCTGAGCCGCCTCAGGAAAAACCGGTCGAACAAAAACCTGTGGACACGCCGCCGACCACCGCCAAGGCCGAGAAACCTGTAGCGCCGACGCCGCCGAGCCCGCCTTCGCCACCGAGTACGGCGCTGCCTAGCTGGCAGAGCGATTTGCTGCGTCATCTGGCCAAGTACAAGAAATACCCTGAGGACGCACGCCGCCGAGGCATGCAGGGCGTCAGCCGTCTGCGCTTTGTCGTGGATGCCGAAGGCAACGTCTTGTCGTACTCGATTGCCAGCAGTTCAGGCAGCCCGGCACTGGATCGGGCCACGATGGAAATGATCCGTCGCGCCCAACCGCTGCCCAAACCACCGGCCGAAACCCTGAATAACGGCACTATCGAGATCCTGGCACCGTTTGTTTTCTCGCTGGATAAACGCTGAAACGCACTTTTGATACGCAGCAGCGGCCTTGATAACGTGCGTCTATCGGTTGCAGCCGCTATGCTGGGGCCGCAACTTCATGGACGCACGCTATGACCCTCACAGAATTGCGCTACATCGTTACTCTTGCCCAGGAACAGCATTTCGGCCACGCGGCTGAACGTTGCCACGTCAGCCAGCCGACATTGTCGGTCGGTGTCAAGAAGCTGGAAGACGAACTGGGTGTGCTGATCTTCGAGCGCAGCAAGAGCGCGGTACGCCTGACGCCGGTTGGCGAGGGTATTGTCGCTCAGGCGCAGAAAGTACTGGAGCAAGCCCAGGGCATTCGCGAGCTGGCGCAGGCTGGCAAAAATCAGCTGACGGCTCCCCTCAAGGTCGGCGCGATTTATACCGTCGGGCCTTACCTGTTTCCGCACTTGATCCCACAGTTGCATCGCGTCGCGCCGCAAATGCCGCTTTATATCGAAGAAAACTTCACCCATGTGCTGCGCGACAAGCTGCGTAATGGCGAACTGGACGCGATCATCATCGCCTTGCCGTTCAACGAAGCCGATGTATTGACGTTGCCGCTCTACGACGAACCTTTCTATGTGCTGATGCCAGCAGACCACCCATGGACGAAAAAAGAATCCATTGATGCCTCTGCCCTGAACGACAAGAGCCTGCTGCTGCTGGGTGAAGGTCACTGCTTCCGGGATCAAGTGCTTGAAGCCTGCCCGACCTTGGTCAAAGGCAGCGAAGGCGCCAGGCATACGACGGTTGAATCCAGCTCGCTGGAAACCATTCGCCACATGGTCGCCTCCGGACTGGGCATTTCGATCCTGCCGATGTCGGCGGTGGACAGCCACCACTATGCGCCCGGCGTTATAGAAGTTCGCCCGCTGACGCCACCAGTGCCGTTTCGTACTGTGGCCATCGCCTGGCGTGCCAGCTTCCCGCGGCCTAAAGCGATTGAAATCCTCGCTGACTCCGTGCGCCTGTGTTCGGTGGCGCGTCCCAAAGCTGAAGCGAGCTAAGTCGGGCCATGAGCGAGCTCTCCCAGGTTTCGGTCACGGCGCTTAAAGGCGTCGGCGAGGCTATGGCTGAAAAGTTGGCCAAGGTCGGCCTGGAAAACCTGCAGGACGTGCTGTTTCACCTGCCGTTGCGTTATCAAGACCGCACCCGCGTTGTGCCTATCGGTCAGTTGCGGCCGGGGCAGGACGCGGTGATTGAAGGTGTGGTCAGCGGCGCTGACGTCGTCATGGGCAAGCGTCGCAGCCTGCTGGTACGTCTGGGTGATGGCACGGGCACTTTGAGCCTGCGCTTCTATCACTTCAGCAATGCACAGAAAGAAGGCATGAAGCGCGGTACTCATCTGCGTTGCTTCGGTGAAGCCCGTCCGGGTGCGTCCGGACTGGAGATCTACCACCCCGAATACCGCGCACTGACTGGCGACGAGCCCGCGCCGGTCGAGCAAACACTGACGCCGATTTATCCGACCACCGAAGGGCTGACCCAACAACGCCTGCGCCAGTTGTCGCAACAGACCCTGGCAATGCTTGGGCCCAAGAGCCTCCCGGACTGGCTACCCGAAGAACTGGCTCGGGATTATCAACTGGCGCCATTGGATGATGCGATTCGCTACCTGCATCACCCGCCCGCCGACGCTGACGTCGAAGAGCTTGCCATCGGCCACCACTGGGCTCAGCACCGTCTGGCTTTCGAAGAATTGCTGACACATCAGCTGTCGCAACAGCGCCTGCGCGAAAGCCTGCGTTCCCAACGCGCGCCAGCCTTGCCCCTGGCGAAAAAACTTCCTAAACAATTTCTCGCCAACCTGGGTTTCCCGCCCACGGGCGCACAGCAGCGCGTCGGCAATGAAGTGGCCTATGACCTGAGCCAGCCCGAGCCAATGCTGCGCCTGATTCAGGGCGATGTGGGCGCCGGCAAGACCGTGGTCGCAGCGCTCGCGGCCTTGCAGGCTCTGGAAGCGGGTTATCAAGTGGCGCTGATGGCGCCCACCGAAATTCTCGCCGAGCAGCACTATATAAACTTCCAGCGCTGGCTGGAGCCGTTGGGCATTGAGGTCGCTTGGCTGGCGGGCAAGCTCAAGGGCAAGGCGCGGGTCGCGTCACTTGAGCAGATCGCAACAGGCACGCCTATGGTTGTGGGCACCCATGCGTTGTTCCAGGACGAAGTGCAGTTCAAGAACCTGGCGCTGGTGATCATCGATGAGCAGCACCGCTTCGGCGTGCAGCAACGCTTGGCCCTGCGCAAAAAGGGCGTCGGCGGGCTGATGTGTCCACATCAGTTGATCATGACCGCGACACCCATCCCGCGAACATTGGCCATGAGTGCCTACGCCGATCTGGACACTTCGATTCTTGATGAGCTGCCACCGGGGCGGACGCCGGTCAATACCGTGCTGGTAACCGACACCCGCCGTATCGAGGTGATTGAGCGGGTCCGTGCGGCGTGCGCTGAAGGACGTCAGGCATATTGGGTCTGCACCTTGATCGAAGAGTCCGAGGAGCTGACGTGCCAGGCCGCAGAAACAACCTTTGAAGACCTGACCAGCGCCTTGGGCGAACTACGGGTCGGCTTGATTCACGGGCGCATGAAGCCCGCTGAGAAAGCCGCCGTCATGGCCGAATTCAAGCAAGGCGCGCTGCAGCTGTTGGTGGCGACCACCGTCATCGAAGTTGGCGTGGATGTGCCCAACGCCAGCCTGATGATCATCGAAAACCCTGAGCGCTTGGGCCTTGCGCAGCTGCACCAGTTGCGCGGTCGTGTAGGCCGGGGCAGCGCCGCCAGCCATTGCGTGCTGCTCTACCATCCGCCGCTGTCACAGATCGGCCGGCAGCGGCTGGGCATTATGCGTGAGACCAACGACGGCTTTGTCATCGCCGAAAAAGATCTTGAACTGCGCGGCCCCGGCGAAATGCTGGGCACCCGGCAAACTGGCCTGCTGCAATTCAAGGTCGCGGACCTCATGCGGGACGCAGACCTGTTGCCCGCCGTTCGTGACGCGGCTCAAGCCCTGCTTGAACGCTGGCCGCAACATGTCAGCCCGCTGCTGGAGCGCTGGCTGCGACATGGCCAGCAATATGGCCAGGTGTGATGTGGGTCAGGCTTTGACGAGCGCTTCACACTCACGATAACGAAGCTGGTTATACTTCAGCGATTGTAGGAACTTGGATACAGACCATGACAGAAGCTGCCCACGTTGATGAAGCTCCCCATGCGCCGTCCGTTATTCGTCAATTGCTTGGAAAATTAGCGATCAACTACAGCGAAGTCATTGATGACACTCATCTGGACGCCGCCCAAAAGGTGCAGGCGGTTCTGGTCGAGGATGCGGTGGGTGCGCTGCTGATTCTGTTTCCGCAAAACCAGTTGCTGGATCTGAACCGAATCACCGAACTCACCGGGCGCAAGCTCAGAGCGGTGCCCCATGATCGCCTGCTGCGCATGATGGCCAAACACAGTCTTCGGACATTGCCGGGCATCCCTGCGCTGACCAGTTCCCCGTGTCTGTATGAAGAGCGGCTGTTGCAGGAGTCGGCCGTATTGGTCGGTTCCGGAGAGCCGGGCATTTTGCTGCAAATCAGTAGCGATGACTTCAAGACCATGCTCAACAAAGCCAGCGCCGCGCGTTTCGGCGAGCTGCTGAGCACGATTCATCCCAACCTGGATCGCCCTGACGACGACCGCGAAGAAATCACCCAGGCGATGCATGCCTTCACTGCTCGGCGTATTCAACAGCGCCTTGAAGCGACCCTGGAAATCCCGCCGTTGGCCGAAACCGCGCAGCGTATTATCAAGCTGCGGGTCGATCCCGACGCCACTATTGATGACATCACCGGCGTGGTGGAGACCGATCCGGCTCTGGCGGCTCAGGTGGTGAGTTGGGCGGCGTCGCCGTATTACGCCTCGACCGGCAAGATTCGCTCGGTTGAAGACGCTATCGTGCGCGTTCTGGGTTTCGATCTGGTGATCAATCTGGCACTGGGCCTGGCGTTGGGTAAAACCCTGAGCTTGCCCAAGGACCATCCGCAACAGACCACGCCTTACTGGCAGCAGTCGATCTATACGGCGGCAGTCATCGAGGGCCTGACCCGCGCAATGCCTCGCGCCCAGCGGCCCGAAGCCGGACTGACGTACCTGGCCGGCCTGCTGCACAATTTCGGCTATCTCTTGCTGGCTCACGTGTTCCCGCCGCATTTCTCGCTGATTTGCCGCCAATTGGAAGTCAACCCGCACCTGCATCACAGCTATGTCGAGCAGCACCTGTTGGGTATCAGCCGTGAGCAGATCGGCTCCTGGTTGATGCGTTACTGGGACATGCCAGATGAGCTGGCCACCGCACTGCGCTTCCAGCATGACCCCACCTACGATGGCCCGCATTGCGAGTATGCAAATCTGGTGTACCTGTCCGTGCGCTTGCTGCGCCAGAACGGCATCGGTTCCGGCCCCAAGGAGGAGATTCCCGACGAGCTGTTCAGCCGGTTGGGCCTGAGCCGCGAAAAAGCCGAAGACTCAGTGCGCAAGGTGCTGGAAGCCGAAGTGCTGCTGCGTGAGTTGGCCTCGCAGTTTGCTACGCAGTAATGGCTGACGCTGTTATCCAGTCGTCTCCCCCGGCTCGCCCGGTAATTGCTCGTCAAGGTGTAGCCACGGCAGGCGATTATCGGTCCAGATATGGCGGCTGGCGGGCGCGCGTTCCGGGTGATCCAGCGTGGCGATGGTCACGTCCATCAATTCAGGGCTATTGCGGGAAAACAACGCCAACTGCGCGCCACAATTGCCACAGAAGTAACGCACGCAGGTCGGTCCTGAGTCATAGGTGGCCGGGCTGCCTTCAGTCCATGTAAACGAATCCAGCGGGACCGATATCCAGGTCATGACGATGCCGCCCGAGGTGCGCCTACAGATTGAACAATGACAATGCGCAATGTCTTCCAGTGGCGCATCGAATGCATAGCGCAGGCTGCCACAATGGCAACCGCCGGTATTCATCTGGCTCATATTCCCTCCTGTGCTTTCAGGAACCGACACAGCCTGTGACAGCCATATCCCTGAGTTGTCTTCGCAACAAATGATCAATGGTTCGGGCCGCGAAAGCTGGATGAAAGCTTGGGTCTTTAGGATCACCCCACCGCCGGCAACAGACCGGTCAGCCGCTTGAGTGTTTTTGCTTGCGCTCAACGGCCCAGTTAACAACAACAATGGTGAATCTGATGCCTCGTAACGTCTTCCTGCACGCCCCAATTCCGCTCCGACTCCACGCGCCGCTCCTGTTGAGCTGATTCGTCACTTCGCCCTTTCCCAAGTCGCGTTACGCCTGGAGTATTTCCTATGTTGACCTTCCTCGGCTTTGCCATGGTTGTCGCGTTCATGTACCTGATCATGAGCAAGCGCCTGTCGGCGTTGATTGCCCTGATTCTGGTGCCGATCATTTTTGCCCTGTTTGGTGGTTTTGCTTCCGACATTGGCCCGATGATGCTTACCGGCATCACCAAGCTTGCGCCCACCGGCGTGATGTTGATGTTCGCTATTCTCTATTTCGCGCTGATGATCGACTCGGGCCTGTTCGACCCGGCGGTGCGCAAGATCCTGCAACTGGTCAAGGGCGATCCCGTCAAGGTTTCGGTGGGCACAGCCGTGCTGGCCCTGGTGGTTTCCCTGGATGGTGACGGCGCAACCACGTACATGATCTGCGTCGCCGCCATGTTGCCGTTGTACAGCCGGATCGGCATGAGCCCACGGATTATGGCGGGCCTGATCATTCTGGCTGGCGGCGTGATGAACATGACGCCTTGGGGCGGCCCGACCGCACGGGCAGCCAGTGCTTTGCACGTGGACCCTTCCGACATCTTCGTACCCATGATTCCGGCCATGTGCGCCGGGGTGATCGCGATTCTGGTGATTGCCTACTGCTACGGCAAACGCGAACGTGCTCGTCTGGGCGAACTGCATCTGCCGGATGATGATGTCGATCACAGCGAAATCAGTGTTTCCCAGTTCCCTGGCGCACGCCGTCCGAAGCTGATCTGGTTCAACGGCTTGCTCACCCTGGGCCTGATGGCTGCGCTGATTGCCGGCCTGTTGCCGCTGCCCGTGTTGTTCATGATCGCCTTCAGTATCGCGATGATCGTCAACTACCCGAACCTGCAAGATCAAAAAGATCGTATCGCCGCCCACGCAGGCAGTGTGCTGGCAGTGGTCGGACTGATCTTCGCGGCTGGTATTTTCACCGGTATCCTGTCCGGCACCGGCATGGTCGATGCCATGTCCAAGAGTTTGCTGGCAGTCATTCCTGACTCGCTCGGTCCATACCTGGCAGTCATTACCGCGCTGGTGAGCATGCCGTTCACGTTTTTCATGTCCAACGACGCGTTTTACTACGGCGTATTGCCGGTACTGGCTGAAGCGGCCGCCCATTACGGCATCAGCCCGGTGGAAATGGCTCGCGCCTCGATCGTCGGCCAGCCGGTTCACCTGCTTAGCCCGCTGGTTCCTTCGACTTACCTGCTGGTGGCATTGGCCGGTATCGAGTTTGGCGACCATCAGCGCTTTACGCTGAAGTGGGCAGTACTGGTATGCCTGTGCATAATGTCCGCCGCCTTGCTGATGGGGATTTTCCCGCTGTTCAGCAGTCTGTAACGCTGGATCAATTGCCTCACGGCTCGCTTGTTGGCGGGCCTTGAGGGTTTAACCGCTCAAAGGAATACCTATGGAATGGCTGACCAATCCTGAAATCTGGATTGCTTTCTTCACCCTGACTGCCCTGGAAATCGTGCTGGGCATCGACAACATCATCATGATCTCGATTCTTGTCAGCCGTATGCCCAAGGATATGCAGCCACGCACCCGGATCTTCGGCCTGGCGCTGGCCATGGTCACGCGGATTCTGTTGCTGCTGTCGATCACCTGGGTCATGCGCCTGACCAATGACCTTTTCGAAGTCATGGGCCAGGGTTTCTCGGGGCGCGACCTGATCCTGTTCTTCGGCGGTCTGTTCCTGCTGTGGAAAAGCTCGCAGGAGATCTACCACGGTCTGGAAGGTGAGGAAGAAACCCTCGAAGAGCCAGCCGGCAAGGGTGGTCAATTCCTGTACACCATTATTCAGATCGCGATCATCGACATCGTGTTCTCGCTGGATTCGGTGATCACGGCGGTGGGTATGGTTTCCCACGTGCCAGTGATGATCGCCGCCATCGTCGTCGCGGTTCTGGTGATGATGCTGTGCGCGGGGACCATCAGCAATTTCATCGACAAACACCCGTCATTGAAGATGCTCGCCCTGTCGTTCCTGATCGTGGTGGGCACTGTGCTGATCGCCGACGCATTCGACGTGCATGTGCCCAAGGGCTATGTTTACTTCGCTATGGCGTTTTCGCTGGCGGTGGAAGCCATCAACATCAAGATGCGTATCGCCACAGCCAAGAAGCGTGCTCAGAGCGATCCGGTCAAACTGCGCAAGGATGTGCCCGGCCAATAAGCCGGCACACTCTGCGAAGGCGGGGCTCCAGGCGAGCCCCGTTTTTTATTGAGCAAGAGCTAGAACACTGATTTATTACAGATTTGTTTCAATCGGCCCGAAGCCTATGCGATGCTGGCAGGCCAACGGCCGTTAGTTGAGCGCTACCCAACCTGCTTCGCTCGCTACACGCTACACCTTCACTTTTTTGCCCGGTCGGGCAAACCTCAGGGGGCTTTTTGTATGCTGACCCTGCTCGATTTGTTGTCAGCAGTCGCCCTGTTGATCTGGGGCACACACATTGTTCGTACCGGCATCCTTCGGGTGTACGGCTCGCAACTGCGCCAAGTCATCAGCCAGAACATGTCCAAGCGGCCACTGGCATTCATTGCCGGTATTCTGGTCACGGCACTGGTGCAGAGCAGCAACGCCACCGCAATGCTGGTCACGTCTTTCGTTGGTCAGGGCCTGATGGCGCTGACGCCTGCACTGGCGATCATGCTCGGAGCCGACGTCGGTACCGCGCTCATGTCGCGAATCCTCACCTTCGACCTGTCGTGGCTGTCGCCGCTGCTGATTTTCCTGGGTGTGATTTTCTTTCTGTCCCGCAAGCAGACACGTATCGGTCAGCTGGGTCGTGTGGGTATAGGCCTGGGGCTGATCGTGCTGGCGCTGCAATTGATTGTCACTGCCGCTGCGCCGATCACCCAGAATGCCGGGGTCAAGGTGCTGTTTGCGTCGCTGACAGGCGATCTATTGCTCGATGCGCTTGTGGGCGCCCTGTTCGCGCTGATTTCCTACTCCAGCCTGGCCGCCGTGCTGCTGACCGCGACCCTCGCCGGTGCCGAGATCATCAGCTTGCCGGTGGCCATCGGACTGGTGATTGGTGCCAACATCGGCAGTGGCTTACTGGCGTTCTTGAGCACCAGCATGCAGAACGTGGCCGGGCGGCAGGTGGCGCTGGGCAGCCTGCTTTACAAGCTGTTCGGGTTGCTGTTGATCATTCCGGTGCTCGATCCGCTGGTGCGCTGGATGGACACCCTGGGATTCAGCCCACAAGACATGGTCATCGGCTTTCACCTGACCTACAACACCGCGCGCTGCCTGCTGATGCTGCCCACGGTCGGCCCCATGGCGCGGATTTGCTCGGCGATCCTGCCGGAACGCCCGGAAGTCAACGGCCTGGCCAAGCCGCGTCATCTGGACCTTACCGCACTGTCGACGCCAAGCCTGGCGTTGGCCAATGCGGTGCGCGAGACCCTGCGCATGGGCGACCTGATTGAAGCCATGGTCGGCTCGATGCTGGAAGTGCTGCGCGGCACGCAGACGGCGGTCACCCAGGAGATGCGTCGCCTCAACGATGACGTCGAAGCTCTCTATAGCGCCATCAAGTTGTACTTGGCGCAGATGCCCCGGGAAGACCTCAGCGAGCAGGACAACCGCCGCTGGGCAGAAATCATCGAGCTGACCATTAATCTGGAGCTGGCGGCCGGCTTGATCGAGCGCATGTTGCGCAAGGTCCAGCAGCAAAAAACGTCCCAGCGGCGTTCTTTTTCCGAGGTCGGGCTGGAAGAGCTCGCCGGGCTGCATTCACAGCTGTTGTCGAACTTGCGCCTTGGGCTGTCGGTTTTCCTGAGCGGCGATCAGGAAAGCGCCCGCCAGTTGCTACGCGAGAAACGTCGTTTCCGCGCTCAGGAACGCCGTCTGGCCCATGCCCACGTCAGCCGCCTGCAACGCAAAGTGGTGCAGAGCATCGAGACAAGTTCCCTGCACCTTGAGCTGATTGCCGACATGAAGCGCCTTAATTCGCTGTTCTGCAGCAGCGCCTACGCGGTGCTTGAAACGGCCGATACCGGCGCCTTGTCCAGCGAGAGTCAGCCGGATCAGCCGCTGTAAACCGACTCGATGTGAACGTACCGGGCGCATCGAAGTCTGTTAAACATACTGGCCCGCAAGGAAGCACGTTTTATGCGTTGCCTGCTGTTCGCATGTCTGTTTCTGCTTTCATCTGCTTCTCAAGCGCTTGACCGTTTTCAGGTCGAGGGCTATCTGCTGCCCAACGGTTTGCAGGTGCTGCTCAAGCCGGGTTATGAGAAAGGGCATGTGGCGATTCGCCTTGTGGTCGGTATCGGCTTTGATGATTTCAGCTGTGCAGACAAGGAACTGCCGCATTTGCTGGAACACCTGCTGTTCAGTGGCATTGATGACAGCGGCGAAGGTGGGCTTGAAGAGCGCATGCAAGCGCTGGGCGGCGACTGGAATGCGTTTACCAGCAATACCGACACGACATTCGTGATCGAAGCCCCGGCACAAAATCAACGCAAAGTGCTCGACCTGCTGTTGGCCGTAGTTACCAAAACCCATCTGGATCAACCCGCTCTGGATAACGTCAAGCGTATCGTCGAGCGCGAAGATGGCGGGCATTACTCGCATCTGCAACGCTGGCTCGATCGCAAGGATCTGGGCCACAGCGCGAGCAGCCAGTTGGCCGTCGAGCTGGGTCTGAAGTGCGCCGAGCGTCCCGAAGTCGATCATCTGACGCTGGACCAGGTCGAAGAGGTCTACAAAACCTGGTATGCACCCAACAACATGACACTGATCGCGGTGGGTGATCTTGACCGACTGCTGCCCGGTTATCTGGAACGCACGTATGGCGAGCTGGATGCCGTCGATCCCATTGACCATCCGCCGCTGGAGCAGGTCCACAGCAGCGCGCAGTTTGAACGCACATTGATTCGCGGTGGTCTGGGCGAGGGCGCACGCCTGCATTTGATCCTGCCCGAGCCGCAACTGGATGCGCAGCACGATGAAACCTGGGAATTGGTGAAAGCCTATCTGGACTGGGCGTTGTACAGCGATTTGCGCCTCAAGCATGGTTTGTCCTACGGGCCATCGATTGAGCGTGAAGTATTCGGCGACAGCGGCTTCATGAGTCTTAATGCCGACGTTGAGCGCGACGATGTGGATGATGCCAGGCATGCCATTGGCGCCATGATCGCCGCGCTGCAAAAAGACGGCCTGGACCCGGCAACCTTTGCCCGCCTGCAACAGGCAGCTATCGCCAGGCAAGCCTGGGCCGTTCAAGGCAACAGTGCGTTGGCCGATTACTATTGGGGTGCACTGAACGATTACGAAAAAGGCCGCTTTACGGACCCGGCCAAGCGCATCAAGGCGGTAAGCCTGGACGGCGCGAACCGAGCCATGCGCGCATTGTTGAGCCAGTCGGGTTACTGGCGAGTCGAGCAGCCTCTATTCACGTACACCGGTTTGTATTGGCTGGGTGCGGTGCTGGCGGCGATAGTCGTGTTGATTCTGTGGCTGGTCTATCGCCGCAGCAGAAAACATTGATGGTCCTGGTTTTGCGGGGGTGGATTGATCTGCGAACAAGCGGGTGAGTTCAGTGCAATGAAGCGCGTCCTCAAGCGCGCCTTTGCGGATAAATCCGGCCTTACAGGTTTGAATCCAGCCGCAAAGGCTGCGCGGTTTTCAAAACCGCATACCCAGACAACGATTTCCCCGACAGCGCTGTTATCCTGCAGCCGCTCTTTTCCGCGATACCAACGTAGATCACGCAAATGCCCGAATGGAGTTCCTACATCACCCGTATCACCGATCTGATGAAGCGCTATCCGGGCCTGATCGCTGCCGGTGGTTTCATTTCGGGCATTGGCAGTTTCATTCTGGTGGATCGCCAAGAAGGCCTCGCCACCTGGATTGCCGTGATCATGCTGGTCAGTTGGGTATGGCTGATGGTGGAAAGCAGCGCCGTGGTGCTGTTCACCAAAATATTCAAACGTGAGATTCCCACTGGCCTGCTGCGCTACGGCACGCAGATGATCCACCAGGAAAGCCTGTTCTTCGTATTGCCGTTTTTCTTCGTGACTACAACCTGGAACAGCGGACAGTCCATTTTCACCACGCTGTTGGGCGCGGCCGGGCTGGTTTCGATCATTGACCCGCTGTACTACAAATGGCTCGCCACACGACGCTGGCTGTTCATGGCCTTTCACACGCTGACGCTGTTTGCTGCCCTGCTGACCGCGCTGCCGATCATCGTGCACCTGACCACGGCCCAGAGCTACAAACTGGCACTCATTATTGCCATCGTCTTGTCGTTTCCCAGTTTGATCTCTGCTTTGCCGATGACCACCTGGCGGCGTGGCATGGCACTGGTCCTGGCAGTTTTGCTGATGGGAGGCGCCGGTTGGTTGCTGCGCTCATGGGTACCGCCGGCAACGCTCTGGTTGACCGAAGTCGCCGTGAGTACCGATTTCGATAACAAGAACCGCGCCCCCGGCGACAGCATCAGGCAAGTCAGCGCCAGCCAGGTTCGCAACGGTGGTCTTTATGCTTACACAGCCATCAACGCACCTCGCGGGCTGGATGAGCGGATCTATCATGTGTGGCGCCACAACGGCAAAGAGGTGGATCGCATCGCCCTGGATATTCATGGCGGGCGTAAAGAGGGCTATCGTGCGTGGACCCACAAGCAGAACTTCCCGCCGGATGCAGTGGGCAAATGGCAGGTCCGGGTGTTGACCGAGGATGGCCAGATGATTGGCGTGTTGCGATTTGAAGTCACTGGCACGGATCAGCCAGCGGTCATTCGTCCTTCCGGGAAAATCACGCGCTTGAAGCCCGGCGGCGATGAAGGGGCGTCGGATGAAGAGCCGCAAGCGCCGAAATCCGAAGAAGCCAAGCCGGCTGCTCCCGATCAGCCATCGGCTCCAGATCAATAGCAGGCCCGATCATGACCACGCGCGCGCTGTCGACATCAACAGCTGCAAGCCCTGCCAATGCTCCGGCGCTGGCAGGAACGGCTCGTCTGGACACCTCGACATCTCCGGCCCAGCTACGGATTTCCGGTGACTGGACGCTGGCGCACTATCGAGCGTTGAAGCAACAAACGGACACCTTGGGTGGCAACTACGACGCCGGCGTTCCGGTGGACATGACGCGCCTGCACGCGTTGGACACTGCCGGCGCGTCATTGCTGGTGGAGCTGCTGGGTGCCGAACGCCTGGCCAGGCTCTCGGTACAGGCGCCAGACCTGCCGCTGTCCAGCCGCGCCTTGCTGCAAACCATCCAGTCCGCCTTGTCCGACTACTGCGCGCCGGTCAAGGAACCGGAAATCGCCGTAGGGATGCAGCTGTTGTCACGGATCGGCTGCGCCGTGGACAAAGTCTGGACCGACACCCTGCAATTGCTGGGCTTCATCGGCCTGATCCTGGAAACCATCTTCTTCAATGCGCTTCGCCCGCGACGCTGGCGCATGACGTCAGTCTTCGTCCACATCGAACAGACTGGCCTGGACGCCGCGCCCATCGTGGCGTTGCTTACGTTTCTGGTGGGGGCGGTGGTGGCGTTTCTTGGCGCCACGGTGCTCAAAATATTTGGTGCCACGGTCTTTACGGTTGACCTGGTGGCGTTCTCGTTCCTGCGGGAGTTCGGCGTATTGCTGACCGCGATTCTATTGGCCGGTCGAACCGCCAGCGCCTTTACTGCGCAGATCGGCTCGATGCAAGCCAACGAAGAAATCGATGCTATCCGCACGTTGGGCCTGAGTCCTGTGGAACTGCTGGTGGTGCCACGGGTGCTGGCCTTGCTGGTCTCGCTGCCAATCCTGACATTTGTGGCCATGGTCTCCGGAATCATTGGTGGCGGCGTGGTGTGCGCGGTGTCCCTGGACATTTCCCCTGCGATGTTTCTCTCGTTACTGCAAGCGGATATCGGCGTGCAGCACTTTGTGGTGGGCATGGTCAAAGCCCCGGTTTTTGCTTTCCTGATTGCCGCCATCGGTTGCCTTGAAGGTTTCAAAGTCAGCGGCAGCGCGGAATCCGTAGGCGCGCATACCACTTCAAGCGTGGTCCAGTCGATTTTCGTGGTGATCGTGCTCGATGCCATGGCCGCGCTGTTTTTCATGGAGATGGGCTGGTGAGAACGATCCCGAAAGCGCGTGATCCGGTGATTGAAGTGCGCGGGCTGTGCAATCGTTTTGGCAGCCAGAGCGTGCACGAGAACCTAGATCTGGACTTGTATCGCGGTGAAATCCTTGCCGTGGTGGGCGGTTCAGGCAGTGGCAAGTCAGTATTGCTGCGCAGCATCGTCGGGTTGCGTCGTCCCGATGCAGGAAGCGTTCGGGTGTTTGGTCAGGACTTGCAAGGTGCGTCCGATCAGCAACGCTCCCAGGTGGAGCGACGTTTTGGCGTGCTGTTTCAAAAGGGCGCCTTGTTCTCTTCCCTGACCTTGACTGAAAACGTGGCGTTGCCACTGATCGAGCACGCTGGTTTGAATCGTGACGAGGCGGAACATCTGGCTGGCGTTAAGCTGGCATTGGCTGGCCTGCCGTTGTCGTCGGCTCACAAATACCCGGCGTCGCTGTCCGGTGGCATGATCAAGCGCGCTGCATTGGCTCGTGCCCTGGCGCTAGACCCGGACATCCTGTTTCTCGACGAACCCACCGCGGGGCTTGATCCCATCGGCGCGACGGCGTTCGATCAACTGATTCTGACCCTGCGCGATGCCTTGGGCTTGAGCGTGTTTCTGGTCACCCATGACCTGGACACGCTGTACACCATCACTGACCGGGTCGCCGTGTTGTCGCAAAAGCGTGTGTTGGTGGCCGATCAGATCGACAAGGTCTCGGCCACCAACGACGCGTGGATTCACGAATACTTCCACGGCCCACGCGGCCGCGCCGCATACTCCGCTTCCTTGCCTAAAGAGGTCTGACGATGGAAACCCGTGCCCATCATGTATTGATCGGCCTGTTCACCGTGTTGGTGGTCGCTGCGGCGCTGCTGTTCGGGCTGTGGCTGGCCAAGTCCAGTGTCGACAGCGCGTTCAAGGATTATGAGGTGGTGTTCAACGAAGCCGTCACGGGTTTGTCCCAAGGCAGTGCCGTGCAATACAGCGGGATCAAGATCGGAGACGTGATCCAGTTGCGCCTTGATCCCAAGGATCCGCGTCGTGTTTTGGCGCAGATTCGGGTTACCGGCGAGACACCCATCAAGCAGGACACGCAAGCCAAGCTTGCGTTGACCGGCATCACCGGCACCTCGATTATCCAGCTCAGTGGTGGCACGCCGCAGAGTCCGGAGCTGGTCGGGCACGACGGCAAGTTGCCGATCATCATGGCCTCGCCATCGCCCATTTCGCGCCTGCTCAACGACAGCAGCGACCTCATGAGCGGCGTCAATCAGTTGCTGCAAAACGCCAACCTGATGTTCTCCGCCGAGAACGTGAAGAGCCTGAGCCTTACCCTCGACCACCTTGAGCAGACCACGGGCGCCATCGCTGATCAGCGAGACGACATTCGCCAGACGCTCAAGCAGCTGGCGCAGGTGGGTAAGCAGGCCAGTGCGACCCTGGAGCAAACCACAGCCCTGATGCGTAGCGCTAACGGCATGCTCAACAATGACGGCAAACAGATATTCAACAGCGCCGAACAGGCCATGAAATCGTTGCAGCAGAGCAGTGCGACCATCAATCGTTTGCTCAATGGCAATCAGCAATCCCTGGACAGCGGCATGCAGGGCTTGGGTGAACTGGGGCCGGCCGTGCGCGAGTTGCGCGACACCATGGGCTCACTGCGCGCTATTTCACGCCGCCTGGAAGCCAACCCCAGCGGTTACCTGCTGGGAAGTGACAAGAATAAGGAGTTTGAGCCATGAGTCTGTCACCTGTCCCGGACGCTGAACCTGTAAGAGCCAGCTTGCTGGCGAAGGCCTATGATCGGGCGCGAACACTGTGTTGCAAGCACGTTTTTTTTCGCGATCAAGCTCGTTCCCGCAGTCATCGCGCCTCAAGCACCTCGGCCAAAGGCCTTGTGCTCGGCACGTTTGCCCTCATCAGCGCCTGTTCTATCCTGCCGGCATCCGAGCCGGCCGATGTTTATCGCTTGCCAATCAACGCTGTGAATAAGCCCGCCAGCGTCCAGCCTGTCAGTTGGTCGTTGCGCCTGGCGCGGCCCAAGGCGAGCGAAACCCTGGACAGCCCGCGCATCGCCGTGGTGCCCCAAGGTGACTTGATCAGCAGCTACAAAGGTGCGCGCTGGAGTGATCCGGCGCCGGTACTGTGGCGCAATCGCCTGCTGGACGCATTCGCCCGTGACGGTCGCGTCCCGCTGCTGAGCACTGATGACAGCAACTTGCAGGCAGACTTTGAAGTGGGCGGGGAGTTGCAAGCCTTCCAAAGCGAATACCACGGGCAAGCCATCGAGGTGGTGATTCGCCTGGATGCGAGGCTGGTCAGTGCCAATCAACGCATCGTCGCCGCTCGGCGCTTCGAAGTACGCCAGCCCGTCAGCGACAAACAGTTGCCCGCCGTGGTGGCGGGCTTTGGCAAGGCGGCTGACGGCCTGGCCGCGCAGGTGTTGCAGTGGACGGTCGAGCAGGGACGTCAAAGCTACGCAGCGCTGGCGCCGAAGAACCAGTAGCAGACAAAGATTGCGGCGATCACGCCCGCCAACTCGGCCAGCAGCGCACAACCCACGGCGTGGCGCGCGCGTTGGATGCCTACTGCGCCGAAGTACACCGCCAGCACGTAGAACGTCGTTTCCGTGCTGCCTTGTATGGTGGCGGCCACCAGCGCCGGGAAGCTGTCCACGCCCTGGGTCTTCATGGTTTCAATCAGCATCGCTCGCGCCGCGCTGCCGGAGAACGGCTTGACCATCGCGGTGGGCAGCGCATCAACGAAGCGTGTGTCCAGCCCGAACCATTCGACCATATGACGAATGCCTTCCAGGCCGAAATCCAACGCCCCGGAAGCACGCAACACACCGACTGCGCACAACATGGCAACCAGATACGGCAGCAGACTTTTGGCAACGTCGAACCCTTCCTTGGCACCTTCGACAAACGCTTCGTAGACCTTCACTTTGCGTAACGCGCCGATGATCAGGAACAGCATGATCAGGCCGAACAGCGTCAGGTTGCCGAGAATCGAGGACAACCCCGCCAGCGCCGCTGCGGACATGGTCGCCAGCAAGGCCATGAAACCACCGAGAATAAGCGCGCCGGGGATCAGATAGGCCAGCACTACCGGGTCCCACAAACGCAGGCGCTGCATGACCGCTACGGACAACAGGCCGACCAGCGTCGACGCACTGGTTGCCAGCAGGATCGGCAGGAAGACAAGCGTTGGGTCCAGCGCACCTTGCTGGGCGCGATACATGAAGATCGTGACCGGCAACAAGGTCAGCGATGAAGCGTTGAGCACCAGAAACAGGATTTGCGCATTACTGGCGGTGGTCTGACTGGGGTTGAGCTCTTGTAGCGAGCGCATGGCCTTGAGGCCGATGGGCGTCGCGGCATTGTCCAGGCCCAGCGCGTTGGCCGCAAAGTTGAGGGTAATCAGGCCAAGGGCAGGGTGCCCGGCCGGGACTTCGGGCATTAAACGCAAGAACAGCGGGCCGAGAATCTTTGCCAGCCAGTCGACAATCCCGGCTTTCTCGGCAATGCGCAAAAAGCCCAACCAGAGGGTGAGGGTGCCGAATAGCAGGACCATCACTTCGACCGACAACTTGGCCATGGCGAAGATGCTTTCCACCATCGCCGCGAAAATTCCCGCGTTACCGCCAATCAGCCATTGCGCCAATGCGGACACAGCCGCCACGACAAAAAAACCAAGCCACAGGCCATTGAGCATCAATAAGTCTCCCCAGAATGCGGGGATGATAGCGGCGGGGGCATAAACAACCAATGGCTTTGCGAAGCCCCGGCTGTAGGAGCCAACGTGTTGGCGAGGCATTGACCCTGTGAAATCGGGGGATCGCCTCGCGAACAAGTTCGCTCCTGCTCAGGCCGTCAGTTTTGGCGGGACACCGTCTCACCCGCTGGCAGCGGATCCTTGCTGCGCCAGTGAGGCAGGGAGTTCCAGTAGCGTTCGCCCTTGGCGTCATCGTACATGCCTTCCCAGCGGGAAATGACCAGCACAGCCAGGGCATTGCCGATCACGTTCAATGCGGTGCGCGCCATGTCCATGATCCGGTCTACGCCAGCAATGAATGCAAGGCCTTCCAGCGGAATGCCCGCGCTGCCCAGTGTGGCCAGCAGCACCACGAAAGAAACGCCCGGAACGCCGGCGATGCCCTTGGACGTCACCATGAGTGTCAGAACCAGCATCAGTTGAGCGCCAACCGACAGGTCAATGCCATACAACTGAGCGATGAAAATCGCTGCGATGCTCTGGTACAGCGTCGACCCGTCAAGGTTGAACGAATACCCGGTCGGCACCACGAAGCTGCAGATTGCTTTCGGCGCGCCGTAGGCTTCCATTTTCTCGATGACGCGGGGCAGTACGGTTTCCGAGCTGGCGGTGGAGTAAGCCAGTACCAGTTCGTCCTTGAAGATGCGCATCAGCTTCAGAACCGAGAAACCGAACATTCGAGCAATCAGACCCAGAATCACGAACGCGAAGAAGGCAATGGCCACGTAAACCAGAATCACCAGCTTGGCCAGCGGCAGCAGCGACGCAAAGCCGAAGTTGGCAACGGTCACGGCGATCAGCGCAAACACACCGATGGGGGCGTAGTTCATGATCATGTGAGTGACTTTGAACATGGTTTCCGAAACGCCCTGGAAAACCCTGACCAGCGGATCACGCACCTCGGCCTGCAGGCTGGACAAACCCAGGCCGAACAGCACGGAGAAGAAGATGATCGGCAGCATATCGCCGCGAGCAATGGCCGCGAAGATATTGGAAGGGATCAGGTTGAGGATCGTCGCGATAAACGCGTGATCGTGCTGAACCTCCGCGGTGGTCTTCTGGTACTGCGAGATGTCCACAGTGCCCAGCGTGCTCATGTCGATGCCTGAGCCCGGCTGGAACACATTGGCCAGCACCAGCCCGACCAGAATGGCAATGGTGGTGACGACTTCAAAATAGAGGATGGTCTTGAGCCCGATTCGCCCCAGCTTCTTGGCGTCGCCTACGCCGGCAATACCCACCACCAGGGAGGAAACCACAATCGGGATGACGATCATCTTGATCAGACGGATAAAGATATCGCCCGCCGGTTGCAGGATATTACTGATCCACCACGCCTTTTCCGCACTGAAATGGTTGAGCAGCGCACCCAGTGCAATCCCCAGAACCAGACCGATGAGGATCTGCCAGGCCAGGCTTAGCTTTGCCTTCTTCATGTCGTTACCTTTTTCAAGTGGCTAGGACATCTCTAAAACCGACACGCTCGACGTTGCTCTTTCCACAGCAGCTTCGAGGGCATGGATGCCTTTAGAGCTGTCCTGAGAAGGTCGCCGCAGACGAGCATCCTGGCTCTGTAGCAGGCGAAAAAAGGCGCAACTATTAGCACCTGATGCCCAATCGTCTAATGCCGTAAATGACTACCCTATGCCGAATCGGCATAACGTCAGGCGCAGGAAAAGTCGTCCGAAAGCGTCAGCTGAATACCGTTATTCGGCGCGGAGGTGGCTAAAACGTCGTCTGTGGCTTGATGGATAAACCGAGAGGGGCAGGATTTCCGAGGCGGATAATCCCTCAGGACGAGGATATTTCCTACAGGTTTTGACTGGCGTGCGACGATGTGACGCGCGGTGCGATGTTACGAAAATAATAAAACGCAACGCATGTCCGGAATCGGTTCTCGAAAATTTCGAGAAGACAATCATGGACTTGCGCTGCGGTTTTTCCTGACCCGGCCCTTGCGGAAGCACTCCCTGTGCTCCTAGGTCACTTCGATCCGAACAATCAAAGCGTCCCGACCCCATGGTCATGCGCCAGCCCTTTTCAGGCGGCGCTGCCAGCAAAAAAGCGGTCCTCAATTAAGAAGCGCTCTTTCGTCATCAATCAGTACCAGTTCGGGTCTTTGCGCAGCTGCTCTTGAAGCAAACCTTGCATACCTTCATTGGGTTTACCCAGATAGCGGTAAGTGGCATGGCGAGTGGGTGACTTGTCAGCGGGCAATCCCGCTGGCACTTCAACCAGCATCGCGTAGGCATCTTTCTTGTCGAGGCTGACCGCCACGATCAAGCGCTTACTGCGGCATGACTCTGCTGTTTCACACAATGGCCCAACCAGATAGGACTCGCCGTCCTCCTTCACAGCATTCATCTGCTGCTCGGAAGCACCAGAAAGATTGATCACCCAGTCAGGTAATCGCTCTTCCTTCTTTACGACACCCATCCATGCTTGCCGGTACTCGGGGGCGGAACTCAAGAGTTCGTTAACCCGAGACTGTCCATCATTGGCAGCCATGACCATGGAGCTGCCGCCCATGATCAGGGCGGCGGCCAGCGATTGGAGAGAAGCACGCATGTGTCAGCCTCGGCCGCGGCGACCAAAGAAGAAGGACACTACGAACATGACCAGGAACACTACGAACAGGATCTTGGCGATACCTGTTGCTGTGCCGGCGATACCGCCAAAGCCCAGAACTGCGGCAACGATGGCGATGATTAGAAACGTGATAGCCCAACTCAACATGGTGATTCTCCTTAACTACTGTTTTTAATTTGGTTTGCTGCGTTCACTGCAAGGCGGGTTAGAAAACCCAGGTTTGCCTCTGCGGCGTTTCACTGGATTGCGTCTTGCCATCAACGGGCATGAAGCTCAGCGCAGTATCCTTGACCACCGGCGCACTGGCCGTGGTGTAGGACTGGCTGTAGGTGAACTGCTGCGTAATCCGGGTCGCTTCGTGAGCGTTGGACCAGTGTTGAAACTGTTGGATCGCAATCAGGGTGATCAGCAGCGCCAAGGTGGCGAACAGGCCTTGCTGGATGTGCAAAGGCGAAATACGCAATTGTGCAAGACGCTGGCTGTTCATCCGAGTGCTCCTTCCACCTTGGTGGACCTTCTATCTTGATCGTGTGAGCCGGTCGTTCACGGCTTCGGTTGAGACAAACAGTGCAGTCTGCATGCCAGCTTTTGTTTTAGATTAAACCCTATATAAATCAATGAGTTAAAAACGTATCGGGAGAACTCCAAGTAGCATCCTGCACGATTGACCGCTTAGGGTCGTGCGTTCTGCACGAATGCAACGGCTATTCAGCCATTTTCGCAACTACGTGACGGCGCAGAGCCGAATAGGGGTCTAGGCGCAATAGCCATATCGTTTTTATGGTTATAGCACCGGTGCTTTCTTAGACTGCTCGATGATTACTTCAGATTTAACGTAGGGTTCGGCTTATTTTGCTGTAGGAAAAAACAACTTAATAAATCAATTCGCGATCAATTCCTACAGCAGTTATTCCTTAATGAGTTGGAAAAAACTGAAATAGCCCCTATATCAAGGCGTTACCCCCGATCAAAGGTAAAATCAGCTCAACATATTCTTTACTTAATCCTGGTTGTACGATTTTGACAGACTGTTGAGCCCCCTTGTAAGCTGCGCGAATTCTCCTACGCAGAATGCTTCCTGCACCTATTATCAGCAAGTATCAGTCTGGCTCGCTACGTCGGCTGAAACTATTCAGGCGAACCCGTCGAGTTGTTAAGTCCGCGGAAGTTTCCGCTTTTATACGACTACAAGTGTTAAATATCCTGACACTGCAGTTGATTTATTAAGGAAGTGATTCCCTCACCTTTTTCTGGTGCAGGTGGTCGAATTAACCTAGCAGCGAAAGACTAAATTGAAACTAATCATCCAGATACCCTGTTTTAATGAGGGGAAGACGCTTCCCATCACGTTAGCCGCGCTCCCCCGCATTGTTCCTGGTTTTGAATGTGTTGAGTGGCTGATCATTGATGACGGCAGTCACGACGATACCCTGGAGGTTGCAAAAGCTTATGGTGTGGATCACATCGTCCGTCACGCCAGCAACAAAGGATTAGCCAAAGCGTTCATGACGGGGCTGGATGCTTGCCTGAATCAGGGCGCGGATGTCATCGTCAATACTGACGCCGATAATCAATATAACGCCGATGATATTTCTGCATTGGTACTGCCTATTGTCGAGCACCGCGCCGAGCTGGTCGTGGGCGCGCGACCTATCTCTACAATTGAACACTTCTCCCCCATCAAGAAGCTGCTGCAAAAACTGGGCAGCTGGGTGGTGAGGATCGCCAGCAAAACCGATATACCTGATGCCCCCAGCGGTTTTCGTGCTATTAGCCGCAGCGCAGCGCAACAGCTGATGGTTTTCAGTGATTACACCTATACGCTGGAAACCATTATTCAGGCCGGACAAAAAAATATTGTCATCGCTTCGGTACCGGTACGCGTTAATAACGATCTTCGCCCTTCGCGTTTGGTCAAGAGCATCCCTTCCTATATATATAGAAGCGTCGGTACTATCGTCAGGATATTTGTAATCTACCGCCCGTTTCGTTTTTTTGCTTCGTTAGGGGCCATGTTGTTTTTTACGGGGCTTCTTTTGGGCGTCAGATTTTTATGGTTGTACTGGCAAGGTCACGGTGAAGGGCATGTGCAGTCGCTCATATTGGCCGCTGTGTTCCTGATGGCCGGATTTCAAACCCTGCTAATCGCGTTTGTAGTCGACCTGCTTGCCGCGAATCGAAAACTGCTTGAAGACCTCCGCTTCAAGGTCGCTAGAACATCAGACTGTAAGCAATACAACAATAAAAATCAAAAATCGTCACGCTAATAGCGGAAGGCCTGAATATGCGCATATCCGGCGGGTTGAAAGAAGACGGCATCATTGTCGGGAATACTTATGACAAGTACGCAAGTAAAAACCCTATTGCTCGATGGCTGATGAATGGATTTGACACGGCTCTGACTGACTATATAGCCAGGGTAAACCCTCGAACGATTCATGAGATTGGCTGCGGCGAGGGCTACTGGACACTGCGCTGGGCCGCGCAAGGGTTGCCGGTTAAGGGATGTGATTTCTCCAGGCAGGTAATATCCTTGGCCAAGCAGAATGCCACTCGGCGAGGTTTGTCGGCGTCGTTGTTTACAGAGCTTTCTATATACGATCTGGACGGTCGGCAAGACAGTGCTGATTTGATCGTCTGCTGTGAGGTCCTTGAGCACCTTGAAAATCCCCGAGCCGGACTCAGCGCGCTTCAGGGGGTGGTCGAAAACTATCTAATTCTCAGCGTGCCCAGGGAACCTGTCTGGCGTGTGCTCAATCTTGCCCGTGGCAAGTACATACGGCAGGCAGGAAATACGCCAGGGCATATTCAGCACTGGTCGAAACGCAGCTTTATTGAATTGGTGTCCGAGTATTTTGAAGTGGTCGACATCCGTTCGCCGCTGCCATGGACGATGGTCCTCTGTCGACGACTGGCGCGGGTATGAGCCCCCACCTGAGGCGCGCGCTGCATTGGGCTGGCAGTGCGCTGGCGCTGGCAGGTGTCATTTTTGTCGGGTTGCGTCTTGAGACCTACTGGGCTGACATCGATACATCCCATATAGAGCCAGCAATCTATATGGCAGTCGGCTCGATGATGCTGGCATACAGCCTGGCAAATTTGCTGCTGATTGAGGGCTGGCGCAGGTTATTGGCAAAATTGGGGGCTCGTACCACCCCTCGGTGGGCGATAAGGGTGTATGGGGTATCCCAGCTTGCCAAATACATTCCGGGAAACGTTTTTCATCTGGCTGGCCGCCAGGTAATGGGGGTCGCTGCCGGCGCGCCGAGCCGGGCGCTCGCCAAATCGATGCCATGGGAGTTTGGTCTCATCGCGCTAGCCGGGGCAACCTATGCCTGGACTGCCGTGCCGCTGCTGTTACCCACATTTTCAAACTTTCTGAGCGGTGTATTAGTTCTGCTGACGGCTTTAACAGTCACCTGCTTGTTGTGGCGTTTCATAGGTGCGGCGTTCGCTGAATGTTTCGCCTTACAGAGTGTGTTCCTCGCCGTGTCTGCCGGGATATTTATAGTGCTGATGGCGGCCGTATTACCCCATCGTGCGATGGGCTTTAATACCGTCCTGCTTATAGGTGGAGCTTACATCCTTGCCTGGCTCGGTGGATTCTTGAGTCCGGGCGCGCCGGCAGGAGTGGGCATCCGGGAAATGATTTTGCTAATACTGCTGAAAGATATTGCTGCCGATGCCGATCTTTTATTGGCAATTCTTGTCGGGCGACTGGTAACCGTTGCTGGCGACCTTGTCTTGTTTGTAATAACGCTATGTTTACCCGCCGAGCTATATGAAAAAGGAAGTTGCAATGAATCATGATGTCCGCTGGACCAACAGCGAACTTTCGGGAGCAGTATTGGCGGTTTGTTTCGTGCTGTTTCTGCATGGAGCAGTTCCTTTTCTTGCAATGCCTACACTCGGACAGGCCATTTGGAGTGCCGGGTTTGCCCAATCGTTTAGTAATGGGCCTATCTACGACCTGTATGCGCACAATTTTGGCATTCCTAAACCTGCTGCGATTGCATTTGGGCTTGCGGGTGCCTGGCCCATGAGTCTATTTATCCGGCTTGGGCTTCATCCGGCAGATGCTTATACAAGCGTATTTGCTCTTTGGTTGTGCGTCGCCTTTTACGGTGCATTTGCATTTAGCCGATGTGTCGGGGCTCGGCGGGTGCATTCACTTGTTGCAGCGGTCGCATGGCTGAGCATGCCTATAGTTCTGAATCATGCGGGCTACAGCATGCTTTCGTTGGGCATCGCCTTACTGCCTTTTTATTTCTTGACCGCATTTAAACTATTTTCGGTATTTACCAGCTCCCCGCGCACTCTCTTGGGTTCAAGTGTGCTTTTTTTTGGGGCAGTTGTTGTGTCAGTTTTCATGGACGGCTACACATTTGTGTTGTTTGCGACAGGCTCCAGTATTCTTCTGATTTCCACCTTCATCACGCACCCCGGCCTGCGTAACAAACTATTGAGTTACATCGGTCCGATTCATGTGATCAGTTTCACTGGCGCGTACTTCCTCTATCGAGCTTATATAGGGAAGTCGAACTATGCATCCCATAGCATTGATTTCTTCAGAGGTTGGGGGCTAGACCTTATATTTTTGCTCGTTCCTACCCGCGGCGTATCCTGGTTGGCAGATTTGGCAGGCCTCAGTGAGGTGCGTTCAGACGCAGTATATTTCGGCGATGGGGCTGTATGGGTTACAACTTTTTCCATTCCTGTCATTATTTTGGGATCAGTGGCTTGGGTTCTAGTAAGAAGGCGTAGCACGCTGGCATCCGGATTATTGCTGATTGCGGCTTTTGGCTTCTGGATGTCAATGGGGCCTTCGATCAAATTCAACTCTGTGAAGCCGGCATCCCTCCAAACGAGCCACCCAGGCCAGCACAGTGCGCTGATGCCTGCGGAGTTCGGAATAATGCCGACCGGCAATGCATGGATATCTGAAAACGTTCCGGGTTTTAATGTGATGCGTGCCTCATACCGTTGGCTGGCACTTAGCATCTTCGCGTTTTGGCTGCTGCTTGTTATAAAAATCGCTAAATCGGATGGCAATCAGCGCGTCATCTGGATGTCCATGTTAATAGCCATGACTGTCTTCAGTCTTCCTGCGCTTGATAAAAAATGGCAGAGCCATGTTGTAGCCAGAGGGATGTTCAGCGCTATCGACGACAAGCTTCTATCGCCGCTGGTGTTGCACGTAAAAAGCGGCGAGCGTACGGCTTTCATTCCATGGGGTAATGATTTTCTTGCCAATTATCTAGCTTCTCGTGGCAACTTCTTTACTTATAACATTGGGGGCGACAAAAATCTGGAGGCAGCGCAGACACAATGGCCTTCAGCACTCTTGGGATTGAAAGCTCCCTTGACTTTGGATCATGTAGAGTACGTAAAAAAGCTTCTATTGGAAGGACACGCGGACACTATTATTGTTCCTTACCTTAATTTGCTCGAGGCCGCTCATGAATGGCCCGGTCCAAGTGGTACTTCACGTTTCGACGCATCGCTGAAAGGCTTTACCGGTAAGCTCAGGGCTCTAGATTATCTCTCTGTCACAGACACCGAATATTTCACGACCATACGGCTGACATCCCCAAGTGATAAAGAACGATTGGCGTTAATGTCTCGTTTAATGAGCGAGGCTAACTACCCCATAGTCATCACTGCCGAGCTGGAGAGCAGCGCTTTGATACTGGCCGAAGGATGGCATGCACTTGAGTCCAAGCATGTATGGTCTAGTGCCGAAGCCAAATTGCAACTGCCTATACCATCAGTTTGTGAATCACGTCACTGCTCCGTCGTGCTGAGATTTGTCGCCTATGGTGCATCCCCCCAGCGCCCTGTTCCGGTCACCTTCCGCAGCCATTCGGACGGCACCGCATGGGACAACCAAATTGTAATCAACTCCAGCTATGATCAAAACGTTGTGGTTCCGCTACAAGGCAGTAAAAAAATCCAGGAGATCAGCATTTCTACGGCGAATGCAATATCACCCGTAGCGTTAACAGGCTCACCGGACGGTCGTGTTCTCGGCGTAGGCCTTAAAACAATCGAACTTCGCATCGAGTGATGCGTGTTCATTGATGTTAATTGTGATATTGCGTGGAGAACAACGTGAAAATAACAGTCGTCGGGTGTGGCTATGTGGGCTTGTCGAATGCCATTTTGCTCGCACAGCACAATGAAGTGGTGATGCTGGACATCGTTCAGCAAAAAGTGGACATGCTCAACCAACGTGTGTCGCCCATCAGCGATAAGGTGCTGGAGGACTACTTGTCCAGGCAATCCCTGAATCTTCGAGCGACACTCGATCAGCGCGATGCTTATGAAATGGCTGATTACGTCATTATTGCCACGCCCACCGACTACGACCCGGAAACGGATTATTTCAACACGGAGTCGATTGAGGCGGTTATACGGGATGTCATGCGCATCAATCCATTCGCGGTGATGGTCATTAAGTCGACCGTGCCTGTGGGTTACACAACGAGAACCCGACTTGCACTGGGCTGCGACAATCTTGTTTTCTCCCCAGAGTTTCTGCGCGAAGGGTCGGCATTATGCGACAACCTTCATCCGTCGCGCATTGTCGTTGGTGAACGCTCTGAGCGTGCTCGGGTGTTTGCGGACTTACTGAAATCTTGCGCGATCAAGCCTGACGTACCCGTGCTGTTGACGGGTGCTAGCGAGGCAGAAGCGATCAAGCTTTTTGCCAACACCTACCTTGCCATGCGCGTTTCGTATTTTAACGAACTTGATACCTATGCGTTGACCCATGGACTGGACAGCAGGGAAATCATCGAGGCCGTTTGTCTTGATCCCAGAATTGGCAATCACTACAACAATCCATCTTTTGGCTATGGCGGTTATTGCCTGCCTAAAGATACAAAGCAATTGCTTGCCAGTTATGTTGATGTCCCACAAAACCTGGTGAAGGCTATAGTGGAATCCAATAAAACGCGTAAACAATTTATCACCCAAGACATACTCGACCGCAAACCTGCGACGGTGGGCGTCCATCGACTGATCATGAAAAGTGGCTCTGATAATTTTCGCTCTTCGAGCATTCTGAGCGTTGTCAGCAGATTGAAGGCTAATGGGGTTCAAGTATTGATTTATGAGCCTACGATAGAGGTCGACACGTTTCTGGGGTCGCCGGTCATACATGACTTTGTTGAGTTCAAGCACCAGGCTGATCTCATCATCAGCAATCGTATGGACAAGGGTTTGGAGGATGTGAGGAGTAAGGTTTATACCCGCGATTTATTCGGCAACAACTAACCAGCTCCGATAGTTTTTCTAATCGCCAAGAGCCGCTGGTTGCTTCCAGCGGCGCCTTTGCCATGGCTAATTTAGCCCGTAGTGCGTGCCATTACCTTCAACGCGTCGGCATTCACCCCTTTGACGCCGCGAATATTGCGAGCTATTTCCACCGCCAATTCCTTCTCGGCGAAATTGGCAACAATGCCATTGAGCGTTACCAAGCCTTCCTTGGTCTCCACTTTGATGTTCAGCCCGTCGAGGTTGCGGCTGTAGATCAGGCTGGACTTCACTTTGCTGGTTATCCACACGTCGCTGAGTTGCTCGACAGGGCTGCTGGACGGCGGCTGGACCTTGGAAGCAATGGAGTCCTCGGCGCTCAGGCTGATGAGGTTATTGACGCTGGTGACGCCATCGGTGTTGCTTGCCAGGCTGCCGGCCAACTCCTTGGCTTCAGGGCTGGTGGCGCGACCTTTGAGGGTGACGACGCCCTCTTTGCTGTCGACCTCGATTTTTAGCGCCTCAGTGACACTGTTCCACAGCAACTTGGATTTCACCGTCGCGGTGAGTGTCGCGTCTTCAAAGCTCTGGGCGAGATTGGCCTTGGTGCCGGGTTCGGCAGCCACATTGGCGTCTATCTCCAGCTGGTTATCGACTTTATCGATGCCGTTGACATCCAGCGCAATCCTTTCGGCCAGTTCACGGTCCACTTCGTTTTCGACTTTGCCTTTGAGAGTGGCTGTGCCTTGCTCGACGCTCACATCAATTTTGAATGGGCTCAAATGGCGATTAAGCGCAAAGGCGGTCCAGATCGAGCCCTCCTGACGGGCCTGGGCTAATTGGCTAGGCAAATCCTGTTGGGCGGCGCTGGCCAGCAGCGGATTCAAACCCAAAACGGTGATTGTTGCGGTGGCCAGAGCGAGCTTCTTCAGCGGGTGCATGGCGCTTCTCCATCAATTGCGGTACGGAAATTTCACCTGAGTCGCCTAAGGCGAAAAGAAAAAGAAACTCGCAAGGCCTGTGCCAGAGAAATTTCCTACTGAATTTTCAACAAATTCAGCGTCTTACTGTTTAAGGTGGCAGGCAGTTACCATGCAGCACGCATAATCAATCAGAATTCACCATGCAACTTGCCCGATTATTCTGAGACTAACCAAGATAATTCACTTAGGAGCGTAGGAAAAATGGAAGCAGCCACTGAGAATCAGGGCCGTATTCTGCTTGTGGATGACGAATCCGCGATCCTTCGCACATTCCGTTATTGCCTGGAAGATGAGGGCTACAGCGTCGCCACCGCTAACAGCGCAGCGCAGGCGGAAACGTTGCTGCAACGCCAGGTCTTCGACCTGTGCTTCCTGGATTTGCGACTGGGCGAAGACAACGGTCTGGATGTACTGGCGCAAATGCGTATCCAGGCGCCATGGATGCGGGTTGTGATCGTCACAGCGCATTCGGCGGTCGATACCGCCGTGGATGCCATTCAGGCGGGCGCGGCCGACTATTTGGTTAAACCGTGCAGCCCGGATCAGTTGCGTCTGGCCACGGCAAAGCAGCTGGAAGTTCGACAGTTGTCGGCCCGGCTGGAAGCGCTGGAAGGCGAGGTGCGTAAGCCCAAGGATGGCCTCGATTCCCACAGCCCGGCGATGATGGCGATATTGGAGACCGCCCGACAAGTGGCCAATACCGACGCCAACATTTTGATTCTGGGTGAATCCGGTACCGGTAAGGGTGAACTCGCCAGGGCTATCCATGGTTGGAGCAAGCGCGCCAAGAAATCATGCGTGACCATCAATTGCCCATCCTTGACGGCAGAGTTGATGGAAAGTGAACTGTTTGGCCACAGCCGAGGCGCGTTCACCGGCGCCAGCGAGAGTACGCTGGGGCGCGTGAACCAAGCCGACGGCGGTACGTTGTTTCTTGATGAGATCGGCGATTTTCCCCTCACGTTACAGCCCAAGTTACTGCGCTTCATTCAGGATAAGGAATATGAGCGCGTAGGCGATCCGGTGACGCGCCGCGCCGATGTGCGCATTCTGGCGGCCACCAACCTGAATCTCGAAGACATGGTGCGCGGCGGGCGCTTCCGTGAGGATTTGCTGTATCGCTTGAACGTGATCACGCTGCATCTGCCGCCATTGCGTGAGCGCAGTGAGGACATTCTGACCCTGGCTGATCGTTTCCTGGCGCGCTTCGTCAAGGAGTATGCGCGGCCGGCCCGTGGGTTCAGTGAAGAGGCCCGCGCTGCTTTGCTCAATTACCGTTGGCCGGGCAATATCCGGGAGCTGCGCAACGTCATCGAACGTGCCAGCATCATCTGCCCGCAGGAGCGCGTTGAAATCAGCCATCTGGGCATGGCTGAGCAACCTACCAGTAACGCCCCGCGAGTCGGCGCAGCGTTGAGCCTGGATGAATTGGAAAAAGCCCACATCGGTGCAGTGCTGGCGACCAGCGACACACTGGACGCAGCGGCCAAGACGCTAGGCATCGACGCCTCAACGCTTTATCGAAAACGTAAGCAGTACAACTTATGAACTGCCGCACATGAAATTGGCCATGAAGTTGCGTACCCGACTGTTTCTCAGCATTTCTGCGTTGATAACCGTCGCGTTATTAGGCCTGCTGCTGGGGCTGGTCAGTGTCATGCAAATGGCCAAGTCCCAGGAATCGTTGATTCAGCAGAACTTCGTCACCTTGGATATCGGGTTGAAGTTGCGGCAGAATCTCGGTGACCAGTTGGTCATGATGCTCAACGAAACACCTGAACCCTCGGCCCTCAAGGCGTCTCAGGATCAGTTCCGCGAGCTGCTTGCCAAGGGCGTCGAGCACGACGCAGAGTACGGAACGAACAATGGCTTCAAGGAAGCCGGCGAGGACTATCAGCGATTTCTCGACGCCTATGCCCAGACCAAGGACAACCCCCGGGCCTTGCGCGATAACACGGTGTTAAGCGAGCGTTTCGATACCCTGCGCAATAACTTGCTGGCCGCCCATCGTCATTCATTGAGCAACATCAGCGAAGCCGAAAGCCATTCGCGCGAGCGGGCGTTATGGGTCGCAGGGCTGCTGGGCTTGGTGGGGATCGCAGTGCTGTGCATCGGCTTCATTACCGCCCACGGCATAGCCCGCCGGTTTGGAGCGCCCATCGAGGCTTTGGCCAAGGCGGCTGACAACATCGGCCAAGGCAATTTCGAGGTCACGCTGCCCATTTCCTCTGCGGCGGAAATGAACCTGCTAACCCGCCGCTTTGGCGTGATGGCCGAGGCGTTGCGTCAGCATCAGGCCACCAATATCGATGAGCTGCTGGCCGGCCAGCAACGGTTGCAGGCAGTTCTGGACAGCATTGATGACGGCTTGTTGATGATTGATCGCCAAGGTCGTCTTGAGCACCTTAACCCTGTTGCGCAACGCCAGCTTGGTTGGGACGAGGAAAGACTGGGCCAGGGCCTTGGTGAAGCGTTGCAGCGCCCTGAGCTCGATGAGCAGCTTTACCTGACGCTGCGCGGTGGCACGCTGGAGCGGGCGCCGGAAGATCTATCCATTGATATCGACGGCGAAACCCGTTTACTGACCTATAGCCTGACGCCGGTCAGCCACACCAAAGGCCATATCCTGGGCGCTGTAATGGTTCTGCACGACGTGACGGAACAGCGCGCATTCGAGCGCGTGCGCAGCGAATTTGTCCTGCGTGCTTCCCATGAGCTGCGCACTCCTGTGACTGGCATGCACATGGCCTTCGGTCTGCTTCAGGAGCGAGTGCACTTTGACGAAGATTCTCGAGAAGCCGATCTGTTCAACACCGTAAACGAAGAAATGCAGCGCCTGATGCAGTTAATCAACGACCTGCTGAATTTCTCGCGCTATCAGAACGGCCTGCAAAAGCTCACGTTGGAGCCATGCTCGGTCGAAGTCATGCTTGAGCAGGCGCGAGGACGTTTCGAAGAGCGCGCCGCGGAGCAAGACATCGTGCTCACGGTGGAGATCCAGGATCAATTGCCGCACCTGCATGCCGACCGCGTGCAACTGGAGCGAGTCCTGGACAACTTGCTGGACAACGCAATCCGCCATACGCCGGAGAAAGGTCTGATTCGTCTTCAGGCAAGACGCCATGGCGAGCGAGTGATCATCAGCGTCGAAGACAATGGCGAAGGTATTGCCTACGGCCAGCAGGGCAGGATTTTCGAGCCTTTTGTGCAGGTGGGTCGCAAGAAAGGCGGTGCTGGCCTTGGTCTGGCGTTGTGCAAGGAAATCGTGCAACTGCACGGTGGACGTATGGGCGTGTATTCGAGGCCGGGGCAGGGCACGCAGTTTTATATGGCGTTGCCGCTTTAAAGGCCACATGCCAAGCGACATCGGTGGCACGAGCTTGTGTGGGGGCTGGCTTATGCGTGAACAAGCTCGCTGCGCCGGATAATCCGCGAAACAGCGTTACGCCACATCCTCCGCGCGACGCCCATTGCTGCGCCGGCCGCCGGTCACTAGCTCGGTAAACTTGCTGGCCGTCAGTGGTCGGGCAAACAGCCAGCCCTGCCCATAGATCACGCCTTCGCTCTTGAGCAACTGCACTTGGGACTCGAACTCGATGCCTTCGGCAATCACTCGCAGCTCCAATGCATGAGCCATACGAATGATGTGAGGCGCCACACCGCTGCTGGCCGCGTCGTGGCCCAGGGCATCTATGAACGCTTTATCGATTTTCAGGCAGTCCACTGGAAGGGTTTGCAGGTACGCAAGGCTGCAATAGCCCGTACCAAAATCGTCGATCAATACCTGATGCCCTTTGTCGCGTAACCCTTGCAGGTGATTGCGTGCCACCACCACATCGATCAGCCCGCGCTCCGTTACTTCGAAGGCAATCTGCCGCGCTGCCACTCGGTGCTGCGCCAGCAATCGGGCTGTCACCCGTCCAATGCGCGGCGCCATGACATCGCAAGCCGCCAGGTTGACGGAAATATAGAGCTGCGGATTGGCGCGCAGCAGCGGGCCGAGCTGTTCAAGCAGTTGTTGCAGGACAAAATCGGTAATTTGGCGGATCTGCCCGGTGTTTTCCGCCAGCGGAATGAACAGATCGGGGCTGGTCAACGTGCCATCCGGCCTGCGCCAGCGCACCAGCGCTTCGGCACCTACACACAGGCGCGTGTTGAGATCAAAGATCGGCTGATATAACACTTTCAGTTCGCTGCGCCTGAGTGCGCCTTGCAGTTCACCGCCTAACGACTGGCGCTGGCGAGCCAGTTGCATCACCAGCGCGCCGATGCACAGCGAAACCAGCAGGCTGGCTGGGACTAGCAGCCACCACGCCCCGGTGATTTTTTCCTGCAGGCCGCTGCGTGGAGTCGTTAGCACCAGCTGATATTCAGGGCTCTGGGTAGGCATGCGGTAGATAAGACGATTGGGTGTGGTGAGCAGCGTTTCATCGGTGGAAGAAGACCAGTCCGCAGTAGGCGGCCAGTGCTGTTCCGGTCCGAGGACGGTCACGGCTTTGCTGCCGTGATTGAGCACCACCAATAAACTGCCGCCAACCGGCAGATCGACCACGTCGGTCAGGTGCCCGCGAGAAGTCGTGACCCTGAATTCGCCGCGTCCCATCATCAATGCTGCAAGGTTGTCGTCTGGCTGGGCCGAGGTATTGAGCCAGTAGTCGTAGGTGGGGCCACGAATGTCGGGTTCCCGGGGCGTGCCGAGCTTGCTGTTGTGTGGCCAACTGGAGCAGAGCGTTTTATCACCGACGAACCCGGCTTCATAAATGAAGCGATAGCGAGAGATAACCTCCCGAAGGCGCTCGACCATTTGTGGCGTGCAATGGCGCAGTGGCTGCGCTTCAAGCTGATCCAGGCCGGTTCGCAATTGCCCGAACAGCTGCTCAAGACGAACCAGAAAACGCTCGCCCTGGGCCTTCATCTGTTCGCTTTCGTTTTGCCTGGCCTGATGGACTGCCACTGCAAAACTGCCGCATAGCAGTAAGACCGCACTCAGAACGGCTGCGAGCAATGCCATCAGCCAAGGGCGGTAAAGGTTCAATCGAAACGGTGCTGCCGCATCAAGCATCGGTGGGTATCCGGATGAATACCCTTGAGGTTAGCAACAAGGTAGGAAATCGCCCGTAAAAACAGGCGATCAGGCGAAATTTATCGATTGGGGCGATTTAGCACCTTGAGAAGCGCGGCGCTGCGCACGTCCGGATCACCCGTGAAGCGCTCAGGGCGATAGTGCATTTGAAACGCCGCGAGGACGTGGCGAGTGGCTACATCCAGCTCGCCCGTCTGCGGTGTTTCATAGCCCAGCCGTGCCAGTTGCTGTTGAAACCAGGAAATACTGGGGATGGCGTCCATCATCAGCGCCTGCTCATGGGCGACCAGTTTTTCGTCAGGCCAAATCCCCAAACCTTCCTTGGCCAGCCGCTCCCAGGGAAACAACGGCCCGGGATCGAGCTTGCGCAGCGGTGCGATATCGCTATGGCCAATGATGTGGCGAGGGTCGATGTGATTACGTTTGACGATGTCCTTGAGCAATACGATCAGTGCCTGAACCTGACCCTCTGTATACGGGTACCAGACTCGTCCGTTGGGCGTATCGCTGAAACCGGGATTGACGATCTCGATACCAATTGAGCTTGAGTTAAGCCAGGTGCGGCCTTCCCATTGGCTTTCGCCCGCGTGCCAGGCCCGGGCGGATTCATCCACCAGCTTGTAAATAGTGGGTGGTGTGTCGCCAATCAGGTAATGACTGCTGACTTCACCATGGGTAAGCAAGGCCAGCGAGCGCTCCAGGTTCGCAGAGGTGTAATGCACCACGACGAACTGCACGCGATTGTCGAAATTGACCGAAGCATGACGGGTGTCCAGTCGCGGCCCGCTGGTGCAAGCCGTCAAGGTGACGAGTAACAAGGCAGATAAAAACAGCTTCATGAACATCCGCACACACTGACCGTAAAAGAATGAGCATAACGTACTGCAGCAATGACACGGGTGACAGTCGTGTGATCAGTCATCCTTGCTCGATCCGATTACGACCGCTTTCCTTGGCACGATACAGCGCCTGGTCAGCGCGCTTGAGGGCGACTTCGCTGCGCTCAGCGCTGCGAAATGCTGTGAAGCCCATTGAAACGGTAATGGTTACGGGCTCGCCTTTGAAGTGAAACGGACAGAGCTCGACTGCTGCGCGCAACTCGTCCAGCAGGTTGGCTCCGGCCGTCACCGTAGTCGCCGGCAGTAACAGAACGAATTCCTCCCCGCCGAAGCGTGCGATGAAATCAGTGCTGCGCAGGCGCTTGTTCAATACTGAGGCAATGATCTTCAGCACCCTGTCGCCGGCCAGATGGCCGAAACCATCGTTGATGCGCTTGAAGTGATCCAGGTCGAGCATGCACACCAGCAGGGAGTCCTTATTCTGCTGCCAGGCCGCCATTTCCTGCTCAAGACGCTCGCCCCAGGCTGCGCGGTTGGGCAGGCCGGTGAGCGGGTCAATCAGAGCTTTCTGACGCTGTTCTTCCAGGTTCCCGCGAAAAACCTGAGCCTCCTGCTCCATGGTAGCGACGCGACTGGCCAGGCTCTGGAGTCGCTCGGCGACCTCCAGTTCACGTACATCACGTTGCACCTGATGCTGATCCATGGTGCTCAACAAACCTTCGAGCCGGTTTTCCAGAATCTGCTTGAGGCTGGTCAGATCTGAGGCGTCCTGGACGCTGTTTTGCAAGCCGTCCACCTGCTCGCGCAACTGGCTATTGAGGTCGCGATCAGTGCTCTGGTTGTCAGCGTAGTCGGTGCTGGCCGCGTGAAGAGTGCTCTGGAACGACTCCAGGCGTTCGTTCAATTGCTTGAGGTAGATTTCGAATTCGTGCTGACCACTGTCGGTGATTGCCAGCATCAGCACCGCCAGATCATCAAGGATCGGCAGCAGTTCATACCAGTTCAGCCCGTGTTCCAGACGTTTGCGCATCGCTTCGGCCTGAGGCCGATGATGTTCCGGCAGCGTCAGGTCGTCCAGCAGTCCCAGCAATGTCTGCTCGATGTGAGTCGCCACCGAGCTGTAGCTCGGTTCGGGCGAGGCGGGGAGCGCAAACGCTGCATCCTGTTCGTTGGGCGCCTGTTCTTCGCTATCGTCATCGGGGACGCAGGGCGCTTCGATCGGCGCATCGGGTAGCTGCTCGAAAGGAACGCAGGGCGTGGGCGTGAGCAGATCCTCAATCTCAAACGCTTCAGGAGATGCTTCGTGGACTGATACCTGCCCGGCAGGTTGTCGGACTTCACTGAGCGGTTGCGCTGCATCGATTTGAGCGGGCGGCGCTGGCGTTTCGGTTGGTGTTTCAACGAGCGCCGCCAGCACCGGTGTTGGCGTATCGAGATCTGGCGACTGCGGCATCTCTTCGTGCTTGTCTTCTTCGGGCGCAGTTGGCGCTGCGAAAGAGGCAGGCGCCGCAGCTTGCTCGGGGGTGACAGCCGCCGCGTGCTGCTCGGGTTGGTAGTGTGGCGCAGCGTAATGGTCGGGCTCAGGATCGGCGACTTCGTTGGGCGCGTCATGGCTACCAAACAAACGCTGCAGCAAACCGGGTCGAGTGACTTCTTCGGGTTTGTCCATTAGGCTCAGCGCCTGTCCCTGAAGGCCGCTCAATTCTCCCAGTAACAATGGCAATTCCCGTGACTGGGAAGCACGCTCTTCGAGATCCTTGGCAAATTTCTTGAGGGGTTTGCGCACGTCCTTGGGCAATGGCAACGATTGCAACTGGGTGACCAACGCAGTCAGCGCATCATTGATCTGTCCGGCGCGGACTTCCCGGCGTTGCTCGGAATCCAGCACGGCCTTTTCAAGGCGTGGAATAAGCGCAGCAAGACCCGCATCCATGTCGTCCTTGCGCACGATTTCGCGCATTTCCTTCATGCATTGGTCGACTGCGCGGTCCGAACCTTCTGCCGCCAGGCTGCTGCGCACCAGGCCGCGGCGCAGAAGGTCGAGACGAGCCTCCCAGCGTTTTTCGAGCTTGTCCTGTTGTTCGATGCCCTTTAGGTATTTTTCCTTCCAGCGTTCGGCTTCATCGCTCATGCAATGTGCTCGCTAGTGGCCGTGCTGGTTACCGGTAATGAATCCTGATTCATCGAAGCGGGCAGACGGATTTCCACAGCGACGGGCAGGTGGTCGGAAATCGGCTGGGCCAGGACCTGGACCCGCTCAAGGGTAAGGGTCGGGCTGAGCAAAATGTGATCAAGACAGCGCTGAGGACGCCAACTGGGGAAAGTTGCTTCAATCTGTGGGGCCAGCAGGCCAAGGTCGCGCAGGGGCGAATGCTCCAACAAGTCCAGCGCGTGGGTGTTCATGTCACCCATCAACACCTGATGGCGATAACCACTGATCAATTCGCGAATATAGGCCAATTGCCGGGTGCGGACACGCGCGCCGAGGGCCAGGTGCATCATGACCACGATCAGTGCGTCAGGGCCTTCACCGAAACGCACCAAAATCGCACCGCGCCCTGCAGGGCCAGGCAGCGGATGGTCTTCGATGGCTGATGGCCGCAAGCGACTGAGCACCCCGTTGCTATGCTGGCCGAAGCGACCGAGATTGCGATTGAGCTGCTGGTACCAGTAAGGAAACGCACCGAGCTGGGCAAGGTGCTCAACTTGATTGATATATCCGGAACGCAGGCTTCCGCCATCAGCTTCCTGCAAGGCCACCAAATCGAAGTCGCCCAGCAGGTCGCCGATCTTCTGAAGATTGCCCGCTCGACCGACATGCGGCAGCAGATGCTGCCAGCCTCGTGTCAGGTAATGTCCGTAGCGCTCGGTGCTGATGCCGACCTGAATATTGAAGCTGAGCAAGCGAAGCCGACCGTCAGCCGGCAAACCGCTTGCTTGCACATGGTGTTCGTTGACCTTGGCGTCATGTCGGCCAACGACCCGTTCCGCTCTCCAGCGCCGCATGGCAGGCGCCGCTTACTTGGCCGCTCGCTCTTTGGCAATGAGCTGATCGGCCACCTGCAACGTTTGCTCAGGACCACCGGCCGAACCCAGGTCGAAACGGTATTTGCCGTTGACGATCATGGTCGGTACGCCAGTGATTTCATATTTCTTTGCCAACTCCTTGTACTGGGCGATCTTGCCCTTTACAGCGAAGGAATCGAAAGTCTTCAGGAACTCAGCCTTGTCCAGGCCTTGAGTGGCAACGAAGTCGGCCATGTCATTCTTGTCGGTCAAACGCTTGCCACCCTTTTGGATCGCTTCGAAAACCGCAGCGTGAACCTTGTGCTCGACACCCATCATTTCCAGGGTGATGAACAGCTGGCCGTGAGCGTCCCACGGGCCGCCAAACATGGCCGGGATGCGTACGAAGTGAACATCGGCAGGCAGTTTTTCAACCCATGGATTGATGGTGGGTTCGAATGCATAGCAATGCGGGCAGCCATACCAGAACATTTCCACAACTTCGATCTTGCCTGGTTCGGAAACCGGAACCGCGGAGCTCAGCTCGACGTACTGTTTGCCTGCTTCGATAGGCTCGGCGGCTTGGGCCGAAATACCGAACAGACTGGCGGCAACCAGAGCGGCGCTGAGGATCAGATTACGCATGCTTTACTCCTGAGACAGTTTTGGGTCGCCTTCAAGCGACCGGCTTTGGACCGGTCGGGGCGGCTCGAGTTCGCTAGTGTAACGCTGGCGACCCAAAAAAAGGGTAGCCGAAGCTACCCTTTTTAAATCGTGTGCAAACGTTTCAGAAAATCAATGCAGACCCTGAATATATTGCGCCAATGCGTCGATATCCTTGTTGCTCAACTTGGACGCGATGGAGCGCATGACCATGGTGTCGCCATCGTTGGTGCGATCACCTTCGCGGAAAGCAGTCAGTTGCTTCTTGATGTAGTCCGCATGCTGGCCGCCCAGATGAGGGAAGCCGGCCTGGGCGTTGCCGACGCCGTTAGGCGAATGGCAGCCGGTACAAGCCGGCATGCCCTGATCCAATTTACCGCCCCGGAACAGCGCTTCACCTTGAGCCACGAGTTTCGGATCGGCTGCGCCGACACTGCCCTTCTGACTGGAGAAATAAGCAGCGATATCGGCAAGATCCTGATCATTCAGGTTGGTCAGCAAGCCGGTCATTTCCAGGACAACACGCTTGCCATCCTTGATTTCATGGAGTTGCTTGACCAGATAGCGATTGCCTTGGCCCGCCAGCTTGGGGAAGTTCGGCGCCATGCTGTTGCCGTCCGGGCCATGACAGGCACCACACACAGCGGCCTTTGTCTGGCCAGCGGCAGGATTTCCAATCTCACCCGCAGCCTGCGCCGCACCGCAGATGCCCAGGGTCAACAGCAGACTCACGAATATTTTCTTCATCAGGTAATCCAAATCGGCTAAAGGTGAAAAGTTATGTAGGAAGATGACTGGCTCATCCCGAAAGATGATGGTTCGCAAATCCTCGCTACTGCTGTCCTTGCACAATCCACGCGGCGGCAATGCTTTGAACTACCGGACACAGGCAACTCCAAAGCCTTCATACTTAGCGAAACCTTTTCAGGTTCAAAGCGGACTGCGTTCTAATGCGCATCTTTATGTCTCGCTCAGGTTGTGATCTTGACCCTGTTCACAGGACAAAGCACACACAAAATCTGCGGCATTATATACTGGCGCTACTGAAACGGAAACGACACCTCTTGCCGCACCCCTTGCAGGCACCGCCCTCACCGGAAATCACATGCAACTCAAGAACCCCATTCTCGGTCTGTGCCAACAGTCCACCTTCATGCTCAGTGCTGCCAAAGTCGATCAGTGCCCCGATGACGAGGGCTTTGAAGTCGCTTTCGCCGGACGCTCCAACGCAGGCAAATCGAGCGCGTTGAACACCCTGACCCATGCCAGTCTAGCTCGCACTTCGAAAACACCTGGCCGAACTCAACTGCTTAATTTTTTCAAACTGGATGACGAGCGTCGCCTGGTGGATTTGCCAGGTTATGGTTATGCCAAGGTGCCCATCCCGCTCAAGCTTCACTGGCAGCGTCACCTGGAAGCCTATCTGGGCAGCCGCGAAAGCCTCAAAGGTCTGATTCTGATGATGGATATCCGTCATCCAATGACCGACTTCGACCTGCTGATGCTCGACTGGTCCATTGCCAGCCACATGCCGATGCACATTCTGCTGACCAAAGCCGACAAGCTGACCTACGGCGCTGCCAAGAACACGTTACTCAAGGTTCAGGCCGAAATCCGCAAGGGTTGGGGTGACGCGGTGACTATCCAGTTGTTCTCCGCGCCAAAGCGCATGGGCCTGGAAGACGCCTATACCGTGCTGGCCGGTTGGATGGAGCTCGAAGACAAGGCGCCTGCCGAGCCTGCGGAATAAATTCCGGGCAAAAAAAACCCCGGACTTCGTATGGGGAGGGGAAGTCTGGGGTCTAAGTTTTCAGACCTTTAGGGTGGGGTCTGAATGTCTGCCAACACTTAACACAACTAGGAGCATTGATCGGCTTCGCTGCCAATCGAGAACTCTGACTCGATTTTCACGGGTTAAGTTCCTCGCCGATTGAAATTCTGCGATCCCGACATGTCGCGGCGTGCGACTTTTTGCCGCACGCCCGCTCCGGTGAGCCGATGTCAGTGCGCTTCATCCCAGTTATTGCCAACGCCCACTTCCACCAGTAGCGGCACGTCCAGCTGTGCTGCGCCACTCATGTGCGGACGAATCTGCTCGCTGATCTGTTCCACCAGATCTTCGCGGACCTCCAGCACCAGCTCATCGTGTACCTGCAAGATGACCCGCGCGTCCAGCCCCGACACTTGCAGCCAACCGTTTACCGCGACCATGGCCTTTTTGATGATGTCGGCTGCGGTACCCTGCATCGGCGCGTTGATCGCCATGCGCTCGGCACCTTTGCGCAGCGCCTGGTTCTTGGCGTTGATATCCGGAAGGTACAGGCGGCGCCCGAAGATGGTTTCGACAAAGCCCTGTTCGGCGGCTTGGGTGCGCGTGCGCTCCATATAGGCCAGAACGCCGGGATATCGGGCGAAGTAGCGATCCACATAGGCTTGCGACTGCTTGCGATCAACGCCGATCTGCTTGGCCAGACCAAACGCGCTCATGCCATAGATCAAACCGAAGTTGATGGCCTTGGCGCTGCGGCGCATGTCGGTGGTAACGCCTTCAAGCTCGACCCCGAAGACTTCCGCAGCCGTTGCCCGGTGTACATCGAGGTTGTTGCGGAACGCATGCAGCAAGCCTTCATCTTTGGCCAGATGCGCCATGATGCGCAATTCGATCTGCGAATAGTCCGCCGCCAGCAGTTTGTAGCCTGCCGGAGCAACGAACGCCTGGCGAATCCGCCGGCCTTCGGCGGTGCGGATCGGGATGTTCTGCAAGTTAGGATCACTGGAAGACAAGCGACCGGTCACCGCTACCGCTTGATGATAGGACGTATGAATCCGCCCTGTGCGCGGGTTGATCTGCTCCGGCAGGCGATCGGTGTAAGTGCTTTTCAGTTTGCTCATTGAGCGGTATTGCATCAGCACGGTCGGCAGTGGAAAGCCTTGTTCGGCCAGTTCAGCCAGGACTGCCTCTGCCGTAGACGCCTGTCCTTTGGCGGTCTTGCTGATAATGGGCAGGCCGAGTTTCTCGTAGAGAATCACACCCAACTGCTTGGGCGAGCCGAGATTGAATTCTTCTCCGGCGATTTCGAACGCTTCACGCTCCAGGGCCACCATTTTGTCGCCCAATTCAACGCTCTGGATGCCTAGCAGTTTGGCGTCCACCAGCGCGCCTTGACGCTCAATACGGGCCAGGACCGGTACCAGTGGCATTTCAATTTCGTTAAGCACTGGCAGCAAGCTCGGAATCGCATTGAGCTTTTCCAGCAGCAACTGATGCAAACGCAAAGTCACGTCGGCTTCCTCTGCGGCGTATTGCCCCGCCAGCTCCAGGGAGATCTGATCGAAGGTCAGCTGCTTGACGCCCTTGCCGGCAATGGCCTGCATATTGGTGGTCGTATGGCCCAGATACTTCAGTGCCAGGCTTTCCCGATCATGGCGCGTCGCCGTGGAATCGAGCACGTAGGATTCAAGCATGGTGTCGTACACCAGACCTTGCACGGTGATGCCCTGGCTTTGGTCGCCATCCAGAGCGCAGTTGGCCAGGATGTTGATATCGAATTTGGCATGCTGGCCGACCTTGATTTTGTTCGGATCTTCCAGCAGCGGCTTGAGCTGCTTGAGCACATGGTCGCGATCCAGCTGCTGCGGTACGCCCATGTAGGAATGGGTCAGCGGAATATACGCCGCCTCATTGGGCTGCACCGAGAACGACAGGCCGACCAGTTGTGCCCGTTGAGCATCCAGTCCGTTGCTCTGGGTGACGAAGGCGACGAGCTTGGCTGCGTTGAGCTTTTTCAGCCAGAGGTCGAGCTGATCCTGCTCAAGGATGGTTTCGTAGTGGGTTTGGGCTGTTGGCGGCGCTTCGGCGATAGCGACTTCCAGACCGGCGCGCTGGGCATCGCGATGCAGGTCTTCGATCCAGCTCTTGAATTCCAGCTCGGCGTACAGCTCCAGCAGTGCTTCGCGGTCCGGTTCGCCGCAGTGCAGGGCGTCGAGTTCGATTTCCAGGGGCACGTCGATCTTGATGGTCGCCAGCTCATAGGACAGAAACGCCATTGCACGGTGTTCTTCGAGCTTGGCCGCCAGGGTTTTCGCCCCGCGAATCGGCAGCGCCGCCACGGCTTCAAGGTTGGCGTACAACTCGGCCAGACCGCCACCCACGCCCACCAAAAGGCCCACGGCGGTTTTTTCACCCACGCCGGGAACGCCCGGAATGTTGTCGACTTTATCGCCCATTAGCGCGAGGTAATCGATGATGTGCTCGGGACCGACGCCAAACTTCTCTTTCACGCCAGCGACGTCCAGCACGCTACCGGTCATGGTATTGACCAAGGTAATGTGCCCGTCGACCAGTTGTGCCATGTCCTTGTCACCGGTGGAGATGATTACCGGCCGGTCCGCCGCCGCGCTGCTGCGCGCCAGGGTGCCGATCACGTCGTCCGCTTCGACGCCGTCGACACACAAGAGCGGGTAACCCAGGCCTTTGACACATGCGTGCAGCAAATCGATCTGCACCCGCAAATCATCGGGCATGCTTGGGCGATTGGCCTTGTACTCGGCGTAGAGGTCGTCGCGAAAAGTCCCGCCCTTGGCATCGAACACCACGGCGAACGGGCTTTCGGGGTATTGCCGTCGCAGGCTTTTGAGCATGTTCAGCACGCCTTTGACCGCGCCGGTTGGCAGGCCCTTGGACGTAGCGAGCGGAGGCAGCGCGTGAAAGGCGCGATACAAGTATGAAGAACCGTCCACCAGGACGAGGGGAGCTTGGCTCATGAGCAGAATCAACCTTTTCGGCGGGCTCGGCGCTAGAATGCGCGAACCATTGACGACAAAGGGACAAGGTTATCATGCGCACGACAAATCGCTTGTTGCTGGCTGGCCTGTTTGCATGCTGCCCGCTGATTGCTGTTGCTGCCGACGATGCACCGTCCGCAGACCCGGAAGTCACGATCCGCACCGAAGGTGACAAGACCATCCAGGAATATCGCCAGAACGGATTTCTTTACGCAATCAAGATCACACCCAAAGGCGGCAAGCCGTATTTTCTGGTGCGCGCCGACGGTTCGGATGGCAATTTCATTCGCTCAGACCAGCCGGATATGCTGATTCCTTCGTGGAAAATATTCGAGTGGTAAGGCCCCACATTCACTTCTTTTGCTGGCAGTCCTGATATGTCCGTGTTCACAACCCTGGCTCGGCCCGAGCTGGAAACCTTTCTCGCCCCTTATGGGCTAGGCCGTCTGCGCGATTTCCAAGGCATCGCCGCTGGCAGCGAGAACACCAATTACTTCATCAGCCTGGAGCAGGGCGAGTTCGTCCTGACGCTGGTCGAGCGCGGGCCGGTCCAGGATTTGCCGTTCTTCATTGAATTGCTCGATGTGCTGCACGAAGCGGATTTGCCCGTGCCCTACGCGCTTCGTACTGGCGACGGCAGTGCCTTGCGCGAGCTGGCGGGTAAACCCGCGTTGCTGCAACCACGTTTGCCGGGCAAGCACATCAGCGAGCCCAATACCCAACATTGCGTGCAGATTGGCGAATTACTGGGGCATCTGCACCTGGCGACGCGGGGACATGTGCTGGAGCGCAAGACTGATCGAGGTCTCGACTGGATGCTCAGTGAAGGCGCCGAACTGGTCTCGCACCTTGATCCTGCGTCCGGCCAATTGCTCAATGCCGCACTGCAAGAGATCGAACAACTCAAGCCCGACATCCTGGCGCTGCCGCGTTCGAATCTGCACGCAGATCTGTTTCGTGACAACGCATTGTTCGAAGGCACGCACCTGACCGGGCTTATCGATTTCTACAACGCGTGTTCCGGGCCGATGCTGTATGACCTGGCTATTGCTCTGAACGACTGGTGCTCCCGCGAAGACGGACAAATCGACCCGCAACGCGCTCGTGCCTTGCTCGGTGCCTACGCGACACTGCGTCCTTTCACCGCCCGCGAGGCTGAACTTTGGCCGACCATGCTGCGGGTTGGCTGTGTACGGTTCTGGTTGTCCCGCCTGATTGCTGCTGAATCCAACGCCGGTCAAGACGTGCTGATCCACGACCCGATGGAATTTCAGAAACGCCTGGAACAGCGTCAGGAGACGCACATTCCGTTGCCGTTTGCGTTGTAGCTCTTTTTGAAAAGCCTGGACGCTTCATTGTGGGCCCGGTTGATTCCGGGCCTACAAGTGACTCGCACCCAAGCCGGGTGCGGGCCTGTCAGTTACTGATCCGCAGGATGCTCGCCTGATAAGCGCCCACGAACGTATCGAAATCCACCACTTCTTCGGTTTGCTCCAGCTCGGCCTGTTCGGCAATCGAGGTTCTGGCCAGGGTTTCAAAGTTCGACTGTTCTTCGGCGCTCAGCGGGGTGCTGCGGAAGTACTCGGCATGAAGCTGACTCTGACGCATCGAGAATGCGGTAAAGCCTTCCTTATGCTCGTTCATGCTCGCCAGCACCTTGGCTGAAGGCGTCAGGGACGAGTCGTTGACCTTCGATTGCTGGGCCGCCAGAGATTTGATGTGTTCATCAATGCCTTGAGCCTGGTCGAGCAGCTCGGCAATCGGCCTGATTTTCTCCAGCAGTTCGGTGGCCCAGGTTTTCAGGTCAATGGTGCTGTCATTACGATTCAGCTGCAGACCCGGACGACGGCCTTCTTTGACTACCGTCAGAAAGTTCGACGCTGCGTTGCGGCACTCGTTCTGCGCCAGTTGCGGGCTTTCCTGCAGGGCGCAATACAGCACGAATGCATCAATGAAGCGCGATTGCTGCAAGTCGATGCCAGTGGGCAGAAACGGATTGATGTCCAGGCAACGCACTTCAACGTACTGCACGCCACGGGCGACCAGTGCCTGAATCGGACGTTCGCCGGAATAGGTAACCCGTTTCGGGCGGATGTTGGAGTAATACTCGTTTTCAATCTGCAACACGTTGGTGTTGAGTTGAATCCACTCGCCGTCCTTGTGGGTACCGATTTCTACATACGGCGCGTAGGGCGTTGCCACCGCCTTGCGCAGGCTGTCGGTATAACTGAGCAAATCGTTATAGCAAGGCGTCAGGTCGGCCTGAGCGTTGCTTTGATAGCCCAAGTCGCTCATGCGCAAGCTGGTTGCGTAGGGCAGGTAGAGCGTATCAGCGTCGAATTGATCCAACTGATGTGCGCGGCCACGCAGGAAACCCGCATCCAGCGCCGGCGATGCGCCGAACAGGTACATCAGTAACCAGCTGTAACGTCGGAAGTTGCGGATCAGCGCGATGTAGGAATGAGACTGATAGTCCCGAGCATCACCTTCGAATGGCTCGGTCTGCTTGAGCAGCGGCCAGACGGCTTCCGGTAACGAGAAGTTGTAGTGAATCCCGGCAATGCACTGCATGGTCTTGCCGTAACGCAGGGCCAAGCCTTTGCGATACACGTATTTAAGCTTGCCGATATTCGAGGTGCCGTAATAGGCAATCGGAATGTCTTCTTCGGCGGGCAGTGGGCAAGGCATCGACGGGCTCCAGAGGAACTCGTTGCCCAGCTTGCTGTAGGCAAATCGGTGAATTTTGTCGAGACTCTCCAGCGTCGCGGCCGGGTCGGCCAGGGCCGGAGTAATAAATTCCAGCAACGATTCGGAATAGTCAGTGGTAATCAGGCTGTTGGTCAGCGCAGCGCCAAGGGCTTCAGGGTGCGGTGTCTGGGCCAGGCGTGCTTCGCCGGTCACGCGCAGGCATTCACGCTCAATACCGTGCAGGCATTGCTCCAGCAGGGAGAGGTTAGTGCGCTCGCCGAGTAACGCCAGGCGGCGGTTGAGAAGTTCGCTCAAGTTGGATTCCTTCACGCGTCAGTCGCCCCAATATGGGGGTGGACACAACGGTGTACAAGGGTGAGGTAGGAACTGGCGTTGTCGCCTGGTATGGGGCTCTATATGAAATTTCGTACAGCCCTGGTTCGAAAACGCCATTACCCGTTGCTCATTCTGGCCACAGCGAGCCCGGAAAATTCCGGCGCTGATTTCGCAACGCCGAAATTAACCCAAATTCGCCTGTCACAGCTAGAGCACAGCGAACGTGCCTTGTGCCTTTGCGACCAGTTTGTCGCCCTGGACCACTTCAGCTTCAACCACCAATGTGCGGCGACCCGCATGCAACACCCTGGCGATGCACAGTACTTCGCCATCGGCTACGGCGCGCACGTAGTTGATTTTGCACTCGATGGTCGCGCTACGCTGGTCGAAGCCGTGGGAGGTGGAGCAGGCTAATCCCATGGCGATATCCACCAGACTGAAAATTGCCCCGCCGTGCATCACGTTGCCGCGATTACGCAGGTGCGGCGCCAGAGGCAGTGCCACTTCAGCAACCCCCGCGTCCAGACGCCGCAACTGGCAACCGATGGCGCGAAAATACGCGCTCTCGATGAGGCCTTCAGGAATGTCCATCAGCGCTTCTTCAGCTGTTTGGCGTTGGCGAACAGTGAAGCCATGGCATTGTTGGCCGGAGCCACTGCCTGGGTTTCCTTGCGTGGCGCGCTGTTTTGCTGCTGGCGTGGGGCTGAGCCTGGACGAGCGCCGCGGGCACCGTCGATTTTCTCGCCTGGTGTGTCGCTCATGCGCATCGACAAGCCGACGCGTTTGCGCGGGATGTCTACTTCCATGACCTTGACCTTGACCACGTCGCCAGCTTTCACCGCCTCACGCGGGTCCTTGATGAACTTCTCGGACAGCGCCGAGATATGCACCAAGCCGTCCTGATGCACGCCGATATCGACGAAGGCACCGAAGTTGGTGACGTTGGTAACGACGCCTTCGAGGATCATGCCCAGTTGCAGGTCTTTCAGGTCTTCAACGCCGTCCTGGAACTCGGCGGTCTTGAACTCCGGACGTGGATCGCGGCCCGGTTTTTCCAGCTCTTGCAGGATGTCCGTTACCGTCGGCAGACCGAAGGTTTCATCGGTGTACTTCTTCGGGTCAAGCCGCTTGAGGAAGCTGGCATCGCCAATCAGCGAGCGGATGTCTCGGTCGGTTTCAGCCGCGATGCGCTTGACCAGCGGGTAGGCTTCCGGGTGAACCGCCGAGGAGTCCAGCGGGTTGTCGCCATTCATCACGCGCAGGAAGCCAGCCGCCTGCTCGAAGGTTTTTTCGCCCAGGCGCGGGACTTTCTTCAGTGCTGCGCGGGACTTGAACGCACCGTTTTCATCACGATGGGCCACGATGTTTTGCGCCAGCGTGGTATTGAGGCCGGAAATTCGCGCCAACAGGGCAACCGAAGCGGTGTTCACGTCCACGCCCACGGCGTTCACGCAATCCTCGACTACCGCGTCCAGGCCACGGGCCAGCTTGAGCTGCGACACGTCATGTTGGTATTGGCCGACGCCGATGGACTTCGGATCGATCTTCACCAACTCGGCCAGTGGATCCTGCAAACGTCGGGCAATAGACACTGCGCCACGGATCGATACGTCCAGCTCCGGGAATTCCTTGGCGGCCAGTTCGGAAGCTGAATACACCGAAGCGCCAGCCTCGGAGACCATTACCTTGGTCATTTTCAGACCTGGGTACTTTTTGATCAGTTCGGCGGCCAGTTTGTCGGTCTCGCGGCTGGCGGTGCCGTTGCCGATGGCGATCAGGTCCACCGAATGCTTGGCACACAGAGCGGCCAGCACGGCGATGGTCTGATCCCACTGGTTCTTCGGCACATGCGGGTAAACCGTGGCGTAGTCCAGCAGCTTGCCGGTGGAGTCAACCACCGCGACCTTGCAGCCGGTGCGCAGGCCTGGGTCAAGCCCCAGAGTGGCGCGCGGGCCGGCAGGAGCGGCGAGCAGCAGGTCGTGCAGGTTGTGGGCGAACACGTTGATCGCTTCGGTTTCCGCGCCTTCGCGCAGTTCGCCGAACAGGTCTGTTTCCAGATGGCTGTAGAGCTTCACTTTCCAGGTCCAACGCACCACTTCACCCAACCATTTGTCGGCCGGACGGTTCTGGTTTTTCAGGCCGAAACGCTCGCTGATCATCATCTCGCACGGGTGCAGAGTGCCGGGCAAATCTTCGCCGACCTTGAGCGCTGAGCTGAGGAAGCCTTCGTTACGGCCACGGAAAATCGCCAGAGCACGGTGGGACGGCATACTTTTCAGCGGCTCATCATGTTCGAAGTAGTCGCGGAACTTGGCGCCTTCTTCTTCCTTGCCCGCTACGACGCGGGCGCTGATCACGGCTTCCTGCTTGAGGAAACTGCGCAGTTTGTCCAGCAAGGTCGCGTCTTCGGCGAAGCGTTCCATGAGGATGTACTTGGCGCCTTCCAGCGCCGCTTTTACATCAGCAACGCCTTTTTCAGCGTCCACAAAGCGCGCGGCTTCGGTTTCCGGCGTCAGGCTTGGATCGTTGAACAGACCATCGGCCAGTTCGCCCAGACCTGCTTCAAGGGCGATCTGGCCCTTCGTGCGGCGTTTCTGCTTATACGGCAGGTACAAATCTTCGAGGCGGGTTTTGGTGTCGGCAAGTTTGATATCACGAGCCAGCTCGGGGGTCAGCTTGCCTTGCTCTTCGATGCTGGCAAGGATGCTGATGCGCCGCTCGTCGAGTTCACGCAGGTAGCGCAGGCGCTCTTCCAGATGACGCAGTTGCGTGTCATCGAGGCTGCCGGTCACTTCCTTGCGGTAGCGAGAAATGAAGGGCACCGTAGAGCCTTCATCCAGTAGAGCTACGGCCGCTGCGACCTGTTGCGGGCGGACACCGAGTTCTTCGGCGATGCGGCTGTTTATGCTGTCCATAAGACCACCTGGAGTTTGTGAGCAGAAAAGTGGCTATGCTCGGCGACGCTGCGGTAAAAACAGCCTCGGCCGAGCACCGGTTGCCGACTTTCTCAAGAATACTGTCGAACTGCCATGTTCAGGCGTTGCCTGACTTCGAGGGCGGCGCATTATACCCAGCGACGCCCGATTAGGGGATTAGCCGATAAAAGCCCTCTACTTGCGCCGAAAACAAGCTGCCAGTGCCGGCTCCGGTAAAATCTGCTAACAATGCACACGGTGCGTATCCCGGCAGCTACGCCATAATGCGCGCCGAGATCAAAGGAGCATCTATGAGCAGCACTGCACAAATTGCTGAAGGCGAAAAAATCCTGATCGTTGACGACGATCCGGGATTGAGCAGCCTGTTGGAACGTTTTTTCACCAGCAAGGGCTATCGTGCCCGGGCTGTGGCTAACGTCGAGCAAATGGATCGCCTGTTGGCGCGTGAGGTGTTCAACCTCGTGGTTCTGGACTTGATGCTGCCCGGCGAAGATGGCCTGTCAGCCTGCCGTCGACTGCGTGCAGCCAACAATCAGGTTCCGATCATCATGCTCACCGCCAAGGGCGACGAGCTGAGCCGTATCAAAGGTCTGGAGCTGGGTGCTGACGACTACCTCGCCAAACCTTTCAACCCCGATGAGTTGATGGCGCGGGTCAAGGCCGTCCTGCGACGTCAGGCTGCACCGGTTCCTGGCGCCCCCGGGAGCGAGGACGAATCTGTCAGCTTCGGCGACTACGAGCTTTCCCTGGCAACCCGCGAACTCAAGCGGGGCGAAGAAGTGCACATGCTCACCACGGGTGAGTTTGCCGTACTCAAGGCGCTGGTGATGCATGCTCGCGAGCCTCTGACCCGGGACAAACTGATGAATCTGGCCCGTGGCCGAGAGTGGGACGCGCTGGAGCGTTCGATTGACGTGCAGATTTCCCGTCTGCGTCGCCTTATCGAGCCGGACCCGTCCAAGCCACGCTACATCCAGACTGTCTGGGGTGTTGGTTATGTATTCGTTCCTGATGGTGCCGGCAATCGATAATTGTTCCGGTCAGCCAGTCGAAGCCATTGCCAGTCACGTCGATAACCCTTGAAAAGGTTATCGACGTTTTGGTTTTCGCGTTCCTGCGTTTGACATCATTTGTGATTCGCAAACCCTGCGAGCCTGGCTCGCTCCTGCAAAGTGTATAGCTGCAGTTATGAAGACCCCGCTCTGGTTCCCGCAAAGCTTTTTCTCACGCACCCTATGGCTGGTGCTCATTGTCGTGCTGTTTTCCAAGGCGCTGACCCTGGTTTACCTGCTGATGAATGAAGACGTGCTGGTCGACAGGCAATACAGCCATGGTGTTGCATTGACCTTGCGTGCTTACTGGGCGGCCAACGAGAACGACCGTGAAGCAATTGCCGATGCGGCAGGGCTGATTCGTGTGGTGGGTGGTGGCGTGCCTGAAGGGGAGCAGCATTGGCCATACAGCGAGATCTATCAGCGCCAGATGCAGGCTGAGCTGGGGGCCGATACCGAAGTCCGTTTGCGTGTACATGCCCCACCGGCATTGTGGGTGCGTGCCCCGAGTCTTGGGGATGGTTGGCTAAAGGTGCCGCTGTATCCGCACCCGCTACGAGGGCAGAAAATCTGGAGTGTGTTGGGCTGGTTCCTGGCCATTGGCTTGCTGTCCACGGCGTCCGCGTGGATTTTTGTGCGGCAACTCAACCAACCACTCAAACGTCTGGTTTTCGCCGCGCGTCAACTGGGCCAGGGACGTAGCGTGCGTCTTCCGGTGAGCGATACGCCCAGCGAGATGACCGAGGTTTACCGCGCCTTCAACCAGATGGCCGAAGACGTCGAACAGGCGGGGCAGGAGCGGGAACTGATGCTAGCGGGGGTTTCCCATGATTTGCGCACGCCGCTGACACGTCTGCGTCTGTCGCTGGAGCTGATGAAGGATGAAAACGAACTCACCGAAGGCATGGTGCGTGACATCGAGGATATGGACGCCATTCTCGATCAGTTCCTGGCGTTTATTCGCGATGGCCGTGATGAGGAAATCGAGGAAGTCGATCTGAGTGACCTGGTGCGTGAAGTGGTCGCCCCTTACAACAATCCGGAGCACTCTGAAGAACAGATCCGTTTGTGTCTGGAAACTATCCCGCCGTTCCCGCTGCGTCGGGTGTCGATGAAGCGGCTGCTGAACAACCTGATCGGCAACGCTATGCATCACGCTGGCAATGGCATCGAAGTCGCAGCCTATGTTTCAGGCGATGCCAATGCGCCTTACGTGGTGCTGAGTGTGCTTGATCGTGGGACAGGCATTGATCCGTCGGAGCTGGAAGTGATCTTCAACCCGTTCATCCGCGGCGACCGTGCGCGCAGCGGCAAAGGCACCGGCCTGGGTCTGGCGATCGTCAAACGCATTGCCGCCATGCATGGCGGCAACGTGGAACTGCGCAATCGTTCAGGTGGTGGGCTGGAAGCGCGAGTGCGCTTGCCGTTGGGATTGATGCTGCCCAGGGATGCGGTTTAAGGCCTTGCAGGAGCGAGCTAGCTCGCGAACTGCGGTATATCAAATACCGCCTCGCCAACCAGTTGGCTCCTACAACATCACGATGTCAGCCTTTCCCTTTGGTCCGCGTCAGATGCGGGCCGCTGTTTTTCTCCAGGTATTCGATGATCATCCCCGCCACGTCCTTGCTGGTGGTGACTTCGATACCTTCCAGGCCGGGTGAAGAGTTGACCTCCATCACCAGCGGCCCGTGGTTGGAGCGCAGGATGTCTACGCCCGCAACGCTCAGGCCCATAACCTTGGCGGCGCGAATGGCGGTCATGCGTTCTTCAGGCGTGATCTTGATCAGGCTGGCGCTGCCACCCCGATGCAGGTTGGAGCGAAACTCCCCCGGCTTGGCCTGACGCTTCATCGACGCGATGACTTTGTCGCCCACCACAAAGCAGCGAATATCTGCGCCGCCTGCTTCCTTGATGTACTCCTGAACCATGATGTCCTGCTTGAGGCCCATGAATGCCTCAATCACCGATTCAGCAGCTGTTGCCGTTTCGCACAACACCACCCCGATGCCTTGGGTGCCTTCCAGCACTTTGATCACCAAAGGGGCGCCGTTGACCATCTGGATCAGGTCGGGAATATCGTCCGGTGAGTGGGCAAAACCGGTCACGGGCAGGCCGATCCCACGACGCGACAGCAATTGCAGCGAACGCAACTTGTCCCGCGAACGGGCGATGGCCACCGATTCGTTGAGCGGGAACACCCCCATCATTTCAAACTGGCGCAACACCGCGCAGCCATAAAACGTCACCGACGCCCCGATGCGTGGGATCACCGCATCAAAGCCTTCCAGCGGTTTGCCGCGATAATGGATCTGCGGCTTGTGGCTGGCGATGTTCATATAGGCGCGCAAGGTGTCGATCACCACCATCTCATGGCCGCGTTCAATACCAGCTTCGACCAAACGACGGGTTGAATACAGACGCGGGTTACGCGACAGCACAGCGATCTTCATGCAGCACCTGTGGCAGAGGTAGTCGAGGCCGGAAATACCGGCTTGTCCTGAACATAAGTAATGCCGGGATTGACGACCAACTGGCCGTCAATCAAAGCGTTGGAGCCGAGCAGCAAGCGATAGCGCATTGCTTTGCGGCAGGCCAGCGTGAATTCCACTGGCCAGACGCGATCACCCAAAGCCAGGGTGGTGCGAATGACATAGCGGACTTGCGCGTGGCCATTGGAGCTTTTTATGGTTTTCATGGCCACCAGCAGCGCTTCGCAACGGCGATGACGCAGCTGAACGACCGTACCCAGATGAGCATTGAAGCGAACCCATTTCTGGCCGTCGCGTTCGAAAGGTTCGATTTCCGTCGCATGCAGGCTTGACGTGCTCGCGCCGGTATCGATTTTCGCCCGCAGGCCAGCTACCCCCAAATCGGGCAGCGCCACCCACTCGCGCAGGCCGATGACTGTCAGATGATCAAATGTCTTCAAAAGGGATTCCGTACTTCTTACGCTTTCTGCCAGACACCAGGATCAACCCGGGCCAATGCTTTGAATGCAGGTTTGGCGAACCAGAAGCCTTGCATCAGAAAAATCCCGCAGTCGGCCAGGAAGTCTCGCTCTTCGGCACATTCGATGCCTTCAGCGATGACTGTAACGCCCAACTCCGTACACATTGTGACAACCCCACGAACGATAGCCTGACGAACACGATCGCGATGAATATCTCGAACCAAATGCATGTCGAGTTTTATCAGGTCGGGCTGGAAATCCGCCAAAAGCGTCAGCCCTGAATAACCCGCGCCGAAATCGTCAATGGCGGTCATGAAGCCGAATTCGCGGTATTCACGCAGAATATTGGTCAAATGGCGATTGTTATCGACGTGCTCGGCTTCGATGGTCTCGAAAATAAGGCGATCCAGCGGAAAATTATGGGCCCGGGCCGACTCCAGCGTGCTGCGTATGCAGAGTTCAGGGCGATAAACCGCGTTAGGCAGAAAATTGATCGACAGCCGCTCGTTCATGCCCAGCGCCGCAGCACCGGCGATGGCATGCATACGGCACAGCTGATCGAACCGATAGCGATTTTTGTCCGTGACCTGATTGAGTACCGATAACGCGCCTTCTCCATTGATGCCGCGCACCAATGCTTCGTGGGCAAATACCGAGCGGTCGCGCAGATCCACGATGGGCTGATAGGCGAATGCAAACGAAAAGTCGAGGTCCGGACTGTTTTTGCAGCCATCACAACCGACTTTGGGCGAGGTCAACGACGAAGGGAATTCAGTCATTTCACACTCCATGTAAGAGAGACCGGTAAACAGACAAGGATGCTGACGCCAGTAATCGTACTACTGGCGTATCGTGTCTGACGTAGTAGAGTTCTGACTCCGGCTTAATTGAGGAATTCCTATGGCACAAAAGTCAGAAGAAGACGAGAAAGTCCGTCTGGATAAATGGTTGTGGGCAGCGCGCTTCTTTAAAACCCGCGCACTGGCCAAAGCCGCTATCGAGAGTGGCAAGGTGCATTGTCGAGGCGAGCGTTGCAAGCCTGGCAAGGAACCGCACATCGGCGACGAGATTCTGGTTCGTATCGGATTCGATGAGCGCACCGTTGTCGTGCAGGCGCTATCGATTGTAAGGCGGGGCGCGCCGCAAGCGCAGACCCTGTACAGCGAAACCCCGGAAAGCATTGCCAGGCGCGAACATGCCGCCGCGCAACGCAAGGCGGGCAGCCTGGGCATGACCACTGATGGCAAACCGAGCAAGAAGCAGCGTCGGCAACTGTTTCAGTTTCGTGGTTCGAGTAATGATGATTGACCAGCAGGCTCTGCACGAATGTGCTGGTCTTCAGGGACGAATTCATTCGCGAAGAGATACCGGGCGACAACATGTGTTTACCTTGTCGGGCCCTTCGCGGATGAACCGTTCCTGCGAGGAGTCTTCGGTTTGCCTAGCTGCGCCGCACCACACTTATGCGGTTCACCACCGGCATCTTCCCGACCAACCTGAAAATTGGAGCGGTTACCTTTAACCACAGATCGCTGGCAATGGCGGCAAACGGCGTGTAATAACCCCATCCCAATGCAAGCAGCGCGATCATCACGCCGCCGATGTAATCATCCTGGCCCCAATGGGCGCCGGCGACCAGGCGCGGCAACATAAATACAAGCGCCAGCCCCCATATCACCATGCGCTGTATCAATGAGCGGCTGAAAACCGTCATGAACATCGCCCAGATAAGCAATACCGAGGCGTGATCGCCAGGAAAGCTTTGGCTGGAGCGATCCTTGAGTTGCCAGTTCTTTTCCAGCGTGGGGAAGATTTCACTCAAGCGTACCGAATCGATCAGCACCATGGACGGGCTGTCATGTTGCAGGCTGCTGTGATCCAGCCATTTCGAAAACAGTGCTCGAATTACCAGCAACAAAAGCAGGATCGAAAGAAATCCGAACAATGCGGTACGAGTCTGCACGGCCTTGAATACCCAGTCGCCCTTGATCAACAGCGACAGGAGGATTAAGCCGACCACAGCGTCAAAAGGCCGCATACTGGCAACGGTCCAGATGTCCAGCCACACTGCACTGTGTGCAAGCGGACGATTCAGCAGATGGAACAGCCATTCATCGAACTGGGTAAAGAGCGCGTGACCGGTTGGCCATATCCAGACAGCCAATAACGTCATCGCGGTTAAATTGCACAGCACGAGCCGGTTGACGTTCCACCTGGCTTGGAAGAGTGCGGGATAGTCCATAAAATGGCCCTCATATACATGGCATGTCGCACCATTAAGGTGCTAAACGGCGCTTTATAGACGCTTGTCATCATTTTGTCATCACTTCAGATACCTCTTCCTATGCATGATTTCCCGGATATCGATTACACCCAGCGCTTCATTTTTGACGAAGCCGACGTGCGCGGTGAACTGGTGGCGCTAGAGCGCAGTTACGCGGAAGTGCTGGCCAAGCATCCGTACCCGGAACCTGTTGCGCAGTTGCTCGGGGAACTGATGGCTGCCGCCGCTTTGCTGGTTGGCACCTTGAAATTCGATGGATTGCTGATACTTCAAGCGCGCTCGAGTGGAGCTGTGCCGTTGTTGATGGTTGAGTGCTCCAGCGAGCGGGAGTTGCGAGGCATTGCTCGCTATGAGGAGTCTCTGATCGTTCCGGGCGCTGGCTTGCAGGATCTTATGCCTGACGGCTCGCTGGCCCTGACGGTGGATCCGCGGCAGGGCAAGCGCTACCAAGGCATTGTCGCCCTCGATGGCGTTAATTTGTCCGAGAGCCTGTCCAGCTACTTCGTCATGTCCGAACAGTTGGGAACCCGTTTCTGGCTGCGCGCCGACGGTCATCGTGCCCGCGGCCTGCTGCTGCAACAGTTGCCCGCTGCGCGGATCAGCGACTCCGAAGAGCGCGCTGCCAGTTGGGAGCACGTCACCACCCTCGCCAGCACCCTGACGGCCGAAGAACTCCTGAGCCTGGATAACGAAACCGTTTTGCACCGGCTGTTTCACCAGGACCCGGTTCGGATGTTCGACATTCAACCCATTTGCTTTCGTTGCAGTTGTTCACGGGAGCGTTCGGCCAACGCGTTGGTCAGCCTGGGGTTGGAGGATGCTCAGCAATTGGTCATTGAACACAACGGGACGGTTGAGATCGACTGTCAGTTCTGTAATGAGCGCTACTTGTTTGACTCCACTGATATAGCGCAGCTGTTCGCGGGCGGCGGTGTGGATTCGCCCTCTGATACGCGTCATTAAACAGGCACGTAACCCCGTTGTGACATGCCTGGAACCATTGTGTCGTTCTTCTGACAGGAGGGTCCTACCTTTTTTAGGCTTTTCTGGCATAATCCGGCCCACTTTTACTCTGTAGTAGTGGTTGTTTTTTTACTACAAAACCGTTTGGAGCACTCGGCCACTGGCCGACGGGGACCCTCATGACGCAAACCAACAACGCTGTGTACACCGATCTGAGCATCGACGAACTGGTCAAGGAAGCTCTTGCCCGCGGCGAAGGCGAACTTTCCGATACTGGCGCTCTGGTTGTGAAAACAGGCCATCGTACTGGCCGCTCGCCGGTTGATCGTTTCATCGTTGAAGAGCCCAGCACCCAAGACGCCATCGCCTGGGGCCCGATCAACCGCAAGTTCCCTGCGGATAAATTCGACGCCTTGTGGGACCGCGTTGCTGCCTACCTTGGTGAGCGTGAATCCTTCGTTTCCCACGTTCATGTAGGTTCCGATCCGGCGCACTACCTGCCGGTCAAAATGACCACCGAGACCGCCTGGCATAACCTGTTCGGTCGTTGCCTGTTCATCAATCCCGAACAGTACAACGCCGGTGGCAAGGACGAGTGGCAGATCCAGAACGCCCCTTGGTTCGTGTGCGAGCCAGAGCGTGACGGCACCAACTCCGACGGCACCGTCATTATCAATTTCGCCGCCAAGAAAGTGCTGATCGCCGGCATGCGTTACGCCGGTGAAATGAAGAAAGCGCTGTTCTCGGTACAGAACTTCCTGCTGCCAGCGGTTGATGTGCTCCCGATGCACTGCGCGGCCAATATGGGCGAAGAGGGCGACGTCACGTTGTTCTTCGGTCTGTCCGGCACCGGTAAAACCACCCTGTCCGCAGACGAAAGCCGTTACCTGATCGGCGATGACGAGCACGGCTGGGGCGTGGGCGTGGTGTTCAACATCGAAGGCGGTTGCTATGCCAAATGCATCGATCTGTCCGAGAAGAACGAGCCGGTCATCTGGAAAGCCATCCAGCACGGTGCCGTTCTGGAAAACGTTGTCCTGGACCCGGTCACCAAGAAAGCCGACTACGCCGACGATAGCCTGACCCAGAACAGCCGCGCCGCTTATCCGCGTGAATTGATCGAAAAACGCGCTCCATTGAACCTGGGCGGCGAGCCAAACGCTGTGATTTTCCTGACTTGCGACCTGACCGGCGTTCTGCCGCCCGTGTCGATCCTCAGTGAAGAGCAAGCGGCCTATCACTTCCTGTCGGGATACACCGCACTGGTGGGTTCCACTGAAATGGGTTCGGGCAGCGGCATCAAGTCGACCTTCTCCACTTGCTTCGGCGCACCGTTCTTCCCGCGTCCGGCTGGCGAATACGCAGAGCTGCTGATCAAGCGCATCCGCGGTTTCGGCTCCAAGGTTTACCTGGTCAACACCGGCTGGACCGGCGGCGGCTACGGCGTCGGTAAACGCTTCAACATCCCGACCACTCGTGGCGTGATTGCTGCGATCCAGAGCGGCGCGTTGATCGGTGCCGAAACCGAGCACCTGGACACCATCAACCTAGACGTGCCACTGGCCGTGCCAGGCGTCGAAACCAACCTGCTCAACCCGCGCAACACCTGGGCTGACAAGGCTGCCTACGATGAGTCGGCCAAAGCATTGGCAGGCCTGTTCATTGAGAACTTCAAGAAGTTCGACGTGAGCGATGCGATCAAGGCAGCGGGTCCGAAGTTGTAAAATTCGGATTGGCTGAATAAAAACCGCCCTTCGGGGCGGTTTTTTTGTTTCCGGGATACTGGGCTTAGGGCCATGTCCCGTGGGAGCGAGCTTGCCCGCGAAGGCTGTCATTAGCCGACCAACGTCAACCCTGTGAAATATCCTTTCAAACCTGAAATCAGCAGTCCTCATTGCTTGCCAGTAAATTGGCCGCTCACAAAATCGAGGGCAAAGGAATGCCAGGAAAAGCTCACTCCCATTCATTGCGATCAGGCAGGTATTCCGTACCTGGGCAAAGTTATCTGGTTACGACACGTCTGATAAATGGTGAGCGGATTTTTGCAGATTGGCGGTTGGGGCGACTCGTAGTTCATGAGCTGCGTCTGGCGCATGAGCACGATATCGTTCACTCCCTGGCGTGGGTTGTCATGCCGGACCATCTGCACTGGTTGTTCGAGTTACGCACGGGAACGCTTGCGAGTGTCATGCAACAAGTCAAATCCGGAAGTGGCATTGCCCTCAACAAAGCTACTGGTCACAGTGGCCGTGTCTGGCAGACCGGCTATCACGACATTGCGATTCGTCACGAAAAGCAGCTGAAGGACTTCGCTCGATATGTTGTGGCTAATCCGCTGCGTGCCGGGCTAGTCAGTCGTGTCGGCGATTACCCGTTATGGGACTGTAAGTGGCTTTGAACTGGGAACAGCTAGCGGCCTCTTCGCAAGCAAGCTTGCTCCCACAAGGCACACGCCATTCCTCATGGGAACGAGCTTGTTCGCGAAGGCTGCTGTCTGGGCAATAAAAGGATGAGCAGGCGGGCCTCTTCGCAAGCAAGCTTGCTCCCACAAAGCCCACGCCATCCTCCCGTGGGAGCGAGCTTGCTCGCGAAGGCTGCTGGCTAGGCAATAAAAGGGTGAGCAGGCGGGCCTCTTCGCAAGCAAAGCTTGCTCCCACAAGGCACACGCCATTCCTCGTGGGAGCGAGCGTGCTCGCGAAGGCTGCTGGCTGGGCAATAAAAGGGTGAGCAGGCGGGCCTCTTCGCAAGCAAGCTTGCTCCCACAAAGCACACGCCATTCCTCGTGGGAGCGAGCTTGCTCGAGAAGGCTGCAGGATGGGCAATAAAAGGGGATCAGGCGCGCCTTTTCGCAGGGTAGCTTGCAGTTAAGGGCTAACTTGTTGCCCTGCGCCACACGCTCGCCAGCCACGGCTGCTGCTCCAGCGGCAGGCCTTCAGGTCTGTAGTAATATTCCAACTCGCTGAATCCGGCCTCGGTCAGCAGTGCGCGCCAAGTCTCAAGGTCGTGGTACGAGCCGTAGCGCGGGCCGTTCCAGCCTTCCCGGTTTTCACCGCGAGGGTTGGAGCTGAACAGTACGCCGCCGGGTTTCAACGCCGAGCGCAGTTCCCGCAGCACGCGCGGCAATTCCTGTTTGGGAATATGAAACAACACAGCGTTGGCGAAGATGCCATCAAAGCGCTCGGCAGGAAGATCCAGTTCCAGAAAGTTTTGCTGCCAGACTTCGCAACCTGTCTCGGCGCGGGCCATTTCGGCGAAGCGTTCCGAGCCATCCAGGCCAACCGCAACATGGCCCATAGCCGTGAACGTCTTCAAATCTCTGCCCGGCCCGCAGCCGAAATCCAGAATCTGCCACGGCGCCTCACTTTTTATATGCCGCAGCAGCGCGGAAATGTTCTGGCTGACGTCGTGGTCGCGGGTGCCTTCGCGGAAATCATCGGCCACCTGGTTGTAGTGGCCGACCGTGGTTTCGGTGATTTTGCGCAAATCATCGGGATCAAGGGACATGTAAGGCGTCTTTTTCGGTGAGTTAAACCAAGCATATACCTTTGGGAAACGCCCTATGAGTTTCACGGACGTTTCCGATTGTTTGATGGGCTGTATTGTTTTTTTCTGGCAGGGCCAAGTTGCATGGCGGCTTGAGCGCAACATGTCTTTCTTCGAGGGAATGATTCGATGCGTAGTGCCCGGCAGCTGAACCACTGCTTTCTGATCATCTTCGCTTTGTGCTGGATGCTTTGTTCAATCCGTGCGTCTGCGGCAGTGTTGGAAAACGAGCTATGGCGAATTGAAATCGAGCCGTCGACTCTGGCGATTCGTGCAACGCCCACCGACCATTCGGCGGTGCAGGCATCCGCTGGCGTCGATGCTCGTCAGGTCACGGATCTTCAAACAAGTCCCGCCCACGCCCGCTGGCAGTGGGACGACGGCCAGTGGCAAATTGACGCCCGGCTGCAATCCACGTCCTTGTTGTTGACCATCGTCGCGCGGGATCCAGGCACGCTGGAGTTTCTGCGCCAGCCCGGCGCATCAATGGGGCAAGGATTGATATGGCCTAGCGCCGAAGGTCGCTATATCCCTCGCGGCGATGAGCTGCGCCAAAACGTGATGCTGGAGCAGGGCAGATTCAATACCACTCAGGACCTCAGTCTGCCGCTGTGGGGTGTCGACTTCGGCGGGTTTACCTTGAGCTGGATCCTGACCAATCCGTACAACAATCAGCTCATGCTGACTGCCGACTCTCAAGGCCTGGCCATCAGCGCACGGCATGACTTCACGCCGCTGGATCCGGCTGCTGCACTCACGTTCAGGTTGCACTTGGGTCGTGATGGCCTGCTGGCTGGCGCTCGACATTACCGGCAATGGCTAATCGATACCGGCCAGCATGAAAGCCTTGTCGACAAGCTGGAAGAAACCTCTGAAGCTGCCGGGCTGATCGGCGCGCCTCACCTGTATCTATGGGGCAGTGACTTGCTCGGGCAGAAGGATGTGCGCAACTGGCCTGCGCTGTTGGAGCGGCTGCGCAGCAACGACCCATTGGCGACCCGATTGCGTCGCCGCTTGGACCCTGAGTCCGCGAGTCTGATCAGCCGTGTTGGTGGGCCTTTGGACCGATATCAGAAAAGTAGCGTATTGCGCGGACTCAACGACGCACTCAACAGCGTCGCTCGCGAAAGCTGGCAAGGTATGGCAATTCCGGATATGGAAAAGCTGGCTGCGGCGTACGGCGCGCTGCGAAGCACTGTGGCAGATGTGTTCGCCGATGCGCTGACCACTGACGCTGCTGAATGGGGCGATACCCTGAGTATCGTCACGATCAACAAGCTTGAAGCGGCTGGCCTGAAACGACTCTGGCTGGGCGTGGCCGATGGTTGGGAGGGCGGCCTGTGGCATCCCGAAGCGGTGCGTGCGGCAGTGCGGGCCGGTTATCTGATCGCGCCTTACGACTCCTATGAAACGGCGCTGCCCGCCACGGAGAATTTCGATTGGGCCACCGCCCATCTGGGCAGTGACGCCGTTCGCGACTGCCCGATTGTCTTGAAGGACGGCACGTTGAAAAAAGGCTTTCAACAGTCGGGTCATTACGTAGATCCGCGCTGCGTCCGACCGCTGCTGGAAGGGCGGATTAAGGCCATACAGGCTCAAGCGGGCTTCAATAGCTGGTTCCTTGATGCCTACGCGGCAGGGATGTTGTTCGACAGCTACAAGCCCGGAGCAACCCTGACCCAGCAGCAGAAAGCTGCAGCCCATATTGATGCTGCGCGCTGGATCACGCAGGTGCAGGGTTTACCAGTGGGTTCCGAAGACGGCAATGCGGTGACGGCGCAAGGCATCGTCTTTGCCCATGGCATGCAGACGCCCTATTTCGGCTGGGGCGATACCGATCTGGAGACAGATCAGCAGTCACCTTTTTATCTGGGGGCCTGGCATCCTCGCCGACAGCCCGAGCTGTTCTTCAAACCTACACCGGTCAAGGAGCCGTACCTGAGCATGCATTTTGATCCGGCAACGCGATTGCCACTCTATCAGGCGGTCTTCCACGGCTCCTTGATTACCAGTCATCACTGGTTGTTCGACAGCCTTAAGTTGAGCAACGTCCGCGCCTGGAACGAGCTGGTGCAGTTGCTTTACAACGTGCCGCCGCTCTACAACCTGAGCACGGATACGCTGAAAGAGCGATTGCCGGCTATCCAGCGTCAGGATAAATTCTTCCGGCCGCTGCATCAGCGTCTGGCAGCCCGGTCCATGACGGACTTTCGCTGGCTGACAGAGGATCGCCAAGTGCAGCAAACCACCTTCGCCGATGGCTCGCGATTGATCGCCAACTTTGCCTTGAACGAGCGAGAAGTGGCAGGGCAAACCTACGCCGCTCAGAGTATCAAGGCGTTCCTGGCCAGCGGCGAAACAACGGAATATCGCGTAGTTTCGCCATCTGCCCCCAAGCCCTGACTCAGCGTTTGTTGACTGCGCGCGCCAGCCGATCCCCGCCCAACTGGATCACCGCCACCAATACCACCAACAGCACAATCACCGTCAGCATGACCTGGCTGTCGAAGCGCTGATAACCGTAGCGATACGCGATGTCGCCCAGACCGCCCGCGCCGATGGCACCGGCCATGGCCGAGGAGTTGATCATCGTTACCAGCGTGATGGTGAAGCCCCCGACAATGCCGGGTAACGCTTCCGGCAGCAGCACGTGCCAAATGATGTGCCAGCGTCGGCAGCCCATGGCTTGGGCAGCCTCGATCAGCCCGTGGTCTACTTCACGCAAGCTGACTTCGGCAATGCGGGCGAAGAACGGTGTTGCGGCAATGGTCAGCGGCACCACCGCCGCCCACACGCCATAGGTAGTGCCGACAATCAGTCGGGTGAAAGGGATCAACGCAACCATCAGAATGAGGAACGGGATCGAGCGAAACAGGTTCACGAAACCGCCCAGCACGCGATTCAAGCCTGGAGCCTGATAGATACCGCCTTTGGAACTGGTGACCAGAATCACCGCCAGCGGGATGCCCAGCAGCAATGCGATGAGGGATGACACGCCAACCATCAGGAAGGTGTCGATGACGCCTTGTAGCAACCGGTCAAACCACATAGCCGACTACCTCCGCGTGTTGCGCCTGTTGGCGCGCTTTGAGCAACAATTCTTCCGGGGAGTGCGGCGAGTCGGTCACCGACAGCAGCAAATGCCCGAGGGCGCGCCCCTGAATGCGTTCGACGCCACCTTGCAGCAGGCTCACGCGCCCGCCCAATGCGCCAAATAATGCGGCCAGATCAGGCTCGCTGCCGGTCTCGCCTGTGAAGTGCAGATCCAGCACCACTGCTGCGCCCAAGCCTTGCGGTTGCGGGGTGATGCGCGACTGAAGATCTTCCGGCACGCCATGTTGCAACGGTGCCAGCAGGGTTTTGCTGACTTCATGATGCGGATCGCCAAACACCTGCCAGACCGGGCCTTGTTCGACGACACGGCCTTGTTCGAGTACGACGACCCGATCGCAGATATCACGAATCACTGCCATTTCGTGGGTGATGAGGATCACCGTCAAACCCAGCCGCTGATTGATTTCCCGCAACAGACCAAGGATCGATTGAGTGGTTTCCGGGTCCAGCGCCGAGGTGGCTTCGTCGCAGAGCAGAATCGCCGGGTCATGCACCAGCGCGCGGGCGATGCCGACGCGTTGTTTCTGCCCGCCGGACAACTGCGCCGGATAAGCCTTGTGCTTGTCTTGCAGGCCCACCAGTTCCAGCAGTTCAGTCACTTTGCGCTGACGCTGTTCTCTGGGCACGCCCGCAACTTTCAAGGGCAGCTCAACGTTCTGCCACACCGTCTTGGCCGACATCAGGTTGAAGTGCTGGAAGATCATGCCGATACGCCGCCGCAGTTCCACCAGCTTGTCTTCATTGAAGTCGCCGATGTCGGTCTGATCGATCAGCACCCGTCCGCTGCTGGGTTGCTCCAGCCGGTTGATGGTGCGGATCAGCGAAGATTTACCCGCGCCGCTGCGGCCGATGATGCCGAAAATCTCGCCGCGCTGGATCGCCAGATCGATGTTCTGCAAGGCGTTCACCGGACCCTGCGAGCCTTCATAAGTCTTGCCCAGATTGATGAAGCGCACGTGGGCGCGATTCAAGTCGGCGTGCAGCTCGGCGTGTTGCGCCGAATGCGCTGCGCCCGTGGTGTCGAGTGGCAGTTGGCGTTGCACGGAAGCATTCATATCAACCTTCCCAGCCGGCTTGGTAGAGCTTGCCATTCACCTTGTCCAGGGCTGCGCGAACCACAGGCGAGTGTTGGTAGATGTCGATGAATTTAGCCAGGCGCGGGTCGTTCTTGTGATCGGGTTTGATCACGAACTGAATGACGTATTCCGGATGATCGAGGCCGTCGAAGAGAATCGCCGAGGACGCATCGAAGGTTTTCGCCAGACGAATATAGGCCGGATAACCCTGCACCAGATCGGCATCTTCATAAGCACGGACCAGTTGTACGGCTTCGACCTGAATCAATTTGAGTTTTTTCGGGTTGGCGGTGATGTCGTCTTCGGTGGCCTTGAAACCTACGCCGGGCTTGAGCGTGATCAAGCCCGCCTTGGCCAGCAATTGCAGGCCGCGCCCGCTGTTGATCGGGTCGTTGGCGATGGCCACGGTGGCGCCGGTGGGCAGCTCATCGAAGCTCTTGTACTTCTTTGAATACAGGCCGACGTTGTTGATGATCCCCGGTGCATAAGGCACCAGGTCAAAACCAGCGGCTTCGTTGGCGTTGGTCAGGAAGGGAATGTGCTGGAAGTAGTTCACGTCGATATCACCCGCCGCGAGGCTCACATTGGGCGCGATCCAGTCGGTGAATTCCACCAGTTCGACTTTAAGCCCCTGCTTGCCGGCTTCCTCGACGGCGGCCTCCAGCGGGATGGCAAAGGCCGCTGTGGTGCCGACTTTCAAGGGCGCATCGGCGGCGTGGGCGGCGAGGGTCAACAGGCTCAATGCCAGGGTGGTAAGCAGTTTTTTCATGGTGTATGTCCGGTGCGCTGCAAGGTTGGTTGTGGGTGGTTTATTCGTATTCATTCGCGCAATTGCCACTTCCCTTGTGGGAGCGAGCTTGCTCGCGAAGCGTTCAGTTCCTGTAACTGGCCCCCGCATGCCGCTCCGGCAGACGCGCGCCGCCCTCGGGGAACAATTTCTGCCGCAAGGTGCCGCTGTCATAAGCGGTTTTGTAGGAGCCGCGACGTTGCAGCTCCGGGATCACCAGATCGATGAAGTCCACATAACTTTCCGGGGTGACGATGCGGGTCAGGTTGAAACCGTCGAGGCCGGTTTCGGCGATCCAGGATTCCAGCTCGTCGGCGACTTGTTCAGGCGAGCCGATGAGGGTGATGTAGCGCCCGCCAAGGGCGTGTTGGTCGAGCAGCTTCTGCCGGGTCCAGTCGTTGTTCTTCAGGTTTTTCGTGGCTGACTGAATGGCGTTGCTCTTTACGTACTGGATCGGTTCGTCCAGCTCGTACTCGGAGAAGTCGATGCCCGTGGACGCCGCGAAATGCGCTACCCCGGCTTCGGCGCTGGCGAACGCTCGATACTCGGCATGCTTGGCGCGGGCTTGCGCTTCAGTGGCGCCGACAATCACGTTCAAGCCCATGAACACTTTGATGTCGTCCGGGTTGCGTCCTGCTGCTATGGCGCTGGCGCGAACCTTGTCCACTTGCTCCCGGGTTGCTGGCTTGTTCTGACCGCTGATGAACACGCATTCGGCATTATTGCCAGCGAATTGCAAGCCGCGTTCGGAACTGCCGGCCTGGAACAAAACCGGTGTGCGCTGGGGCGATGGTTCGCACAGGTGGTAACCCTCAACCTGATAGAACTCACCCTTGTGCCGCACCTTGTGGACTTTGTCCGGCTGCGCGTAGATCCGTTGTTGCGGATCGTTGAGGACCGCGTCGTCTTCCCAGCTGCCTTCCCAGAGTTTGTACAACACCTGCAAATACTCGTCGGCCTGGTCGTAGCGGCGGTCGTGCTCGACCTGTTCACTCAGGCCCATGGCGCGAGCGGCACTGTCCAGATAACCGGTGACGATGTTCCACCCCACGCGACCGCGGCTCAAATGATCCAGCGTGGACATACGCCTGGCGAACAGATACGGCGCTTCATAGGTCAGGTTGGCGGTCAGGCCGAAACCCAGGTTTTTCGTGACTGCGGCCATGGCGCTGACCAACAGCAGCGGGTCATTGACTGGCAGCTGGATCGACTCCTTGAGCGTTACGTCCACCGAGTTCTGGTACACGTCATACACGCCAACGATGTCAGCAATGAACAAGCCGTCGAACAGCCCTCGCTCCAGTAATTGCGCCAGCTCGGTCCAATATTCAAGGGTCTTGTATTGAGTCGAATTGTCCCGCGGATGGGTCCATAAACCATGGTTGATATGGCCGATGCAGTTCATGTTGAACGCATTGAGCAGGATCTTTTTCTTCGCCATCAGATAGTCCCCCGCAGCGGCGGATTCTGATCGTTGAGGTAGTAATTGCCGATGGCGTGGTATTTCCAGCGCACGGGGTCATGCAGGGTGTGGACCCGTGCATTGCGCCAATGGCGGTCCAGGCCGTGTTCGGCCAGGGTGGCCTGGCTGCCAGCGAGTTCGAACAAGGTACTGCCGGCAGCAAGGGAAATTTCCGTGCTGATAGCCCGAGCCTCGGCAACGGCGATGGACGCGGCGGCCACGGTTTCTGCGGTGCTATCGGCCTGGGCGATATCCAGGAGTTCACCTGCGCGCACCAGCAGCGCTTCGGCAGCATAAAGGCGAATGCCCAGTTTGCCGAAGCTGTGCAAGGTGAGTGGATCATCCACGGCTTTATCGATGCCCGAGTCAATCCACGGCCGGGTTCGGGTGCGCACGAAATGCAGGGCGTCTTCAAAGGCAGCGCGAGCGATGCCGGTGTCGATGGCGGCATGAAGAATCTGCGCCAGGGGGCCGACTGTCGTGGGGCGCTCGAAGGCCGTCTGGAACGGGATGACATCGTCGGCACTGACGAATACCTCTTCAAACACCACCGAACCGCTGCCCGTGGTGCGCTGGCCAAAGCCACTCCAGTCGTCGATTACGGTCAGGCCCTGGCTTTGGGAGGGTACGAAAGCCAGTCGCTGAACACCGTCTTCATCAACAACTGACGTGGGAATCCGCTGCGCATAAAGAGCGCCTGTGGAGTAGAACTTGCGGCCATTAATCCGGTAACCCTTGCCGTCGCGACTCAGCCGGGTGGTGCGGTCATGGGCAGTCTTGGTGCCCAGCTCCGCCAGCGCATTGCCAAAGCGCAAACCCGCGAGGGCATCGTCATACAGGCGCTTTTGCTGTTGGGGATTACCGTTCACCCGCAAGACTTCCAGCGCATAAAAATGGTTCTGGGGGATCTGCCCCAACGACCCGTCGGCTTCGCTGATCAAGCGGATAACGTTCGCCAGCGTGACGCTGGACACGCCGGCACCGCCGAACGCCTTGGGCACGCTGATGCCCCAGAGCCCGGAGCGACTGAACAGCTCCAGCTCGGCATGGGGCAGGCGACGTTCGCGGTCACGCACCGCGCTGTCCTGTTTGAAATGCGCAGCCAGTTCATGGGCGACGCGCAGAGCCTCGTGATCGCTGTCGATAATGGCGGCGCGTTCATGTGGTTGAGTGTTGAGACTCATAACGGTGTGCTCCAGTGGTCTGGTTCAAATCCAGGAATGGCGGGCGGGCAGGGTGCCGTTGAGATGCCACGCTCCGACGGCGTGATATTTCCAGCGCACCGGATCGTGGAGGGTATGCACCCTGGCGTTACGCCAGTGACGGTCCAGGTTGAACTCGGCCAGGGTGGCGCGGCTGCCAGCCAGTTCGAACAGCTTTTCGCTGGCCAGCAGCGAGACCTCAGTGGTCAGCACTTTGGCCCGGGCCACGGCAATCGAAGCCCGTGCTGCTGAATACTCATCGACGGGTTTGGCGTTGACCTCGTCGAGCACTCTAGCGGCCTCGCGCAGCAAGGCTTCGGCGGCGTGAAGTTCCAGTTTGAGCCTGCCGATATCGGCAATGACGTAGGGATCGTCGCTGGCCCGTTCAACATGGGCGTCTATCCAGGGGCGTGAGCGCGTTTTAACGAACTCAATGGCGTCATCAATGGCGCCGCGGGCAATGCCGGCATCTATCGCTGCCTGAATCAATTGCGACACGGCGCCCTGGACGTTGGGCTTCAGCGACAGGCGCCAGTTGTCGACCACCAATGCGGCATCGATTTGCACGTTATCCAAAAGCACCGTCCCGCTGGCGGTCGTGCGTTGGCCGAAACCCGACCAGTCGTCAACGATCTGCAAGCCGGCTGTGCCTCTGGGTACAAAAGCCATCACTTGCCGGCCTTGGTCGTTGAGTGCCTTGACTGCCACCCAGTGAGCGAATAACGCGCCGGTGGAATAAAACTTCTGACCGTTGATGACGCACTTTCCGCCATGGGCAGTGATGCGTGCCTTCAGCTCCAGCGTGTTTTTCGTACCTCGCTCAGGTCCAGCGTTGCCGATGCGCCCGCCGTCCAGCACGCTCGTGAACAGGATGTCTTTCTGCTGGCGGGTGGCGCTTTCCTGCAATAGGTGCAGGATGCCGAACTGGTTTTGCGGGATCTGCCCCAGCGCCGGATCAGCAGCAGAAATGATGCTGAACACTTGGGCGATGGTGACGAAGGAAACTTGCGGACCACCGAATTCACGGGGGATGGAAATACTGCCCAGGCCACTTTGAGTGAACTGCTCAATCTGTGACCAGGGCAACTGCCGTTGGGCGTCACGCTGGGCCGCCTGCTCACGGGCAAGCTTGGCCAGACGGTAAGCGGCATCGATGGCTTGGGCATCGTTGCGCAATACGACGGCTGGCAATAAAGGTGGCGCGATATCCCGTTGAGGGGCATCCGATGCCGGGCGCAGAGCGCTGAAAGTGACCATTCGAACCTCGCGTCAAATACCGCAAGTTGCGGCAGGATAAATCACGATGTCCGGTGGTCCGGTCTATATACCGTAAAGGCACATAAAAATTAAATAAACTAGTATTTTGGAATAAGCATAGAAGGCGAAGTTCTCCGGGATTCAGGCTTGCTGGGCGTAAGTCAGGCATGACCCCAAAACCATTAACAAAATGCATATTTTCAACGTGTTGTTACGCTTCACAGGCATAACCTCCCAAACAAAAACGGTGCTTATGGGAAGGCTAGCAGTGAGCATCCAGGCAATTTAAAGAATCTTGTAGGGCGATATGCAATTCACTGTAGGACGCCTCTGCATATCTAACTCAATGTGAAGCCGGTCACAGGTTACGCACCGGGAAGAGGCCGACGATACGACGGGTTGTGGCAAAAACAACCCGCGCGTACCAGTGGCATTTTTAGCGGTAGGCAACCCGTCACCGGCTTGGATCGCAGAAAACATTGACATTAATCTCGCGAGCCGGCGCCCACCGAGAGTTATTGCCAACCCGATCAATGACGCAGTAAGTCACCTCCAGTTGGCGTTCGTGGGCAGCATCCTGAATCAACGACGCAGGTACAAGCAGGCTGACCGGTTTGCCGATGTTCTGTGCCTTCAGCGGTGGAAGGTCGATCCGCACATCTCCCCAACGCAGGGTGATTTCGTCGCTGGGCGCCATATTCAGATAGGGTTCGATGGCCAACGGCATACCGGTTTTTGCATACAGTGAAACCAAGCCATGACGGATAACCGCGTCCGGTAGTGACACCAACGCCAGCCCCTGGTTTTCCTCCTCGCTGGGAATCAGAAGCTGCCCACCGGGCACGTCGAGTTTTACCCTGATCTTGCGGCTGGGGGATGTAATGGGGGCGCCGCCAACTTTCATGACGCGATAGTAAGTTTTTATTATTCCTGTTTGTAGGAAACTTTCAGGGATACGTAGGACTATTGTGTATCCGATGTCGGACCTGTTTAAAAGTTTTGACGCAACGTAACAGCCATCCCAAAACAACTCTATCAAATCGCCTTCATCCATTTCGGGGTAGGGTCAATGTTGACCAACAGATGGGCGGCGGCGCGCGTGCCAATACCTTGCTTGTGAGCCTGAGGCAGGTAGGGTGCAAACAGCTTTAGATCGCTGTTTTTGCAAGATTTGTGGGGCATATCCAAATACTCATGGTGACTAGCAGTTAAATAGTTAATCCGCCGAAGCGGGAATGACCGGTGTCGTTCGGGCAACCGAAAATCGGCGCGGTGATAAGTACCTTAGAGTTCCAAGTTAAGGCAAACATTACAATCTGTATGTAATTGAAGCTTGCAATAAGACTTTGGATTTGAATTGGTTGTTATCTTCGAGCTAATTGTGTTTCGGAGAGTCTGTCAATATGCGTTAACGCTGTTGGGCGGGTGTAATGATGAATTAGATTTTTCCTACAATCATGTTGTGTTGTTTTGACAGATTCGTGCGTGCCCTTCCTACCACAACATATGAATCTCTATGCTTATGACAGGAAAAAAAAGGAGAGAACAGACTCTTATGGTTAGCAAAGCACGTAAGGACGACCGCGCCGGCCTAGTGACTGCAATGCCCGGAAAAACTTATGTTTAATAATTTTGATAGTTCGGCAAGTAATTGCTGGTGCAATCTAGCAACGGTTTGGATCGTTCAATTGTTGTACAAATGTAAGACAAAGAAAACCAGCGCCGAATGGAGCTGGTTTTATTACATAGCCTTGTAGGATCAGGTGCGACTTCGTTCCAGAAACTGGCGTGTACGTTCTTCCCTAGGATTGGCGAACAACTCCTTGGCTTCTCCTTGCTCGACGATCACACCCTTGTCGATGAAAATCACCCAATTGGCAACATCTCGGGCGAAACTCATTTCGTGGGTAACGATCACCATGGTGCGTTTTTCCTCGGCGAGGGCGCGAATCGTTGAAAGCACTTCGCCCACCAGCTCTGGGTCCAGCGCAGAAGTGGGCTCATCGAACAGAATTACCTCCGGTTCCATCGCCAACGCACGGGCAATTGCCACCCGTTGCTGCTGGCCGCCAGATAATCGCCGTGGGTAAGCATCCTCCTTACCTGTGAGGCCGACCTTGGCCAGCAACTGCCGCCCCAGTGTCATTGCCTTCTCCCGATCCATCTTCTTGACCACCACCGGGCCTTCAATGACGTTTTCCAACGCGGTGCGATGGGGGAAAAGATTGAAGTTCTGGAAGACAAAACCGACATGTTGGCGCAAGCGACGGATGAGGCCTTGCTGCTGACTTAAAGGCCGGCTGCCATCAATCTCGATGTCGCCAACAATAATCTTGCCGCTGGTGGGCTCTTCGAGAAAATTCAGGCAGCGCAGCAAGGTGGTTTTACCCGATCCGCTGGGCCCGATGATGGCCACGACTTCCCCCGCTTCGACGCGAAGGTCGATACCTTTAAGTACCTGCTGGCCCTTGAATTCCTTGGTCAGGTTTTCAACCACGATCATGTTCAAGACTCCAGGTCATGCCGATTCACTCGCGCTTCGAGACGGTTCTGCAGGTGTGAGAGCAAGGTGGCAAGAATCCAGTAAATGAGTGCTGCAGCCAGATACATGGTGAAAATCTCGAAGGTCCTGGCAGTGATCAGTTGCGCCTGACGGAACAATTCCGGCACCTGTATGGTTGCTGCCAGTGCAGTGTCCTTGACCAGTGAGATAAAGCTGTTACCCAGCGGTGGCAACGCTGTGCGCGCGGCCTGGGGAAGAATGGCCCGTCGCATCGTCTGGGCACGTGTCATGCCCATGCTCGCAGCCGCTTCCCACTGGCCACGATCGACCGAACTGATGGCCGACCTGAGGATCTCGCATGCGTAGGCCCCCATGTTCAGCGAAAATCCGATTAGTGCGGCGGGTAGTGGGTCCAGCTCGATCCCCACTTGTGGCAAGCCGTAATAGATCATGAACAGCTGAACCAGCAACGGCGTGCCGCGAAAGAACGATACGTAGACCCGGGCAATACCACGGATCAATTTGAGCCGTGACAGGCGCATCAACGCCAGTCCGAAACCTAGCAGCAACCCGAAAAACATGCCGCCCAAACTGAGGAAGACCGTGTAATACGCGCCCTTTATCAGAAAGGGCGCGGAATCCAGCGCGAGCTGTAGGCTCTCTTCAATCATTTGGTCACGTCAGCCTGGAAGTACTTCTGCGAGAGCCTCGCGAGTGTTCCGTCAGCGCGCAGCTTATCGATCGCCTTGTTGATAGCCTCCAGCAGCTCAGGTTCGCCCTTGCGCAGCGCAATGCCTGATTCCTGACGAGAGAACGGTTCGCCGGAAACGGCCAGGCTTTCTTTGGTTTTATTGACCAGTTCCAGGGCGGCGAGGCGGTCGACCAGAATGGCGTCAATGCGACCTACACGCAGATCCTGGTACTTGGTTGGATCATCGTCGTAAGTCTTGACGATCGCGCCTGGGACATTTTCCTTGAGCCACTGCTCGTAGTTGGTGCCCAGGCCCACGCCGACCTTGGCACCAGTCAGATCATTGGCGGTTTTGAACCTGGTCGCGTCTTTCTTCTGCACAAGCGCCTGAATGCCGGAAATGGTGTAGGGCTCAGAGAAGTCATATTTCTTTTTACGCTCTTCGGAAATGGTGACCTGATTGATCACCACATCCAGCCGCTTGGATTCCAGCGCAGCAAGAATGCCTGCCCACGGCATCGTCTGCAGCTTGGCCTTGACGCCTAACTCTTTGGCCAGTGCCTCGGAAAACTCCACCTCAAAGCCTGTCAATTTGCCGTCTTTGTCAAAGAAGCTGAACGGCGGATAAGTGCCTTCAAGACCTACTTCGATGGCCCCCCCGGTTTTGATTTTCTGAAGCTGATCACCGGCTATGGCTTGACCTATCAGGCCTGAGGCAAGCGCCAGGCTTAGGGTTGAAAGCAGGAAAGTACGGCGGATTGCAGAAATATTCATGACTAGCCCCATATTTGTTGTTGATGTCAGGCAAGAATCGGACCCGACGAAGCTTAATTGGCACCACAATTCATTCGGTTTTTTTCAGGTGCTGCCGGATGTGATGGCTCTCCTGATGGCGGCGATCATAGAAGTCCAGCTTTATGAATCAAAATACCTAAAAGAGCGTCTGATATTCCATTAACGAATAAGCTTCTGCATCAGTCATCTCTGCTCGAAAACACGCCCGGATAGGCAAACAGAGCAGGTGCGCCGCCGGTGTGCAGAAAGATCAGCGGGCCATCGTTAAATCGCTGTCGTCCAATGCCATCAAGCAAGCCCGACATCGCTTTGCCGGTGTATACAGGGTCGAGCAAAATGCCTTCTTGACTGGCCATCAGCTTGATTGCCGATAAGGTGCCGGCATTGGGCTCGCCATAGCGCGGCGCGAAATAGTCGTCCCACAGCTCTATCTTGAAAGCCGCCGGCAATGGAATACCCAACAGTTCTGCGGTGCGTTTCGCCAGATTCTGCACTTTGGGCCGCTGAGCCTCGTCAGTCCGGGAAACCGTTACACCGACCACGGGCAAGTTGGGTAGCGTTTCGGCCAGCGCCAGGGCCAAACCGCTGTGAGTGCCCGCGCTACCGGATGCGAGCACCACAGCGGCGAAATCCAGCCCCGTCTGTTTGATTTGCTCCGCCAGCTCCAGCCCCGCGCGTACATAGCCCAGCGCGCCCACGGCGCTGGAACCACCGATAGGCACCAGATAAGGCTTCTTCCCGCTGGCCACCAATCGAGCGGCGAGGGCTTCAAGTAACTCGTCTGCGTTATCCAGGTTCTCCACCAACTCGACCTTGGCATCAAACAGATCCAGCAGAAGCCGGTTGCCGTTGTGCAGGTAGTTCACGTCGTCGGTGGCGATAGGATTTTCCAGCAACGCGACACAGCCCAGGCCCAGACGAGCGGCAAGTGCAGCTGTCTGGCGCACATGATTGGACTGGATTGCGCCCGCCGTAATCAGCGTGTCGGCACCCTGGGAAAGTGCATCGGCCGCCAGGTATTCGAGTTTGCGTACCTTGTTGCCGCCCATGGCCAGCGTCGTGGTGTCGTCGCGCTTGATATAGATGTCACGCCCCGCCCAAACCGAAAGCCGTTCCAGTTTTTCCAGCGCAGTGGGTGCTGTGATCAGGTCCAGACGATTAAAGCGAGCGAGCTGTTGTTTGATCATGGTGATAGTCAAGCCGCGTAAAGAGTCGCAGGACTATAGGCAGACGTTTCCTACAGGGCAACTCATAAGGTCTTATGCCTTGAGAGTAGAAGCCCTACGTAAATAGTTATTTTTTTACGCTAAATCTTTGCCGTAGAGTGAGCGCACCTGCGGCGAGCGTACAAAACGCCGCGTCCGAACCAGGAGAAATCAGCGTGAGCGATATTTCAGAGGCGTCTGCCGAAGGGCGTTCCAGCCACTGGCAGTTGCAGCAGATTGTCAGCCAGTTGCGTCAGGCCCGAGATGACTGGCGTACCCGAAACGGTCGAGTCAGTGGCGAGCATGGCGGACGCGAGCTGCCTTCGCGGGCGGCCATGCGCGACATCCTTGAGGCGTTGTGTGGTGCGTTGTTCCCCATGCGTCTGGGCCCGGTGGACCTGCGTGAAGAGAGTGAAGACTTCTATGTCGGGCACACCCTTGATGTTGCCTTGAACGCCTTGATGGCCCAGACCCGGTTGGAGCTGCGTTACGTCGCACACCAGCGGGGCGAAGAGCTCGTGGGCCTGAACGAGCGAGCTGTTGAACTGATTCAAGGCTTCGCCAGCGCCTTGCCTGGCATGCGCGCGCTGCTGGACACCGATGTACTGGCGGCCTATCACGGCGACCCGGCGGCGCGTAGCGTGGATGAAGTGCTGCTGTGCTATCCGGGGGTTCTCGCGGTGATTCATCATCGGATTGCCCACCATCTCTATCGCGCCGGGCTGCCGCTGTTGGCGCGGATCAGCTCGGAAATCGCCCATTCGGCTACTGGCATCGACATCCACCCCGGCGCACAGATCGGCTCCAGCTTCTTTATTGATCACGGAACAGGTGTGGTCATTGGCGAAACCGCGATCATTGGCGAGCGGGTACGCATCTACCAGGCCGTAACCCTCGGCGCGAAACGCTTCCCGGCAGACGAAGATGGCCAACTGCAAAAAGGCCATGCACGGCATCCGATTGTCGAAGACGACGTGGTGATCTACGCCGGGGCAACGATTCTTGGGCGCATCACGATTGGCAAAGGATCGACGATTGGCGGCAACGTCTGGCTGACCCGCAGCGTGCCGGCCGGGTGCAACCTGACGCAGGCGAATTTGTTGCAGCAGGATGATGGGGGGCAGAAGTAGGGCAAAGCTGAAAATGTTGTAGCGCATCGAGCGGGTCAAAACCGTCTGGCTAAGCGGGTAGCAGTGCTATTTATTCTTTGAACCGGCAACGGGAACGAACCCCCTAAACCCGGCGTCATAACCTCCCTTGAGCCGGCATCCACAGGCCCGCGATTAGCCGTTTTGGTCACTTCCGTGTTTTAATTGAACGCTCGTTCAATATAAATCGGTGGTTCGCTGCCCGCTCACAACAGGAGGCTTACCCTTGCTTAACCCGTTTTTTGCTGCCTTTGTCCCCTATCGGGAGGCGCAGTCTTCATGAGTGTGTCTGCCTCACAACCCAGCGGTTTGGTCCGCATGAATCCGCCGGTTTTTTATTTCGCGGCGTCTTTTATTCTGATTTTCGGCGTGGTCGTCATTGCGTTTCCTGAGGCTTCTGGCCAATGGTTGCTGGCGGCGCAGAACTGGGCGGCCAATACGGTCGGCTGGTACTACATGCTGGCGATGACTTTGTATCTGGTCTTCGTGGTGGTCACCGCCTTGTCTGGTTACGGCAAGATCAAGCTCGGTGCCGACCACGACGAGCCCGAGTTCAGTTATTTGTCGTGGGCCGGCATGTTGTTCGCCGCCGGGATCAGCATCACGCTGTTTTTCTTCTGCGTCTCCGAACCGCTGACTCACATGCTCCAGCCGCCGCAAGGTGAGGGCGGGACGACCGAGTCGGCGCGTCAGGCGATGCAGCTGTTGTTTCTGCATTGGGGCTTGCATGGCTGGGGCGTGTTTGCGTTCGTCGGCATGGCGTTGGCGTATTTCGCTTATCGCCATAATTTGCCGCTGGCATTGCGTTCTGCGCTGTATCCGCTGATCGGTAAGCGAATCAATGGCCCCATCGGCTATGCCGTGGATGGTTTCGGCATTATCGCGACGATTTTCGGCCTTGGCGCGGACATGGGTTTTGGCGTGTTGCACCTTAATTCGGGGCTGGATTACCTGTTCGGTGTGCCTCATACCCAATGGATTCAGGTCGGATTGATCACGCTGATGATGGGCGCGGCGATTCTGGTGGCAATTGCCGGTGTCGATAAGGGCGTTCGCGTCATGTCCGACATCAACATGTTGCTGGCCTGTGCGTTGCTGCTCTTTGTGCTGTTTGCCGGGCCGACTCAGCATTTGCTCAACACGTTGGTGCAGAACATCGGCGATTATCTTGGTGCGCTGCCGACCAAGAGTTTCGATGTCTACGCCTACGATAAACCTAGTGACTGGCTGGGCGGCTGGACGGTGTTCTACTGGGCCTGGTGGATTGCCTGGTCGCCGTTTGTCGGGCTGTTCATCGCGCGGATTTCCCGTGGTCGGACCATTCGTGAGTTTGTCTTCGGCGTGCTGCTGATTCCGTTGGGCTTCACCCTGGCGTGGATGTCGATTTTCGGCAACAGCGCTATCGATCAGGTGATCAATCACGGCATGGTCGCCTTGGGGCAGTCCGCCATAGATGATCCATCGATGACGCTGTACTTGCTCCTGGAAACCTATCCGTGGAGCAAAACAGTCATTGCGGTGACGGTGTTCATCAGCTTTGTGTTCTTTGTGACCTCAGCGGATTCGGGCACGGTGGTGCTCTCAACGTTGTCCGCCAAAGGCGGCAATCCGGATGAAGATGGCCCGAAATGGCTGCGGGTGTTCTGGGGCGTTGCGACGGCACTCATCACCAGCGGTTTGCTGTTTTCCGGGAGCATCGACGCGCTGAAATCTGCCGTTGTGCTGACGTCGCTGCCGTTCTCACTGATTCTGCTGTTGATGATGTGGGGCCTGCACAAGGCGTTCTTTATGGAATCGCAGCGGCAGATTGCCCAGCTGTATTCGTTGGCTCCGGCTTCCGGTGCGCGACGGGGCGGATGGCGTCAGCGTTTGAGCCAGGCCGTGCATTATCCGTCCAGGGATGAGGTGTATCGCTTCCTTGAGCAGACCGTGCGTCCAGCCATCGAAGACGTGACCAACGTATTCGCCGAAAAGGGCCTGAATGTTGTCGCCCAGCCTGATCCGGCCAATGACAGCGTCAGTCTGGAAATCGGCCACGGCGAGGAGCGACCGTTCATTTATCAGGTGATGATGAAGGGCTTCTTCACGCCGTCGTTCGCGCGTGGCGGAATGGGCTCCAAGCAGTTGAACAATCGTCGCTATTACCGCGCCGAGGTTCATTTGAGTGAAGGCAGCCAGGATTATGACCTGGTGGGTTACACCAAGGAGCAGGTCATCAACGACATCCTCGACCAATACGAGCGTCACATGCAGTTCCTGCATTTGGTGCGCTAGGGGATTTGATTCGCTTGAGTTGGGAGGCGGTGGTTATCCGATGCGTTTGCGTCGTCAGTACTGCTGCTTTCCCGGCTAAAGCCGGCCCCGCGTCCTTGATCAAGTCGGCGATACGGATAGTAAGTTGGTCCGAGCCTGGCTCTCCACGCAATAGCCATAAGAGGCTGGTCTTCTCTGGATGGATGAGTGGGTAACAGGCCCGGGGCCACTGGCGGCTCCCATCTGACGGTAAAAAATGGCGTGCTGCTGATAAGGCTCATGAGCGCGCCCTTTGTCTGATGAGCGGGTCGGTCGTGTTTTCCGGGGTTTCAGGTTGCACACGAGGCACATTCGCTGGACGCCGAGTGGTGAACACAGGGTCAGGCGGCGCGTCGTTATGGTAGTCAGGGAAGTGGTGCTGAAAGTCGATTGCCGCCTGAATGATCAAAGCCTCGCTAAATCGTGGCCCCCAGAACGCTGCGTTTATGGGTAATTTCAGAGGCACGCCGGTTTCGCCATAACCGATAGGGAAGCTCAACATCGGCCAACCCTGGAGATTGGGTGAAGGGTAATTGGCACGCTGGTTCGGAAGCCCCTCCTCTACAAATCTCCGCCCGATATGGGCCCCCAGCGGCATCACCATCATGAAATCCACCCCCTTTGCGTCCAGTGCTTGCTGACAGCCAGCTTGCTCCAGGCGTCGACGGCGTTCACCCTCTGCTCGCCATGCTATCGGGATGGAGCCGTTAACTTTCAAGAAGTTTTCCGGATCGTAGCGCAATAGAAGTTCTGTACTGTGTTCAGGGCTGATATCCACTGCGAAAGCTTCGATTGCTGGCCCTTGTCTCGTCTCATACAGGTTGGATAAAAACACAGCAGACATGGGAGTAATCGTGACGTCATATCCGTCTTTGTCTGGAAGCGTCCCTAGCACTTCAACGGCGGAGAAAGGTGCGTCCTGGTTGTCACTCAAGTCCAGAAAAGGGAAGCTCACGAGTGTCGCGCCAAGCTGGGTCAGTTGCTCCTTGAATCGATCAAACGCGGCTTTGTAATCCACATCATAGGTATCGGCGGGAGGGACCTTCCAGGGGTGCATCCAGTCTTTTTGCGGTATGCCGATGGTCAATCCCTGTAGCGGTTGTGGGTGATCCTGAGGGGTAATGGGTAACTCGGGAAGTGGTATCGGGGCAGACAACGTGTGGGGATCGTTGATTTGATCGGAGCCCGAAATCACGGAAAGGATCATTGACGCGTCGCGCATTGAGCGGCAAACAGGACCAATGACATCAAGCCCGTTTTGTCCTGGCATCAAGCCTGCGACAGATACGAGGCCAAGCGAAGGTTTGATGCCGCTTGCTCCGTTGGCGGCCGTCGGAACAATCAGCGAACCTCCCGTTTCTTCGCCAAGTGATGCAGCGGCAAGGCGCGCTATCGGGGCGACACCTGAGCCTTGACTGGAGCCGCCGGGAATCCGGTCCGGATCCCAGGCATTCCCGGCAAAGGTTCCTGTCGTACTCCCGGAGTAGGCCGAACAGGTATTGTGCCCTAGCAGCACAGCTCCTTGTGCCCGGAGTTTGGCCACGCACGTGGCGTCTTTGAGTGCGATGTTCAAGCTGAACGCTTCCGAGCCATTGGTGCTCTTGCGTCCTTCAATGCCGATCGAATCCTTGACCCCCATGGGGATACCGCATAACGGTGGTGCCGGTCCGCGTTCGTCGCCGGGGTTTTGCAGCCAGAGATCAGCGAGCCGGGCCTGTTCCAGCGATTGCTCTGTATCGATGCGTACGAAGGCGTTATAGCCTCCGTTTTCGTCATAGGTTTCAAAAGTGCCGTTGAATAGACCTATGCGATTTATATAGGCAACCGTGATCTCGGTGGAGGTCAGATCGCCTGAACGAAGTAACGCGGCCATCTCGACGACCTCGTAATCCACGATGCGCTCGCGTCTGAAAACGGATGAAGCTATCGGAAGTGCAGCCAAAAGCCGGGCGTTATTGGCCTGCTCTTCGGGAGTAAATTGCAGTGTTTCAGTGAACGAGTTATCCATAACCATTAGCTCCTTGCGGCCTCGTATTAGAGGTTTCGCAAGCAGCTAATCATTGGAACACGGGTCTGTAAACTGTCACAAATGACAGTGGCAACAAGCCTGCAAGGCAATAAAAAGCCCAGGGTTGCTTGCGCAACCCTGGGCTTTTGGGTGAAGGCTTTAATCAGCCTTCATCAGCGTCGTCATCATCCCCGCCATCGATCTTCATGCCCAGTTCCTTGATCTTGCGAGTCAAGGTGTTGCGGCCCCAACCCAGTAAGACCGCGGCGTCGCGTCGGCGGCCAGCGGTATGTTTGAGAGCGGTTTCGATCATGATGCGCTCGAATGTTGGAACGGCGCTGTCCAGCAGGCTGGACTGGCCGCGAGCCAATGCCTGATCGGCCCATTGGCGCAATGCCTGTTCCCAATTGGTGACGGGCGCAGCGTCTTGCGGCAGGCTCAGCAGTTCTGGGGGCAGATCGCTGATATGCACTTCACGACCTGAGGCCATGACGGTGATCCAGCGACAGGTGTTTTCCAACTGACGAACGTTGCCCGGCCAAGGCAGGTGCTTGAGGTATTCCTCGGTTTCCGGCTTGAGCAGTTTCGGCTCGACCGCCAGTTCCTGGGCTGCACGGCTGAGGAAGTGCTTGGCCAGGGTGGGAATGTCTTCGCGACGGTCGGACATACGCGGAATGTGGATGCGGATCACGTTCAGACGGTGGAACAAGTCTTCACGGAATTTGCCCGCTTGCACCAGGGTTTCCAGATTCTGGTGAGTCGCGGCGATGATTCGTACGTCGACCTTGACTGGCGTATGACCGCCCACACGATAGAACTCGCCATCGGCCAGCACTCGCAGCAGGCGCGTCTGGGTGTCGGCTGGCATGTCGCCGATTTCGTCGAGGAACAGCGTGCCGCCATCAGCTTGTTCAAAACGACCGCGACGCAGGTTGGCCGCGCCGGTGAACGCGCCTTTTTCATGGCCGAACAGCTCGGACTCCATCAAGTCTTTCGGGATCGCTGCCATATTCAGCGCGATGAACGGCGAGGCCGAACGCGGGCTGTGGCGGTGCAGGGCGTGGGCGACCAGCTCTTTACCGGTTCCGGATTCGCCGTTGATCAAAACGGTGATGTTGGAATGGCTCAAGCGGCCGATAGCGCGAAACACTTCCTGCATCGCTGGCGCTTCGCCAATGATTTCCGGCGTGCGCGTCAAGGTCGGCGCAACGTCCATGCCTTGCTGTTCCTGGGCGTGCTGGTTGGCGCGCTTGACCAGAGAGACAGCTTCATCGACATCGAACGGCTTGGGCAGGTATTCGAACGCCCCGCCTTGATAAGACGCCACGGCGCTATCGAGGTCTGAATGGGCGGTCATGATGATGACCGGCAGACGCGGGTGTTGCTCGCGGATGCGGGCCAGCAGGTCCAGGCCACTCGCGCCGGGCATGCGGATATCGGAAATGATCACGTCGGGTTGCTGACGGGCCAGGCGGCTCATCACGCCGTCGGCGCTGTCGAAGCTTTGCGTGGTCATGCCTTCCTGTTGCAAGGCTTTTTCCAATACCCATCGGATGGAACGGTCGTCATCGACGATCCAGACAGTTTCACTACGGCTCATGTCGAAGCTGCTCCTTGTTCCAGCGGCAGGAAGATCGAAAACGTGGTGTGGCCAGGATGGCTGTCACACTCGATCAATCCTTGATGCTGACTAATTATGTTCTGGGTAATGGCAAGTCCGAGCCCGGTGCCGTCGGGGCGACCACTGACCATCGGGTAGAAAATGGTTTCCTGAAGCTCGGCGGGAATACCGGGGCCGTTGTCGATGATTTCAATCTTGGCCACCAGTCGATGGCGCACGTGACCGATGGTGAACTGGCGCATGGCGCGGGTGCGCAGGCTGATACGGCCCAGGCGCAGTTCGTTCTGGCCGCTGATGGCTTGCATCGCGTTGCGCACGATATTGAGCACCGCCTGGATCATTTGCTCGCGGTCGATCAATACGTCAGGAATGCTCGGATCGTAATCGCGCACCAACGTGATGCAACCCTGGCTCTCGGCATCGACCAGGCTGCAGACGCGCTCAAGCACTTCATGCACGTTGGTCATCGCCAGGGAAGGCAGCTTGTTCGAGCCCAGCATGCGATCCACCAGGTTACGCAGGCGGTCGGCTTCCTCGATGATGACGTTGGTGTAATCCTTGAGGCTTTCTTCAGGCAGCTCGCGGGCCAGCAGCTGCGCCGCGCCACGGATACCGCCCAGGGGATTCTTGATCTCATGGGCCAGGCCACGCACCAGCATCTTGGTGGTTTCCTGCTTGGACAGCTGGGCCTCTTCCTTGGTGATGCGCAGCAGGCGATCACGAGGATGGACTTCCAGCAGCAGCAGGGTCTCGCCCTGGCTGAGGATCGGCGTAACCGCATAATCGACGGTCAATGTCTGTCCCGTGAGGGCCGTGAGCATCGCCTCGCGTTTGGTAAACGGGTGCGCTTGTTCCACGGCCTGACGCAGCGAGCTCAGGGCTTCCGCCGATTCGGTGAACAACTCACTGATGAATTGCCCATGGCTGCGTTGACCGCTGATGGCCAGCAGCATTTCCGCTGCGGGGTTCATGTACTCAAGGCGCAAGTCTGCGTTGAGCAGAATGGTGGCAGTGGTCAGGTTGTCCAGTAACAAACGGTGCAGCGCGTCGCTGATAGTCATTAAAGTCGTTGACCTCTTTTGGCACATTGCAACCCAGGCGAGCCGGGTATCGCAGGCGCTGGTTGGTCTTCTCCAGCGTTGGCAAAACCACGGGTACGCTCGCGTACAGTGCAGAAAAGAATGCTGTTGCGGGGAAGTTGCAAAAACCAAACCAAGGCTCCGAAAAGAAGCGTTTAATCTGCAAAACCGGGCTTTTTTTGGACAGTGGGCCGTATTGATCCGTCAGCATGGTGAGTTTTCGAACCAAAATGGGATGGGCCTGTCCTTGCGTGGCAATTTATTGCACCAAGATGGAGCTTAGTCGCCAGCCTCGGATGTGTACTTAAAAAAATGGCAGGAAGCTGCTTTTGTCTTCAGGCTTGTCGCTCAGTGGGCACTCCGGGCGCACGCCGTAGTCTTGGGTCTTGCAGGGTTGCGCCAGACGCTTTTGGGCCAGAGAGATACGCTGCATGTGGAAAGGCTGGTTTGGTGTCCGCTCAAGGACGCGGCCCGCTTCATCGATAATTTCCACCGACAGCTGATGAGTGCCCCGGTCAACGTTGCTTAGGGGAAAGACCGGGCTGCGTCCCGCCTCGGCGTAGGGGTTGCCATCGACCAGTAATCGGTAGCCGTGACCGGGCTGGAGCGCCGGGTCGCTGGTGACGCTGACGATCAATTCGCCACTTGCGCTGCGTACCGTGGCGTCGGGCTCTGGCACGATAATCCTCAGCAGGTCATAGCGGAACATGGCCTTGGCCCTGGGTTTGGCGGGGCTGGTTTGCACGGTGCGCTTGGGTGGCGCCCCCGTAGTGCTGTTGCTGGGGAGAATCTCGACCCGCTTGGCGTTCTTGCGGGGTTGGTCGGTGAATACCCGATTGCCCTGCGCATCGGTATAGGTGTAGACGTCCGCCATCGAAGGCAGGGCGATCACGAGCAGCAGCCAGAGCCATGTGCTGCGCATGAAGTCGCGCTTACGGTTTGCCGACATGAACTCGCTGCACTGTAAGAGTCACGGTCTGGCTTTGCTGGAGAATGCTTTGCTTCTCAATCACCACGACCGCAAAGCTGTGTTCGCCCCGGTCCAGATTAACGACCTGAAGGCGCGGGACATTGCCCGGCTGGCCGTAAAGATTACCGTCGACCAGCAGTTGCAGTTGGTGTCCCGGTGCAAGGCGGGGCTGGATCATCACGCCCATTGTAAAAGTGCCGTTGTTGGCGCGCAGCGCTTCGCCCGAAGGTAGATCCGTCAGCTCAAGAATCTGGTACGCGGCCTCAGGCGTGGAAGTCGCCGTGCGTGATTCGCTCGGCTGATTCTGCACGGGGCTCGGCGGCCTGGTCGTTTCTACGCTATTAAGCGGCGGCAGCTCGATGGCCTGCGCCTTGATGCCATCCGGAGGCTGATTGGTAAAGGCAGTGTTGCCATTGGCATCGGTGTATTTATAGATCTGGGCCGCCGCGGGCAAGGCAATCAACAGCAGCAGCAGGCAGATTAGACTTCGACGCATGAATACTCCAATGACAATGGCTTGCGTGGTTATTCCGACAGGGCTACGCCCGGTGTACCTGCATAAAACACGATGAGCTCTACAGGGTTATCGCCGGTTTTGCCGCGATGCATGATATCCACCAATTCGGCCAGGGTGTCACCCTGTTTCAGGCGGATCGATTTGGCGCCGTCCTGTGTCTCCACTTCAAGCTCGCCTGCGGCAACGTAAGCGGCATTGGGAATCGGGTGTTTGTGCCAGTTCAGTGTGGTTTTTGGCGGAATCTGGATTTTCAGCATCGTCAGCTCAGGTGGGCCGTCGGGGTACGCCTTGTAGGGCGTGCCGTCCCATGAAGTGGTGGATTTGAGCAGGACTGTCGATTCCGGTTCGCCCGGCTGCTGCTTGCAAGCCGTGACGGTGAGTAATACGCCAGCGATAAAGAGCGTTTTCATGATCATGTGAGAGGCATCCTTCTTTATATTGTTTGGCCTTTCCAAAGGTCTGGAACAGTGTATGCCCGACAAATTGGAGAGGGCGCGCGAAGGATGTAGGAAGACTCTGAAAAGAGTGTGGTGCTCAATTACCACCTTCAACGTGATGAAAGGTGTTATCCGCAGGCACAAAAAAGACCTCCCGAAGGAGGCCTCTTTTAGTACGTCAAAACCGCTGACGTGACTGGATCAGCAGCTGTAGTACAGCTCGTATTCCAGTGGGTGTACGAAGGTGCGCACTTTGATTTCTTCTTCGCTTTTCAGGGCGATGTAAGCGTCGATGAAGTCATCGCTGAAAACGCCGCCTTTGGTCAGGAACGCACGACCTTTGTCCAGCTCTTCCAGGGCTTCTTTCAGGCTGCCGCAAACTTGTGGGATCTCTTTGGCCTCTTCAGGCGGCAGGTCATACAGGTTTTTGTCAGCTGCGTCG
>DASVUK010000144.1:0-15526 GCA_036387095.1 Pseudomonas sp.
GACTGATCAGAGCAGAAATGACGACAATCCCGAGGATCGCCCAGTCGACCGGGGTAAATGGCACGTTTGAGCCTGCGAACAGATAAGGCGGCGCATTTTAGCAGAGCGCCAGCCTGCCGGTAAGCGGGGATTACCGGCAGGTCTCACATTCGCTGAAAAAGCTTCAGCCGCGTTCGGGCTGGAAGCGTACTACGATGCCCTTGAGCTTTTGTTGCTTGTCGAGCTGATCGCGCAAGCGATCGGCTTCCGCGCGCTCGATCAGAGGCCCCACAAACACCCTGTTTACGCCATCCGCAGTGCGGATATAGGCGTTATAGCCTTGGGTGCGCAAGGTTTTCTGCAGATTATCGGCATTGGCGCGATTGGACATGCTGGCCAGTTGCACTGACCAACTGACCGACAGACCGTTTGCATCGACACCGCTTGGCGTGGCTGGCTTGGTCGCCACCTGCGCAGGTGCGGGTGCCGCGGGTGCCGCAGGCTTGGGCGCAGGCTTGGTAACGGGAGCCGCCTGCGTGATGGCGGCAGGCGGAGTCACTGGCTTGGCCGCGGGCGGCGCAGGCGCAATGGGTGTCGATGGGGCCTGATTGGCCGGGCTCATGTCATCATCACCCGGCACAGGCTCCTGAGGGAGCGACTGAGGCTCGGGAACCGGAACAGGATCGACCCTGACCTGAGGCGTAGCCGGTGTTTGCGGAGCAGCCGGGGCGTCGACCAACACACGATGCGTCTCATCCTGACGCGTGAACAGCATTGGCAGGAAGATCACCGCCACGGCAATAAGCACCAGTGCGCCGACCATTCGCTGTTTGAATACGTTATCCAGCAGTGCCATTTGCAGCTTCCTCTTTGGCGTGCCGGGTCAACCATTCCAGGGCCTCGGCAACACAGTAAAAAGACCCGAACAGCAAAATTTCGTCATCGGCCGTCGCGTGCGCGCACTGAGCTTCCAGCGCCAACGCAACACTCTGATAGGACGTCACTTTTGCTCCAAGGTTCTGTAGTGCTACCTGAAGATCGGACGCCGGACGACTGCGAGAAGTCGGCAACGGCGCCACAGCCCATTTTTCGATACTGCCGACCAGCTCGGCAACCACACCCTCAAGCTCTTTGTCAGCCAGCAAACCGAATACCGCAAGGCGCTTGCCTGCGACCGGGCGTTGCGCCATACGCCGCGCGAGAAATTGCGCAGCGTGTGGGTTATGACCTACATCCAGCAGCAGTTGAAGATGCCTGCCGTGCCAGTTGAAAGAACGGCGATCCAGACGTCCGATGATGCGGGTACCGACCAATGCGGCCCGAATCACCTCAGGCTCCCAGTCCAGACCCAGCAGCAAATAAGCCTGCAATGCCAAACCGGCGTTTTCCATCGGCAAATCGAGCAATGGCAGGTCGCGCAACTCAACCAGCTGCCCTCCTACATCGCGCCCCGACCATTTCCAGTTCCGGTCAGTTATCGACACATCGAACTCTCGACCGCGCAAAGACAACGAGCAGTTGAGCGCATACGCCTGATCCAGCAATGGCTTGGGCGGGTCGAGATCACCACATACAGCAGGACGGTCTTCCCGGAATATACCCGCCTTCTCGAAAGCGACAGACTCACGGGTATCACCCAGCCAGTCCGCATGGTCGATGCCGATGCTCGTCACCACTGCGAGATCGGCATCTATCAGGTTGACTGCATCCAGACGACCGCCAAGGCCGACCTCAAGCACGGCAACATCAAGTCCGGCCTGCTCGAACAGCCAGAAGGCTGCCAGCGTGCCCATTTCGAAGTAAGTCAGGGTGACATCACCCCGCGCCGCCTCTACAGCAGCAAAGGCATCGCACAACTCGATATCTGTAGCCTCAACACCCTGCACCTGCACCCGTTCGTTGTAACGAAGTAAATGGGGCGAGCTATAGACGCCGACTTTAAGCCCTTGAGCCTGTAGCAACGCGGCAAGAAACGCACAGGTCGACCCTTTGCCGTTGGTCCCGGTGACCGTAATCACGCGAGGCGCTGGCCGGGTCAGCCCCAATTGCCGTGCAACTTGTTGGGAGCGCCCCAGCCCCATGTCGATGGCTGAGGGGTGCAACTGCTCCAGATAGGCGAGCCAGTCGCCCAGGGTACCTGGGGTCATACGTTGGCCGGAACCGGCGGAACAACGATAGGTTCCAGTACCGGTGGTACGAATTTAGGAGTTGGCAAGTTCATGAACTGCGCAAGCAAATTACCCAGACGCGGACGCAGCTCCTGACGGTGCACGATCATGTCGATCGCGCCGTGATCCAGAAGGAACTCGCTACGCTGGAAACCTTCGGGCAGCTTTTCACGCACGGTCTGCTCGATGACGCGAGGACCGGCAAAGCCGATAAGGGCCTTGGGTTCCGCCACAATGATGTCGCCGAGCATTGCCAGGCTGGCGGAAACGCCACCATATACCGGATCAGTCAGCACGGAGACAAACGGCAGGCCTTCTTCACGAAGCCGGGCCAGCACAGCTGAAGTCTTGGCCATCTGCATCAGGGAGATCAGCGCTTCCTGCATGCGCGCGCCACCGGATGCCGCGAAACAGATCATCGGGCAACGTTTTTCGAGGGCATAGTTGGCGGCCTGTACAAATCGCTCGCCAACGATGGCACCCATTGAGCCGCCCATGAAGGAGAACTCGAACGCACATGCGACCACTGGCATACCCAGCAAGGAACCGCTCATGGAAATCAGCGCATCCTTCTCACCGGTCTGCTTCTGCGCCCCCGTGAGACGGTCCTTGTATTTCTTGCTGTCGCGAAACTTCAAGCGGTCCACGGGCTCCAGGTCCGCGCCGATCTCGGCACGGCCATCGGTATCGAGGAAGATATTCAACCGCGCCCGGGCACCAATGCGCATGTGATGATTACACTTGGGGCAGACGTCCAGGGTCTTTTCCAGTTCAGGACGATAAAGCACCGCCTCGCAGGATGGGCACTTATGCCAGAGGCCTTCGGGAACCGAGCTTTTCTTGACCTCGGAACGCATGATCGAAGGAATCAACTTGTCTACCAACCAGTTGCTCATGCTTTCTTTCTCCAGTACCGGTGGCTCGAACGCAGACAATCAACGTCTAGCGCATGCCCTTGAGCTAAATTCTTGGATGATCTGAAAAACGCGTTATCAGCGATCGGCAATTGGCCTGACCTGCATACAACACGTCGTCAGTCGTGGAACCGCTACAGCTTCAGCGAGGTGTAACAACACCTGCGCACTTCAAATTCGACCTTGCCGCTAATCGCGCAGGCAGGGTTATGGACGGTGGACAACCAGAAGCCGTCACATCAGCAGGCGTCTGGCTATCAAGCGCTATGGACCGCGCTCATGAACGCCCGGATCTTGTCATGATCCTTGATGCCCTTGCTCATCTCGACACCGCCGCTGACGTCAACGGCATAAGGCCGGACCTGAGCGATGGCTTGCGCCACGTTGGCGGAAGTCAGGCCGCCGGCCAGAATAATCGGCTTGCTCAGCCCGCTGGGGATCAAGGCCCAGTCAAACGTCTCGCCAGTACCACCCGGAATGCCTGCAACGTAGGTATCGAGCAGAATACCGCTGGCACCGGAATATGCACGGCAACTGGCGGCAATATCATCCCCGGCCTGGACTCGCAGCGCCTTGATATAGGGACGATGATAGCCTTCGCATTGCTCAGGCGTTTCGTCGCCGTGAAACTGCAGCAAATCCAGCGGCACCGCATCGAGCGTTTCATTGAGCTCACACGGACTGGCATTTACGAAAAGCCCTACGGTACTGACAAACGGCGGCAATGCAGCAATGATCGCTCGCGCTTGCTGCACGGTCACTGCCCGCGGACTTTTGGCATAAAAAACCAGACCAATAGCATCTGCACCCGCCTCAACGGCGGCCAAAGCGTCTTCTATGCGGGTAATGCCGCAGATCTTGCTGCGAACGGCTGACATATAAAGAAACCCCATGCCTTTTCTGTAAAGTTCGGGATGGTAACAAATGCTTTTCCGGGCGTCAGCCGGCAAGTTCCGAGAAGCCTGTGAGAAAGTGCGGCCCGACATAGCGCTCAGGCAAGGGGAACTCGTCCCTGTACTCAACCTGCACCAGATAGAGCCCATAGGGGTGCGCCGTTACGCCGCCCGTTCTTCGCACCTTGCTCTCCAGCACATCCCGGGCCCACTCGACAGGACGCTCGCCCGTGCCGATGGTCATCAATACCCCCGCGATATTGCGCACCATGTGATGCAGGAAGGCATTGGCACGTACATCGATGACAATCATTTTGCCGTGCCGCGTGACACGCAAATGATGCAACTGTTTGATCGGCGACTTGGCCTGACACTGCCCGGCCCGGAACGCACTGAAATCATGGGTGCCCACCAGATACTGAGCAGCCAGCGCCATTCGCTCAGCGTCGAGGGGACGATGATTCCAGGTGATTTCCTGGCCCAGATGGGCGGGACGAATCTGATCGTTGTAGATGACATAACGATAGCGTCGGGCGATGGCCTTGAAGCGCGCATGAAAATCCGCCGGCATCACCTTGGCCCACGTCACACTTACATCATGGGGCAGATTGATATTTGCGCCCATGACCCAGGCTTTCATGGATCGATTGGCCTGGGTGTCGAAATGCACCACTTGGCCACAGGCATGCACGCCCGCATCGGTGCGCCCCGCGCACATCAGCGAAACCGGTGAATCCGCGACCTTGGAGAGTGCGTTCTCCAGGGTTTCCTGAACCGTCAGCACACCGGAAGCCTGCCGCTGCCAGCCACAGTAGCGAGAGCCCTTGTATTCGACACCGAGTGCAATTCTGGAGAAACCGGCGGCGGCCATTTCGTCTGCCGAAGTCTTGATAATTTTCAATGAGTTAAGCCAATGTCGTTTCCGTAATGGCGCCCATTATACGGGCCTGAAGCCCAAGTACCACGCGGGGCCTGCTTTTAGTTACGCAAACGATTAGATGGCATTTCTGCCCAGTACCTATATGTAGAAAGAAATATCGGCGGCTGCCCGATGTCGCTCACCAGCGTGCCCATGCGGGCTCCAGTTAGACAGGTCGACCGTCTTCCCGGCCAAGGCCATACTTGACTGGCTTTGTGAGGATCGCTTAGGCGCTACGCTCTGCGCATGTATCTGGGTCAGGCACACAGCCGGCCGTGAGCAAAAGACACATCTTTGGAAATAGATGTTTGACGCACTGGCTACGAACACCGGCAATCAGGCAAATCCATAAGTATGAACTCTCGAAGCGAACCGTTATGTAAATGATATGCGCGCTACTATTTTGTAATTTGATTTCGTGGCGCGAACTGATTCATCAAATTCCTCCAAAAGCGATATCTGACGTGTTATGCGATGCAAACCCGTTTTCAGGAAACAATTGAAAGAGTCTTCATGGAAGTTTAAAAAACCTGAGCGACGGAGCGCTGGCGGCCCTCACCCACTACCCGCGGCCCTCTCGCCAGATCCCGTAGTTCGTCCACACTCATGACAGCCCGCGCTCATGCACTTGCGCTGATATGCAAACGGCCGCAAGAGCGGCCGTTGCAATCCAGCGCAGAACAATCAGGCCAGACGACTCAGCATGTCCCTGGCTTCAGACTTCTGACCGTCATCCCCTTCCGTCACAACCTCATCCAGAATGTCTCGCGCACCGTCGGCATCACCCATCTCAATGTAGGCACGTGCCAGGTCGAGCTTGGTGGCCGCTTCATCGGTGCCTGACAGGAAGTCAAACTCGGGTTCGTCATCGTCAAGCGTGGCAGCGTCTTCGGCAGTGAAGCTTGGCGCCTCGAACGGCTTGGCCATGGGCGGCTGTTCGAGATTCTGCGCGAGTCGGTCCAACTCTGCATTCACATCATCAATTTCGGTGGCAAAGGCCTGAGTCGCTTGATCAGTCTCGATTTCATCCGCCAGCGACAGGTCAAAATCGTCCGGAAGGTCCAGATCATCGGCTGGTTGTGGAGGCGGCGACTCGCCCAAATTCAACGGTTGCTCTTCAAGACTGAGCAAGAAATCATCTTCGGCATTCAGAACCGGCTCGTCTTCGGAGATATCCAGATCAAAGTCGGCCAGATCGTCTGGCGCGCTCGCAGCCTTGGCTTCGTTCTGCTGCTTCAACACCGACTCGAAACTGAGTTCATCGTCGCTGTCGTCAGCCGTCGATAAATCCGGCGCATCCAGATCCAGACCATGCACATCGGTCGGATTGGTGACCTGCGCTGGAGACGCCTCTTCAAGATCATCCAGACTTAGATCGAAATCGTGATCAAAGTCGTCTACATCGCTAACAGATTCTGGCGCCGGCGGCACGACAGCCGGTTGCGGCTCTGGCTCTGGCTCATCCAGCAACAACTCCTCGACGTATTTGGCATCCAGCTCTGCAGCGACGGCGGCAGCACTGGCGGTTGCGGCAGCTGCGACGACAGCTGCGGTAATCATGGCCGGGTAACGACTCTTGAGCTGCTCGACCTCAGCGTGATGCTTTCCCCCAGCCACCAATTTCCGCTCATGGATAGCAAAAGCCTTGCTGTTACCTTGCTCGGCGTAGATTTCCATGAGTTTCAGACGAATATCATTTCGGCTTGGATCTTCTTTCAACGACTCTTCGAGCAGCTCGACGGCCTGATTCATCCGGCCGTAAGCGATATGAATCTCCGCCTGAACCAACGGATCAGCCGGACGCTCGCGAGCAGGATCTGCGCTTGCACTGCCCATCGGGGCCATTTTCACGTTAGGTGATGCAACATCCAGTCCGTCGAAGCTGGCTAACGGCACTTCCATATCCATGTCGGAAACGAAGTCCGACTCTTCGGCCAGGGCACGCGCCATTCGACGGTGCTTCTCGGCCTCTGCCCTGGCGTTGCGGCGGCGTGCCAGGAACAGCATCAACAAAAGCAGAAGCAGCACGACCGCACCACCGATCAATCCAAGGATGATCGGGTTATTGAGCAGTAGCTTGAATGCATTATCCGAATCGGCATCCTGAACCGCGACCGGGTCCACGACCAGCGGCTGTTCCGCCGCCGGTGAGGTGACTTGAGCCGCGCCCGCGGGCAATGCATCTTCGGGCGCTATCTCCCCCGGCGGCTTGGCGGCAGCGCCAGCAGCGACTGGCGCTGCAACCAGCGCAGCCGGAAGAACCGGGTCGGCCTGCACGGGTGGAACGGTCGCGCCTGCGGCCTGCATCTTGGCCAATTGATCGCTTTTGAGCTGAATCAGGCGTTGCATTTTATCCAGCTGGCTCTGCAAGTCGTTCATCCGGCTTTTCAGCTCGGCATTGTCACGACGCGCGGTATCGAGGTTTTCCTGAGCCACCGCGAGCTTGTTACTCAAATCCTTGTCACCTGCCGCCCCTTTGGCAGAGCTTGAGCCGGCAGCTACGAGACTCAGGCTGTCGCTTGGCGCAACTTTGGACGGCGCGGCACCCGCACGATCACGACGTGTGGCATCGATCTGCCGGGTGCCTGACGGCAAACGGCGTCCCTGGCGCCAGGCCTGATTCTGCTCGGCGACCTGCGCCACGGCCTGAGGCTGGGGCAGTGTAGTGGTCTGCTGCGGATTGGGCAGGCGCAACACCTGGCCTTTCTTCAGCCGATTGATGTTACCGCCGATAAAGGCGTCGGGATTGAGCGCCTGAATGGCCAACATGGTTTGCTGGACGGTTCCACCATTGCGTACCTTCTCTGCGATTTCCCACAGCGTGTCGTTATTCGTGGTGGTGTATTGCGCGGGCTTGGCATCAACGGCCGGTGCAGCCTCGGGGGCCGGTGCAGGCGCAGGTGTTTCAGCCACAGGTGCAACCGGCGCCGGAGCAGTCGCCGGTAGTTGCGGCGTCGCTGCGGCAGCGGCCGCAGCTTCCGGGGAAAACTTGGGCGGGTCCAGCAACAGGCTATATTCACGCAGCAAACGGCCATTAGGCCAAAGCACCTGCACCAGAAACTTCACGTAGGGCTCACGCACCGGCCTGCTGGAGGTAATACGCAGAACGCTTTTGCCACTGGCATTGATGACCGGGGTAAACGTGAGGTCGTTGAGAAAGGCCTGCCGGGTGACGCCAGCCTGGGCGAAGTCGGCAGTGGTCGCCAGACTTGGCACCACTTGCGCCGCATTCAAGCCCTGTGCCTGCGTCAATTCAATCTCGGCTACGAGCGGTTGATTCAGGGTCGACTTGACCGACAACTCCCCGAGCCCCAGCGCATGCGCCATGCCTGATGACAACGCCGAAGCGGCAGCAATTGCCAATACCAGTTTGCGAACCTGAACCATAGCCCATCCCTTGTTTAAAAACTCCCCGGTACCCGAGAAGGTAAAGCATGCATTGGGTGTCCAAGCAGACATCTCAGAGATCGATGACACACGCTGGCTAGAAAGATGCTTAAAGTTCAGGCGGTGTGAAAACGTCACTGGCGAAGTATCTTTTACACATAGTCTTTTATCAACAATTGCGCGACCTGCACAGCGTTGAGCGCCGCGCCTTTTCGCACATTGTCAGACGTAATCCACAGATTCAGCTCAGACGGATCGTCTATTGCGCTGCGCACTCGTCCTACATAAACAACATCCTGACCTACGGCATCGCCGACAGCAGTCGGATAATCACCAGCATCCACCAGCTCAATCCCGGACGCAGCTTCCAGTGCCGCATTGACGGCTTTCAGGTCAACAGGCTTCGACGCCTGCAACGACACGACGAAGCTGTCGCCAAAAAAAACCGGAGCCTGCACGCAAGTGGCCGACACTTTGAGTAAAGGCAGCCCCAGAAGCTCTCGCAACTCCGCCACCAGACGAATCTCAAGCGGTGCGTGGCCTTGCGCGTCCGGCGCGCCAACCTGGGCAAGCAGATTGAATGCCACTTGCCGGTCAAAAAAGCGCGGTTCCAGCGGACGAATATTCAATAGTTCGGTGGTTTGACGGGCCAGTTCGGCCACGCCTTCGCGACCTTGACTGGACACTGCCAGACATGCGGTGACACTGACACGCTCGATGTCGAGTATTCGACGCAGCGGTGCAAGCGTCAGCGCGATAGCAGTGCCCGAAGCGCTTGGGCTGGCTACCTGGCAAGGTTTACCGAGAGATTCAATCAGCCGCGCATTGATTTCCGGAACCACGCTGGGCGCCTCTGCGGCGGGCAGTGCGCCCGACAAATCAATCACCGAACAACCTGCGGTCGCTGCGCGCGAGGCATAACTGCGAGTAATGGCCGGACCCGCAGCAAAAAACGCAATCTGAGCTTTGCCGAAGTCAAATTCGTCGACTTCTTTGACCCGCACGTTCTTGCCCCGGAAGGGAACGGAATGACCTGCTGACTCAATGCTGGCGAGCAGGTGCAGTTGGCCAACCGGAAAATCGAGTTCTTCCAGAATCTGGACGATGGTTTCGCCGACAGTACCGGTGGCGCCGATCACGGCGATGTCAAAGGACTGACTCATGCAAAAACCTCAGGAAAATCGGGAGCGGCACTTTAACCGTCGTGCAGCAGGCAGGCAATTGAAGCGAAAAAACGGCGACAGGTACCCCGCTCAGGGCTCGACGCCGATCGGGAAGAATACGCCGTCACTCCAGACCCCCAGCCAGCGCTGCCCGTCGATATCACGAGGCACGGCCAACTCCACCAACTGGTAGAAAACATTGCGATGGATCAGCGCTTCAAGATTGACCCGCACATGAACATAGGGCGCAGGTTCATCGGTCCGAGGGTCGATAATCACCCGAAGCGGATGCTCGGACCCGGCTTGCGTGACATCTTCGACATTGGTGGTGAAGCGCAAGATCTGTTGCTCGCCCTCGCCCTGCACTTCCAGCGCCACGGCCACAAATGGCGCGTCATCAACCGTGATGCCCACTTTCTCCACTGGAGTAATCAGGAAGTAATCATCGCCGTCGCGCCGCATGATCGTGGAGAACAGCCGAACCATGGGTTTACGCCCAATAGGGGTCCCCAGGTAATACCAGGTGCCATCTCGCGCAATACGCATATCAATGTTGCCGCAGAAATCCGGGTTCCATAAATGAACAGGCGGCAAGCCTTTGGATTTCGGGATCTGCGCGAACAGATCATTGGCCTTGCCTGCGTCACTCATGTGTCTCTCCTTAGCGGCTTACGCCCAACAGACTCCGAGCGTAGTCCTCAAGAGGCGGACCAAGCAAATCCTGTGGACGGGTGTCGTGCAGTGTCAGCAATCCGCCGCGGCTCCGAATTCGCGCACTGTCGATCAGGTATCGCGTGCTGGTTTCAATGAGCATCAACTGGATAACGCCACTGTCTATACCCAGACGATCCAGCGCTTCCTGGTCGGACCACTCGTCGGTGTTACCGATTCGGTCGTCAGCCTTGGCGAAACGGGTGTAGAGCAGATAATGCGCGCCTGCGGAACGGGCTTCATTCATCGCCTCATCCAGGCCCAGCGGGCCACGGGCGCGGCGAACCATGGGGAAGTATTCGATGAAGCCATTGAAGGCTTCTTCAGCCACGACATTAGGTCTTGGGTAAGCACTGCCCGGCGGCGCGAACGCACCCTGAGCAATATAGATGAAGGAGTCGGGCTGTAGACGCCAGTTGCTGATACGTCGGGTTTCACTGTGATCGAGCAAACCGGCGTCACTGAATTGATCATGAGCGCCCTGGCCCAGATCGCTGACACTCATACAACCATTCAACGCCAACAGCGCCAGTAGCAAAACCAGGCTACGCATCACTTCCTCCCAAGTGCCGGTGACGGAAAACCGGCGAATGGTCGTCGGATGCAGCTTCCGCGCCATCATGGGCGAAGAACGTCATTAACCGCGCAGTGGGCCTGGAAACGCCTCAACTGCCCGCTGGGTCGGGATTGAGATCGGGAATCGCGTCCGGATCGCGCTTGCGTTTATTGCCCATGCGCACACCGATATCCATCAGGAACTGGAAAAAGCCTTCCTGATCTTCCAGAACATTACTCCAGAACGGCGAGTGGTAAAGCGCCACCGCACCATGGACCAAGGCCCAGGCGGCGCAATAGTGAAAGTAAGGTGGAACGTCTTCAAGCTTGCCTTCGGTTATGCGGCCTTTGATCAGCAGCGTCAGACGCTCGAAGTTGGAGGCACGAATCTTGTGCAGTTCCTCGACCAGCTCCGGCACCTGATTGCCCTTGACGACCTTTTCTTCCAGTCGGTCAAACAAGCGATAACGCTGGGGATCGCGCATGCGGAACTCGAAATACGCACGGGACAGGGCTTCCTTGTCCTTGTCGACATCCGCCGAATGCAGGAGCTCGTTCAAATCGCGTTCGTAATCGAGCATCAGGCGCAGATAGATCTCCGCCTTGGACTTGAAGTGCTTGTAGATCGTGCCTTTGCCGATACCGACGGCATCAGCAATCATCTCGACGGTGACGCTGTCTTCACCTTGATCGAGGAACAGCTTGAGCGCGGTGTCGAGAATTTCTTGCTCGCGGCGACGAAACTCACGGACCTTACGAGGTTCTTTCTGCATAAGAAGGTCTGTAGGGGTCAAAATCGAAGCCGGGTATTATGCCTAACTTGCACGAAATTGCACGGATCATCCGACCATGGCGCGGTTTGTTAACCCAAAAGGCAGAATCGCCATCCTGAGGCGTAAAACCTTGCCCGTCGTCGCCAATGTGCCAATTGCGGACTCAGCAGTCGCCCGGCTATTCCAAATCTGTTTAAAAACTGAACAGAAGCCACTGGACGCTTTGCAATCCTGACCAATACTTAAGACGTTGGCGTTGCATACCCCCCAAATGACACGCCAGTAAAGGTGCCGATGGATGGCGCACCTTTGTTTTACTCCTAATGGTCTTAACCCGGATTCACCCCCCAGAACCCGGGTTTTTTTTGCCCGCAATTCAGGCCAGCGAAAATCAGCGCTTGAGGTGCGCCAGCGGGAACAGCCGTGCAAAGTTGTCCGTGGTGATCTGGGCGAAACGTTCGTAAGACTCGCCGCGTAGCATGGCCAGAAACTCGGCAACTTCGCGCACGTACTGTGGCAGGTTCGGCTTGCCCCGATACGGGATCGGCGCCAGATAGGGCGAATCAGTTTCCACCAGCAGACGATCCGCGGGGACCTGGCGCGCCACATCGCGCAAAGCGTCGGCATTGCGGAACGTGACAATGCCCGACAAGGAAATGTAAAAGCCCAGGTCCAGCGCCGCTTTGGCCATTTCCCAGTCTTCGGTGAAACAATGCAGGACTCCGCCCTGAGGCAGCGCCGCTTCACGCAGAAGCGTCAGGGTGTCGGCGCGAGCGCCACGGGTATGCACGATGACGGGCTTGCCCGTGACATTGGCTGCTTGCAGGTGCAAACGGAACGAGGCCTGCTGCAAGTCGGCTGCTTCAGGCTCGTAGTGGTAGTCAAGACCGGTTTCGCCGATAGCAACCACCCGAGGGTGATCCAGCTCCCCCAGCAACCATTCCAGGGCTGGCGCTTCACCGGGCTTCAAATCCAGCGGGTGAATACCCACCGAGCAATCGACGTCGTCATAACGCTCAGCCAAGGCTTTCACCGCGCCTGCGTTGTCCGCACTGACTCCAATACACAAAAAATGCCCGACGCCTCTGCCGCGAGCTGCTTCAAGGGCGGCATCGAGAGAACCCGCGTGTTCGGCAAGGTCCAGACGGTCGAGGTGGCAGTGGGAATCTACGAGCATGGCAATGTTTATCTACATCGTGTGGGTAGGACGGTCGGACTTCAAAGCACCGGCCAGATAGGTTTCGATCATGTTGCGAGCGGTATTGTCGCCGTCGTTGAATTGCACCCCGACACCCGCCGCGCGATTACCTTGCGCGCCCTTCGGGGTTATCCAGGTCACCTTGCCGGCAACGGGAACCTTCTCCGGCTCATCCATCAAATTGAGGAGCATGAACACTTCATCCCCCAGCTTGTAGCTTTTGCTGGTGGGAATGAACAATCCGCCGTTCCTCATGAACGGCATGTAAGCGGCGTAAAGAACGGACTTGTCCTTGATGGTCAGGGACAAAATACCGTTACGCGGACCTGAATTCAGCGGCAAGCTCATCTCAACTCCTCAGGATTCCAATGAATACAGCCTAGCGTTGCGGCGGCAGGCCCGCCCACTGTACCAATAAAGCTTCGAGCAGCAGAACACGGTTCAGATTGGCTTTGGCCATGACTTTCTGACGCTGGGCCAGTATCCAGTCCTGAATATCCAGCACCTTACCCTGATTCGATTTCTGCGCCATGTACTGCAGTACTTTGCGCATATCTGCCAGACCCAAGCCCTCTTCGTCCTCGGTAAGCTGATAACGCAGGATCAGGTGGGACCAGTCGCAGAACCAGTCGAACAGCAGCAACAATGGAATATCTTTCCAGCCTTCGGCCAACTGCGTCGGTGACTGCTGCTGCTTGAGCAATTTTTTGACTCCATCGACCACCAGGGCACGCTGCTCGCGAACGCCCTGCGCCTGAAGGCTGACAGCCGCCAATGGCGAACCGGCGGCGAGGACCAACAGTTCGTTACGTTCTTCCTGGGTACAGGCTGGCAAAGCATCGGCGAGCCAGGCCAGGCTCATGGCCTCGCTTGGCAGCGGACACGCCTGCTGGACGCAACGGCTTCTGACCGTCGGCAGCAAGCGGCTCGGCTGGTGGCTAACCAGCAACAACACAGTGTTGCCCGACGGCTCCTCCAGACTTTTGAGCAAGGCGTTGGCGGCGTTGATGTTCATGGACTCGACCGGCTCGATCAAAACCACTTTGCGCCCACCCATTTGCGCGGTTTGCACAACGAAACTCACCAGATCGCGAACCTGATCGACCTTGATCGCCTTGTCGGCCTCTTCAGGCTCCAACACGTAATTATCCGGATGACTGCCGGCAGCGAGCAGCAGACAGGACTTGCACTGACCACAGGCATCGAGCCCCTCAAGCCGCTGACACAGCAGACTGGCCATCAACCGCTCGGCCAACGCCCGCTTGCCGATCCCGGCCGGGCCATGCAGCAAATAGGCATGAGCGTGTTGAGACCGCCCGGCCATCTGCTGCCAGAGCGCTTCCTGCCAGGGATAGGCCTCAGCCACGGTACAGCTCCAGTATTTGTGGCAACAGCGTATCGAGCGATTGCTGGACTTCAGGCAACGACAGCGCCGCATTCACCAGGCGGTAGCGGGCAGGGTCAGCCTTTGCTCTTTTCAAATAAGTACCGCGCACAGCGTCGAAAAACGTACGTCCTTCCTGCTCGAAACGATCCAGCCGACCTCGCGCCGAGGCGCGGGCCAGACCGATCTCAACCGGCAAATCGAAGACCAGGGTCAGGTCGGGACGCAGATCGCCCTGAACGAAGTTTTCCAGTGCAGCAATGCGTTCGTGAGACAAGCCACGACCGCCGCCTTGATAAGCGTAAGTCGCATCGGTAAACCGATCGCACAAAACAATGGCGCCACGCGCTAAAGCCGGGCGAATCACCTGTGCCAGATGCTGGGCGCGGGCGGCAAATACCAGCAGCAGTTCGGTATCGGCATGCATGGATTCGTCGCTGGGCGCCAGCAATAGCTCACGAATCCGCTCGGCCAGAGGCGTGCCGCCCGGTTCGCGGCTCAGCACTACATCAATGCCTTCGTCGCGCAAGCGGGTGGCCAGGTATTCACGGTTGGTGCTCTTGCCTGCACCTTCCGGACCTTCAAGGGTAATAAACAGGCCAGTCACAAGCAGTCCTCACTCACATTCATTTCGGGCTTTGATCGCCTTGGGCAGCATCCGGCTCCGGGGCTGAAGGTTTTTCCGGGGCAGATGAGGCCTCAGGTGCCATTTCAGGAACGGCGGCTGAATCCGGTACAACCGTGGCAGGCACAGGGACAAGCGGGTTTATGACCGGCGGTACGGCCGGAACCGGCGACGGGCTGGAACGATAATCGGCACGGCGCTTGAGCTGGAACTCGCGAACAGCCGCGTTATGGGCATCCAGATCCGCAGAAAACACATGACTGCCGTCGCCTCGGGCGACGAAGTAAAGGCTGCTGCCCGAAACCGGGTTCAGCGCGGCATGAATAGCCTCTCGACCCACCAGAGAAATTGGCGTTGGCGGCAACCCCGCGATCACATAGGTGTTGTAGGGCGTTGCCTCCTTCAGGTGTGCGCGAGTCAACTTGCCGTTGTATCGCTCGCCCAGGCCATAGATAACCGTCGGGTCGGTCTGCAGAAGCATCCCCAAACGCAGCCTTCTGACAAAAACCCCGGCAATCTGGCCGCGCTCCTGAGGAACACCGGTCTCTTTTTCAACCAGCGACGCCATGATCAACGCCTGATACGGATCGGTATAGGGAACATCCGCAGCCCGCTTGGCCCATTCCTCGTCCAGCACTTCATCGAGCCGGTTGTAAGCCTGCTTGAGCAGCTCGACGTCGGTCATGCCGCGCACATAGCGATAGGTGTCAGGAAAAAAGCGGCCTTCGGGATAGACATCGGGATGACCCAGTTTGGCCATCAGCTCGTTGTCGCTCAAGCCTGTCAGGGCCTGCTCAAGCTTGGGCTGCTTCGCCAAAGCGGCACGCACCTGACGGAAATTCCAGCCTTCGACCAGG
>DASVUK010000145.1:0-3848 GCA_036387095.1 Pseudomonas sp.
TAACTGGGCGGTCCCGGACTCGCTCGGGTAAACTGGCCGCCGCTTTTTACAAGATCAGACGCAGGGGTCAGATTATGCCGCTCACTCAGGAGCAGAAGAAACAGTACAAATCCATTGGCCACCATCTGAAACCGGTATTGATCGTGGCTGACAATGGTTTGACTGAAGGTGTGTTAGCAGAGCTTGAACGCGCATTGGGCGATCACGAGCTGATTAAAATCAAACTCAATATCCTCGAACGCGAAAGCCGTCTTCAAGCCATTGCAGAACTGTGCAAGGCAGGAAAAGCGGATCTCGTCCAGGTCATCGGCAAGATGGCACTGATCTATCGCAAGAATCCAAAGGTAAACAAGCTGCTGTCCAACGTCCACCGCGCCGTTTAAAGAAACATGCCAGGGCCGCGCTAGCGCGCCCTGGCGCTCCTTCCCGGCACCGGTTGCAGTACCAGCAGCAATCCGGACAAACCCAGCACCAGATAGCTCACCAACTGCAGATGCAACGCATCGGGTAGCCAGTGACGCAGTCCGAAATAGGTGGCTGAGGCCGATACGGCAATCAGCAAAAGCTGACCTCGCAGATCAAGCGATACACTTGAAACACCTTCTGCAATCACCAGAACCGCCATCTGGAGCATCGCGCATACCGCCGCGAAACCTACCAACACTGCACCTGAAAAATTAGCGAACTCGTGTATCAACAGCGGCGCCAGACCGGTTTGGTCCAACACCGTCAGCATTGCCAGATGCAGCAAAACCAGACCGCCCACCCAAAGTGTCTGGGTGAGCTGCCAGATGATCGCGCCCATTGAAAGGGAGCGCGTCATCTCAAATGTGGTTGACTTCGACAATCTCGTACTCGATTACGCCGCCAGGCGTCTTGACGACCACGACATCACCCTCTTCCTTGGCGATCAAGGCACGAGCAATGGGCGAACCCACTGAAATCTTGCCTTTCTTGATGTCTGCTTCGTCTTCGCCAACGATCTGATAAGTGACGCGTTCATCGGTTTCGACGTTCGCGATCTCTACAGTCGTGCCGAAAATCACCTTGCCAGTAGGCTCGATCGTCGTCACGTCGATTATTACAGCGTTCTGCATCCGCCCTTCGATATCACGGATGCGCGCCTCAACCATGCCTTGCTGTTCACGAGCAGCGTGATATTCGGCGTTTTCCTTCAAATCGCCCAGTTCTCGTGCAGTGCCGATATCCGAACTGAGTTTGGGACGAACCACCTTGGTAAGGTGAGCGTGTTCTTCTTCAAGGGCGCGGGCGCCCTGGACGGTCATTGGATATTTGATCATGCCTTCAACCCTGCATGTAGATCCTGCAAGCGACGTACGGTCTTTTCCGGACCGAACTTGAGCGCTTCACAGATAGCCTCACCCGCAGCAATAGTAGTGGTGCAGTAGATTTTGTGCTGCAAGGCATTACGACGGATAGAGTAGGAATCAGCGATCGACTGACGCCCTTCGGTAGTATTGATGATCAGCGTAACTTCATCATTCTTGATCATATCAACCACATGCGGACGGCCTTCGGTCACCTTATTGACGCGACGAACCTTAAGGCCGGCCGCTTCGATAAGCTTGGCGGTGCCCGCCGTTGCGACAATTTCGAAACCCAGGTTGATCAGGTCGCGAGCAACACCCGCAACCAGAGGTTTGTCGTCGTCACGCACGCTGATAAACGCAGTACCACCGGTTGGCAGGACTTCGCTGGCGCCCATCTGAGCTTTGGCAAAGGCCTCGCCGAAGGTATCGCCCACACCCATGACTTCACCCGTAGATTTCATCTCTGGCCCAAGGATCGGGTCAACACCAGGGAATTTGGCGAACGGGAAGACTGCCTCTTTCACACTGTAGAAATTAGGGATGATCTCCTTGGTGAAATTCAGCTCTTTCAGGGTTTTGCCAGCCATCACGCGCGCTGCGATCATTGCCAGGGAAACACCGATGCACTTGGAAACGAACGGCACGGTACGGGACGCGCGCGGATTCACTTCGATGACGTAGATGTCTTCACCCTGCAACGCCAACTGCACGTTCATCAAGCCGACTACACCCAGCTCAAGGGCCATTTTCTTCACCTGCTCGCGCATCTCGTCCTGGATATGACCTGGCAGCGAATACGGAGGCAGCGAACATGCTGAGTCACCGGAGTGAACGCCAGCCTGTTCGATGTGCTGCATGATCGCGCCAATGACAACATCGGTGCCGTCGCAGACCGCGTCGACATCCATCTCAATGGCACAGTTCAGGAAGTGATCGAGCAGAACAGGGCTGTCGTTGGACACCTTTACCGCGTCACGCAGGTAGCGCTTGAGTTCTTCTTCTTCGTAGACGATTTCCATCGCCCGACCACCCAGCACGTAGGAAGGACGCACTACCAGTGGGTAACCAATCTTACCGGCAGCACGAATCGCTTCATCTTCACTGCGCACGGTAGCGTTTGGTGGCTGACGCAGATTGAGCCGCTCGACCATTTGCTGGAAACGTTCACGGTCTTCCGCACGGTCGATGGCGTCAGGGCTGGTGCCGATGATCGGCACTCCGGCTTCTTCCAGAGCACGAGCCAGTTTCAACGGGGTTTGACCGCCGTACTGGACGATCACGCCTTTCGGCTTTTCAACGCGGACGATTTCCAGCACGTCTTCCAGGGTCACTGGTTCGAAGTACAGGCGATCAGAGGTGTCGTAGTCGGTGGACACGGTTTCCGGGTTGCAGTTGACCATGATGGTCTCGTACCCGTCTTCGCGCAGGGCGAGTGCCGCGTGCACACAGCAATAGTCAAACTCGATGCCTTGGCCGATACGGTTAGGTCCGCCACCCAGGATCATGATCTTGTCGCGGGTCGTCGGATTGGCTTCGCACTCTTCCTCATACGTCGAATACATGTAAGCCGTGTCCGTCGAGAACTCGGCGGCGCAAGTATCAACGCGCTTGTAGACCGGGAACACTTCAAGCTTGTGACGATGGCGACGCAGGTTTTTCTCGGTAACGCCCAGCAGCTTGGCCAGACGCGCATCGGAGAAACCTTTGCGCTTGAGGCGATACATCAGATCGCGATCAATGGTTGCCAGGCCCAGAGTCTTGATCTTCTCTTCGTCCTTGATGAGATCTTCGATCTGCACCAGGAACCAAGGGTCGATCATGTTCATGGCGAAGATTTCTTCGACAGTCATGCCAGCACGGAATGCATCCGCGACGTACCAGATGCGCTCGGCGCCCGGCACGGTCAGTTCGCGCTTGAGCACGCCCATGCTTTCCGGGTTGGCCAGATCCAGTTTCGGATCCAGACCGCTGACACCTACTTCAAGGCCGCGCAGAGCTTTCTGCAGGGACTCCTGGAAGGTGCGGCCGATGGCCATGACTTCGCCGACCGATTTCATTTGCGTGGTCAGGCGCGCGTCAGCCTTGGGGAATTTTTCGAAGGCGAAGCGCGGCAGCTTGGTCACCACGTAGTCGATGGACGGCTCGAAGGACGCCGGAGTCTTGCCACCGGTGATTTCGTTTTGCAGCTCGTCGAGGGTGTAACCAATGGCAAGCTTGGCTGCGACGCGAGCGATAGGGAAACCTGTTGCTTTCGAAGCCAGTGCCGAGGAACGCGATACACGCGGGTTCATCTCGATCACAACCATGCGGCCAGTGTCCGGACAGATGCCGAACTGGACGTTGGAGCCGCCGGTTTCAACGCCGATCTCACGCAGTACCGCCAGCGAGGCGTTACGCATGATCTGGTATTCCTTGTCGGTCAGCGTCTGGGCTGGCGCAACAGTGATGGAGTCGCCGGTGTGGACGCCCATCGGATCGAAGTTTTCGATGGAGCAGACGATGATGCAGTTGTCCTTT